>CAYRMD010000020.1:0-67371 GCA_964425225.1 uncultured Pirellulaceae bacterium | reverse complement strand
ACACTATCCATCGAGCCAATACGCTCGTTTACCGCCAGTTGATCAGACGTTCCTAGAACATCACTCGGCGCAATCCCGGTTCACCGCGGAAAATGGGCGTCATATCCACCCCGTCGATAATGCGATCGCTGGGCACTTCGGCACCAGCTAGCTTAAGTCCCGTCGTAAAAAGATCCATGCTACAGGCCAATTCCATAGAAACTTGCCCTGGGGCAATTGTACCCGGCCACCAGGCGATCGCCGGGACGCGCATGCCACCCTCAAACGTGCTCCCTTTTCCGTCACGCAGTAAGCCAGCTGAGCCCCCGTTTAATCGCTGGATGAGCCATGGACCATTGTCGCTGGTGAAAAACACCAAGGTTCGCTCCGCCAAGCCTTCCTCCCGCAACATTTGGAGAATCACGCCGACGCTCCAGTCCAACTCTTCGACCACGTCGCCGTAAAGCCCACGTCGGCTGCGCCCTCGGAAATCCTTTGATGCATAAAGTGGTACATGAGGGAAGGTGTATGCCAAATACAGGAAAAAAGGTTTTTCCTTCGAATTGCGAACGAAGTTGACTGCTTCTTCCGTATAGCGGCGAGTCAAGGTGAATTGATCGACCGGCTGCTCGATAATCTCTTCGTTACGCATCAACGGTAGTGGAGGATGCCCTTGCCGGACGTTTTGCATATCGTTCGAATAAGGTAAACCAAAGTAGCAATCGAATCCGTGGCGCGTGGGTAAATACTGGGGTAAATGCCCAAGGTGCCATTTGCCGATGCAGGCCGTCGCGTAGCCTCGCTGGCGCAACAATTCCGCCAAAGTCAGTTCCTCATCAGGCAATCCGCCAGTCGAGTCGGGGTAAAATACGCGTCGCCTTTGACCATACATGCCATTGCGAATTGGTAGACGTCCGGTTAGCAAAGCTGAACGGCTAGGGGTGCACACAGGAGCGGCCACATAGAACTGGGTGAGCTTCATCCCTTCGGCTGCCATCCGGTCCAGATGTGGTGTACGGATCGATGGGTGGCCGAAACATCCTAAATCGCCGTACCCAAGATCGTCCGCAAATAGAATGACTAGGTTAGGCTTTTCTGGAAAAGCCGCGTCACGAGTAGCTCCGACGCACCTGCCACCCACTAGCCATCCAAATATCCCAAGACCGGAAGTCATCGCCACGAGCCAGACATAAATCAGAGCCTTCTGTGGTCGTCTCCCCATGGTTCGTTCTCCTGTTGATGTACTCAACACGCTCCAATGCCCTCACGAAACCGTCCGCTCCGCGCTACACAGTACCCTCACGCGTATCTCCAGCCTATCTTTCGAGAATCGTTGGTTCACACAAACTCGGGTCCACGAATGTCCGAGCGGGTTCACTGGCTGCATATACCCACAACATTACCATGGGTTGCTGGCCGGTGTTGATAAACCGGTGTGGCAAATGCGAGGGCACCAGGATGGTGCTTCGTTCCGATAAGCTGTATTGTCGGCCAGCTACCCAGCACGTAGCTACACCCTGCAGGATCGTGATTGATTCGTCGAATGGGTGAACGTGACACGCCAAACCAGCTCCCGGCGCAAACGTAGCAATGCCGCCACAGACACCCTCGGACTTCCACCGGCCAGCGAAAAGATCCCACGTTTCGATGCGATCCGAAATCGAATAGGGTTCTGCTAACCGCCACAGCCGCAGCGACTCCGGATCGCTTGGCCGCGGCATGGCTTGCCAGGTGAGCGTCTTTGGAGGATTGACAAATTGGCGAGTGACTTCTGCAGTGGGAAAGGCCGTGCCCAGCCAAACCGGTTGGTCATTGCGAGCGCTTGCCAGACCATGTACTACCCCCTGGGGAACATACAAGGCGTCATAGGGTTCCAGGACATACCGACGGCAGTCGACATCGGCCAGTGCCTGGCCTTCCAGTACGACGATCGCCTCCCCCGTCGGATGCGTGTGGTAGGGAAGCTGCTTGCCGGGTGCGATGGACACAAGACAAGTCGTCAGCCCACATGCTCCCAAAGCACCACAAGCCATCATGCTGACTTGAATTCCAGGAGCTGGCTCCAGCAGCACGCTACTGGGGTAACTTTCCACGTGTTCGCGCCGTTGAGACAATGTCACGGGTCACACCCTCCTTAGTCTCGATTGGTATTTGTTCACCATAGGCGTCACAGTTTAAGCTCGATAAATGAAAAGGCCACAAAACTCGTGCTGCGCAAGATATGCCCGGTTTGCTCTTTGACAGCCACCTATTAGCTTAACGACATTCTCGGGCCGTACACCCCGGTTGCCCAAGGGCTTCGAGGGTTGCGACCCTTACCATTGGGTTGGCTACAGGATGTAGAGTGATTTCGCGCAACGACGCATAGGCGCAAAGGAGTAGGAAGGCTAAAAAGCTCGCACGATCGGCGCACGGTGAGGGCACGCGTAGCCGAGTGCTGTTTCCCCGTGGCGTTTTCCAGAGCGCCGTTACTGAGGTGAGGAGGCGTTTTTGGGCGTGTTCCAGGAAGTGTTCCACAATCGGCCGCGCGGATGAAACAGACTCCATGTAGCTGGATCAGCGATCATGGATGGCACAGGGCGCAACTTGGTTCCGTTTAGTGCTCCAACAACGAAACGTCCGGTAATTACATCGAGTCGGCTGCCGCTTGAAATCTCTTTAATCTCGCCGTCAACGACCGTGAACGACAGCTCGCGTTCATCCAAGCGACGGTCATAAGCACCTGCGGTAAAACTATTGCTGTCAAAAACGGCCAGCACCGGCACGCCATGGATCGACAGTTCGATTGCCGTTTCCCGAGCCAGGTCGGCAAAGTCGATCGCGACCGCCTCATCTCCTACGTGAATCGCTAAACAGAGCCCCATATGCGGGTCGGCGCCGGCGCGACGATAATGTGCCACCGTGCGGCTCATTGCGGCGGCAGTGGTGTCGGGGTGGTGCCGCTTCCACTCTCTCCAGGTTGTCACCACCGCTGGAATAAGCCGCAGCGAATGTCCCGCAAGAGGCCCCCGCATACCTTGGGCCTGAAGTTGACTCCACAATGTACCCGTCGGCTGGTCAACCATCACCAGATTACCTTCCCACAACAGGCCCGACACCGCAAAGGTCAGTACCTGCTCGTCGACCCGACGCGAAAAACTTACCGCACTGTTACACAAATGACACCACGTCACCGCTATTGGTTCTCCGCCTAACTCATCATTGATGATTTCGCGATCTGGTCCTGTGAGCATATTCAAAGAGTAGGCACGCGTTTGGCCATTGACCTCGACCGCAATAACCTGTTCATCATCTTCGATCCACGAAGATGCCACGGAAGCAGACACGATCGGAAATCGGGTTATCGGCTCGGCAGCTTTGACGACCTGGACCGGATTGAAATGTTCCTGATTCATCGGCGTTGTCCATTCCGTGGGAACGTAATTGGGCGTGTTTTCCGCGTCTAATGTTTCGCGCATAGAACGCCACACCAGTATAGCCACCAAGGTGACCGATCCGAGACTAACGCTGATCATCGCGATACGGGCAATTGCAAACGCTAGGGCGGATGATTGGCTGTTGGGCTGTTGATTTTCCGGCATGAACCGCGTCTCCTGTTGAACAGTTTGAAAACGAGCCACGAGTCCCTGATTGGAAAGGTAATGGCGGCACTTTTAAAGCGCCCATATTTTACAAGGATCCCTAGTCGCCTATTGTAAGATGGCCCACCGAGTGCGTGGATTTTGGCCCGAGCGTCGGCTACGGTGACGGTCGAAGTTCCGACGAGCGGCAACGTGCAATCGAATCGAGGCAAAGTTACAATGAGAGCCTTTAGAGCGCCGTAATCGAGGGGGTGCTTATGCGACGCTTGAGAAAACGACACTGGGCCGGTTACTTTCTCTGGACTATCGGGTTCGCTGTACTGATTGCGACGCGGGGCAGCGGGACGTTGTCGGCAGAAGCAGCCGACCGGCCTAACATTATCTGGGTGATGGCGGATGATTTGGGATATGGTGAGTTAGGCTGTTACGGCCAGCAAGTGATTCGCACGCCACATATCGATCGGTTAGCAGACGATGGATTGCGTTTCGTTCAGTTTTACGCTGGAGCAACTGTCTGCGCGCCGTCACGCAGCGTATTAATGACCGGTTTACATCAAGGGCATACTACGGTTCGGGGTAATGCCGGGCGAACCAACCCACAAGCCCAAGCGCTGCGTCCGGAGGATGTGACCGTCGCCTTCGTCTTACAGCAAGCTGGCTACGCTACCGCACTCATTGGCAAATGGGGACTCGGTGACATAGGTCCGGCTGAAACGGGTCTTCCACGTCGTCACGGCTTTGACTATTTCTTCGGCTATCTCAACCAAACTCACGCACACAACCATTTTCCCACTTTCTTATGGCGCAATGAAGCGAAGCTGATGCTCCCTAACCCGATCGTGCCCGTGGGTGATTCCGGCGCCGGCTACTCCGAAGACCCGGTATTGTTTGCCGACGATCTTTTCATCGACGAAGTACTGAAATTCATCGCGAGACATCAAAGCCAACCCTTTTTTGTCTATTGGAATCCAGTCATTCCCCATGCCAACAACGAGCGTACACGGGCATTAAAAAACGGGGCGCATGTTCCGGATTTCGGTCCCTATGCGTTAACCGATTGGCCGGAGCCAGACAAAGGTCACGCTGCCATGATCACGCGCCTCGATAGCTACGTGGGCCGGTTGCGCCAACGGTTGGAGGAGCTGGGTTTGGCCGAGCGCACGCTCGTTATCTTTACAAGCGACAACGGTCCGCACCATGAAAGCGGCCAGAACCCGGAGCGATTCCGTCCTAGTGGCCCACTACGAGGGATGAAACGCAGCTTAACCGAAGGCGGCATTCGTGTACCCTTTATTGCGTGGTGGCCCGGCCGGATTTCGCCCGGCGTCTCGGATCACGTAGGGTACTTCGGCGATTTTATGGCCACTGCGTGCGAATTGGCCGGCGTGGCAGTTCCCCAGCCGAACGATTCGATTAGCTTCGTGCCAACGCTTATGGGGCGCTCGAAGGAACAGAAGAAGCACAAATTCCTTTACTGGGAATTTCACGAGCGGGGCTTCAGTCAGGCCGTTCTTTACCAAGGTCGCTGGAAAGCAATACGCGAGCGATCCGCCTCGGCCCCGTTGGAACTGTACGATCTAGCGACGGATCCAGCAGAAATGCACAACATAGCTAACCAGCATCCGGAACTCGTGCAGAAGCTGGACCAGTGTCTGAAAACAGCGCGAACGGATTCACCCCATTGGCCCATACGGGCTCCGTAAGTGCAGGTTGGAGGCGTGCAGGACAAACTGGAAAAGTCGATGAACGGCTCGTTTTCTATTTGGGAGGGTTACCCATGAGATGGTTTTGTCCGCTCGTTTTGGCCGCGATGTCCGTGGTGCTCACCGTAAGTCTTCAAGGCCAGCAGCGCTACAACGTGCTGCTCATCATGTCCGACGATTTGAACAACATGTTGGGGTGCTATGGTGATTCACTGGCCAAGACTCCCAACATCGACCGTTTAGCGTCGCGCGGCACGCGGTTCGATCGAGCCTACTGTACGTTTCCCTTATGCGGCCCGAGCCGTAATTCCATGCTTACCGGATTGTATCCTAACAGCACGGGCATTCTGGCCAATGCTCAGATATTCCGTCAAACGATTCCCAGCCAAGTCAGTTTGCCTCAGGCGTTTCGGAGGCAAGGTTATTTCGCCGCCCGCATCGGCAAGCTCTATCATTACAACGTACCGAATTCTATCGGTACCGACGGTCACGACGATCCGGCATCCTGGGAGTTGGAGATCAATCCGGCAGGAGTCGATCGACTCGAGGAACATCCCCACATTTTTTCCTTAATTCCTGGCTCTTTCGGCGGCACCCTCAGTTGGTATGCCTCTCCGAAAAGTGATGAATTTCATACGGACGGTCTGATCGCTCGTGAGGCCGAATGGGTATTGGAGCGTTGCGCACGCCAGCGACACCGACCATTCTTCCTGGCAGTCGGCTTCTTCCGGCCGCATACTCCGTATGTCGCGCCGAAGGATCCTTATTTTGGTTTATATCCCGAGGAACAAATGCCTGTGGTAACGGGGATCGAAGACGATCAAAAAGACATTCCGCCGGCCGGGCTCGCCAGTTACAAGCGCGAGCAGGATAAGTTAACCGACGGGCTTCGACGGCAATGCCGGCAGGCTTATTATGCTTCTATCAGCTTCATGGACGCACAGGTGGGGCGTATTCTCGATGCCCTGGATCGGCTGGGGCTGGCCGAGTCAACCATCATCGTCTTCACCAGCGATCACGGATACCACATGGGTGAGCACGGGCTATGGCAGAAGCAAAGTCTTTTTGAAGAAAGTGCTCGCGTCCCGTTCTTAATGGTGGTGCCCGGTGTCACGCAACCTGGCTCGGCGGTGCCGACACCTGTGTCTCAAATAGATCTGTTTCCCACTTTGGCCGAACTGTGCGGCATTCCACAGCCGGAAAATCTCCAGGGACAGAGCCTGGTGCCGATGCTACGCGACCCGAATTACACGGGCCGAGGTTGGGCTTTAACGCAGGTAGTCCGCGGGGGAAATATTCGCCGTGCTGGTGCCAGCCCGGCTGTTGGCGATCGCGGGCGCCGATTTTTCGGCTATAGTTTGCGGACCGCCCGCTGGCGCTACACGGAGTGGGACGAAGGTCGAGAGGGACGGGAGTTATACGATCACGAAAAAGACCCGCGGGAACTGACCAACCTGGCTGGCAAACCCGAGTATCAAGCAGTCGTCGAGCAGCTTGCCGAACAAATGCGTCAAGCGGTAGCCTCCACCATGCCCCCCACGGGCGAAATTCCCCAGGTCCGTTCCGAATTGTGGGCACCGTTATTGGTTGCCCCGTGATGCGCGCGCACCATGGTGTTCTTGCCAGTGTGGACGGGTACACCAGCTCGCTGTAGGGTAACCGCACCGACCGGGATGTGCCCACGGGTTTCGTATTTTACCATAACCCGGGACTACAGAATGCTTCGCCAAATTCGTCTTCCGACGAGGAATCCAGTGTGGTGGTGGGTGATTGCGCTAGCCGTATGGAAACAGGGCTTATCGCAGTCCGCCGCATGCGCCGCCCAAAAACCCAATATCGTTTTGATCCTTTGTGATGACCTCGGATATGCAGATCTAGGTTGCTATGGCGGCAAGATTCCGACGCCGCATATCGATGCGTTCGCACGTGAAGCGATGCGCTTTTCAGATGCCCACACCAGTTCGTCTGTATGCTCGCCGACACGCTACGGTTTACTTACGGGCCGCTACAACTGGCGCTCCCGTCTGAAGCGAGGTGTGCTCGGTGGTCTCAGTGCTCGGCTCATCGAAGAAGGCCGGCTTACCCTGCCGGCTTTGCTGAAACAACACGGCTACCATACGGCCTGCATCGGCAAATGGCACTTGGGTATGGACTGGGCGGTTAAGCCTGGGGCCAGCATCTCGCCGCTTTCTATCGAGCCGCGCGAGCAGGTGTTCAACGTCGAATATGCGTTACCGATCCGCAATGGGCCGAATGCCGTGGGCTTCGATCAGTTCTTCGGAATTAGTGCGTCTCTAGACATGGTGCCCTATACGTTCATTGAAAATGATCGTGTGACCGTCGTGCCCACAGAGGACCGTGATTTCCCACTGATGTTAGGACGCACTCCAGGGCGTACCCGAAAAGGGCCCGCGGCGCCAGGTTTCGATGCCGCCGATGTACTGCCTACGTTGGGTGATCGGGCCTGTCGCTATATTGCGCAGCAGGCCGAAGCTGCGCGATCCGGTAAGCCGTTTTTCCTTTATTTGCCGCTGGCGTCACCACACACGCCGATACTTCCCACTTCTGAGTGGCAGGGTAAAAGCGGGATGAATCCCTACGCCGACTTCGTCATGCAAACCGATCACGTTATCGGGCAAGTGCTCGACACGCTCGATCAACATCGTCTTACGGACAATACATTAGTCATAATTACCAGTGATAACGGTTGTTCGCCTCAGGCCAAGTTCGATGAGCTAGCTCAGTTTGGGCATTTCCCAAGCGGACCGCTTCGCGGTGCTAAGGCTGACCTATTCGAAGGCGGTCATCGGGTACCGTTCCTGGTGCGCTGGCCCAACATCGTTGCGCCGGGTACCGTATCGGACCACCTCGTCTGCCTGACCGATGTTATGGCCACTGTGGCTGAGATCCTGCAGGTCGACCTGCCAGTGGATGCTGCCGAGGACAGTATCAGTTTTCTCGGTTCTCTTACCGGTGGCAGTGCCAAGCGCACGCACCTGGTTTCCCACTCCGTGAACGGTTCGTTTGCGATTCGGCAAGGCCATTGGAAATTACTTCTTTGTCCGGACTCCGGCGGATGGAGCAATCCGCGTCCCGGTTCACCCGCCGCGCGTAATCTGCCGGAAGTGCAACTTTACAATTTGTCCACTGATTTGGGCGAACGAGACAACGTATGGGATAAAGAACCCGACCGAGTACGACAATTACGAGCATTGCTAGAAAAAATTATTGCAGATGGTCGGTCCACGCCAGGACCGCCGCAGGCAAACACTACTCCCGTAGTTTTACAGTGAAAAGTTGATTGAGAGATTCCTGGGCTGTTTTTTCGGGTGGAATTCGCTGCTGGACCCGTCGGCTCCGTAGAGGAGGGCACCATGTTCTGTCATAGACGTAGTAGTGGCTTCCTGGAAGCATTGCATCGACCGCGTCCATGGTGCTGGTATCACCTCGTGGTCGGATTTTTGGTCGCCATTATTGGAAGTCAGGGGTTGTTTGGGCCCAGTGCGCAAGCAAACGAGGAACGTCCGAATATCTTATTTATTTTTGCTGATGACTGGGGACGGATCGCCAGTTGTTATCGTACAGCCGATGGGGAACCAGGTATATCCTTCGGGGTATCCACACCGAACATTGATGCCGTAGCAGCACGGGGAGTGCTCTTTCGGCATGCTTTTGTCAATGCTCCATCGTGTACGCCGTGTCGCAGCGCTTTGTTGTCGGGACAGTACTTTTGGCGCACGGGACGCGGAGCCATTCTTCAGGGAGCGCGTTGGGATGAGTCAATCCCCACTTGGCCGCTTCTATTGCGCGATGCCGGCTACTACATCGGTAAGTCTTACAAGGTCTGGAGTCCGGGTACACCTGCCGATGCCCCTTATGGTGGGCAGGCTCACGCGTTTGAACGCCATGGACGGCGTTTCAATCAGTTTTCGCAAAATGCTACACGTCTGGTTGCTGCAGGTAAGACTGTCGAGCAGGCCAAAGACGAGCTGCTGGGGGAAGTGCGCGCGAATTTTCGAGAGTTCTTGGATTCACGACCACCCGACAAACCGTTTTGTTTCTGGTTTGGTCCCACGAACGTACACCGAGCTTATCAGCCCGGCTCTGGTAAAGCCCTGTGGAATATCGACCCTGAGCAGTTTCAGGGGCATTTGCCACCGTTTCTACCCGATGTACCGGTGGTACGTGAAGACTGGACCGACTACCTAGGAGAGATCCAAGCTTTTGACGCCGCTGTGGGTGTGCTTCTGGAAGAACTTACCAGTCGTAACTTGTTGCAAGACACTCTTATCATCATCAGCGGTGATCATGGCCCGCCAGGTTTCTTACGGGGAAAATGTACCTTGTATGATTTCGGTACGCGGGTACCGCTGATCGTGGCGGGGCCTGGAGTTTCACCATCGCGCATTGTCGATGATTTCGTCAATTTGCCGGACCTTGCTCCCACATTGCTCGAAGCTGCCGGTGTTGGCGTACCGCCTGTCATGACCGGAAGAAGCTTGTGGCCCCTCTTACGAGCCGATAAATCAGGACTGGTTGATCCAAGTCGCACTTGGATCGTTACCGGCCGTGAACGCCACGTGGAGATGGCTCGTGATGGCTACCTGCCATACCCGCAGCGGGCCATCCGTACCATGGAGTATCTGCTCATTATCAACTTTCGACCTGAGCGATATCCGATGGGTGACCCGTACCGTTTAGGAAGCGATCAAGAGCCCTCGTTCGACGAACTTACTGCGCGTACGTTCGTTACTCTGGCCGATGACGATGCCAGCCCTACCAAAGCTTGGGTCGTCACTCGACGCGGCAAACCTTCCGTGCGCCCACTTTTTTGTTTGGCTTATGAACGACGACCGCGTGTCGAATTATACGATGTTCGCTCGGATCCCTTTCAGATAACCAATCTGGCTGACACACCCGAATACGAGGCCGTTCGCCGTGACCTTGAGCAGCGCTTGATTGCTGAGTTACAGCGCACTGGGGATCCGCGCCTGATCAATGGTGGACGCTACTATGA
Source organism: uncultured Pirellulaceae bacterium (assembly GCA_964425225.1). GTDB lineage: Bacteria > Planctomycetota > Planctomycetia > Pirellulales > Pirellulaceae > BPJU01. The sequence continues at coordinate 57,091 of CAYRMD010000020.1, read as the reverse complement.
ATCACCGCCCCTGGCAGGGCCGCTACCTGACGATGTACAACATCCCAACCGGCGCTAGTAGGCTAGCCCGCTACTTGGAGATTTCGCATATGAGAAAAGTGGATATAACACGCACAAAAACCCCAAATCTTAGCGCTCATCGTGACGCGCGGGCGCGTTGTAATATGGTGTATACGGATACAAGATGTGCCTATTTTATTTACCACATATTATTCGTTTTCTAATATCACATTTTTGTTGCGATATTACCTTGGTAATCGTGAGCCTGTTCATATCATGCCGCAAAGTGACAACGAGGTGCACGGTTGACGTAGTCGTGGGCTCTGTTTTTACTATGCGGGCAATATAGACTACAAGAGGAGCAGGGCCAAAATGAGTCACCAAAGGTATTACGTGGCTGCTGGCGTTGCTGCGCTAGGGCTATGGATGTGTACCCTTTTGGTCGGGTGGGCAGGCGAACGACTGCCCAATATTATTTTGATCATCTCCGATGACCAGGCATGGACCGACTACAGCTTCATGGGGCACCCCATCATTCGTACACCACACCTGGACCGTTTAGCGGCGGAGAGTGTGGTGTTCGAGCGAGGCTACGTGCCGACGGCCTTGTGCCGACCGTCGCTGGCTACTCTGATTACCGGCCTCTACGCTCATCAGCACGGCATTACAGGCAACGATCCGTCTCCATTGCGCACGGCGCCGCGCTCCCCGGAGTATGCACGCTTGCAAGAACAGATGATCGAAAAAATCGACCGTGTGCCTACTATGCCACGCATTCTCCAAACCAAGGGCTACTGGAGCTTCCAATCGGGCAAGTGGTGGGAAGGGTCGTTTACGCGGGGAGGTTTTACGCACGGGATGACGCGAGGTTTTCCACACCCAGGTGGGCGGCACGGAGACGACGGGCTGAAAATAGGCCGAGAAGGTTTAGAGCCTATTTTCACATTCATCGACCAGGCGATAGCGGCTCAAAAACCATTCTTTGTTTGGTACGCTCCTATGATGCCTCATACGCCGCACAATCCCCCGGACCGATTGTTAGCCAAGTATCAAGAGCACGTTTCGTCCCTGCATGTCGCGCGATATTATGCGATGTGTGAGTGGTTTGACGAAACATGTGGAGCTCTTCTGGACTATCTAGAAAGGCGAGGTCTAAAGAACGATACGTTGATAATTTATTTAGCCGACAACGGGTGGATACAGGACCCAGAAAGGCCCCGGTTTGCGCTGCGATCCAAACAATCTCCGTACGAAGGTGGAGTACGGCAACCTATTATGTTTCGTTGGCCCGGGAGGCTTTCGCCACAAAAGCGTCGCGATCTTGTAAGTAGCATCGACATCGCTCCAACGGTACTTTCGGCTATAGGAGTAGCTATTCCTGAAGGAATGCCAGGTATTAACTTGTTACCTTTCATGGAACAAAACCGGCCTATCGACCGTGACACGATCTACGGTGCGACGTTTGCCCACGACGTGGCCGATGTACATGATCCGGAGGAATCGCTCCTTTTCCGCTGGATCATTCACGATCGCTGGAAACTTCTTTTGTCTTACGATGGCGACGCTGGCCGGCACGCCGAGCTTCATCCGCGAAACAACCTTCGACCACAATTATTCGACTTACTGGAAGATCCGCATGAAAAGCACAACCTGGCTGCAGCTCATCCGGAACTGGTAAAGTCCCTTGCAGCACAGATCGATGCTTGGTGGACGGTCACCAAGCGCCGAACTGTATTAGAACCTTAACGGTGTTAGTATTCGAAGCTACCGAGAGACAGGCGGCCGTGCGATGACTTCCGAATCGAGGCAAGCAGCTCGAAAGCCCAGAGTCTTGTTCCTATGTACTGGCAATTCCTGCCGTAGCCAAATGGCAGAAGGTTGGGTCAGGCACTTATACGGCCAGTCGATAGAGGCCTATTCGGCAGGTACCGCGGCATACGGCTTGAATCCGGACGCTGTCGCGGTAATGCGCGAGGCAGGTGTCGACATTAGGGGCCAGGCAAGCAAGACGCTGAACCAACTGCCGGTTGAGAATTTCGACCTTGTCGTGACACTTTGCGATAATGCGGCACAGGCCTGCCCGAGCGTACCCGGTGCCTCGCGAGTTATACATATGCCATTCGAGGACCCTCCGCGTCTTGCCGCAGGGGAGCTCAGTCGAGAACGAGCTTTGGATCATTATCGCCGCGTGCGAGACGCCATTCGACTCATGGTGGAAAAACTGCCGAACTGGCTCGAGGATAACCCGGTAAACCCTGTTAAATAGTGAGTCGACACCAAGTTCTGGCACTCTAAACCCACATCCAATAAATCGAGTCAAACCGAGAAAGCCCGCTAGGCATTCAATTGCGGTGCATGGGAGCCAATTGCCAGCATTCCAGTAGCTGAGTGGATTCGTAACCGCTGCATAAAGAAAACGCTTTCCTCGTTCACGTTTTCGCTGCTCGATAGTTCGGTGCGTCGAAACTACAACAGGCGACGCCACTACCTAACAGTTGCCGCTCTCTCAGGCTGTTGCTTGATCCTGCCTCGCGACACAAATCCACGGGACGACCATGTACCATGTCATATCTTAGTGCGGAGAAAAGCTAAGGTTGGATAATAGCTCGCCAAGCTACAGGGTCCCACCTCTGCAAGTAAGACCGACACACAAGGACGTAATTACGGTACCCCCATCATGTCACAGCGCCTCTGCGCCTTAGCCGTTTTGCGTTGAATTCAAAGGCCCCACAGTCCTAATTCGACAACAATCGGGCTTAGTATGATCGATACGGGTGCAATAAAATGGACTCCAGTACCGTTTTTTGTTGTGGCAACAGGGGAGTCGCAACGTCGCTATGGATGCGCCCGACCGGCTAACCCGTTTTACTGAATGGGTAAAGGAGCACGGCCCTGCGGTGAGGGCCTACACGTGGGCCGCACTGCGCGATGGGCACGAAGCCGATGACCTGGTGCAGGAGCTCTTCCGGCGGTGCTGGGAGCAATGGGATCGGTATCAGGAGATGGGGAGTCCCCGTGCCTATTTAATCCGAATCGCCGACCGCCTGGTGGTTGACCGACTGCGTTCATTTCAGCGCCAAACGCCGCTCCCAGAAGACGATTTGCCGGGGTTGGGGCAGTGGCGCGATGACCCGGCCAATCGATGCGAACAAGACGAGGCATGTAGCGCCGTTAGGCAAGCCCTGGATCAATTAACAGCCTTGCAACGCCGAGTACTGCTGCTGCGCTACTTTGGCCAAATGTCGTTTGCTGAGATTGCAGCACATATGGATCTGCCGCTCAACACCGTATTGAGCCACTGCCATCGAGGATTGAAGAATTTGCGGAAACTGCTGGCGGAGTTTGCCCCATGAGCCTCCGATCAACTGGCATCCATCAACCAACGGAACGGTCCGATCCCGAGTACCAGATCCCCACCTCGGATCAGCCCGATGTGTTTTCTTCTGAGCAACTTTCTGAAGAGCTACTGAACTGGCATATTACACGTGCCGATCAGCAACCAAACGATGCGCCCCCTGACGAGGAATGCTGGCAGTTTTGGTGCGAACTCATGGAGCAAGTTACGCTTCCGATAGACGTCCATCATGTTGTTCCCGGGTCGATTCAGGTTTCCCAGGAAACCGAGCGAGCCAAAGCGCAAGCCGCTTGTCATGCCCCGCGGTGTTACCTCTTATTGGCAACAACGGCTGCGACAGTGGTAATTGGCTTGGCTCTACTGTGGGCAACAACCGGAGAGCTAATCAGTTGGCCAAACACAAGAACAATGACAACCGTTGCCCATCCGGGTCACCCCCAGCAATCCGTGAATGACACAACAATGAGCCGTTCACTTTCGGACATTGACAGCAATCTTGGCACCAACTCGCCCGCGGCAGTCGAGTCTTTGGCTGACGGCACGTCGGGCGATAGCTGGCAAAGTGAAGCTGCCATCGATGCATCGCTCGATTGGGCTGCAGTCGAATTGGCAAGCTTAAGCGGCTCGATGGACTTGGCCCACGACTGGCCGGTAATGCACCGTTTGCAAATGTTAAACGAAGAACTTGCATCGACTGCCTTTTGAGAGCGCCGTGGGAAAAAATCCTGGCCTCAAGGGCCTATCGGGTAAAAAACTGTCGGGAGAAAATGAGACATGCCATGCAATAACGAAAGATCTCTGGCTCAAGGGAGCTTCTAGTCATGTCGCGACCTAGTTATCTGCTTGCGGCTAGCTTGCTTTTTTTCGGCATTCCGTGCATATATGCCCAAGACGTGGTCCCTAGAAGCGAACGCCCTGGAGACGAACGCAAGTCCGAGTCAGAACGAAAGGCGGTGGCGGCCGAGCAGGGACAAGAGCGCCCCGAGGCAAGACGCGGCGATGAGTCCCAACCGATGGGGCGAGGCAATCGTCCCGACGCTCCACCGCGTGATCGGTCGCCGATGCGTCCCGTAGCGCCAGAGGATTTCAAGCGACCGCCGAACGGTGAGTTTCGCCGACAACCTGACGCGCCTCCCGTGCCCAGAACCGGTGTGCCATCGCCGGACGCTCCCTTTGGACTGCCACCTATATCACCGGGCGTCAACCCACCGGGACTTATCGACAGGCCAAGCTTCGTACCAGAACCTGGTTCTGTCCCGGGTAGGGACGTTGGAAGCCAGTCGGCTGGACTCCCGCCGCATTATCGGGTACCTGACATGGCTGCGGACAGTTGGGAACGCCTACAGCGGCTGGACCCGGAGCTGTATAGGTTGTACTTGGCGGATTTCGAGTACGAGCGGCTGACTCAGGCTCTAGCAGCGCAGATTCGCGAGGCGGCTCCTAAGGATCGCGAGAATTGGCTTGTTGAACTTCGCGACCTTGTCGCCGAACATTTTGAAATTCGCCAACAACGCCGTCGCCTGCAGCTCAAACGATTCGAAGAAGAAATGGCACGAACACGTGAAACAGTGGAGCGTCGCGAGGCAGCAAAGCAGGAACTGATTGACCGCCGCGTGAACGAATTAACGAGCGAACAACCGCTGATAGATTTTTGACGTTCAGGACAGCTTCGCCCGTCCATGACGCCCGTGGATGCCAGCGTTGAAACGGGAGGTGTCTTGGATGTGCTTGTTTTTGCGAAATGCGTTTTTTGTGAAAGGAGATGAGTATGAGGTGGTACGCCATCGCTTTCCTGGCGGTGATAGCTGCGGCGTCAGGACAAACAACTGTCGCGGACGAACCCCTACAGGAGGCCAAACTGTTGACCGGGGTACAGCTCGACAACCGAACTAAAGGTGACGACGAGGATGACGATCGGCCCGCGCCGCGCGGTACCCGAGCGGATGGTGCCTCGGCCGAGCGCCCGCGTCCGGCAGTCGCTGCCGTACGTGAACGCGATGACGCGCAGGACGACGACGATGATGACGAAGATAACCATCGCCGCGATCGACCATCAGCCGGGCGGCGGCCGGTTGGTCCGCCGGACCGTCCCGTTCCGCCGCGCGCCCCGGTAGGGCCTCCAGACCGTCCCTTTACTCCACGCAGCCCGATCGAGCTTCCGGATCGCCCGACTCCGCCACGTGACTTTGGACACCCCGCCCCTGTTGCCGAGCAACTGGAGCGTATCGAGAGACGACTCGGCGAAATCCTAGAACGCTTAAAACGCATCGAATCGGAATTGCGTCGCGGAGGGCCGCCCGCAGCACCGCCGGGACCGGCTGCAACATCGCCCTTTTTGGGGCCAACGTCGCCAATGGGGCAGCCGACCCAGTTTTCACCGCCGAGCGATTCCGGACTAGGATGGAGAGCGGATCCGCTGCCGGGTCAAGTTGGCTTCTCGCCCCCCACAGGTTTTCAACCACTAGGACAGGGGTTTCCACCGCTGAGCGGTTACGGACTAGGCGGGGGAATAGAAGCGATCCCTTCGCAAGGTATCCCAGGTCAGACGATACCGTCACCTCCTTACAGTCCCGCTCCATCCACGTCTTATCCGGCCCCAGCCCCGGGAGCACGTTCGACGATAGGGCCGTCTCCGCTGCCAGGCTTGGGAACTTTGCCGCACGAGCCTGGGTTCGGTACACCTAGCACCCCACTCGTGCCGCAACCAGCATTTTCGGATCCATTCAACGGTGAAGTTCATCCTGCGGCGCGACCGCGACCCGAAGCAGGCCAGGGCGAGCGACCGCGACATGAGGCGCGCGAAGGCGACCGACCGCGACCCGAAGCGCGCCACGGTGATCAGCCACGGCCCGAAGCCCATCAAGGGGATCAAAGGCGACCGGAAGCCCGACACGAAGAGCGGCCGCGACCCGATGCACGTGAAGGCGACCGACCGCGACTTGAAGTACGCGAGGGAGAGCGACCGCGACCCGAGGGGCGAGACGAGTTTCGCCCTTCAGGGCGGCCTGACCGTGATGGTGTCTGAGTTGATGCTGCCGTAAGCTTGGAAGTCGTCATAGGGTTGACCGGGCCCACGACGCCGCCAGAATCTTTAATTCGCTGGCGCAAACAGCCGGCTATTGTGCCGGCTGTTTTTTTGCGCGCTACACGGTCGATTTGTGCCAAATGACGTCGCCGAAAACGCGCTTGCTGAGTGAGTCGCGACGGTCTGTGTGGGATGTTCATTCTGCACCGTTGTGTATACCTACACGTACTGTACGCGAGTGGTTCCATTCCGGCACGGTAACTACAATGGGCTGTGTTCAAAGATGTTGGTCTTCATGGTGCACCGAGTGGTCATACTGTGGGGAGGCGTGATCGGTGGTTCAGCCTAGATTGATGTGGACTTGGACGATGTCGTGCCGATGGTGGTTTCTTGGTGTGCCTTTGTTATTGGTGGCGACAGAGGTACGGCTCTGGAGTCAAACGTTGTTGCTTCGGTTTCCGGATATTCACGGTAACCAGGTGGTGTTTTGTTATGGTGGGGACCTTTGGCGCGCGTCGGCTCGAGGCGGCACTGCCGTCAGGTTGACCGCTCACCCCGGCCAGGAACTTTTCCCGAAATTCTCGCCGGATGGTAAATGGATCGCATTTACGGGTCAATACGATGGCGACGAACAGGTGTACGTAATACCGGCCGAAGGAGGCGAACCGCGGCAATTGACCTACTACCCTGCTCGGGGCCCCTTAGCTCCTCGCTGGGGGTACGACAATCAAGTCTATGGTTGGACACCGGATGGTAAAGGAATTCTGTTTCGATCGCTTCGGGATGCCGATGGCGGGCGAACCGAATCGGCTTTATACGTGGTGAGCCGCGAGGGAGGGTTGCCGCGGCGCTTACCGATGCCCACATCCGGGGCCGGGGACTTTTCTCCCGATGGCAAACAGCTCGTATACAGTCCGCTTTTCCGAGATTTTCGTACGTGGAAGCGCTATCAGGGAGGGTGGGCTCAGGACCTCTATATTTTCGACCTGGCGACCCATCGAGTAGAGCGAATCGCTCACAGTGTGCGTACCGAACGCGATCCGATGTGGATTGGTCAGCATATTTATTTTGTTTCGGACCGTGATGGCACTTTGAATCTTTATCGTTACCACGTCACCCATGGCGATGTCGAACAGCTAACTTACTCGAAACTCTACGACGTACGCTGGGCAAGCTCCGACAACAAGCGATGGATCGTCTACGAGCTGAATGGCAGACTGGTGGTTTTCGATACTCGGTCGAAGGAGGAACGTCCTTTGGATATTCATGTCCCGGACGACGGTCTGGCACGTCGCCCCAGTCGATATGCTGCCGACAAGCAGATCGAGGCATTCGGCTTGAGCCCCCGGGGAGAGCGGGCACTTTTTGTAGCACGGGGCGACGTTTTCACGGCTCCCATTGAGAGTGGTCCGACGCGCAACCTCACCAACTCCTCTGACGCGCACGACCGCGCCGCGCGCTGGTCGCCGGACGGCCGCCGAATAGCCTTCCTCTCGGACCGCTCGGGGGAAGATCAATTGTATATCATCCCACAAGACGCTAGCGCGCCAGCCGAGCAGATAACACACCGCTTCGAGGGAATGTTATTTTCGCCCGAGTGGTCACCGGACGGACAACGCATCGCCCTATCCGATAGATACGGCAAGCTTTATGTCGTAACGCTCGCTGACAAAACGGTGATCGAAATTGCCGACGAGCGACACGGGCTGCTGCGTGATTATTCCTGGTCCCCCTGCGGCAAGTATCTAGCATTTGTTCTTCACGATGCCAATCAATATGGATCTATTTACATTTGGAGCGCCACACACGGGATGGTACACCGCGTGACGGACGAATGGTTTGACGAATGGAACCCGGTATGGGCTCCTGACGGCAACTACCTGTTTTTCTTATCCCGCCGCCAATTTGCTCCCCAAATAAGCAGCGTGGAGTGGAACTACGCAGGCAATCGCGATACCGGGATTCTCGCATTAGCATTGCGCCGCGATGTGGCACATTTGTTCCCGGCGCGAAGTGACGAAGTACAAATCCAGGGATCCGACGGCCCAACCCAGGAAAAGAAAGAGACGCAGGTCGATAACAAGACACCCGCAGACGGCTTACCCTCGGAAACTCACATTGATTTCGATGGACTTTCCGACCGCATTATCCGTGTGCCGGTCGAAGAGGACAACATTAGTCGCCTGCATGCAGTAAAAGGCTACTTAATCTTCGCTCGCCAGTCGGCACGATTTTACGGACGAGAAGGTTATCAGCGGGCACGAATTCAGGTTTTTGACATGGAAAAGCGAGAGGAGTCTACGTTGCACGAGGGAAGTGCCGAATTTGTTGTTTCTCAGGATGGAAAGAAACTTCTTATTCGACAGGGCAATCAATTCCTATTGATGGACGTGCGCCCAAAGGCCACTGAGAAGAAAAACGTCTCGACGGCGGAGCTAACAGTAGACCGCGTTCCTCGTCAAGAATGGGAAACTATTTTCGACGAGGTTTGGCGGCGTTATCGAGATTTCTTCTATGTGAGAAACATGCACGGTTATGATTGGAAAGCCATTGGTGATCGATATCGTGCCTTATTGCCGCATGTCGCCCACCGATCTGACTTAAATTATGTCCTGGGCGAGATGGTCGCCGAGTTGAACGCGGGCCACTGCTACATCCAAGGAGGCGACTTCGAAATACCACCACGGCCTAAGGTGGGACTACCTGGAGCCAGGTTCGAGTTGGACGAAAATGCAGGACGTTATCGCATCGCGCGCATCTTCCGCGGAGACAATGCAGAAGAAAAGTATCGCTCGCCGCTGACGGAAATTGCCGTAGATGTTCGCGTCGGTGACTATGTGCTGGCGATCGACGGCGTTGAGTTGCAAGCGCAGGACAATCTGTACCGGCTCTTACGCCATAAGACGCATCCTATTACGCTCACCGTCAACGATCGACCGACGCTGGAAGGAGCCAGGCGTGTGACGTACCGGCCGGTTTTTTCGGAAGAGAATTTACTCTACTACGATTGGGTCCAATCCAATCGCGAATATGTTAACCAAGCGACCCGGGGACGTGTCGGATATTTGCACATACCGGACATGGGTGCCGATGGCATCTACGAGTTTATCAAATGGTACTATCCCCAAATCCGCAAAGAGGGACTCATTATCGATGTGCGCTCCAACGGCGGTGGCAATGTTTCCCAGTGGATACTGGAACGTCTGGACAATAAACTCCTGGGTACGCGCTTTGGCAGTCTGAGCGATGAGCCGGGAACCTATCCGAGCACCGTGTTCCATGGTCACATGGTCTGCTTGATCAACGAAACATCGGCCTCGGATGGGGATATCTTCCCATATCGCTTTCGACAAGCCGGACTGGGGCCCTTAATCGGTAAACGCACGTGGGGTGGGGTCGTAGGTATCACCACTCTTGGCCCACTGCTGGACGGCGGTGAGGTATTCGTGCCGCTTCAAGGGACGAATGCTCCATCGGGTGAATGGATTATCGAGGGACACGGAGTCGATCCGGATATCGAAGTAGAGAACGATCCGTTATCGGTTATTCAAGGAAAAGATCCTCAATTGGATCGCGCCATTGCCGAGGTTTTGCGGAGGATCGAGCAAGAACCGCGACGACTTCCGAGTCGCCCACCCGATCCGGTAAAAATTCCATGATCAATGCTGCCCGTGCCGCTTCCATTTAGCTACCTTGGTCGTACGGAGTGCAGTCGGCAACGCTCGACGGACTGGTCGACATGCATAAAGGGTGTTGGTTAGTTCGTCATACTGCAACGACTTGTACGCAGTAATACCCTGGATGCGTTCCCGTGTTTGGAGGAGAGTCCGGTGATCACTTGCGAGGTGACTGGCCACGAGGTGGGTAAAAAACATAGGACAGTCCGCTGCGGGAGTACAAGTCTTCGAGCTTTGCGCGACCGAGCCTTAGTCCGAGGGATGTCGTGTATCGGCGTTTGGCTCATGATCCTACCGCCAGCAGGTTGGGTTCAGGAGGCTCGTTATCCTTTTGGGGAAGACTATCCCCAATTGGATCGCCTTGCGGTAGGCGAATGGTGGACGGCACCGATGCCGCGACAGTTTGCACAGAACCCACCGCCGCCCATGGACGTTCCACGAGAAGAAGTCGTAGCATTTGCCCTGTACACCATCGACCGAGGTATCTTGAAACTTACTGCCCAGCTTTATCCTTTGAAACCCGGAGAGCCCCGGGGAGCTCGATTGGAACTTTTGCTGGACGGTCAATGGCGTGAAGTCAGCCGCCAACCGGTACTCTACCCGGGCTGGAGCGCGCATTTTCGTATCGAGCCGTGGGACGCAAACCATGACGTACCCTATCGCGTCCGCCATGGAGAACGGGCAGAGTTTAGGGGACTAATCCGCCGCGATCCGGTGGAAAAGCCAGTCATAACCATGGCTGTGATGTCCTGCAATTCCAGCCGCACCACCGGGCTTCGTCCGGAGATCGTGAAGAATTTGTTGCGACAAGATCCCGATCTGTTGTTTTTCGCAGGCGACCAAACGTATCGACATACGGAACACACGGCTGGTTGGATCGAATTTGGTTTGCAATTTCGAGATGTGATGCGGGATCGACCCACCATCACCATTCCTGATGACCACGACGTGGGGCATCCTAATTTGTGGGGCGAGAATGGCAAGCGATCGACTCTCCAAGGAAACGCTGATGGCGGATATTTCTATCCGCCAGCCTACGTCAATATGGTGCAGCGGCAACAAACCTGGCACCTTCCTGATCCGGTAGATGCCGAACCCATCGAACGCGGTATCACCGTTTACTTCACCCGTCTGCGATGGGGCGAGATCGACTTTGCCATCTTGGAGGACCGAAAGTTCAAAACGGGTCCTACGGGTAAGATTCCGCAAATGGGACCGCGTCCGGATCACATCACCAATCCCAACTTCGACCCGCGTAGTGTTGACCTACCCAACTTGCAACTGTTGGGCCAGCGGCAGGAGGCATTTTTAGAACGCTGGACCCGAGACTGGACGGGAGCTCGACTGAAAGCCGTACTGTCGCAGACAGCCTTTTGCGGCGCGGTTCACTTGCATGGCACTCCGGACAATCGCCTACTGGCGGATTTGGACTGTAACGGTTGGCCACAATCGGGTCGCGACCGAGCGTTGCGGCTCATCCGCCGCGCGTGGGCTGTCCACCTGTGCGGCGATCAACATCTGGCAGTAGTAGTCAAACACGGCATCGACGAGTTTCGCGACGGCCCCTACGGCTTTACGAGCCCCGCACTGGTAAACACTATCTATGGTCGTTGGTGGCACCCAATCGACGAAAAACCGGGTGACAATCCCATACCAGGGAGCCCTTTACCATGGACAGGCGACTACTTTGACGGGCTGGGCAACCGAATCACCATGCTGGCTTATGCGAATCCTGTCGATATGCGCGATGAGCGCCAGCGAGCGGACGGATATGGTGTGGTGCGGTTCGACAAGCGCAAGCGGCAGATTAGCTTTGAATGTTGGCCGCGGTTCAGTAATGTGGAAGACGGCGATCGCGCTCAATTCCCGGGCTGGCCAATCACCGTCCGAGTCGAAGAAAACGACGGTCGGCGCGTTTTCGGCTATCTGCCAGCCCTCGAGTTTTCATCGTGGCAAGATCCGGTCGTGGAAGTCGTGCGTCAAGAAGATAATGAGGTGCTGTACTCGGTACGCATCCAGGGAAAACGGTTCGAGCCGCGTGTCTACGCCGATGGGCACTATACGATCAAGGCAGGCGTCAACGAGCCAAACCGTGTCATTGTCCGAGATCTTCGACCGGCTCCGAAAAATACCCAGCCTCCTATTATCGTGCCTTAGCGAGCCGCAATCTGAAACGAGCGGCTGGGGGGAATGTAACGCAAAGGCGCTAAGGCGCAAAGGGGCAACGAAGACAAGTTACAGAGCCACGACCGTCAGGGAGCGTTACCCGATGGAGCAACAAACACAAAGGCGCAAGGATGCAATTGGTACCTTTTTCTTGTTCCAATAGCTCCACTGCGCCTTTGCGCCGCTGCGGTAAATCTTACCAGCCGCGACCGTTAGGGAGCAGCACCGTTCGAATGAAACTACGCTCTTTGATCGGAGCGAGTTGCGAACCCGCCCCTACACGTCGTGCGCTATCGAGGTGCACCAAGTTCACAGCGCTGTCGACAACCGGCAGAGGTTGACTACTGCTGTAGGCGTTCATAAAAACTCACGATCTTGGTTGCGTCTCTGTTCGATGATGCAACGTACAACCAACTGGCACTCACAAGTCTGGCTATTCAGGTAACGGCTGCTTGTGAGTTTCGGGAAGAAAGAGTAGCAGAACGAGTCCAACTAAAAACAGCAAACCCATCCCGCTTACGGCCATTGGTAGACTGACGTGGGGTTGAGATTTTAGCCATCCGGAGAACACGAGTGCTATCGAGGCCAAGAGCCGTCCACCGTTAAAGCAAAAGCCGCTTCCGGTGGCACGCAAATGATGCGGAAAAAGCTCGGGAAAATAGATCGCATACCCAGCGTGGATTCCCAGCGTGAACCCGCCGTACAAAGGCAGTAGGACCAATAACACCGGAAAGGTAGTCGGCAAAAAACAAGTGACCGGCACGATGACTAGTGACGCCAGATGGTAGATGGCAAACGTTGGACGTCGGCCCAAGCGGCTGGCTATGGGGCCAAAGGCAAGCATACCCACAGCCGCTCCCAGCACTTGAACATTGCCGTAGGCGAACTTGGCGCGGTCGGTCGCTTCAGAAACGGACACGCCATGATGTAACAGAAACGTTTTCGTTAGATCTTGTCCTGCCACGGTCACCGTCCAAAATGTACCCAGCCCCACAGCGGCAAAACAGGCTCCCAATAGCGCATGGCGTCTCCATCGCGGATGATCCACCAGTAGTTCTCGAAAACTACCGGCCGCCTTGCGCGTTGACGCTTTGGACCGAGCAGCTAACCACATGGGGGATTCGCCGAGGCACAAGCGCACCGCCACGACCAGTGCTGCTGGTGCTACGCCAACGAGAAACGCGGTTCTCCAGTCCGGCGCCAGCAAGCCAACCCATGCCGCCAGCCATGCGCCCAGAACGCTGGTCGAGTGAAAAAAACCTCCCAGATGGGCACGTGCGCGTGCCGGAACTACTTCTGCCACTAGCGTGGCACCGACCGCCCACTCTCCTCCCACACCCATCGCCACCAAAAAGCGAAGTACCCCAATATGCCACAACTGGGTGGCAAAATATGTGAGGCCCGAAAACACGGAATAGAAAAGAATCGTCAAGGCCATGGTGGGGTTTCGTCCGATACGGTCACCCAACCAGCCGAATCCGATACCACCCAGCGTACCACCCACAAGGAAAATACCAAGAAAGTATTCACCCCACTTGCGTACCTCAGGATGCTGGTGGTCGACACCGAGGATATCAGCCAGCATCTGATCTCGTTCGATATTGAAGAGCTGGCCTTCAAACGCATCGAACACCCAGCCAGCCGATGCTAAAAGTACCACTGTCCACTGATAAGCAGTAATCCCGTGGTACCACCGGCCGGAGGGCGCTTCGGAGGTAGGGTATGGCGGCAAGGAGGCTGGTCGTTCAGTCATCGAATCGTTGGCCTTTGCACCTATGAGCGGTCCCAGCGGTACGAGCGCGGTTCGGCCAAGGAAGCGAGAACTTTGCGAGTACCTTGGAAAGTACGCCGACCGTGCATAACCACGCGATTGTCCACCAGCAATACATCGCCAGCCTGCCATACGTGGTCGTATGCTGCGTCATCGGCCCATTGCGCAATTTGGCCCACAACGGCCTCGTCAATCAACGAACCATCTGCAAAGCATACCGCTCGACGTGGATCATTGCGAAAGTCTTTCCAACCCTGATAGGCCGCAAGTAGCTGGTTGAAAAATGACGATCGGCCGGGACTGATGGTCACGACGGCTGGCAATCGTGGTGTGGTCACGCGCAAGTATCCGTTCTCGAGCCACTGCCACTCATAGCCTAGCTGCCGCAGTCGGTCCTCTGCTTCTTGGCGATGCACCGCTCGCAGTGTACTCTGCCAACTTCGGCCCATACCAGACTTCGGATCGTCCGCAGGTGGCATGACGTGGGTGTAGCGCAGTCCAAGCTGCTGGCAGCGATTGGCAAAGTCCGGGAACGATTGCTCAATTTTTTGCCAGAGCCAATCAGACCGGCACACCGGTGTTTGACCGCCGTGGAGCGCTGGCTGTTGGCAAAAGAAGAACAATTTTTCTGGATAGATCGGGGTCTGGGCCATTTCATGATGCAGATAGATACGAACGTCCGGCGGTGCTTCGTTTGCCGAAAACACGCGCGGCGTGTAATTAATCCGAACCGCATTTGAGAGCGACTCGTAATACGGAAAATTCTCCAGACCGAATGCAACAACTACTCGATCAAAGTCATGGGCATCCCGTACCGGAAAGCCGCGCAATAGGACCGCTCCATATTGAACCGATTCTTCGAGGAGCCCTTGTCGTGCTTCGTGGATCCATTCGCAAAAGGTCGGAAGGCAGACTCCTACCTCCAGACACCGGTAAACAATTGGATGATACGGCTCCCCGGGAGAAAATCCATCGGTAAGCGGACGGCGCTCGATAAAAGGTGCTGTCGGGTGCATTCGGTTCACCTCCCATTGCGGCGTACAGAGCGGCGGGTTGGTTGTTCTGTGAAGCGGGGCTGTGGCGACGCAAGGCATGAACGTATTATGAGGGACGTTAAGAACGGAGTGTAGTCAATTCATATTCTGATGCAGGAACTAAGCAATGCTGGATTCACCTGTCGCATTTGGACTAATCGGGTATGGAGCTTGGGGGCGCTATCATGCACAGGCCCTTGCGCAGTCTCCGGACGCTCGCTTGGTGGCCATCACCAGCCGCAGCGCGGAGAACGCCGCAGCCGCACAATCGGCGTTTCCCGAGGCACGGATTTACAGCTCCTATCAGGACATGTTAGATCGCGAGTCGTTGGGCGCCGTAGCCGTCGTATTACCCAGTTACATACACGCGCAAGTCGGTATCGAAGTATTAGAACACGGTTTGCACCTTTTGATCGAAAAACCATTAGCCACCACTGTGGAAGACTGCCGTCGGCTGGTCCAGGCAGCTTACAAACACCAGCGTCTATTGGCAGTAGGCCACGAACTGCGCTGCTCATCTTTGTGGGGAGAAGTCAAACGACTGATCGACAATCATTGTATTGGAAGACCGCAATACGTATTGGTGGAGCTTTCTCGACGCCCCTACCGACTGGGATGCGACGGTTGGCGCTACGACCGCTCCAAAGTAGGTAGCTGGATTTTGGAAGAGCCGGTGCATTTTTTCGATTTGGCACGGTGGTATCTGGAATCCGAAGGCGATCCTCAGTCGATTTACACAGTGGGCAACTCGCGCCAAGCCGATCCACAGCTTCACGACAATGTAGCAGCGATACTCCGTTTTTCCAGTGGTGCGTTCGCCGTAATAGCGCACACGCTGGCCGCCTTCGAACACCACCAAACCGTCAAAGTTGCAGGTACCCAAGGGGCAATATGGGCCAGTTGGAGTGGAGCCATCGACCGCACGCTGGAGCCGGTTTTCCAATTGCGTTGGTTTGACGGCCACCAGGTGCACACATTGCCTGTGCAGCGGCCAGCCGGTGAAGTGTTCGAACTACAGGAACA
This sequence comes from uncultured Pirellulaceae bacterium, assembly GCA_964425225.1. Lineage (GTDB taxonomy): Bacteria > Planctomycetota > Planctomycetia > Pirellulales > Pirellulaceae > BPJU01. The sequence goes on along the minus strand of CAYRMD010000020.1, from coordinate 41,040 downwards.
GTATCGCCGGTTTATCGATGCGATCCGTGGCAGGACTCCGGTCGTGGCCGACGGCCAAGACGGCACATGGGCAGTAGCCATGTGTTTGGCTGCAGAACAGTCTATGGTTGAACGTGGACCTGTGACGCTTTCCGGACTGGACGTGCCTTGAGATCGCCAAAGAAGGCGAACTCTTGCTGGATTCCCCCCGGTGAGGTGGTGTAGCACCCCAAATTGGGCACCGGTTTGAGCCGCGGCCAGCATCGGATGAAATAAGCGTCGACACTTTGTACACCGGGGAGCTAGTCATGGAACCCAATCGGATGTGCCTCCCAAGTGCCGAGGTAGCCACGCCTAGAAGCATCCAATGTGGTAGTCAAGCAGTGAGTATGCCAGCAGACGAACAACGATCAGGAGTCGATCAGTTTATCAGGCAAATCGCGCGGTGAGTCGAAACAGCGCCACATATCGGAGGGAACCTGCCGAAAAGCTCGGCGCGCACGACGGTCAGACCACTTGCGCCCCGGAACCATCCGAATATAAATGGCCAGGATCTGATTCGGGAATCGACGAGCCACGGTACCGTAGATTTCCGGATCGCGCTCGCCTGAATCACCCACCAACACAAATTTCCGCTGAGGGAAACAGCGCATCACGCGGGACAGGACCAAGTACTTCGAGAAGGCTGGCCATAAAAACAAACGTCGCAGCATCTGATGGGGTAGCCGCGTCGTGCGCAAATGGAAAGTTCCCTCAGGGAATCCCGCGTTTTGATGAAGCTGCCACAGCGATTCATACAGTTGCCACGGACTAGCCGTTACATAATGAAACGCGGCACCGTGTTCGGCCCATCGGCTATAAAGAGAAGCCATCCCATCCACCGATTGGTACTCACGCAAAAACGTATTAACCAGGAGTGATCGTCGGCACCAGACTTGAGTATCCTTCGTGGTATCGTCGACATCGGAAATAACGCTGATGCCTGTCGGTTCCAAAAGGTGGGCACGACCGTGAAACGCACGCGGATCTTCTGGAGACGTGACTACTTGGAGGTTGAGCCACGATCCGTGTCGCGAGGCTTTTTCCAATTGGGCATCTGTCACACGGAGGGTAGTGGAAAACAGTCCGTCCCGACGGGTGCGGGACAAGCGAAACACAAGTTCGCCGGACGTTATGTGTAAGCGTACGGGTCGGCGCTGTGCCAAGAACACGCCGATCCGCTCGCGAAATAACTCGGACTCCAAAGCCTCGGGCGGCACGCGCATCATTTGACGAAGTAGCCGCAACAACAGCCGCCGGCGCAAGGTCACCATATGCGGCTCGAAGACCGCGCCGCTCAAAGGAACGCGCCACAATCGATGCCCGGGGTGATAGTAGCCATAGGTCGAAAACAATACGACATTTTCACGTGGTGAAGGAACAGCGATTAGGCGCTTTTTCATGTGCATGTTGCCGTGATGTACACCTGCAGCGTTTCGCCACACCGAACGGCTATCCATTTTAGCTCCCATTGTTTAGATCGGCACACGGTGCTCATGTCAAGTAGATTTCCCCTTCGAGCCAGCTTGTAAGCTGGCTTGATACAGTAGCTCCAATCGCCAACGCCGTAGCGAGAAATCTAATTTCAAGTTTTGCCATTGCCACGGGAAAAGATGTCAACGCAAACACGCAGTTGGGCGGTTAATGCTGGATGGTATCTTCGTTGCGCCTTTGCGCCTTAGCTCCTTGGCGTTACCTCACTCCACTCGCTACATAGAACGCCGTTAACAGGAATCATGTATCAACCACATGTGTGGTCCGATCGGGCTCACGGCAGAATGGCGGACCTTCGCTAGGCGAGCCAAACTACGGAAGAACCTCACCTACCATCAACATGCACCCACCGACTCACCCCTGCGGTATGGCAACCGGTGCTGCTGGCCACTCGCGGACATGAATGTCCAACTGCGGGAAGGCGATTTCGATCCGGTGTTCGCGGAACGCTTGGTTAATTGCCATGTGAAGTTCGTGAATGCAGGGCAGCCGCTCCTCGAGCCGTGCAAGATGGACGCGGAGCACAAGTATCAAGGCACTGCTACCAAACTCTTCAAATGTCGCCATGGGTGGTGGATCGGGCAATACGGCCGGATGATTCCGCGCAATTTCCAAAAGGAGCCGTTGCGCCAAAGCCACATCCGATCCGTAAGCGATTCCAACACGAATGACCACTCGGTTCTTCGTATCCGACAAGGTCCAGTTAAGGAGTCGCCCGGTGATCAAATCCTTATTGGGCACAATCAACTCTTTGCCGTCCCAATCTCGTACCGTGGTAGCGCGAATACGGATCCGCGTTACCGTTCCGGTAACGTCGCCCAAGGTGATTATGTCCCCAATGCGAATAGGCCGTTCCAGCAGCAGGATGAGGCCGGAGACGAAATTTGCGAAGATTTCTTGTAGGCCAAATCCTAACCCGACTCCCAATGCTGCCACCAGCCATTGAGCTTGACGCCACGCAATACCAAGGGTCGAGCACACGGCGATAATGCCGGCAAGCACGAGGGCATAGCGGCTCAAGGTGGCCAACACGTAGCGTGTGGCTGAATCCAGCGGTAAGCGTTGGAGCAGAAAAATCTCGATTAAACCAGGAATATTTCGAGCGGCGATGGCTGTCATAACTGCTACAACCGAGGCTAATAGGACTCCACCGAGAGTTACCCATTGTTCGGCGCCCGCTTCGACACTGCCGATTCGGTAGAGTCGGACTTGTTGTAAGACAGCTAAAGCTGGCAGAACGTCGTTCCAGATGAACCACGTCGTTACGGCGCCGACTAATACCAGAATGCTATGTACCAGGCGTCGTGACTGCTGGTTAATCACGGCGAGGTCCATGCCGTTTTCGGGGGTAGAAACCTCAGGTTCACCGCCTTCCTGCAAGCGAAGCTGGCGTTGGCGGGCCTGTTGGATCGCCAGGCGCCGGCGGCTCAACAGTAGCAGACGCTCCAACATCCCGGAAGCGACCGTCAGCCCTTCCAGGAGAATAGCGGTTTGGGCCAGCCGCATGGCCAATTGACCGGCAGTATAGTAGTAACCCCATGCTGCTAACCCGGCGAGCGCTACTGGACCGAGCACTGTGGCGGGGTGCCAGAGAGGTGACAGTTGCGCGGCCCAGCCTCCCGAGTGGTAACGCAGGTATTCGGCGAAGATGCCATGGCGAGGCGACATGAGTCGGTGCAGGGCCCAAGCCGTGAGCCCCATCAAACCCACAAATGCGATACGGCCTACCGAATCGTTCCATCGCGCATCAGAGACCTGGTGACAGGCTACGACGATCAATACCAAGAGCGCTGTCGCTGGACCCGACCAACTCATCACACGTCGCATTCGCGCAACGGAGTGTTCGGACCAAGCAAAATGAGCAATGGCCAGTCCACGCGGTCGGCAGACTTGCCGTAAGAATTCCATGGGAAAGTATACAAGTCCAGCAGCCAGGAGTCCGGCTGCCACCTTTGCTCCGGCCTCTTGAAGCCGCCACCCCAATAGACAAGCTACCAACGGCCATGGGAGGCTCAGGAGCCCGGTAAGTACAAGAGCCTCGCACGTCGGCAGGTACTGCACGCAGTTGCCGCGTGCGGCTTGTTCTCCGAGAGCGGTCAATCGCTGACGCAATGTGCGCCGATAGCGCACCAACAAAAGGACACTAACTGCCGCCGCCACGTAGAGCGCTATGTTGCGCAGCAAGTCGTGAGTTAGATTGGCAAGCTGATTGCTCCTGGCCGATCGAGCCGACAACAAGAACTGCTGCATCGCCGCAAGGATTTCTTGCAATTGCACAACCGTCGACCAGCCCATGGCTTCGGTGGAACGCATCCAGAGGATGCGCCGGTCGATAAATTGCAAGTAATCCGACAACTCGTTTTGCAGATCTTGGCTTATATCATTTGCTTCAATTAGTTGTTCGAAGTACTGCGCATGTCGGCGCACCAAATCTAGCAACAGTTCGCGCCGCAGTTCCAGAATGGCCAGCAGAGCGGCTCGCAAGGCGGGCTCTTCATCCGGCGATTGATCGAATCGGCGCTCCTGAGCTAGCCGCTCGGCCGTACCTCCCGGGTCGGCCACTTGATCAAGTTGTTCCTGGTAGAGATCCAACTGTTCGTGCACCAGTTCGATTTCGTTGTTGCGCCGAGCGATCGCGGTGGCTAATTCTCGTAACTGGTCCGCAGTCAATAGACGGTCCTGTCGCAGGGCAGCCACGCTACTGGCTGAATAACCTTTTTCGGCACGGCGTTTCGATTTGGCAATACGCTCCTGCCATCGACTGAGCTCAGAACGCAAAGCGGCGACTTCCGCCTCTACCCGGCTTAAATTGTTTGTCAAACGCCTCGCCACGTCGCCCAGGTGAACGTTTTTGAGAGCTTCTTCTTTGAGGGCTGGCGGAATCTGCTCTGCTTGTCGTACGGCTTGGTCCCGCATTCGCTCGACTTCACTCGACCGGCGCTCAGCAACCAACCGCGTTAGTCGATCGACTTCGTCGGCCACCGTATTCAACTGGGCGCGCAGCATGGCACGCTGCGGGGTAAGGAGCTCTTTCTCGGCATCGTAGGCGGCTACTTCAGCTTCCCATGCGGCGAGTTGCGCGCGACGTGCATCTAAGCGGGCCTGCAAGAGCGCGCGACGCGCTTGGACTACCACCGCCGGCTCCCCGGCAGTCGGTTCGGCTGCCAGTTGCGCCTCCAACTGCGTGATCTGTTGCTTGGCCTCCGCCAGTTCCCGAGAGATTTCCAGCCGCCGGGCATTACGACGTTGAGGTTCCTCGTCGAGCTGTTTCAGCCGTTCTTCCAATCGCTTCAGCTCGGCCTGCGCTTCGGCCAAACTTTTTTCCAACTGGCCGATCGTAGCGTCGTCCTCGGGAGGCCACCAGCGCGGCTCCGGTGCCGGTGGTGACTGCAGTTTTGCCAACTCATCAGGGGCCACCAGCACCCGTTGTTCAAAAGCGGCCTTTTGTGCTAGCCACTGGGCCTGCTGCTCAAGCTCTTGTCGTGCCAACTGGTAATACTCGCGTACCTTCGCCTTCGTGGCTTCGTCAGGACTGGCAGCCTCCCATTCGGCTAGTTTTTTCTCCAGGCTCTGTAGTGTTTCCCCTGTACTGACTACGGCAGGCGCACGTTGCACGGGCTCTTGTCCCTCGGCCGGGAACCAACCGAAGAAAAGCCCCACCAGCCAAATCATGCGCAACGCCGAACTGCGTTCCCTCATGAGCCTAAGCCTTTTTCTGCCAGAAGCTTCGCTCGTCTCATGCGTCCCGTGCGCATGACCGTTCCCAATAGCCGTGTGTCCGTCGCGACTCTGACTCGACAAAGCGCGGAAACACCGAATGTTATGCAATATTGCCCAACTGGTCCTTACGCAGAAGACGCGTTGATCATCCGTTACGTGTAACATTTTTCACGCTAGGCGACTATACGAGAATGATGCTTCGACACACGCCTTAGCTCTGAGAGCTATTCGGCAAGTAGCAAAAATTGACCTTGTTTGGATTACGCACTTTAGCCTACCATTATGTGGCTTCGCACTATGATTCGGGTCATGTAGGGATACGCAGCATGCCAACTCTCGGTGAACTAGCTGCTCTTGTTAAGGGGCAACTCAAAGGAGACCCGGCGCTTACCATTCGCAATGCCGTGACGGTGCGATGGGCTCAATCAGGCGATATAACCCTGGTGGACAGCGAACGGTATCTGAAGCAATTGGCCACATGCCGAGCGTCAGCCTGCCTGATTCCCCAGGCATTAGCCGAGCATCCCTTGATAGATCGTCCCGCAATTGTCGTGGACGATTGTTTGGAAGCTTTCGAATGCATTGTGCGGTACGTGCGCCCCTTACCCGAAAGCTCGGCACCCGGTATCAGCTCTGATGCTTGGATCCACCCGGAAGCCCAGATCGACTCCAGTGCCACAATCTATCCGGGAGTCTGGATTGATCGCCAAGTAACGATCGGGGCCGGGACGGTGGTACATAGCGGCTGCCGCATCTTAGCAGGTTCCCAAATTGGGCAGCAATGCTTATTGTTTCCCAATGTCGTTATCTACGAAGGCACTCGGATCGGCAACCGCGTCATTATCCATGCCAATGCCGTCATTGGTGCGTACGGCTTTGGATATGGGCTTCGCGAAGGGCGGTATCGACGGTCAGCTCAAGTCGGTTACGTGGAAATTCAGGACGATGTCGAGATCGGGGCGTGTACCACGATCGATCGAGGCACTTTTGATGCCACGGTGATCGGTGAAGGTACAAAAATCGATAATCAAGTCATGATTGCTCACAACTGCCACATCGGTCGTCACAACTTGCTCTGCTCCCAAGTGGGGATTGCCGGCAGTTGCACGACAGGCGACTACGTGATCATGGCCGGACAAGTGGGTGTGCGCGACCACGTCGATATTGGTGACGGCGTACGGCTGGGGGCTCAAGCCGGTGTGGCCAGCAGCATACCGGCTGGGGAATGTTATTTCGGCGCCCCGGCTCGCCCCGAACGCGAAGAGCGGCAAATTCTGGTTAGTATGGCCAAAATACCGGAAATGCGGCGACAACTGAAGCGCTTGGAACAACTCGTCGAACGAATCGTAGCACGAATGGGATTAGAACGGTCAGAATTGGACGATTCCCAATCGGATGCTGCATGACGCGCAGTAGGCTTGCCTCACTGGATCCGCCTGCGAAAACCGAGCCGGTCGGACTACTGGCCGGCTGGGGGCAATTACCGATCATCGTCGCACAAGCGATTCGTCAGGCTGGTCATCCTGTCTATGCGGTCGGTTTTCGCGATCACGCTGATCCCCTCTTGGCACAGATCTGCAACGGCTTTCGATGGGTAGGAATTGGAAGCTTGGGCACCTCGATTCGCTTTTTCCAACAGCACGGAGTTCGGTTCGCCACCATGGCCGGAAAGATCCACAAAGTCCTCATGTTTCAGCCTTTTTCCTGGTGGAGGCACTTTCCCGATTGGAAATGTTTTCGAACCTTTTACCCTCATTGGATTAGCCGCACCCGCGATCGAAACGATGACACCTTGTTGTCGGCTGTCGTCAGTGCGTACGGCAAAGAGGGGATCGAGTTCGTCCCGGCGACCGATTTTGCACCGGAACTTCTTATACCGGCTGGGCTTTTGGCCGGACCACCTTTAACCGGTCGGCTCTGGAAGGACGTTGCCTTCGGTTGGAAACTCGCCAAACAGATGGGGCGATTGGACGTCGGACAAAGCGTTGCCGTTAAGGGACTGGCCACTCTGGCTGTGGAAGCCGTTGAGGGCACTGACGAATGTATTCGCCGCGCCGGAGCCTTGTGTCTGGTGGGAGGATTTACCGTCGTGAAAGTTGCGAAGCCGCAACAAGACATGCGATTTGACGTGCCGACCATCGGCCCCCAAACGCTAGAAACACTTGTCGAAGCGCGCGGCCGAGTTCTAGCTATCGAGGCTGGGAAAACCATTGTGCTTGATCTTCCCACCGTGCGCAGCTTAGCTAACAATCACCGCATCTCTCTCGTTGCGGTAACTTGCGACATGCTGGAGAACTTCACGCAAGAACCAGAGGTGTTAGAGCAGAGCGATGACGATTTGTCTGCCTAAAGCTCTCAATGGCCCAACTCTACTTTCGCCATTGCGTCCCCCCTCGGACAGAGGTGATCTATGGCAAAGGCGCATAGACCGAGAGTCGCCACGATACAAAACGGCACCTAGCAAGGCTGCGTAATGGTTTAGCGAAGAATTCTTTTGCCTAACGCTGCTTGGTTCAGGCAAGCCTCAAACTGGTGAAGGGCTGTCAACGGGTAAAAGGGCGGTAGAAAGATTGGCCCGGCGTGCATATCTTGATTGGCTTGATTATGCTATGACCATTGGTCGGAAATGACCCGGTTTTCCATGGTAGTGATTTCCATGGTAGTGATAGGTAAAGAGGTGAACGATGAGGCGCATTATGAATGGGCAGCCCGTTTGGCATGTAGGATTCCTCGGTGCCTTCATAGTGGTGATGCTGTTCGATTACCCGCTTTGTGGCCAGTCGCAATTGGATAGCGTGCGGTGGATTTGGTCGGAGACGGTACGCGAGAACCAAGAACTGACCTTTCGAAGGTTCATCGAGCTAGCCGAGCGCCCACAAAAAGCCATACTCACGGTCACGTGTGACAATATGTTCCGCGTTTCGGTCAATGGACGCAACGTGTTGGAAAGCGACGAGTGGGAGCAACCAGTACGCACGGACATTGCAAGTGCTTTGCGTCCGAGGCGGAATGTGATCACTGTTGAAGCTCGTAACGCGGGTGGGCCGGCTGGATTAGCGCTTCATTTAGAAATCGTCTCTCAGCAAACGGGAACGCTTGTTATCGTAAGTGACGATCAATGGCAGGTCGCAGAAGGCTGGCGGCGAGGACGTCGGCCGGGGGGGATGGAAGCGGGCGAGTGGCAATCAGCTCGCGTACGCGGTAAATTGGGTGATGCTCCGTGGAATGCGATAACAACGGCTCGGTTTGCCGAAGCGTCGTCCGCTGTAACGCCGAGTGCCACGCCCGCCGAAAAGATTAAGCTACTAGAAGGTTTTCGCGCCGAATTACTCTATTCCGTACCGCGTGAAGTGGAAGGGTCCTGGATATCGCTAACCGTGGATCCTCGCGGCCGCCTCATTACCAGCGATCAATACGGAAAACTCTACCGCGTAACCGTGCCACTTGCCGGCCGCGACGGTAGTTCGGTGTCCGTGGAACCCATTGAGGTCGCTGTGGGAACAGCTCATGGCCTGTTGTACGCGTTCGACAGCTTGTACGTCGTGGCTGGTGAGCGGGAACAGGGTTTGTATCGCGTACGGGACACGGATGGCGACGACCGATTCGACGAAGTGAAACTGTTGCGCCGTTTGGCCGGTGGCGGAGAACATGGTCCTCACTCGATCATCCTTTCACCCGACGGGCGCTCGTTGTTCTTATGTGCCGGTAACCACACGGACTTGCCGCGCGTGGAAAAATCGCTGGTTCCGCGTAACTGGCAAGAGGACCAACTACTGCCGCGGATGTGGGATGCCGGCGGTCATGCGGTGGGGCGGTTGGCTCCCGGCGGGTGGATCTGCCGCGTTTCACCGGATGGTTCCGAATTTGAACTTTTTAGCATCGGCTTTCGCAATGAATTCGACATCGCATTTAATGCCGACGGCGAGTTGTTCACTTATGACTCCGACATGGAGTGGGATATTGGAGCTCCGTGGTATCGCCCGACGCGCGTGTGTCACGTTACTGCTGGAAGTGAATTTGGTTGGCGCTCCGGAACCGGCAAATGGCCCGAATTTTACCCCGATAGCTTGCCCGCCGCTGTGAACATTGGCCCAGGATCGCCAACAGGTATCGTCTTTGGCACAGGAGCCCAATTTCCAGAGAAATACCAGCGTGCACTCTTTATTGCCGACTGGAGCTACGGCAAGCTGTATGCTGTGCACTTAACGCCAAAAGGGGCTAGTTATGAGGGGGATTTCGAGCTGTTTGCCACGGCTTCTCCCCTGGCAATCACCGATTTAGTGATTCATCCCCACGACGGTGCGATGTACTTCGTCACTGGCGGTCGACGCTCGCAGTCAGGTTTGTACCGCATTACTTATGTAGGCAACGAGTCCACCGAACCGGTCGCGGCTGGTGATGCCCGCGAATCAGAAAAACGTCGCGTTCGACGCCAGTTGGAGGCTTGCTTCACCCGCACCGAAGCACAAGTAATAGATGAAGTTTGGCCATACCTTGCCAGTGAAGACCGGTTTCTACGCTACGCTGCGCGTGTTGCTCTAGAACATCAGCCGGTCGAGCGGTGGGGGGAGCGAGTGTTACACGAAAGCAACCCAGAGGCGATTCTTCAAGGCGCCATCGCCTTGGCTCGCTGCGGACCTAACTCGTATCGGTCACGACTGGTGAATCTTCTCGGCCGCCTGGAGTGGGCTCAGCTATCCGAGCCCCAGCGTTTGGCGTTGCTCCGCGCCTACGGACTTGTCTTTATCCGCATGGGCGCGCCCAACGAGCAGGAACGCCAGAAAGTGCTCGAGCATTTGAATCAACACTACCCAGCGTCAAGTCAATGGGAAAACCAAGAGCTGTGTCGCCTACTGATCTACTTGGAAGCGCCCAAGGTCGTAGAGCGCACGTTGGGACTATTGCGACGCGCCGCTACCCAGGAAGAGCAGGTACACTACGTGCTCTGTTTGAGAGTATTAAAGAGCGGCTGGACATTGGAGCAACGTCAAGAATACTTCCGTTGGTTCCAGCAAGCAGGGCAGCTCCGCGGTGGCCATAGTTTCGAGGGATTCCTCCGCAACATCCGCGCCGAAGCAATGGAGAACTTGAAAGACGAAGAACGCACAGCACTCCAGGATCTTCTGCAGCAACCCATTAGTCCCGTCGAACCTGATGTGCCGCTGCGTCAACGTGAGTTTGTTCGTAAGTGGACCGTGGCTGACTTTGCACCCGACGTACAAAACGGGTTGTCGGGCCGAGACTTCGAGCAGGGAAAACGCGTCTTCGCCGAAGCGCTCTGTTATAAATGCCATCGATTCGCCGGGCAGGGAGGCATCATCGGTCCGGATCTTACGGGAGTTGGCAAGCGATTCGATTACCGATATTTGCTCGAGTCCCTTATCGACCCCAGTAAAGCCATTTCGGATCAATACCAGGCTACCGTGTTCGTGCTTCGCAATGGCCAAACGGTCGTGGGAAAAGTAGCCAACTTATCGAACGACAATATCATGGTCATAACCAATATGCTCGAGCCGGGTCGAATGACCGGTGTGTCGCGCCGTATGATCGAGGAACAGTTTCCATCACCTGTGTCGATGATGCCCGAGGGACTCTTAGATCATTTTCAGAAAGACGAAATACTGGATCTACTGGCTTACCTGCGCTCAGGCGGCGACCCGCACTTCGAAGCGTTTCAAGCAGGCGCAAGCCGCTAACGAGGGCCGGAGGGCAGTTTCCCAACATCAAGGCAGTATATCATAATCGCATCCCAACCGGGAGACGTCACCCGGCCGGGCAATGGAACCGTGCGTCCGTCGCGGGCCTGTATGTGCTCGACCACCTCAGTTGTACCGCGTACTTTGCTCGCCACTTGCCGGGGTGACATGTAGTCCAATAGCGTCACGATATTGAGGTCAAGCGGAACCGAGTGAATCCACTCGAGTGCGTGGATCTGCTCTTGCATCTCTCGGCGTGGAATGGAGTGCGGCTCGTGAATAATCCGGAAATCCACGGCCCAGTATGTTGGACAATCAGCCGTTAGGCCTTCGGTAGCCGCCACAAACGACTCGTTGCCCAACACCACCGCTTGACGCGGGCAGTATATCGCAAAAGGCGGCTGACCTTGGCACAAAAAGGCCGCATTGCCTGGTGTCGAGGCTGCTACCCAAGCGGCGAACGCTTGATAGCCCTGCGTCGACTGCCATCGCGACCAGAGTTCCCGACCCGGCAGTAGACCAAACGGCTGTGCCGCCAAAGCCCAGATTCCCAATAGAAATCCACAGACGACGAATCGCACACCCGCCACGGTTCGGTTCGTGGTTGCTGAACGGTCACCCCCGGCAAGCGATCCTGACCAGAATGTCTCCACCAGTGTGCCGGTGGCCAGCAAGGTGGCTGCCGGCAGAGCCGGTAATACCAGCCTGAGATAAGGGAAATAACACGGAGCTAAAACACAGAATGCAAGGAACCATACAGCCAACACATGTCGGAAAACATCTCGGCTGCTAAATGCCTCCAGGCTAGCCCATAGTGCGATGACCATCCATACAGCATCGCTGCCCAAGACAAGTACGGCAGACCAGAGCAGGGCTGCTACAACCGCTGACCAGTCGGCTCGCGCGCGCCTGACCAGCCATAACGGTCCACCAATGACCAGCAACAGCCATCCCCAGTGGCGCATGGCGGCCAGGGAACCCATATAGGTAGCAACGTGACGAAGGTATTCGCGCCAATCGTCGGCCAGATAACTAGCGTGAATCCGCACCAGCCCGCGATACCCGCCCGGGTAATCGTGCGAGACATACCAGATCCAAGGAGCATAACAGACGAACGCTAAGACGACCATCGACACCAGCGAAGTGAACCGTACCGGCAAATGAGTAAAGCGGCTCCAGACAGCGGGCTCGCCATGACCGCTCGCGACATGCCGCATACGGATCGATAATCCGGCTGCGGCGACGACCAGCAATGACATCCAGCCGTTATATTTGGTAAGCCACGCCATTCCAGCGGCCAGGCCGGCGGCAAGCACCAGGAAACACTCGGCCCAGCGCCGTCCCCTGAGGCGCGCCTGTTCCGAGGCAAGCGAGAGGACAATGACTAGGGTAAACCAGAAGCTAAACATGGCATCGGTAAGTGCCATCCGAGAGAACGCGATATGAAAATCGCTCGTGGCAAGTAAAAGCGCTGCCACACATCCAGCGTGTCTTCCCATCCATTGGCGTCCGAGCCCATACACCACAGCCACTGTGGCTACTCCAAAGAGACTGCTGACATAGAGCGCCACATTCGGCCACGGCACCTGAAGAAGAGCAAATACCACAGCCACACATGCCGGAAAAAGTGGCGGAGCGTGCTCCGGTTGATGGAAGGCGAAACCCTCGGCCGATCGGCCTGCCAGCCGGAGGGCGCTGCTGACATAGACGCCCTCATCGTAGTGACATAGCGAGAGCTTATGGAGGTCATAGACGCGCAAAAAAACTGCCAACAGCAGCACGATTAGCTCTGGCCACCATCTGACACCAACACGCACGCGGGAAGAATCCACCATGTTCATGGATTTCGCACTCTTTATTCGATGTTTCGAAAGTTTCCTGCCGCAATATAGCTTCTGGAACGCCAGCTCCCTAGTCGCCCCATCCACAACACGAACCGAGGACGTTGCACGCTTGAGAAAGGACAACTCTAACGGGTGCCAAGGACAACTAACTTTGTCCTACACGATAGAGCGTCGCGACGAAAAAACTGCAGGCGTCTATTTAAACGGAATGCATGTCCGCTAGCGCTCAGGATGTACCAAATTCGCCACATGCATTGCGCGCAACACCGTCAATACTGCATGCAGCACAGCGTGTAGCCTTGTCGCTCGGCAGCCGATCTTAGCGAGAATCTTGCGATTTCAAGCTTTGGAGCAGGGATGGCTTCGATCTTTTTTGGCAAAGCAACTTTAGATGTAAGCAAAAGACTTGGCGGTTTTGTAAAGCCGACCATCAGAGGCCACGATTCGCCCTCCAAGAATTGGCCGTCGTTGCCTCTACGCAAAGCGCCAGCTATGATGGACCAAATGTATGATCCGTTCTCGGCCCGGTGGGGCGTGGTGGCAAACGTTGTCGTTGTTGCCGCGCGTGTGGCGGGTGTGCCTGTATTGCCTGGCAAGCTTGAAACTATATTTCAGGACATACCACGATGGATGCTTTTAGGATATGGCAGGAATGGCTGGGTTTGACAGACGATTTTCTTTTGCGTGATTATTACTCGTTTTTGGGCTTGCCTGCAAAAGAAGATAACACTGCCGAGATTCAACGAACCTGTGACGCTTGTATCGCGCGAGTTCGAAACATTCGACCTGGAAGTCATGCAGCGCAATGGACGGCTTTACTCGACACACTGCAGCACATTAAAACGACGCTTACCGACCCTGAAAAAAAGAAACAGTACGATCGAATCCTCGCTCACCAGCCGTCGCGCGCTTCTGTAGGTGAGTTTTTGCGGCGTACGGTTGCTCCCCGGCAGCAGCGAAATCAGGGCGAAACGATGGGCCAAGATGTCGCCGCCACTGCTGCCGCGAGCCATTCCGACCAAGCGGTCATGGTCGCTAGTGGTGTCACAGAAAGCATGGCCATGGCAATGGCACCCTTCATTCCGGATTTCACCACCGCAGATTCGGCGGCCGATCCAAGGGCCCCCATGCCTTGGTTGGAGGGGCACGTTCGAGGGGGCAACGCGGCTTCGCCACTCGCAAAATGTCCTTCCGAGGTTGTGATGACCAACTCCCCCATCGTCCCGGGAGCGATGCGTGGGACATCCGCAGCGAATGTAACAGGCTCCGTGCGACAGGAATCCGCGGGCGCACCGATCCAACCAACCGCTAGTCCTAAATTCCCGCAACGTCCACGAACGCGCCGTTTGTCGAGCGGGTCGCACGCATCTAGTTTCGTGTCTGGCGTGATCTGTGGCGTGGTGCTAACGTTTTTAGGGTTTTGGGTTAGCAAAGGGTGGTGGCAGGTACCCGGGAGGATGACCACAGTTGCAGTGACTGACGCGACGGACAACTCGACAGGCCCCTCTCAGAACGCATTCCAGGGCAACCTCGCTTCAAAGTCGCCCCAGACAGCCGTTGCGCCAGGCCCTTTACGGACCGGTACGTCGAGCCAACCACCTCAGACGACGAGCGTCGACGTGGCACTAGCACCACCGGTGTCGACGACCGATTACACCAGAGTCCCTAACCTCCCACCGAGCGAGGATACTGAGGGCTCACAACCCGCTCCCAGACCATCGAATGGAACCACCGAGGGCTCTACGTTGCCTGAGCCCAAGATGCAAGAACCGGGCGGGACTACACCGACGCGTCCGAACGGCAACGGAGCTGGCACTCAGCCGCAGAAGCCTTCCGTTCCATTGACGCTCGAAGAACGTCAACAATTGGTGGCCGGGTTCGAGGCGGCTCGTACGGCACTCTTAGAGCAACGTGCCGCGGAGGCATTGCAGCAGTTGGAAAAAACGCGACCGCTTGTCCGCTCGGAAGAACACCAGATGCTTTATTCCCGATTGGAGCGACTGGCCTTATATCTGGAGGAGTACCGCGAAGGGATCCGTCGCGCTTTGGAAAAACTGAGCGCGGGGGACTCGGTAGAAATCTCTGAAACCAGTTCGGTGGGCATCGTCGAACGAAAGCCGACGGCGCTAACGGTACGTGTATCCGGTCAAAATGTAACCTATCCACTCGACCAATTGCCGCTTCGGCTCGGATTAGCGCTCTTAAAACATGGTATGCCCGACGATGCGCATGCCATGGCCGTACGCGCGGCTTTTCAGGCCACACATCCACGGGCCAACGACGCACAGCGCCAAGAAGCATTCCAGTGGTGGACCCAAGCCGCGCAGCAAGGTGAGATGTGTGAGGGCTTAGAGTCCATTTTTACAGAGAACTATCCGGCGATCCTCGGACAAGATGACTCGTCAGGCTAAGCGCGCCTCGTGCTATTTCGTCGCTGCGATGATGCACATGATTTAACGCAGAGTTGCAAAGCCGCAGAGGCGCATTAGAAATAGTAAAGCTGGGAAGATCCGGTGACGATTCGGGTAGAAATCTATTATTCCACAACCCGGCCTGGACTGAGCCGGCGAAAAGCTCCGCACGGCCACGCGTTTTTCTCCACTCCGTTGGCCGGGCGTGGACGTTGAAGTATCGAAAGAACATGGCAACGATCGACCGTAGCTGAATTGTGTGCGTCTTGATTGTAGATAAGTTGTTCACACGGCATACTCCGTTATGATGCGTGTTCGGTATTTGCCATTTCATGGGCGCGAGGATTTGACGCAAACGAGCAAAGTCGCAGTAAAACAGATGCATGGCAAGATCGGATAGCGGCTTGGTCACGAATTTCTCACACAACCCGGGTGATTTGGGTAAAACTAGCTAATCCAAGCCGTGGAGTTATCATCACCGGGGGGCCCATGTAGAGACCTTGGGCAAAAATGGTCCTTTCTCAACCGGCAGCGGGTATTGCCGGCTTACTAACTCTTTCCTGTGCGCCTCTGCCTTAAAAAATCTTTCACCTACAAACGTGACGCGCACAACTACCTGAACAGGAACCCCTCTCGTTGCGGGATCAGCGTAGGAAATCGCGGGAAGGTAGCGACCAGCGGAATTTCTCCCGCCATCGAACAACACCGTGCGGTACAGGAATTCGACTCAGCTTGGCCTAAGCAAAATGGCCAATCGGCATGCGGGTCAGAATAGCTAACTGTTCACGGACGTGTGCGATGCACCCAACATGACCTTTAGTACCAACGGTTCACCTGCAGTTGGAACTCGCTGTCGAAAAGCCGGTCGTTCTCGCCGCGCAGCGGCACGACAGCACCCACCCGTAGGTTAGTTAGTGGCCCAATGAACAGATTTAAGCCAGCGGTCAAATTCAGTAAATCGAATCGGTTCACAGGGCCTGTTAGCACCGGACTCCCAAATACTTCCACTAGGTCGGCGTCTTGCATCGTATGCACGTAATGCAGCTCGACGATGGTCGCTATACTGTTGATCAACAAGTCGTCCTGATCTTTAATGAGCCAGTGTCCCAGCGAGAAATCTAAGTAGAGTAGATTTTGATCGTTGAATTTTCCCAGGCTTGTATTGTTTAGCAGTACTGGGTTGCCACCCGAGCCCAAATCTACCTGAGCCGTGAATTGCCAAAACAGCTCGTCGGATGGCGAAGAGACGATACCAACGAAGGGCAAAAATCGCACGGCTTCATTCTGTATCTCAATACGCGCAGCATCTAACTGACCTTCCACATCGCTAGCTGTGGGGAACTCAATAGACGATCCAGCACCAATAGCAAACGTGTCCTCCCAGTATAACAACTGTTTGTAGACAAGCGCCAAATTTCCGACGTTGCCCGCGCTTATGAAATCGTCGTCAACTTGAAAATCAAACGAGCTATTAAAGGGCATCCGCACTTCGATCGAGGCCGTCTCGTTGAAAATCATACGCTCGATACCGAACGTGTACTGATCGAAGTGAGAGTCTTCTGGTTGGAGTCCTGGACGCACTGCAACCAAGGCGTTATGGAAGTGGTTATACATAAAGAATACGCGGTTTGTGGGCAATGGGTTGTTGTTTTCACTGATTTTCGATCTACCCAGTCCTAACGAGGTCGGCACTGTCGCTTGACTGTTATCGGCTTCTTGCGAAAAATCAAACAACGTCGGCGCCACCCCTACGTCGCCAAACATCTTCGGAACACTTGCTAACCGATAGCCGAGTTGCCTGGAACCGCGTTCAACGCGCCGAACAGGTGCAGTCGGCTGTTCGCCGGGCTGAGCCATTTCCCCCATTTGCGGCATCATCGGCTGACCCCACACCATAGCCTCCCATCCGCCGAAACAGGACGCCGCAAACACACAAAAAACAGTCAAATAAGTCCAACCCCACCCGGTGCCAACCCGGAACCTTGCCAACGTCCCATCCACAAACGTACAACGCTTCTGCTCACTGGCACTTCGGCAAACAAAAGTGATTTGCATACAATGTTTCCGTCGCTTGGAAGCTGTGCTCCGGACACTGTTACTTCATCGAAGATCAGCTCGCTGCAGGGGTGAATGCGATCGCAGGAGCCGAGCAGTGAAAACAGTATCCCTTTTTGGCCGTTTTCCCTGATGAATAGCATCGGCGTTACTGGCAGCATTGTTAAATCGCCGACAAAAAATAAAGTGACGATCTCTGTCCTAAATTTCTGTCCTAAAGTAAGGGTTCTAACAACACATCTCGAGACGTGTTGCTAGGACAGACAGAATAGCAAAGGTCGAAAGGCTTTAGCTGCGGGGCAAAATTTGGTGGATACGTCTCATTTTTTTGGTAGGACGTGGCTGTAACCGAGCAGCCTGTCACCGGCCGTTTGCCCTATCGCTTTCGAAGATGGATAGCTTTACAGAGCCGCAACCGTAAGGGAGCGGCATTATGCGAGTCGGGCGCGGTTCTTTCAGTGCGTTGCCTTGTGAATCCCTTCAAATAGGACGTGCGTTTCCCGGGTACACCCAGTTCGCGGCGCCGCCGCCACGGGACGGAGGCTAACCTATGCCGTGAGTTTTCTCGAAAACGCATGAATTAGGGAGCGTGCTGCTCGGATTACACATGTACTTACAGTCGCGACCGCAAACGGCGTCAAAGGCCAGTCACGCGCTGGCCGGATCTTGTGCTGGCAAAACCCGCAAGCGAACGTGTTCCGAAAGACAGCGTCGCACAACCCTAACCCCCTTGGAACGCTGCTTAAGCCATCTGGACACGAACTCGCTAGCGAAAGCGGACAATGGCGGTTTTCGTCACGTTATCGCGGAACAACGACAACTTTTTCCAAATACCACTGGTTTTTCTAAGAGAGTGACGCTAGGCTGCTTGTCTAACCTTTCTGATTTCGGCAAATTACCAAACTATAGGGCCGAGGTGCCTGTCCACTTGCCCATGGTGCCTGTCCCCGGGGCTGTGGCGCCTGTCACCTGGCTCGGTACCACCCTCTTTAATTTATGACTATAATTATCAAGATGCTTATGTTTTAAAGGTTGGTCTGGCACCGTTACGGTGCCTTAGAACACCTTAGCCCATGAGGCACGCCATGCCGATGTTGCGAGAACTTTATTTACCAGATGACTCAGCAGCCGTGTTGCTTAGCGGCACATATAAATGCTAGCAGCCAGAGCCCAGCAAGATGTTGTAAGGTGCTAGCAAAAGAAATGCTACTCAAGGGGTGATCGGTAGCTTTCCGAATGGGAATCGGCGCCGGCGGCCAGTACGTTAGCTAAGCGTTTGGCGGCACCGCACGATCTGTCCACTATGACAGTTACGTCGACATGTTCCTCGACGGCCAACGTTGCTCGAAGCCGAGCGCCCAGCACCACTGTCAGTTGCGCGGGTTAAACCACAGACAATTACAAGTGGGTTTTGGACGAACTTAAATAGGTCCAAAGACACCGCAGCCCGCGGAGGCGATCGCAACGTGCATGCAATCTTCCTACCGCCTTTGGCGTTGAATTGGCTGCTCCCTTTCGATCGGGGCTCTGTTGAGCTCTGGCTCGACGCAACGCCTTTGCCAAGAAGCCCCCGCATCAGTTCACGTCGGGTTGAGCCGAAGGGGCATATCTGCTCCAGGTCCGGCAAATGACCGAACCATCTTATCTATTATTAAGCAAGATACCTCGTTTCTACTCCTGTCGCGAAAAACGGGCTTACTTCCGCTATGGCCCACCTTTTAGACCGAAATCCCGCTTACAATCGAGAGCACACACCAAAGTGTATGCCTCTTGATTGAGGTCGAGTCACTTGCCCAGAGTGGTAGCCTACATGCACGTTCGACGTTCGGGCCTGCGGTTGTTGCTTGTACGTGAGATCTTGGGCGAACTTGCGAAACGCAACGATGCTATGATGCGGTAAGGCGATGGACAGGGGATGTCATCGTCGTTGGGCCTCTGCGGCTTAGCGCCTTTGCGTTCATTGGTTCTCCATGCAAAACCAGTCACGTTTGAACTCGGTCCGGCACGGTGAGATATTGAATCACGGGCCGTAGAACGGATAACCCGATCGTGAGCATCATTTGGGTAACGCGTTCATTAGGTCACGTACGGCTTGAAGTTCATCGGCTATTTGTGCGTCGTGGGGTACTTCTTGGACGAGTTGTTCCAGAAGATTGGCCGCACGGTCGAGCAAGGATCGTGCGGCCGTGAGTTTGTTTTGCGAGTGGTATAGTTTTCCGAGCCCATGAAGTACTGCTGCCATATCGCGCCGGTAGCGTGTAACTTTTGGGTATCGCTGCACGAGCGGTTCCAGGATTTCGACGGCCTGCCTCCAGACCTGTTCGGCTCGTTCATACTGCTCCGCATCGCTTTCCAGGGCACCAATGTTGATAAGGAGTCCTGCCTTTTCTAACTGATAGTCCACCACGTCGGGGTTAGCGGCTGCCAGCGGCGTTAGTTGCTCGACTGCCTTGGCATACCAAAGGCGTGCCACATCCACGCTTTCTGCCAAATCTCCGAGGAGCCGATAGCAAAGAGCCAGTAGTTTTTGGTTATCTAGGTCCTTCGTGTGAGGTGCCAAGAGTTCTTCCAATGCATGAGCTGCGGCCTGAAATGCTTGTTCTGCTTCCCGGTACTCTTCGCGTTTGAGTAGAAGATTCCCTCGGTTAAATTCACCTTTTGCCCAGTCGCGGCGAGTTTTGTCGTCCCCAGGATTGATCTCTAATATCTGTTTTCGCAACTGCTGTGCGGCATTGATTTGTTGCAATGCCTCATCAATTTGTCCCAATTCATCTAAGACAAGACCCAAATTCATGTGGGTATTGGCAAGCACGCGGCGGTATTCCGTGTTGTTCGGATCAAGGCGGGAGAGCTCCTGACGCAACTGAAACGCTTGCTCAAAGGAGGTGTGTGCCGATTCCAATTCCCCGAGCAAGAAGTAGGCAGTTGCCAGGGCATTGAGTGAATTGGCAAGGGCCGCGATGCGCGCTGCGCCCCGGGCACGGTCTAACAACTTGCGCTGCATGTCGATAGCTTGTTGGTAAAAGGGCACGGCGCGTGCGGGGCTTTCCAACAAACTGGTGATCAATCCGATGCGAAAATACGTAGCGGCCATCTCGTCTTGCAAGGCGGGATCCGAACGGCGTTGTTCGAGCATGTGCCGGTAGTGCTGAAGGGCCAATTCCAAAAGGTCACGCCTCAGTGGTTGCATCCCCGGTTGATTCAAGAGCGTTTCCTCGCTTACCCGCGTAGTAAACGCGTTGATGACACCTAGAGCTTCGCGGAAACTGGCTTCCGACTCGCGCAAGGCCCAGCCGCGATAAACATATGCCGTTACCAATCCCGCAAAGGCCAGCACCAGGAATACCGCGGCGATTCCCATGGCGGCAGCAAGCAGCGGATTGCGGCGGCACCAACGCCAGGTCCGTTCCACAGCTCCCACGGGCCTGGCCTTGATGGGGCGGCCTTCGAGGTAAGCGGTCAGCTCCTCGGCCAATTCGGCTGCGGTGGCGTAACGCCGCGTAGCTTCTTTCTGCAAACATTTCAGGCAAATCGTCTCCAAGTCTCGCGGCACACTGGGATTGATCAGCCGCGGCGAGACCGGTTCGACTTCTAAGACCTGGCGAATCGTCTCGAAGGGCGTTGCCGCTCGGAAAGGAGGACGCCCAGCTAGTAACTCGTAAAGTATTGCACCGATCGAGTAAATGTCGCTGGCAGGTCCGACTTGGTCGATCTTGCCCGCTGCCTGCTCCGGTGGCATATAGCTGGGCGTACCAATAATGGTGCCGCTCAGGGTCAATTGCGACTGATCGGACAACTGTTTCGCCAAACCAAAATCCGTGATGAACGGCTCGCCCCGTGAATCCACGAGAATGTTCGACGGCTTTAAATCGCGATGCAGAATCCCTTGCTCGTGCGCGAATTGCATCGTTTGAGCAATGCGGCGCACCATATCGGCAGCCACACGAGGCGGTAAGGGCTGATCGCGAACCATCTCCGCCAGGCTCTTGCCGTCGATGTAGTCCATGGAAAAGAAATGCTGACCTTGCCATTCCCCAATCTCGTGGATCGCCACGATATTCGGGTGCCGCAGCTTTGCTGCAGCTTCCGCTTCGACGTAAAATCGCTCCACTTCCTGCTGGTCAGCAAATTGCCCGGAAAGAATCATTTTCACGGCGACAATGCGATTGAGTTTCTTCTGCCGCGCCTTATAGACGATACCCATGCCACCGCGTGCGATGGTCGAAAGAATCTCATAGTCGCCAAATGCTGCCAAAGTACCCGTCGACGAGGCGGGCTGAGCCGATGGAGCTGTCGTCGGCGCCGCCGGCTTCTCATAGCGTTCCCTGTCCCCTGGTGACATTGCCAGAGTTGGGGCCAATTGATCGGGACCGGCTGAATCAACAACCAGAGTTTCGGCCAGTTGTGGGGCCGTCGTCTGTAGACGCTTGCGTAGTTCAAAGTACGGCGCGCAATCAACAAGTTGGGGCTGCGCTTTCGCTACATCATGTGCCGTCCCCAACCATGTCACCAACTGCCGGGCGGCCTCTGGCGTCCTTTGAACGACCGGGGTCCGGTCATCGTCGCTATTCGACCGAGTTGGGTTCCCGTCTACGGTTGCCAGTGCCTGCCGGGAGCCATCCAGTAGGAGACAGGCAATTTGCTCAACGCTAAGTCCCTTTTGCGCCGCGAGAGCTTCTAGTGTCCAACCCTGCAGAAAATGGCGTTCCAGTACATCGTTCAAAGGCGCTGGGAGTGAACGTATCGCAGCCGCGATCCGCACCACAACGTCCGATCCTGGCTCGGCCGCTGGACCGGAAAACCCCATCGGTAGCGTGGGCTCGAACGGTTCGCTCACTTGTACACACCTGTCAGAAGTCCAAATTGCCTTCCTAATATCGTACACCAAACAGGAAAGCCTAGTTTCGCTGTTGATGACTCCTTCCCTAGCCCCGGGTCCGCTGGATGCAAGGTATCGCGATAGCTGCGCAGCAGCTCCTGCGGTTAACTGCTTTTAGTCGGACGGGTCGTACCCAGCAGCCACGACCGACGCGCTGGGTTTACGGGCATTGAGCATCCCTCGGCTAAGCGCTTTTCGTATCGAGGGAGTAAACCGGCTCAAAAGCGGCATCCGGTTGTCCCAACTGAATCGAGGCACGTTGCGCCAACAACCGTGTCGGTACGTCGTGTTGCCCCACACCGGAAGCCAAATCGGCGCACCAGCGCAAACACTCGGCAAACTGCCGTTGTTCATACGCCTGCCAAGCACGCTCGTAGGTCGCTTTAAGCTGGCACCAGCTTGGGTCGGGTTCCGGACCAACCAGTTCGTACAAGCCTACGGGTTCCGCGATGCCCGTAACTCGGGCCCGGCACACCAGGCGGCGCGGGACATCGGCTGGAAGCTGACTGCACGAAAACTCAGAGATTAAACACGGAACCCCCAGTAACTTCGTAGCGCCTTCGATCCGGCTTGCCAGGTTGACCGTGTGCCCTCGCGGGCCATACTTAATCCGGCGACTGCTCCCAGCATTACCGACTTGCGCAAGGCCCGTGTTGATACCGACACCGATCTTGATAGGTTTACCCAGTTGCGGTTCCCACTGGGCGTTGAGTGCCGGCAATTCGCCGAGGATTTTCCACGCTGCCCGACAGGCGCGCATCACGTGATCCGGCTGGTCTGCCGGCGCATTCCACATGGCCGCAAAACCGTCCCCATAGTAGTCGATCACCACGCCGTCTTCTTCCATGATCCGTTGCGTAAATCGGTCCATAATATCCCCGAGCAAGCGATAGGTTTGCCGAGCTCCGATGATTTCCGAAATACCGGAAAATCCACGCAGATCACCAAACATCACGGTGACCTCGCGCTCCTGGCCCTCCAACAGTGACGGATTGCGTTGCAGGGCTCTGGCCAGCTCCGGCGAAAAAAACTGCTCGAATTGCACACGCGTCCGCGTGATTTCTGCTTCTGCTTGCTGGCGAATCAAACCCGAGCTAACAGCAGCCGCCAAAATCTGAACCAATTGTGCCTCCAAGGGCTGGATGCCTCTGGCGCGGTGCGCCGAACGCAGATCCCGCCTACCATACACGGCCCCTACTACTTCGTCCTTGCTGTCAAAGATCGGCGAAGCTACTACCGCTTCCACTCCTTCCAGGCTGTAGTTGCACATCTGATCATCTAGCACTTGAAAAAAGGTGCGTTTTTGTGCAACTACCTCGCCCAAAATGCGTCGGCTGTAACGTCGGGCCTGCGGCAAGTGGGGTGGGTGGCGAGCTACTTCTTTCCAGTCATCCCCAGATCGCAGAAGAACCATGCCGCTGTCCAGTCCGATTAAATCTACGATGGCCCTCGCCGTTTCTTCATAAAACTCATCCGAACCAGCCGCCGCACGTTGTACGGCCATGAGCCTTTCGAACCAGGCTGTGAGCATAGCCGGCGTGGGGGCCTCGCCTAACTCCAACGGTTGATGCGTATCCTCATCTCGGGACGCGGAGCGCACCGGAGCATGAATCGTATGCAGCGCTGACCCACTCTCCTCCATTCGCGGGAGGGAAACATCAACGGCCGCCGAAGCCTCACGTATCTCGACCGCCGTATACCCGAACGTGATACGCACCGGCAGATGAACCTTCCGCTGTTCACCCGTTGGCAAGCTGCCGCCGTTACCCAGCGACGCAACCGTTCCTAAGTTGGTCACCATTAACTCGCCATCGGGAAGAGGTTCAATCCGTAGTTGGTCGCGTGAGGTATATCGGTCCTCGACGATAATCCGCGGTACGTCACGCTGAGGTCCACGGCCCAATTCTAACACTCCCCCCTGGTGCTTATGGGTCAGATTCTGCTTAGGATTCGTGACCGTAATAATCAACATGCTAGGCCTCCCGTCCGCAGCTTGTTCCCTGACGAAGATCGCTCTGAAAACCAGTATCCGTCAAGATCGGTTCACCGCCACACCCACTGTCCCTCATATTGAGCAGCTAAAACTCGCAAGATGCGGCTGCCCATCGCCGCTGTTTGGGTTCGCAAGTTACTCGGCTACCTGATGTATTGTACGTCCTAGCCAGTGCCGCTCACTAGGCTAACATCGTCGAGCGTCTTGCGCAAAAAAGACGCCTTGTACGAGCACGCATTTCTCATCCGCAAAAAGGGTACATTCTTTTTCCAAAGCAATCGCCGGGCTCCTCTAAGCTTATGACTACGCCCCCCTTTAGATCGGGATGACGATTCCTTAAATTCGGATCCCGAACCAGCCTCTGCGAACCGTTCGTCGCGCTGGTTCGCGCGCTAGGTGTTTTCCCGTGGACTGTATAGCCTGTCAGCCTAAGCTTTAACGCACCGAACAGTCTGGGGCACGGAGAATGTACTGCGCAGTTCGTAGGATCGCGTAGGGAGCCGCTTGCGAAGCTGTCGGTACGCTCCGAGGCACGTAGCGCCCGAACGAATCTTCGTTCTCCAGCCCGCCGATTGTCCTTCAAGACGTGCAATAGGTGATATCGAAAAAGCGTCGTGAAACGACTTGATCGGTACCCCACTGCCACCTAAAGTTACGTAGATTCCCCCGTGCGTAGCGAAGCACTCGGGTTTTGCCGAAAAACCCGAAAATAGGGATGAGGGGAGCATGAATCAGCCAATCGATCTTGAGACCATTCCGGGTACATCAGCCGAACCATCTGTGGTGGAAAGAAGAGCACCACGCGGTGTGATGCGACGGCTGTATCAATGGGTAATTAGCTGGGCCGATACTCCTTATGGAACACCAGCGCTGGCTATTATTTCCTTTGCGGAAAGCTCGTTCTTTCCCATACCGCCAGATGTACTTCAAATAGCCCTGTCGTTTTCCAAACCTCGTCGGTCGTTTTACTACGCGGCCGTATCGGCTGTGGCCTCCGTATTAGGAGCCGTACTTGGGTTTTTCCTCGGATACGCCTTCTGGACCGTACTCGAGCCGTTGTTCCTTCAATACGTTCCCGGATTTTCGCGCGAGAGTTTCCAATATGTCGGTAATTTGTACCGTGATAATGCTTACTTAGCGATCTTTGGTGCTGCGTTTACACCCATACCCTTTAAAGTTTTCACGGTAGCAGCGGGTGTATTCCACGAGTTTATCTCGTTGCCGGTCTTGATTATTGGCTCGGCATGTGGACGATCCGCACGTTTCTTTACGGTAGCGGCGATTACCTACTGGTTCGGCCCGCACGCTCGCCGATGGCTCGAGAAGCATTTTGAATGGGCAACGATTGCATTTTTTGTCCTGCTGGTGCTGGGCTTTCTCGTCATAAAATGGTTAATCTAAAGGATTGGTCTAATCTGTCTTCCTGGCGCCTTTGTGCCTTTGCGTTAAATATCCTTGTGCCTCTGCGTTAAACCATCCGAGCCGTGACCGTTAGGGAACGGCGGCGCGGGTTGTCAACGCAATAAATATCCGGCATACTGCTGGCCATACCGCGCATGGGATTGGGTTTTGAGGATGGCGGAGCATGAACCGACTCAGGACCATTGAGCTTCCGAGATGGGGATGAAGTCATGCATATATTCGACGAATCGCCAGCGTCATCTGCCGCCGTGGTCCAGAACATGCCCTGGTATCGCGAAATGCGAGCCTATCATTGGTTTGTTCTGATTGTAGCTGCCCTAGGTTGGTTATTCGATTGCTTAGACCAGCAATTGTTCATCTTGACGCGTCAAGCGGCCATGCGTGAGCTAATCGCTTCCGCCGACAAGGCGGCTATCGATCAGGCCAGCACGTCGGCTACATCCATTTTCCTCATTGGCTGGGCCAGCGGTGGGCTCATTTTCGGCGTGCTCGGAGACCGCATTGGCCGGGCCCGTACGATGATCATCACAATCTTGATGTACTCGATCTTCACGGGTTTCAGTGCCTTGTCTCGGGGCTTTTGGGATTTCGCCGTCTACCGTTTTCTCACGGGACTTGGTGTTGGAGGCGAATTTGCGGTGGGGGTAGCGTTGGTTGCTGAAGTGATGCCTGACCGGGCACGGCCATTCGCCTTAGCATTGCTGCAAGCCCTGTCGGCAGCCGGTAACATCACCGCAGCGCTTTTGAACATGGGAATGGGAGCCATGGTGGAATTTGGGTGGTTCAACAACGTGTGGCGGCCATTATATGTCGTCGGTGCGTTACCGGCTTTGTTGGCATTATTTATTCGCCGCCGGCTGCGCGAGCCGGAGCGCTGGCAAATGGCCGCTCGACAAGTGGGACGCCGAAGTGAACTGGGGTCGTATCGCGAGCTATTTTCCCATCCGCGGTGGCGACGTCATGCGCTCTTGGGGCTCATTTTGGCCTTCTGCGGTGTGGTGGGGCTATGGGCCATCGGTTTCTACTCGATGGATCTAATCGGAAACGTTCTCGACCAGCGATTTCGCGAGGAAGGCTTAGCACCGGAACAAGTTGCCGGGCGCGTTGCCTGGTGGAAAGGAATCACGTCCCTAATGATCAACGCAGGAGCGTTCTTCGGGATGTTTATTTTTGGGATGTTTACACAACGAGTCGGCAGGCGGCCCGCCTTTGCCCTCGCGTTCTTAGCGGCTTTTGTCAGCACTACGGCTGTGTTCGGCTTGCTACGCGAATTCTGGCAAATCTTCGTTCTGGTGCCGATCATGGGATTTTGCCAATTGTCGTTGTTTGCTGGCTATGCCGTCTATTTCCCGGAACTGTTTCCGACTCGTTTACGCAGTACGGGGACGAGCTTCTGCTACAACGTGGGACGATTCGTCTCAGCACTAGGACCATTCCTATTGGGCCATCTGATCGGACTTTTCCGTGATACGGCCGAGCCTTTACGCAATGCCGGATTAGTCATGTGTGCCGTGTTCCTCCTTGGCCTGGCGGTTTTGCCGTTTATGCCGGAAACAAAGGGAAAACCGTTGCCTGAATAGCCGCCAGCAGGAACCGACACTATGATCCCCACAACCGGTAAAGTTGATGCATCGCAGACGCAAGAGCGGACCGGTCAGCGATTTCCGTAAATAACCGTTAGGCCGCTTACCGAGGACGATGCTAGATGCGTGCCTAGCGCCTGTGGCTACCAAGTGAGGAAACCAGATGTGATTTGGTGTACCATGGGAATCCGTGCACGGGTAATCGTTGCTGCAATCGCAATATTTTTGGTCATCAACGTCCCAGTTCGCGCCGGTAGTTGGAACGAATTTTGGCGCTGGTGGGGGATCGGTCACGGCGCAGGCTATCATGCGCCGATTCCGTGCCGGCCCGTCGGCCAGTGGCGCCATCCGAGCGTGCCGCCGTGTCCTGCTTCGCCCCTAGAAATAGGGTGCCCATGTTCGGCGCGTAGTGCGACCACCACGCCGCTTCCCGGCTTTTCGCAACGGCCAAGCATGTTAAACGACGACCGCTTCCACCGGTGATAGTACGTCAACAGGTGAGTCCCAGACGTTCCACACTGTTGGACGAGGAAACCCAAGAGCGTACTGGTGGCGGATAAGGTGCACATAAGCAAGGTGCTTCTTCTACCGACTGGCTAGCCCCGAAAGGTGAGCTTCGCTATGGAACGGACTTTGGTATTGCTCAAGCCCGATTGCGTACAGCGCCGACTCATGGGCCGCATCATCAGCCGTCTAGAAGACAAAGGTCTGGCTATTGTGGCCATGAAGATGATATGGATCGACAGCGAGTTAGCCAAGAAGCATTACGCCGAACATGTGCATAAGCCCTTCTACCCCGGATTGGAGAAGTTTATTACGGCGGCTCCAGTTGTCGCCCTAGTAGTCGAAGGGATCGAGGCAATCCGCATTGTGCGCGACATGTTGGGCCCCACGAACGGCCGCGTCGCTCCAGCAGGAACGATTCGGGGTGATTTTAGCATCAGTCGGCAGATGAACCTGGTGCACGCTTCGGACGGACCCGAAGCGGCCGCGCGCGAGATTGCCCTCTATTTTCGCGAAGAGGAAATCCACAGCTATTCGCCGGCTCTGGCAGCCTGGTTTACGGTCGAGGGCGAGTAGCAAAGGCGGCCTTTAGCGAAGCTTTCCGGCAGGCGTATGAGCTGCCAGGTCGTGCGTCATATCCAGCACGGCCTGTTCAATAGCCCGCTGCCAATGGTGCTCCGCGTACCGCTCCCGATACGGTAATTGCTCATAGGCGAACAGCACCGAGCGTGATGCCGTGACAAGCGCACCGGTGCCATCTTCGGCAAAGCCCGCTGCTACGTCCGCAGCCCGTCCCCCTTGGGTTCCATAGCCAGGAATCAGTATCCACGCCGATGGCATCACCTTGCGCAACTCGGCTAACTGTTCCGGATACGTCGCTCCGACGACAGCTCCGACACAGCCGTAACGGTAGCCTTCTCGTGTCCGCTCGGCCGACCGGTGAACGGCTTCCGCTACGACGCTATAAAGTTTTTTGAGGCCGTTTATACTTAGGTCCTGAAACGTGCCGCTATCAGGATTCGACGTTTTGACTAAAACGAAGATCCCCCCGCCTCTGGATTTACCCTCCTCCAGGAACGGTTCCCAGGTCGTAGGGCCAAGGTAAGGGTTGACGGTTAGCGCATCGGCCGGTATCAAAGCTTTCGGACCGAGGTACGCCCGGGCATACGCTTCAGCCGTGGAGCCTATGTCGCCGCGTTTACCGTCGAGAATCACCAACAAGCCAAGTTTTCTTGCATAGTCGACGATTTGCTGGAGCACTCCGTATCCCGCCGGACCGAGTTCTTCGAAAAACGCCATCTGAGGTTTCACTGCGGGCACCAGCGGAGCAACCACGTCCAAAACTTCACAGCAAAAGATTCGGATTGCTTCGGCGGTGCTTTCCGGCCAACTACCCGATAGCAGCCCCCCCAAGCGCGCTGGCAACCGATCGGATCGAGGATCCAATCCTACGACGACAGGCGAGCGACGTCGGGCGACAGCTTGCAACAGCCGTTCACCAAATGGAACTGTTGCCGCACCAATCAATTCATGCACCCTCGCTTTTGCCCTTACTGCGACGCGCCACCAACCGGTACGATACTCGTCAGGTTATCCATGTTTTTGCTCGAATAGCAACCCGTGACAACTCCTAGCAGGATAACCACGTCGAGCTTCCGCTGCCAACGGCCTTGGACCGTGTGTCCAGTGAAGCTGGGACATACCTGTGTCACAGCTACGTTTCACCTACAATCGAGACGTTCGCACGCTTGGCTTGTCGGCCAACGGGTTCAACTCCCGAAATGTGGCGGTACGAATTTCGTTTTGAGGGAGCGGCGGTCGCGTATCCGGAAAAGGCAAGCAGTCACGGAAAAACCGCCCCATGGAAACGCTACGCCGCTACGATAATTCAGCGCAGGCGTTGAAACGAGCTCTTTAATTTCTCTTGCCTGCCACAGTCCCTAGGCGCCTTTGCGCTATAGCATTTGCTTTCTCAAAGGCAGAACACGAGGGCAGGTGCTGTGCAAAAACGCAGCCCGACCAGCACCGCGATAGTCCGGTTGCTTATCCATGCTCTGGTGGAGTAACATAACGGAGGTGTTGGTGCGGGGCGTAGCGCAGCCTGGATTAGCGCGCTTGCTTGGGGTGCAAGAGGTCGGCGGTTCAAATCCGCCCGCCCCGACTCGTGATCTTGAGCACGTTCATCTCGTGTGAGTATTGGGAAACGGGTAGACGCATCGATTCACGATTGAGTCCTTAGCGCTGTTCTGCACGGAAAAGGACGGCTTCGAAAAAACGTCGTTTGCTTGGTTGAGAGTCAGGCTACACTCGACCAATGTGTATCGGAGCAAGTTCTTCTCGCCGAAATGTGCCTCCCTGACGCTTATGGCTCGGTTAAGATTCGGCTCCATGGGACGCCAAAGCCAAGCAGGATACACCCACCGCGCTAATTGGTCGGATCCAGTTGGCGGAAAATGGCGGTCCTGCCACTGGGCTCGGCGTACTACGAAAACATTGCACCTACAATCAAGATGCACACACGGCAGCCTCCGAAAACGCACAAAAGCTTCGGTTCCATTGGTTGAGGCGAACGTTTTGAAGTGGGGAGGGCAGTGTGAGTGGATTCTACAAAGCGGTAGCGATCGGCGGATCACCGAGCCTTATCGCGGCGTGCTATGCCGGTAGGCAATTACTCGGACTTTTTCGATCGTGACCAACCCTTCACCAATCCATTGATCCAGTTGCGAAACGAACGATTCGATTTTGTCTTCGGCGTCGACAATCTCGATTACGATCGGCAGGTCTTCCGAAAGCCGCAATACCTTAGCCGTGTGGATACGGCTATTGGCACCGAATCCCAGAATACCGCGTAGAACCGTGACGCCGGCCAAGCCTTGACTCCGCGCCGCCTCGACGATCACCTCGTGCAAGGGTCGCCCGTGAAGTTTATCGCTCTCACCGATGAAGATTCGCAACAGCACCGCCTCGTACGGTAGTTTCATGGAACTGTCCTTTCCGCGGGCGATCCTTTCTACCAACTGCGGGCCAACGACACCGCCAACCAAAAAGCGAACAAACCGACTGCGTTTTGCAGCGAAAGATTGGCAATAGCAGCAAACCACTGACCGACCCTTACCAATTCCATGGTTTCTAAGACCATGGTCGAGAATGTTGTGAAGGCCCCCATAAAACCGACCAGAATGGCCGCCCGTATTTCGCCCGAGACTGCCCAACGCTGCTCGAACAGCCCCCAAAGAATTCCTGCCAAAAGGCACCCGCTGATATTAACGGCAGCAGTTCCCCACGGGAAAGCGGCACCCGTGAATTGGTACACCCAACCAGCCAGGCTATAGCGTGCCAAGGTACCGAAGCATCCGGCCAGAGCCAACCAAAACAGCTTATATGCCATTATCGAGCCTTCTTGCTAGCAGTCACTGTTTCGAATCGAAACACGCGCTTCGATCTAGAATCTCCAGCGATTGTAACGGCGCACGGCAAATCTTTCTGTTCCTGGATAATAACGTATGACTTTCCGGCGCCCCCAGCCGGTTACGCGAACAATCAGTCCCCCGAACACTCCTGCAACAAAACCCCCGATATGCGCCCACCAGGCAACACCGCCAGCCTCAACCCCGGAAATCGACGTCGTAGTTCCTTGAAGCAATTGAAAGAGAAACCACAGGCCCAAGAACAAGGGCGCAGGCAAGATCACCAGCGTCACGTACATAATAATGGGCACCAGCGTTAAAACTTGTGCACGCGGATACAGCAGGTAGTAAGCGCCCATTACCCCGGCTATTGCGCCACTGGCTCCGATCGTAGGGACGCTTGAACCAGGATACATTGCCACATGTGCCAGGCTGGCAACCATCCCGCACGCACAATAAAAAGCCAAATATCGCACATGGCCCAGCCGATCTTCAACGTTGTCCCCAAAGATATACAGAAACCACATGTTGCCGATTAAGTGCATCCAACCTCCATGCAAGAAGATGCACGTCAGCAGCGTCAGCACAGCCGGCACAGCCGGCTCGGCGATTTGACGATAGCGTTTTGCCAGTAAGGGACCAACCCAGTAGGACTCTTCTATCACGATAGAAGCTCTTGGCTGTGTGATCCGAACGGGCACCATTCCGTAGCGCTCGACGAGCATACCGTTTTGCGGATCGTCGGCCAACTGCCCCAAAAATACTAACACGCACGCCACGATAATCGTGTAGTTAACATACGGGAAGGTTTCGGAAGGGATGTTATCGCGAATCGGAAACATGGAAGCCTCAAATCAATACGTTGCTCACGCTTACATAACTTTCTCTTTTTACGGGTTCGAAACCTGTCGAGCAATAGCGTAAAAGTTTCTCGAGGGCGAAGGTGTGTGGATCGTGGTCGGAGGTAGAGTTCTGGAGTACGAGGCTGGCCATGGCGGATGTTGGCTTGTTTTCTGCAGCAGGGAGCGAAACGGGATATCTGTCTTGATGGTAGATGAAATTCTTGGTCCGTTGCCGGGCCTGGCATAGCTGTGCCTTTTTCGGCCCGGCACAAGCTGAGCGGATGGTAGCGCTTCTTTCCAAAGGCGCTGCGTCAAGTGACGAACCGAGCCGCGACCGTAAGCAAGCGGCCTTATTGCCTGCAATGCAAGGCGCACGGGGATTTAACGAAGCTCGGATCAACCGACTGTCCAGCGAAATGTTTGCTCGATGGCGTCACATGATGGTGATACGTTCGATGTGGTGTTTTTCGTTGCTTCGTGCCCTCCGTGTCTCTGTGATGCAAAACCCTAGCGTACCCAATACCGGCTCCGAGAAAAACGCTGAGCGTAGCCAATGAATTCCCGAGTCTGTGCTTGACATCTGCCGACTTTTGACGTGGTTCCCGTGCAACAACGCTGACTTATGGGGAGATTTCTTCAATGATTCTGCCGCTTCCTTACGGTGGTGGCTCTGTTGGAGAGCCGCTCCCTTACCCTCGCGGCTCTGGTAGGTTGTCCGGTGGCCGCGTTTGTAGCGACCGCATTCATGCGGTCCGTTTGCTTGCCATAGCCTTCGGGACCCGCTTCGGCGGGGCCATATGGGGTTAACCCGACTGGCTGATGCTGATCGACGGCAGCTACTGGCTGGAGGGCTGAGAACGGTGGTTCTGAAATTGGATCAACCGCTCTTTAAGCTGTTGGTACTCGGGATTGTCGGGATCGGCTTGAAGGAGCTTCTCCGTCTGCTCCAACGCTTGATCCCAATGTTCCAGTTTCTCATACAAGAGCGCAAGAGCTAATCGGAAACGGGTCGGGTAGCGTTCCAATAGCAGGCCTCGTTCGAGGACTTCTGCAGCTTCTTGTGAACGCCCGGCAAGATACAAGGCTAATCCATAGCGATACAGTACATCGGGGTTCTCGGGTGCCAAGCGCGCATCGCGCGCCAACAGCCGCAATTCTTCACTTCTTAGGTGTGCGATAGCGGTTTGCAAGTCGGCAACAATTTTGGCTAAAGTCGCGGCGGTAGCATGATCGCCTGTGATCAAGGCACGCTGCTCGGCTGCGCGGGTCGAACGTACACGGCGCTCCAGGAGCGCGGCGAGATTACTCCGAGGACCCACCGTTGCTGGCTCGACCGCCATTGCCAATCGATATGCCTCTTCAGCTTTTTGATCATCACCCTGAGCTTCATAATAAACGCCCCGTGCCACGTGCGTTCCGGCGCGGTCGTTATGTACCTGAAGTGTTTGCAGCCACTCGTCAACAGCTTCCTGAAGACGACGGCGTTGAATTCCATCGGTCACGAACACCAGCAGCTCCGGGGGTATGCGCGCTAGGATCGAGGCTGCCTGGGTACGCACCATTTTCGATGGATCATCCAGTAAAGGCCACAGCGCCAAGAACCGGCGCGCGAGTTGTTCGGCCATGGCCGGTAGCTGCTGTGGGGCTGCTAGGCGAACATCTTCGGGATTGGGAAGCATTGCCTCCCAAAGTGACGCAGCAGCCGCGCGGATCAAAGGATGAGGATCGTTCAAGGCCTGTTGCGCAGCATCCGCCGTCCGCGGCTCGCCCATCGACGCCAGCCAGGCCCACCCTGTAGCACGAATGATAGCAGGATACTGCCGATTGTTACACAATGCTAAGATTTTGGGTACTGCGTCCGCGTCTTGTCGCCAAGCTGGTGCAAGCTCTTCGACAAAATGCTTCGCGCGGCGTGCAGCGGATTCCCCGTACCAATCCCGCACCTTTTGGTCGGCCCAACGATCGACCTCCTCCAGCGCCTGACGGACGAGCGGCTCCCGTTGAGCAGCCACCACCCAATCGCGGTACTGACCGAGATCTGAGCGATGAGCCGCATCTAATTTTGCTCGCTCCAAATGGCATCCCGTGCAGGCATTGGGAACGCCGTAACGCACCGAAAGGTCCGGTCGGGGCACGCGTAAGCTGTGATCGCGCCGCCGATCGATTTCCATGAAAACCGTTTCGGGCATGTGACAATCCACACACAAGGCTCCCGGAGAACCCGGCACATGATGGTGATGGCTGGGCGAATCATATCGGCCCGCCGGGTGTTGATGACATGAGGTACACACGGCGTTACCCGAGTGTTTTAACCTGGCCGTGTGCGGATCGTGGCAGTCGCTACAACGGATCTTCTGGTGGTACATTCGGCTTTGCCAAAAGCTCCCTATTTCGTAAACTTCATCGAGCACTTGTCCGTCGGGAAAGTACGACTGCGGCGACGGCAATTCAAAAGCACAGCGATCGAAAAACGAACGAGCTACCGACATCGATTCATCGAGTACCCGACGGCGCGAATGGCAAAATGCGCATGCCTCGATCTGGGGATCAGGACTCTCTCCTTTCAATCGGGCCAAGCCATAGCCGCGTTTGCGATCCCAAAAAAGCGAGTACGACTTGGCTAAGTGAATGTGTACGCTCCCCGGCCCGTGACACGCTTCGCATCCTACGCTGATTTCACTGAACGTCGTGCGATACTGCTGAGTGACTGGGTCGAAATTCTTTCGCACATTGGTCGAGTGACACTCGGCACACATGGTATTCCACCGTTGACCGATTCCGGTCCAGTGCAGATCGTCACCTGGATCGAGCTTTTCTTCAACGTCCGGTGGCGGAAGATAGAACCAGCGATGACGCTGAGAGTCCCAGCACTCACGAAGCACTTGCAAGCGGCCTACTGTGTTAGAGTCGGCGGCAGGTGGAGGGTCAAATTCAACCAGGTATTGCTGTAGCGGGTCGACGCCGAACGTGTACTTGATCTGATACTCGTGGAGCTGACCGTCGGGGCCTTCCGTTTCAATCCAGAACTTTCCATCTCGCCGAAACATGCGCGCCGGAATACCATGGTATTCCAGCTGCGCGTTGTTGAAATCTCCTAGCACGGTCCGATCGTTGGCCGGCTGCATGGCCAAAAAGTGATGCGACGAGAGCCATTGCTCATACTGCGAGCGATGGCATTGGGCACAAGCCTGGCTGCCGACGTACCCCGGCACAAGCGATGCCGGAAGAGCAATATACCAGTCGGCCAGCACGGCTCCGCCTAACAGCAGAACCGCTGCGCCAGCTACCCGCAGCACCCAGCGGCCCACGCGCTGTGGCGGAACCGTAGCCGACCGCGGCGTACCCCCAGCCCGATTTGCCGGCTGAGGAAACTTCGCTTCTTCGTGCAGACCCTGCTTCACTGTTTACCCTCTTGACAAGCGTTTGTAAAGCATTTTTTCCGAGAATTGGTGATTACGCCGTTACGTTTTCTGAAGGGCTCGGTTGAGCACATTGGCGGTAATTCGCTGTACGCGAGCATCGGGCCCGTGAGGGCGGCTCCAATGCGACCACGGTAACATGTGTCCCGGAGGACTCGCCAAGCCCTGACACCAAAAAATAGTTGATGCGTTGAAAACAAAATTCCCCTTAGGTCCAGGATAGATCGTCGCCGTCCACTCTTGCGGTTGCGTCCCTCCATGCCACGCGGTCCCGCCAGCCACGATCTGCAACCCGGTCAAGTCTGCAGGTGGATCGCCGTGGAACTCCCAACCCACCAAGCCTGGGATGCGGTCCCCGCGGCGCATTCCGGTTCCCTCGAAGATCCAGTGTCCCGGTTGCTGAACGATCCAGTCGCCGCCCCCGTTTACCGGTTCGACGTTACGAGCACCGATCAAGTAGCCTTCGTCCGGGCCACGGTGCGGAAACGGTCCATGCCGCTCTTCTCGCAAAGTAGCCCATCGATATTGGCCACCGTACGGGCCGCCACGAAAGATGATGCGATTGGGCACCCCGCGAGAACTTTCGCGATACGGGCTTACCCAACAAACAGCATTGCCCGAAAAAAACATCAAACTCACTCCCGCCTCGCGCAATGCCACTACCGATTCGAATTGCCGGATGTCCCAGTACTCGTCATGGCCCACACTCAAAAACACCTTACACTTCAGGCCTCGCTCGGGCGTCACCATGTCGCTATTCGAACAGTACGTTACGTCATATCCTTGAGCTTCCAACCAATAGGCGAACGGAAACTCAAAGCACAACCATTCTCCTGAACCAACCGATTGGGGATTCTCGTAAATTTGCGGATACGATGCGTACGGTCGATCGAAACTAACGTCGGCCCAGGGACCCTGCGTACCCTCAGGAGCCGTATACACTGAATAACCATCGGGCCATTGGTTGTAACATTGCCAGGTATTGTCCGAGCATTGAAAGAGGATCTCGGCAGGTCGATCATCTTTCACAATGAAAATGACATAACTTTGCCAATACGGCTCGTGCGGATTGTCTGGCAACGTCGTCAAGCGCCCCAGATACACGCCACTCAACCAATCCGACGGAATTGTCAGCGAAACACAAGGCTCCCAGTGACACTCGCGAATGCGCCGCGGGCCAACAGGCGGCACCGGTTGCGTCCGTCCCGGAAATGGACCCAGGGTGGTTATGTGGCGAGCCCCGGTTCCTCCGTAATAACCGGTGCGGTAGATCTCGATCTGAAAACGTCGAGGCGGATCCGTCGAGACATAAATTTCCAGTGTTTCACCCGCCTTTACACTTTGGCGGCTGCAATATCCTTCGATCCATTGGCTGCGCAAGCCGCCCGGCTTTTCCAACCGCACGCGCGTCAATTGCCAGTCGGTGCTTCCCGGTTTTTGGTTTTCGCGCACCACGGGGTTGTCCCCAGACGGTGCTAACTGTCCAAGAATGCTACCGGGTAACCAGACGCTGCCGGCTCCAAGGGCTGCTGCTGACTTCAAGAATTGCCGCCGCCTCCAGTGATCCCCCCACGTTCGTAAATCGGTCATCGTGATTCCTCCCCTGGCAAATGCCTTTTGCGTTCGATTATAGTACCGGCAAGCCGACAACGAGAGCTACCCGAGGCACGGGAAAGCGTTGCCGACCCGTCCCGCAGCGCTTCATAGAAGAATCCTCACGGGAGATCTGCGATGAGCGGATTGCCGCCTCACATGCGAGCGTTTTTCGTCGAGCGACAAGCTGAGGGTGATGTGTTACGACGGATTGCCGAAGTACCTACGGACCAATTACCTCAAGGAGAGGTCTTGGTGGCTGTGCGTTTCTCCTCGCTCAATTACAAAGATGCCCTGGCTGCACAAGGCCATCCGGGAATCGTAAAAAAATTTCCTCACATTCCTGGGATCGATGCAGCCGGGTGTGTGCTGGAAAGCAGTTCGCCTCAATGGCAAGAAGGCCAAGAAGTAATTGTCACGGGATACGAATTGGGAGCAGGTCAGTGGGGAGGTTGGGCCGAATATGTACGCGTACCGGCCAATTGGCCGATTGCATTACCGGGCATGCGCGATGCGCTTTGGGCCATGACTCTTGGTACAGCGGGTTTGACGGCAGCCCTTGCCGCCGACGCTCTGAGGCACGAAGGAATCCTGCCCACCTCCGGTCCGATTGTGGTGACAGGCGCAACGGGTGGAGTCGGCTCGTTAGCGGTCCGCCTCCTTGCGCAACTTGGCTCTGAGGTAGTAGCCGTTAGTGGAAAGCCCCAGTATTACGAATGGCTGCTACAGTTGGGGGCTCGGCAAGTTCTGGCTCGCGAGCAACTGCTAGCCGTAGCTGACAAGCCGTTGTTATCAGCGCGCTGGGCTGGGGCTATCGACACGGTGGGTGGCGCGGTGATGGAAGCCGTGGTGCGATCCCTCCGCCCAGCCGGTGCCTGCGCGGTATGTGGCTTAGTTGCAGGCGCAGATCTGAAACTCACCGTGTATCCCTTCCTGCTCCGTGGCATTAAATTACTCGGGATTGATTCGGCCTGGTGTCCTCAGGCCAAACGAATCGAGCTTTGGAATCGATTGGCGACTGAGTGGTATTTCGACGAGTGGCACAAGCTGCATCGCGTGTTGGACGTGACAGCCCTCTTGGAAGCAGTGCCGCAAATGCTCGCCGGAAGAACGATCGGAAGAACCGTTGTCGCCCTTAACGATTGAATTAGTGCGTTAGATTTGTTAGGTAAATAGCCTTAACGTAAAGGCGCAGACGTGTAACGAAGACAAGAGGCACATGTCACTTGCCGACTTGCCCCTTTGCGTTGAATTGAATTGGCCGCTCCCTTACGGTCGCGGCTCTGTTGAGCGCTTGCTCGACGCAGCGCCTTTGCCAAACAGCACCCGCATCGGCTCACATGGGTTCGGACCGAGAACGGCATATCGACGCCAGGCTCGGCAAATGGCCGAACCATTTCGTCTACCGTTAAGAGAGATACCTGGTTTCCATTCCTGCCGCGGAAAATAGGCAAACTTCCACCAGGGCCAGCCTTGTACGCCAAATTTCCACGTACAATCAAGACACATCCCAGCATCCCCAAGCGCGTACTATCCGCATCTCCTCTTGTCAGTCAAGGGGTTTTTCGACAACATTAATGGTTTACATGAACCTTGACAACGTTACACATCGAGGCACCACGTAGAGATTTTGGGTTTTTCGCATGGAGACCGTCAAAGCAGGAGATTAGCCGTATGGGGCGATATACCGGACCGAAAGCACGGGTCAATCGCCGTCTCAATACGATGGTTTACGAGAATAGTGGAGCGAGAAAAGCTCACGAGCGCCGGGAGCAACCCCCGGGGATGCACGGCCGGGTAGGTCGGTTATCCGAGTACGGGCAGGCCGTACAGGAGAAGCAGCGAATCAAACACTACTATGGTCTGGGTGAACGGCAATTGCGGCGCTTCTTTGAAATCGCATCCAAGCGTCCCGGCAATACGGGCGAGACACTCCTGGCCCTGTGCGAACAGCGATTGGACAACGTGATTCGCCGTGCTGGATTCAGTCGCAGTCGTCCGCAGGCCCGGCAGGCGGTCGCGCATGGGCATTTCCAGGTAAACGGACGCAAGGTCGATTGCCCATCGTACTTGGTTCGCCCCGGCGATGTCATTACGGTCTGCCCCCGCCCGAATCTTTTGAGCCTTTATCGTGACCGACTGGCTGAGCCGCAGGAGAACGTTGTTCCCGAATGGCTCGCAGTGGATTCATCCGAACTGAAAATTACCGTTGTAGGTCTACCCACGGCACAGGACGCAAGCTGCCCGGTAAAGAATGTGAATCTGGTGACCGAGTTACTGACCCGCTAATCCCGAGCGATGCGAGCCGCGGGCCTCTGGGCTCAAGCTGCACGACAAGTCAGACCAACGTGCGCCGCCGAAACCAACTTGCGTCATGCGGGAGGTTAGCCCTGCGGATCGATCCGACTCGGCGCCTCCTGTTGGGATCGCAAATTTTCCTTACTTCGGTGGATAGCGCAAGTACCAGTTGTGGTAGTTCGGGTTCTCAGGGAGAGGATCGGTTCATGCATGCAGATGTCGTGGTACTCGGGGGTGGACCCGGTGGCTACACGGCGGCGTTTCTGGCGGCAGATCGAGGTGCCGAGGTTACGCTGGTCGAAGCCGACACACGGCTGGGTGGCACGTGCCTGCTGCGCGGTTGCATTCCTTCGAAGGCTCTTTTGCACGTTGCTTTTGTTCTCGGAGAAGTCGAGCAGCTCGCGAATCAATGGGGAATTCGGTTCGGCGACCCGTCGATCGATCTGGCTCGATTACGAGAACGTAAAGAACAGATCCTTACCACGCTTTCGAACGGGCTGAAGCAACTGGCGCGACAACGCAAGGTGCGCGTGATCCAAGCCCGAGGCGTTTTACGTGACGAGAGGACGTTGGAATTGGAAGGAAACGACCCTTCCTTGGCTGGCGACCGATTGTTGAGCTTTGGCGCGTTGATTCTCGCCACGGGATCGGTACCGGCGCGTCCGCCCATCCTGGGAATCGAAACGCCCGGTGTGATCGATTCTACCCGAGCCTTAGAACTGGCCGAGCTTCCGCAGTCCCTTTTGGTGGTGGGCGGGGGATATATCGGTCTGGAGTTAGGGACAGTCTATGCGCGGCTTGGCACGGCAGTGTCGATCGTAGAATTGACTGACAGCTTACTTCCGGGCGTGGACCGCGACTTGGTTCGCCCTCTTCATAAGAAACTGGAAAGCCTACTTGAGGGTCGCATCTACCTGAATACTCGGCTAGGATCTTTGGCTCCCGACGGACAACGCCTTGTGGCCACCTTCGAGGGCCCGGGCAAGTTTGGTGTCGAACGTTTTGACCGAGTCTTAATTGCCACCGGGCGGCGTCCTGCGACGGCCGACTTAGGACTGGAGCGGGCCGGTGTTCGTGTAGATGAGCGGGGTTTTGTCCAGCACGATACCCAGATGCGGACCGATAACCCTCGCATCTGGGTGATTGGCGATGCGGCTGGCGAACCGATGTTAGCGCACAAGGCGGTGCACGAGGCGCGGACCGCAGTGGAAAACCTATTGGGCGAACCGGCAACGTTTGATAAGCGAGCGATTCCCGCAGTGGTTTTTACCGACCCGGAGATCGCATGGACAGGCTTGACCGAAGCGGCAGCACAGTACCAGCAGATCCCTTACGAGGTGTGCGTTTACCCTTGGGCAGCCAGTGGACGAGCCCAGGCCATTGGCCGAACAGAGGGGTTCACCAAGTGGTTGGTGGACCCTGCCACGCAGCGGGTATTGGGCTGTGGTATCGTAGGGCCTGGAGCGGGAGAGTTGATAGCGGAAGCCACTTTGGCAATCGAAGTGGGGTGCGAGGTAGGCGACGTCGCGGAAACCGTTCACGCGCATCCAACGTTGGGCGAAACGCTAATGGGTGCGGCCGAATTGTTTTTCGGTACGGCAACGGAGATTTATAAGCCGCGCCGTGCCTCGCAGACGACGCACTAGGCAGCTTGCCCGTCGGTCTGCATCACGTCGGCTACCATCCACACAAAAAGGAGATGGCACTATGGACGACGTGAACGTGGCTAGTCAGGGGAGTCATTTGGAGTTCTATCGCGAACTGCCAGGCGCCTCGACATACGATCCGGATCCGGCAGAAACACAAGACTGGCTCGAGGCACTGGACTACGTATTACAAAGCAAGGGGCCGGAGCGTGTTAA
>CAYRMD010000019.1:0-67922 GCA_964425225.1 uncultured Pirellulaceae bacterium | reverse complement strand
CTTGTTAAAAGGTTCCGTACAATACGGGCGAATTATGCAGAGGTTCCTTAAATCCGGACGGGTTGCGAACCCGCCCCTACCGATCGTGCGTTCCCGAGGTGCACCGGGTTCGCGACACTTTCGGTAAGGGATGTGTGTGCGCCTTAACTGTAAGTGAATCCCCCGAGCAGAGCGGTGAGTTGTAAGGCAACTTGGACGTTGGCGCGCGTACTTCTTGATGGCAGGCAAGATCTGGACGCACTGAGCTTACAGGCACCACGACACGACGACGCCGTTAGGAGATGGACGGCTGGATGATATCTTCTACGCGCCTTAGCGTTATTGCGTTGCGTTGAATGGGCTGCTTTCTTACGGTTGTGGCTCTGTTGAGTCCTCGCTCGACGGAATGCCTGTACCAAGAAGCGCCGGCATCGGCTCACATTTGTTGAGGCCGAAAAAGGCATACCTACCCCAGGGCCCGGCAAATGACCGAACCATTGCATCAGCCATTAAGGCCGATACCTGGTTTCGACAGCTACCGCGGAAAACGGGCAAACTTCCGCCATCGCCAGACTGGTACACGCAAATTCCAACTACAGCCAAGATGCACACGCGTGCCTTTGCGTTATACCATCTCCGGGCTTGGTGTAGCATTGCCACCGAAGTAGACTGAAAACCAAATTGCGTTAGTTCGGCATTGCATCGTGCAGGACCGTCGGAAACGCAAAGCATGAGCTAAAACGCTATGAGTAGACCAATTGTTATTCGGGTGGTGAACGATCCGTAGCATCCTCATTGTTCGATAGGGTGAACTATCACGTCTAAAGGAACATTTGCTTTCGTCGAGGCCCAACTTTGGTGACACGAAGAGGTTCTCAGTTAAGCTTTAGGTCCGACGTGCGTTTTGCAGCCGCTCCATGGCGATCGTGCATAAGGTGGATCGTCTATTGGACGTTGGTCACTTGGGTACCTTCAAGTGTGACGGTGTTAGCCCAGCGTTTAGCAGACGAAGAGAACCAGCTACCTTATCTACCTGGCGTGATTCTAGAATGCCTCGAAGGAAATTCTCCTATCGGATTGCGAATAGTTCCTCAAGTCTCTTGGCAACCGGATACGGTCCCGGCTGAAGGAATGATGCATGTTGAGTGGCGTTGGCGCGGATTGTTGATGTCGGAATTGGATGGCCCGTATCGCTTCCATCTCTACACGAATGGGGCGGTGGAAGTAAGACTCAATCGCATGACCTTGTTGAAAACTGCACCGGGTGAGTTTCGCTGGCATAGCTCGTCCCCCGTGACGTTGTCCTTTGGCTGGCATCCGTTGGAAGTCATCCTGCATGCTTCAGACCCCGGTGTTCAGATGGGCCTTTACTGGTCCGGCCCGAATTTCTCTCTGGAACCCGTTACCGAACGCAACTTAATGCACGAGCCAAACGGAGCCGAAGCGCGATGGGTGGAACGAGGGCGATTGCTAGCTCGCGCCTTGCGTTGTGAAGCCTGCCATGGCGAGCGATCTGAGGATGTTCAAGCCGCTGCATCACTCGTGGAACTGCCTGGCAATATCTTCCCACGCTGGGTTGTGGAGTGGCTTATGGATCGACCACCTGCCCATACGAATCGCGCCGCCGAGACTATTTCGCCAGCAACTAGTAACCCCGAGTCGAATTTCAATGTGCCCTTGGATCACTATCACGGCCGGCGCATGCCATATTACGGTCTAGCCGCAGACCAGGCCGAAGCGCTGGCTGCATATTTGACAGCGGGCTTAGTGCCGCAAGCTGATCGTGACGAGGTGTCGGTGGACGAAATCGAGAACGGGCGCCGACTTTTTTTGACCGTGGGCTGTTTGGCCTGCCACGGTCTGAACGGTCTAGGAGATTCTGGGCTCTTCGGCGGTGGGGATCTCAGCGCGATAGCTGAGAAACGACCAGCGTCATTTTTTTACCGGTGGTTGGAAAATCCCCAACAGATTAATCCGGATCACCGGATGCCGTTCTTTTCCTTGAGTGTTGAAGAGCGGCGGCAGATTGTGGCATTTCTCGTGCGGCAAGGTGCTCCCGCTCCGACGCAACCTGCCGCGACAACGGACAGCCGGTTTAAGGAGGGTAAATCGCTTTTTGAAGTATTGCGGTGCGGTGCGTGTCATCGAGCTCATGGAGCACGCCAACCCGACCAGCCGTTGCCGGCGCTATCGGCGCACTCGCGCTGGGAACGATCCTGCGCGGGCAGCAGTGGGACATCCCGCCAACCTTTGTACGGCTTATCACCGAATGATCAGAAGGCGTTGGCTTCCTACTACTCGGTACCCAAACAAGCCATGAATGTGTCGAAGTCAGCCGATCGGCTTACGGATCTTCTTCGGCAAAACAATTGTGTACAGTGTCATTTGCGTGGAAGCTTGTTGGGATTGGCCGGAAGGACAACCGAACTGTTGGAAACTTTTCCGGAGCTTGCGCCTCATGTGGCTGCGCTACTCCCTCCGGCATTGAACGCCGTGGGAGAGAAGTTTCATGATGAATCCTTGCGTCAGGCCATTCGTGCCGTCGATCGGCCTCGCCGCGAGTGGCTCCTGGTGCGAATGCCTCAGTATCGTTTGGCTCAAGGTGCTTTGGACGGGTTCGTGGCCGCGTTTATTCAGGCGGACCGCATTCCGGACGGAGCCCCAGCAACACCTCCATTGATCGATGAATCGGTCCCGGAGGCCATTGCCGCTCGACTTGTAACTCCTGATGGCTTTGGTTGCACGAGTTGTCATTCGGTGGGCAAGAATCGGGCTCCGAATGCCCCTATCCACACACTGGGGCCGAATTTGGCGATGCTCGGCCAACGCATTCGGCGGCCTTGGTTCGAACGTTGGGTCCGCAACCCAGGAAGAATTGTCCCGCGCATCGAAATGCCGGCGATCCAAACGCCGGTGCCGGGAGTGTTGGACAATCAGTTGCAACGGCAATTGGCAGCGGTTTGGAATGTGTTGAATTTGCCTGAGTTTCGTCCGCCCGCACCGAATCCGATTCGAGTGGTGCGTGCGGCGAATCAGCCCGAACTTCGAGAAAGAACCGTCGTCATTACCGATGTGGTGCAAGCCGA
This sequence comes from uncultured Pirellulaceae bacterium, assembly GCA_964425225.1. GTDB lineage: Bacteria > Planctomycetota > Planctomycetia > Pirellulales > Pirellulaceae > BPJU01. The sequence continues at coordinate 64,857 of CAYRMD010000019.1, read as the reverse complement.
TGGGCAACAGTACGTTCAGGCTCTTTTGTTTGCGTTGCCGAACCGGCACAACGTGTTGTTGGATCTTGGTGACTTACGGTTGGCCGGCTGGTGGATCGGAGATGCGGCGCGCCAACGGACCTCCGGTAAAACGTGGTTCTGGGAGGCAGGTAGCTCGTCACTCGTCGTGCCTAACGATCCTCGACCAGCATGGAGCCTGCTGCTTCCGGACCGCGAAACTTTAGAACCTGAGCGTCAGGGACAGTTCCTTACTTGGTTCGATGCCGTTGAGCATACCGAACAAGGTGTGGCGATTTCCTACCGAGTGCGTTTCGTGAGCAAAGATCGACAGAGGGTAATGGTATTGCGTGTCGCGGAACAGATTGAGCCCTTGTGGAACAAGCCTCAAGGATTCGAACGCCGACTGGTGGTTAACCAGATCCCGGATGGATGTCAGTTGGTGTTCCGACCCTGGCAAGGTAGTACGCGTTCGGTGGGGCACGGCGAACCGGGAATGGCGCTGCGTTGGTATTTGGATGAACAGAGACAAATCTGGTTTGAACGATCGTCTTCCGCGGGCGTGCTAGAGCATCCGGACGGCAGCGTGATACTTGCGCCGCATGAGGGTCGCGTCGATTTTCTCGTGCGCTATCGCAGTAGCTTTCCCGTGGATCAGTTCGCGCCACAGGCCGAACCCCGCCGCGTTCGGACTCGGGAAGTGCTGCCCATGGTACCCGGTTTTCAAGCGGTGAGACTTCCGTTTACCGACGAGATCATGCCGACCGGGCTAGCATGGGACAGCCAGGGACGCTTGCTCATCAGCTCGCTAAAGGGCCGCATCTGGCGGGCTACGGACGATAACGGAGATGGCTGGGAGGACCGAATCGAGCCGATATCGGACGAGCTAGCTGCTCCGTACGGATTGACGATGCGGGGTGAACAACTGGTCGTTATCAACAAATATGCGCTTTTGGGCTTATCGGATAAGGACGGTGACGGATGGATCGATCGAATGGAGACACTGGCTGCCGGTTGGGGGCATACGGATGATTATCACGATTGGGCCGTAGGACTGCCTGAAGACGGGGAAGGTGGCTACTACATTGCCCTGCCGTGTCAGCAAGATGAACGCCCGTTCGAAGCAGCGCTTTATCGAGGTATGGTCCTGCGGTTAATCCCGACGGACGGAGCTCAAGAAACACAGTGGCCTTTTCGCATCGCGCCGATCAGTGCCGGACACCGTTTTCCGATGGGCCTGGCGCGGAATCGACATGGTTGGCTGTTTGCTACGGATAACCAGGGTAATTACAATCCGTTCAACGAACTGAACCATGTGCGCCCCGGTGCTCACTTTGGTTTTATCAATGCCTGGGAGAAACGTGCTGGGGTGAATCCTGGGCCGCTCACGCCGCCGGCGATCAATATACCCCACCCATGGACACGGAGTGTCAACGGTATTGCCTTTTTGGAGACCCCAATGGGGCGCGCTGGTCCGGCTCGGGCCTTCGGACCGTTCGAAGGACATCTCATTGGCTGCGAGTATGACACGCGCAGATTGATTCGCATGACGATCGATGCGGTTGGTGACGTGCTACAGGGAGGCGCGTACCCGTTTAGCTTGGATGCGTTGGGGGACGGTCGAGGCTTTCTCGGCCCGGTAGCCTGCGCTGTATCGCCACAAGGACATATTTACATTGGTTCGCTTCGCGATAGTGGTTGGGGAGGTGGTAATAATATCGGCGAAGTAATCCGATTGGTTCCGGATTGGCAAAAGCTTCCCGTAGGCATTCGCCAAGTGCGTGCCGTAGCCGACGGTTTTGAACTCGAATTTACAGGGCCCATAAATGTGCAAAAAGCGTCGGATCCGCAAAGTTACGCTGTGAGTTCATATCGGCGAATTCCAACACCGGCCTACGGTGGGCCCGATGTGGATCGGCGGCGTGAACGCATCGCTGCAATTCGCGTGGCACCGGACGAACGTCGTGTACATTTGAAATTCGAGCAGTTGCGAACCGGGTTTGTGTATGAGTTCCATTGTAAGAATTTGACGAATGACTCGGAGAAGTTCTTTTTCCCGGCCGAGGCCTATTACACGCTGCATACAGTGGGGCCAGCCATCGACTGGTAAACGTCACGGATCCATCGGCGCGACACATTCCGGCCCTTCGTGGCGAACCTGGTTAACGAACGTACTCACCGGATCGGCTCGCAAGGGCTCAACCTCATTCGGCGCCAATAAGCTTTGGAGTGCTGCGACGTCGCTATAGGAATTATCGAGCCATCGATCATAATCTTGTGGTTCGAGAATAACAGGCATGCGATCGTGGATCGTACTGGTTAACCGATTTGCATTTGTCGTAATGATTGTGCAACTCTCCACAGCCGGTCCGTTGCGTTCCCAACGATCCCACAGGGCCGCAAAGGCAAACGGTGCGTCATCAGTGCGGTGGATGAAAAACGGCTGCTTGCCACCGGGACGCTTTTGCCATTCGTAATAGCCATCGGCGATCACTAAACAGCGCCGACGAAGGAATAACCGCCTGAACGTGGGTTTGACGGCGAGAGTCTCCGCTCGGGCATTGGTCATGCGGCCCGATTTATCTAGTTGCTCGGACCAGGATGGCACGAGTCCCCAGCGTAATAGAACTCCATGGCGCGCCTGGCCTTCGGCCCGCACGGCAAATACCTCTTGCGTCGGCGCAATGTTGAAGCGCGGATTCCAGTTAGGGCCTGAATCCAGCTGAAACACTTCGACCACGCGTGCTGCGGGGGTTCGCAACGTAAAGCGTCCGCACATATCGTCTTCTTTCGGAACTGTCCTTCACTAGCAAAAAGGGACGCACACATAGGTGCGCCTGTAACTAGCCTTGGTCCATAATACAAATCGAGGGCGACGCGGCAATGGATGAGTAAATTCCCAGCGGTGGAAGCCAACCGAAGCACCGTCAGATTCAACGCCATTCGCGTTGCAATCCTCGGTGCCATCGAAGTAGAGACAGACCTAGGTGTCCACCCTAGTGGTCTAGTTCACCTCCCCGGTTTCGACAGACGTTTCCCACCCATCGTATTGCCCGTCGTACTCTTTGGTTAGGTCATACAAGGTGAAGACCACGTTATGGATCGAGGACCGGTCGGCGCTCTGACGACGAGAAACTTCGACACCGTAAGGCATGTCGGTTCCCGATTCGGCTAACAGACGCGTCTGGAAGCCACGTTGCGCGACCTCTTGAACAAATCGGTCACGGTTCTCTTGCGACCCGAAGGCTACCCAATGTACAACGTCGCGCTGGATTTCGGGTCGGTCGCCGCTTTCTTCCAAATGGCGAAGCAACCGCTCGTTGCAGATCATTTGCCATTCGCGATCCGAAGGAAACAGCAAACCATAATAGATTTGCCACTCGGGGTCTGGTTCCACGGCAAATTGGGGTGGATAGTCGGGAAAGGCTTGCAACACGGAACAGATTTGCTGTTGCACGCGTTGGGGATCTCGACAATAAAAGAAGAAATCGCGCCAGCCGTGGGTCGTGACGCGCCCAACGTGGCGTGTATCAGACTTGTTCTCCAGCCAAGCCGTTTCTAGAGCGTCCTCCAATTCATCCAAGCGCTCGCTTTCTTCCCGTGTGGGGAAACCATCCTCGCGGGCCTCTTGGAGCGTGAGCCTCATGATGAGGCACTGATCGAACTCCGATATCGGGCCCGAATCGCCGTATGCCAGATCCAACAATATGGAAGCCGGCCAGCCATTGAGTTGGCAAAGGTAAAAATCCCAGTCCGATTCCATACCCATCTCCTCGATTTGAGAAAAAACGCTGCCACCCTCAAAGCCGATCTTAAAACGCTATCTCAGGTCTTTCGCGTATCGAGAAGGCTTACGTCAAAGCGCTGCTGGCCGTATGATGTTGCCTTCTTAGATCAGCCTAGGGGAAATTATCCCTTCAGCTAAGAACTGCGTCTACACCAGTGTGACTTGCGGCCTCGAACTTTCGTCTCTCGGTCAATGTTGATAAATGGGCAAGTGTCGATAATAGACTTCTAACATATAGGTGCACAAGCACGTCACATAGAGCCTTCCACCCTGGCGGTCAAAAGCATCCGCGGTCGGATTCCAGCTTCCGGCCTGTGGTCCGGAACGCACTTGGTGAGCCGGCACTACCTCGCGCATGACTTTGTTCCACTCGAACCAGTAGTTCCCGCCCATATGGTGTAGCACTTGAGTTGCATAGTACCAATAATAGGTGTTCGGCCTGTCCCAGGTGATTGGGTTGCGCAGGATTTCTTCTACGCCTCGCACCAATCGAGCATCGTTGCGCGACCAGCCCAGATACTGACGGCACAGCAGAGCTTCGGCCGTCATTGAGATGCGCGCACCGCCTCCGGGCTGATAGGCATAGCGGCTACCGTCATCGACTTGAGCAGAATCTAAGTACTTGGCGATGTTATCTAAAGTGAAACTGGGCACGACCAAGCCAGCCATCCGACCACTTTGCAGCGCCATGGCGAACCAACCGGTTACCGAGGTATCACTGTCGACCTTCGGATCGTAGCGCCATCCGCCTTCTGGAGCTTGAATGTTGATGCAGTATTCCAAAGCACGTTCCGCTGGCCCGCGCAACTTGTCGTCTTTGGTCATGCCATACAATTCACAAACGGCGATCGTAGCCATTGCCTGAGAATAGAGTCGATGGTGTCTGGGTCCGCGATAGAAGAAATTCCCATCCTGGTCTTGCATTTTCAGTAACGCCGTACTGCCCCGGCGGACCACCGGTGCGAACTCACCCGTCTGATGGGTATGCCCGGCGCCTTGAAACGCAAGTAGCGCCATGGCCGTCGCAGCCACTCGGTTTTCGTCAAACCCGCCATCCGGATACGGTCCGTCCAACCGCCACGAACCATCCGATTGTTGTTGGCGCTTGAGCCACTCCAGAGCCAATCGCACCGCTTGCTCGGTGGTTGCCGTTCCACCATACGCTGCTAATAACGCTTCCTTCGAGCCGACGCGACGCCCCTCCAACAAGGTACCGATTACGGGCACATCGCGCTCGCTACTCACTGCCACCGGCGCAAGACTCGTGATGTCCAGCCTGGGAGGTGCTGCCAAGGGGTCTTCGACCGGCAGATCGGCCTTTGCCAAATCCTTTTCGAGCCGATCGGAAACATCGTCTAACGAGAATGCCTCAAATACATCCAATTGTTGGCCTGCGTAATCGGTGTAGCCAAGCTCCAGCGATAACGGCACAAGACGCGCATTGGGAACCGTAATCAGTGCTAAGACTATCAACAACACCATGTGCACCACCAGGCTCACTAGCCACGGCGGTGATTGCCTTAAGACTTTTACGACACGTATGCGGACCGGGCTACTCAGGGCGACGACCTCTTCTTTCAGACCTTCAGACCGAACCGGCTTAGAACTGTCCGTCACCGGTTGTGGATATACCGTCGCATCGCCGCTGATCGATGTATCGATCGCATGCGGACGTGCCGGTGCACGATTCCTAGCTGTTGCACTAGGGAGAACGGGAATGGGAGGTGAATAAACCGGACCAACAGGTGCATTCGGTCTTGCAGTAACACGATTACCCTGACCAGTTGGCTGATTAGTAAGCGGCGGCCACCTTGGAGAATCAGAATATATCGGTGTGAAGTTTTGCCCGGATATGGGAGGCGGAAAATCGGTGGGCGGGCCTGCCGCGGAAATCCTGGGAGTTTGCGAGGGTTCGTATTCCGGGGATCTAGCAGCGCTAAATGATGGTTTAGGCGGTGTCCGGTTTACAGGAGGCTGTTGAAAAGATTCCATGAGAAAGGTCTACCACATCGTGCACCGGTACCGAAACGACGAACCCGCACTCTTAACGATCTACCGCCCTGGCAATCGACAACCCGTACACCAACCAAGACCGCCAAGAACGATCTTCTCACACCCTTTTTCAAGTCTAGCAGCCCCCGATCATAGCGCCAAGCAAAACTCGCTTCGGCAAGGCAAAAGGCAAGGCTACGAAAACGCGCCACGAAACGTTCAGCGCCGGAACGACCAAAACAACATCGGTTTGATTCTCACGAGTTGCTTGCTGCCGCAACACGGTGCATGTCGGAGTTACGCGCCTGCTTTACGAATTCGCAGTACCCCGAGTAACGGTTGTGCAAAGTAAACTGCCTCCGTGCATCTTAGCCCGGCTTGCTCGAAACGCGCAAGAGACTTCTGCCAGTTCTTATGGAGTTGGGCAGTTTAGTCGCGTGGCCCGATTACCTTTTCGAAACGTTCTGAGCCATTCTCGTTTCAGAAAACAAATGGAAAACAATCGTGGTAGCGCTACGTGGTCCACATCGACCTTCGCCACTTGAGAAATGTGGCAGGCTGGAAAATCATTCAACGCAAAGGTGCTAAGGCACCGGGATGCAATGAAACAGAATGAGGGCGTAAATTGCCTAGTTCTCGTTTGCATCTTTACGCCTTTGCTTTTCGCGAAACCACGATGGTTATCCTTACGGCTTTCACGTTCAGCGGAAGGCAAACGCATTCCTCTGAACGGCGTGTAGAGCCTCTACCTTGCAGCATCGGTTTTATTACTACCCGGCGACGGTCGAGTCACGGCACTTTCCCATCTCGCAACACCGGAGGTATGCAATCGGGTTCTCAACCAGCCGGTCCGGGAAACCGACTCGCGGGCAACTGACGTGTGGACAGTAACTGGTCGGCACCCTGGTCGAGTAACTGCTCGGCTACTTTGCGTCCCAATTCCTCGGCTTCATTACAGGCGGAATATGCCGAGGCGTACACGCGGCGTTGCCCGGCTGCATCGAGCACGACAGCGTCTAGGAAGAGTTTGCCGTTTTCGACTCGCCCCCAGGCTCCGACGGGAGCTAAACATCCGGCGCGCAAGCGACCGAGCAATGCTCGTTCGGCCATCACACCTGCTCGGCTCGCCGGGTCGTCAATTTGGCTTAAGCAGCGGGCAATTGCCAGGTCCTGGCTGCGCGCTTCGACGGCCAACGCACCTTGACCTGCGGCGGGCAAGAAGTCCGGAGGACAGAGCACCTCGGCAATGCGCCGTAATTTACCGAGCCGTTCCAAACCGGCTTGTGCCAAAACCAGTGCCTCAAAACGACCTTCGTCCAACTTCCGCAGTCGCGTATCGACATTGCCGCGAATGTCGGCGAATTGCAGGTCGGCACGCCGATAGGCCAGTTGCGCGCGGCGACGGATACTGCCCGATCCGACCCGGGCTTCGAAGGGTAATTGCTCGACCGTGCATGCACAATTCGAAACCAGCACATCGAACGGACTGGCTCGCGGCGGTACAGCCACAACGCTTAACCCCAGAGGCGCAGCAACCGGCAAGTCTTTCATGCTGTGAACAGCTAGGTCGATACGATGGTCCAACAGGGCTTTCTGCAGCTCTTTGGTGAAAACGCCGACACCGCCAAACGCAGCCAGCGTTCCTCCGTGAACATCCCCTTCTGTTGTGATCCAAACCATTTCGATAGCCACTCCCAGGCTCACTAAACGCTCCGCAACCCACTCAGCTTGCCAGCGAGCCAAGGGGCTGGCTCGTGATCCTAATCGAAGCGGTTTCATGCGGTCCTCTCTCCCAGCAGTGGTTTCGGTTGTTGCTGGTTCGCCTTGCGCCCTGCTCGAACTACATGCGCCTTCCCTTCGCCGAAGGTAACACGGTCGTTAGTTCGGCACCAACCGGCCCCCCAACCAGCAGAATCAAATGGAATTGCTTTTTTTCGGGGAGAAACACGAGGTGCAGGTACAGCCATACTGAGTCCCTCGGAACTGTTGAACACTCATGGGTAGAGCGACCAACATGTTTCGGAACGTTTTTTGTCTTGATGCGCTCCCATTGAACAACGACTATCTTGTTTATCTAGCCGCGCCGACCGCGTCTACGTTGGGCGTGGTGTGTTCCGTTATTCAGACTGGCTCCCTTGTTTTCCGGGTAAGGCACCTGTTGTTACTTCCATCGAAGCCCCGAGGTGCTCTACACCACGCACCACTGGTGGTTCCCGGAGCGAGTCAGGCGCGTTTGGGTGCTCCTGGGAGTAAGGCGGTGTCACTGCCGAATCGTCGTTCATTGGGGTGCGATCCGGCATTGGCGAACCGAGAGCTCGAGCCACGACGGCGATCCGCACCTCCGCCGCACCGGCCCGCAACAGTGCCCGCGCTGCCGCACTGGCCGTGGCACCGGTAGTTAGTACGTCATCTACCAGTAATATCCGCTTATTGCGTAGGCGGTGCGGAGCACAAACTCCAAAAGCATCCTTCACATTTGAAAATCGTTCGTTGGGCAATAGCGTCCCCTGTTTAGCAGTAGGACGCTTCACAAACAGATTCCAGCAACTTACCGGCACATCGTAAGCTGCACCGACTACTTCAGCGATGCGTTCGACATTGTTGACCGAACGTACCAACCGGCGCCACCAATGCATCGGCATGGAAATTACAACCTCGGGCCGATATCCGTGCCAGTTTGTCAATAGCCGACCGGCTAGCAGATGCCCCAGTGCGGTCGCGAGGGGTTCATAGCGACGTTGTTTGGCAAGGATGATGGCCCGACGCAACTGGCCATCATACGGCCCAAACGCCATAGCGGCGGCAAATGGATAGTCGCGATGCACACAGTGCGGACAACGCTCGACATGCGTAATAAAGTCCGGCAGCGGGTGGGCGCACCGTGCGCACAACGGTAGATCGAATGGTCGAAGTTGCTCGCTGCACTTCTCGCAAAAAAAATCGGTATCACGCGGTGACTCTATGCTGGCGCTGCACAGGCGGCACATAGGCGGAAATACGAGATCCGTAGCGCGAGCCCAGACTTCAGCTCCGCCCCGAACGATGCCTCGTATCATCCACCGCCACGCACCGCGCATCGCTGATTCTCGTATGCTTCGAGGAAACTAGCTGTAACACGCTCCGTTAGTCATTGTCGCACGAAGTGCAGCGCTTGCCAGTCGGCAGGCAGGCCCTAGCGACACAGCGCTATGCCCCTTGTATGTCCGGCTGAACCGCTCAATCAGTGTGTACACTCCCCGAGAGCAATCCATTTGAGCCGAACACTGAACCCCAGTTGTGCGTGCGACAACTGGGTGATCCGTGTTTCCTGCTAAAAGACACCAACCAACCCGACACGCCCAATGTTGAGCCGTTATTTCCGGTTAGCTCGAGTAGTACCACTGTATGCAATCTAGGCTGCCACCAGAGCGAATCGACCGCAGATCGCAAATAGTGTTAGAGATCGTTTCAGAGATTTCTTGATGGCTAGGTCAAGCTAGCGGTGCCAAGATATGGGCTGCCAAAACGGCCGTTATGTTTCGACAAGTCCACAGTGCCGTTGGGGACTCTTCCACGTTAGTCTCATTCTCCGCTCGGGATCCTGAGCCATCGGTTTTCGAGGCGCCGCCTTGGCTTAACTTTCAGAGGGGAAACAGCCAACGAGAGCACCCCTTTTGCCGTAATGCAAAGGCACCGAGACTCAACAGGCAAGTGGGCAACTTGCGGCTTTGCTCTCTGTGATTGCGCCTCAGCGCCTTTGTGCCTCTGCGTTAAACCATTCCCCATACGGGAGCCGTCGAGACAGCCAAAGTCGGGCTTACTCATCGACGCGCGACGTTTTCGGCTCCGGCATGGCGAAGCTCAGCAGGAATCCCACAACGTACACGCTGGTGCCGACAATCGCTGCGGTATAAGCCATTTTTTCCGGATGACTTTCGCCGGGTAAGAAAGCGGCTGCGGCAAGCAAGTTCGACACAAATGCGAACGAAGTGCCAATGAGCCGTCCTCCGATATTAGCAGCAAAACTCTCACCCGTGCCGCGCAAATGGAGCGGATAGACGCGCGGCAAATAGTTGCCCCAAAAACTCAATTGAGCAACCGTGAAAAATCCTGCCAAGAATGCGCCGACTTCTAAAAGATACAAGTTGACTCGCGCCGCCCAAGCAAAAATCACCGGCATCAACAACATCCCAGGTATTTGGAATACGCGGATCAATAGACGCCGACTGATGATCCAGAGCGTCAATACAGCAAAAGCTCCACGGCCAACCAAACCACCGACCTCTTGTATTTTTTGGACGTGAGCTGCCGTCGCTTGTTCCTTGAGCGACTTAGCTCGCCGAGCTTCTTGCGCTGATAGTCCCTCGGTTTCACGAGCAATCTGCGCTTGAAGATCCGGCAAACCCGGAACGATTTGCGGAATCATCTGGATGGCTCCGAAAGCTGCACCCAGGCTGCACGCGAACATGGCGGTCGTGACCAAGGTGACACGAAGCAGTTCCGGCGCAAACAATGCTTGAATCGAAGGTCTACGGAGCGTGCCCGCCCGCTTCTTGGCGTACCACGCAGGGGATTCCGGTAGAAACGGTCGGATCACAATCAACGGCAGAGCTGGCAGTAGGCCAGACATTAGCGTATAGCGCCACGGGGCGGAGGCGTCTTGGATATGACCAAGAAAAGACAGAAACTCCGGCAGGTGAATCTCCGGCAAGCGGACGGCGGGCAAGGCGATATTGCCGAACAACTGCGCCGGTTTTCCCTGAGCCCAATCACTTGCGATCCCGTTAGCGACAGCGACTAAAAGTCCACCAAACGAGGAAAAGAACTGGGTCCATCCCAGAACCGCCTCTCGCCGTCGATGGTCGGGGAACAACTCCGACAACCACGCTACCGCCGCCACGAATTCTACGCACACTCCCACAAAAACCAGGCAACGAAAGAAGAGCAACATGTACAAATTCGTGGAATACCCTGCCGCAAAGGCAGAAAAAGCATAGAGCAGGATGCTCCAGGTCAATACGCGACGGCGTCCCAATCGGTCGGTCAAATAGCCCCCTAATAAACCGAATATGCCGCCGGCGATCGCGGGTACATAGAACAACACCGCAGCCCAACGACCGAACTCGGGAGTGCCGGGTTGCAGCTTGCCTAGCTCCAACAGCGCCGGACGTACTATCAGGGGTAACATCAATAACTCATAAATGTCGAAAGCAAATCCAATCGCCGCGATAAAACAAATCAGACCGACCACCCAGCGACTATGTGTCGGTGTACTCGACGCAGAGACACTACTCATGAAATGCTCCCTGAGTGTAGCCGTTGCGCTTGTACCGTAGTGGGTATACGCCGTAAAACAAACCGCCGGTTACCAATTGCGGTACTGACGCCGGATCCCGGCGGCCTTTCGGAGCGTCTGCCCATAATAACCTACTTCATCCCCAGCGAGAACCCAACTCACATCTGGCAACCAGTCGGTCCATGCAGTATAACACAGCAGGTTACAAACCGGTGACACAAATGTCCGAATCGGAAACGTGTGTGTCAGGGAGCCGATAAGTGAGCAGCGAATGGTACGTGGCTAATGCGTCGGGGCAGCGGTTGGGACCTTATTCAGACACCGAGCTACGGCAGTACTACGCCGCGGGAAGGATCCGTCCAGATGATTTGGTGTGGCGAATGGGAATGACGGACTGGGCTCCGATTGCTTCAGTGATTGTCGACTTGGACCGTACTAGCAGCAGCACGCCTCCACCCATCCCACCCGAAGCTGCGTCGGCGATCCGGTCGAAGCGCATCGCTGCTGGTATCCTCGGCATATTTCTTGGAGCTTTCGGCATCCATAAGTTCGTACTCGGTTTTGCGGCACCCGGCATTCTAATGCCGCTTCTTACCCTTTTTTCGTGCGGCCTACTATCCCCTGTCACGTCGATTATCGGTTTAATCGAGGACATTATATATTTGTGCACGCCCGACGCAGATTTTTACCGCAAATACGTTCTGTACAAACAGGAATGGTTCTAAGCTTGAACCCTAAATAGTTTCCAGCGCGAGGCTAAAGGTGGTAGTAGCAAAGCGGGCCACGTACGGCGCGCAGATTTGGACGATATGCTATGAGATTTACGTCCAATCGCCACCCAGAACCGGAGCGGCCGCAAAACGACTTTCTTGAACGCGCAGAGGAGCGCTACCATGAAGAATAAGATGGCGTGGCAATGGGCAGCCGCAGCTATGCTGGTCGTGTCGGCGGTAAGTGCAGAAGAGGTACCCATCGTCGGGGGAGTGGAAGCGCAACCTGTAAAAGCACAAGTGCGCCGCCTTTTGAATGCCTTGGAATTCCTAGGTCAGCCGATTACGGGCCAACGCCTGGTACAAGTGCAAGAATCTCTCGACCAGGAAGGTCCCGAGTCTGTGGTTGCCATCCAACAGGCGCTGGATCCCCTGGTGCTTGCGGCCGTGCACATCAACCCGGAAAGTCGTGTCAAGGTCCAGCGGGGCCCGGTAGCGGCACATTTGGTCCAGCACGGCTGGTCGGTCTTTTTAGTAAAGGTGCACAACGAGGGCGGCGTGACCGGTATGCTCAGGGTCACTAGCCCGCAAGCAGCGCCTATTCATCGGCGCTCTACTGCATCTCCCGCCCCAGCACAGTCGATTACTCCGGCGGATGTGGAAAACCGATGGCTGGATATTGCCACATTCGATCAGCAGCCGCTTTTGCCGAGACTCTCAGGTTTAGCGCTCGAATACCGGATCGTGCAGATCTATAGCCGTGATGCGGGAAAGCGAGAGGCTACGTTAGTTTTCGATGTGGGGCAAGGTACTCAAGATTTAGGTTTTCGCAGCGAGCTACCTGTACTGTTTGAGGCCGAGCCGGCGGTAGAAGTAATTCTGGAAGTGCGTGACACGGATGGTTCGCCCACCATGGGCCAATTCGTCTTTCGTGATGGTCAAGGACGTGTCTATCCGGCCCGCTCGCGGCGATTGGCGCCCGATTTCTTTTTCCATGACCAGATTTATCGCTTCGATGGAGAATCGGTTCTGTTGCCGCCGGGCGTCTATCAAGTGACCTATACTCGTGGTCCCGAGTACCTGCGGCTGGAGCGCACCATTACGGTTCCTCGCGTTCAAAAGCACCGAGAACGCTTTGTCTTGGAACGCTGGATCCGCATGGCTGATTACCACTGGTATTCCGGTGATCACCATGTCCACGCCGCAGGTTGTGCTCACTATGAATCGCCCACCGAAGGGGTAACACCTCAAGATATGATGCGGCATATCCTGGGAGAGGATCTTAACGTGGGATGTGTTCTTTCCTGGGGGCCGTGTTGGTATTACCAAAAGCAATTCTTCCAAGGTGACGTCAGCAAACTATCAACAGACAAATACCTGATGCGGTATGACGTGGAAGTTTCTGGTTTTCCTAGCTCTCATGCCGGCCATCTCTGCTTGCTGCGTCTCAAAGAGGATGACTACCCGGGTACCACGCGCATTGAAGAGTGGCCGAGCTGGGATTTGCCCGTTCTCCGTTGGGGAAAAGAGCAAGGAGGCGTAGTTGGTTTTTCGCATAGCGGTTGGGGATTAGCAGTGCCCGGTAACGAACTACCCAATTATAACATGCCGGCGTTCGATGGGATCGGAGCCAACGAGTACATTGTCGACGTCGTGCATGGAGTATGTGATTTCATATCCGCCGTGGATACGCCCGCAGTTTGGGAGCTTAACATCTGGTATCATACACTCAATTGCGGTTTCACATGCCGTATTAGTGGTGAAACCGATTTTCCATGCATCTACGGTGAGCGGGTAGGGTTGGGACGCGCGTACGTGAAATTGCCACCCGACCAGCCTCTAAACTACGATGCATGGGTGATGGGAATCCGTGACGGCCGAAGCTATTGCTGCGATGGACTTAGTCATCTTTTTGACTTCCAAATCAACGGACTTGAAGTCGGTCAACCGGGTAAAGACGGCCGTCCCAGCGTCTTGGCCTGTCGTTCCGGTGAAACGCTTGACATCTCGGTACGGGCTGCCGGATGGTTGGCCGAAACACCGCAAGAATCGATTCGCTCCCTGCCCCTGGACCAGAAGCCCTACTGGCACATTGAACGGGCTCGAATTGGCAACACTAGAAAGGTACCGGTCGAGTTAATTGTCAATGGTGTTGCGGTCGAGCAACGCGAGTTAGAAGCAGATGGCCGAGTCGAGACACAGCGTTTCCAGTACCGCCCTCAAAAGTCCTGTTGGGTGGCACTGAGAATCTTTCCGTCTTGCCATACCAATCCTATTTTCGTCGAAGTTGACGGACGTCCGATTCGGGCCAGCCGGCGTAGTGCTGAATGGTGCCTGAAAGCCGTGGACGTTTGCTGGAACGCCAAAAAAGATCGTATCCGACCTCAGGAGCGTGAGGAAGCAGCCGAAGCCTATGAAGTGGCCCGGCAAACCTACCGGCGAATTCTGGAAGAATGTACCGACCCGTAGTGTGCATTTCATGTTGCCATTTTCAGCCTCGCAGAACGACACCGGTGGAATGAAGCAAAAAATTCCCACGTGTTTCGGCGTGTATGCGTTTTGAATTGAGGTGATTGAGCGCGTAGTGTTGCGTTGTCGTGCATCTCCAACGTTTGCGTGAGCGCTTAATTGATTACAGGCACGATGTCAACGAACTGCGGAAACGCAAAAACGAAAATACGTTAACACGTAGCCAGGCGATTTACGCTCGATGGTATCTTTGTAGCGCCTTTGCACCTTAGCGCGTTTGCGTTGCATATGAATGAGCGTTTCAGAATTACTTCGTGTGAAATCAACCGGGGGGCTGTGGGTGTCGCACGAAGAAAGCCCCATGAAGCATGAAGGCTAGCGACCAATAAAGGGCTGATGACAGGATAAGGGCACCGGCGAGGCATGTGGCAAAATGGTCTCGCATCAGAATGGCGGCTGGGGGTTCGCTTACGCGCGGGGCTCGACGTCGCACGGGACCTTCACCCTGTTCCTGGCGCTTCGCTTCGGCCACCCACTTCTGCCAATCCTGTTGTGCCTCGGCCGTCGTATAGATGATGAGTACCTGGCGGCGCGTCTGAAAAAGCGCAACAGCTACTGCCGCCAATACTACTACGTATAGTGCAAGCCAGATTACATAAAGAAATGTACGCCAGGGCACGCTATGGCTCCAAAAACTCTTGATTCTTGTTCCGCCATCGGTATGATCATAAAGCAACGTGGAGATTTATAGTTCGAGGCGGCGCCTCGTATTTATTCAGCAGGTCGAGCGGGTTATCGCTCGACCTGCTTCTTTCTATCGTCGCTCTGTGTCTGGGACAGCTCAGTAAGCAACCGTGGCAACTGCCGCAACAGCACACGCATAGCCCGACCGCGATGACTGAGTACCGATTTGGCCGGTTCGCCCAGTTCTCCAAAAGTCCGGCGATACTCGGGAAGCTCGAATAACGGATCGTATCCAAACCCGTGCGAGCCTCGTGGTTGTCGCGTAATGCGTCCGCAGCACGTCTCCTCGCACGTCAGACGAATCGTACCCGTCGGATCGGCCAAAGCCAAATGACACACGTAATGGGCAGTGCGCTGGGCATCGGGCACCTCGGCTAGAGCTTCGAGCAGCCGTTGGTTATTCTGTTCGTCGGTGGCCTGAGGGCCTGCGTAGACGGCGGATGCGACACCCGGGGCACCGCCCAGTGCATCAACGCATAGGCCGCTATCATCGGCCAATACCCACTCTTTCAAGTGACGCGCCTGCTGAGAAGCTTTTCGCGCAGCATTCTCAGCAAACGTCGAGCCGGACTCGGGTACCTTTAAAGCGTGGGGGAAGTCCGACAAACTGCAGATTTCGATGCCAAGCGGAACTAAGAGCCGCATTAATTCCTCTTTCTTTTTTACGTTGTGCGAGCCGACAACGATGCGATGGATCATAGCCGTAACATAGGAAACAAGCGGTTGTAGATCTCAGGGCCTCTCCATCCCGGCCAATGGTGCTTCCACGGGCATGTGGTAGAACGCAAGTCCCAAGATGGCGTACAAGGCCAGCAGCAAGACGCCTTCCATCCAGTGACATTCCCCATCTTGGCATACGAAAGTCAACACCACTACCGAAACTGTCACTGCCAGCACTTCCATCCAGGTGAAGTGCAAGTCCATGGCCGGTTGGTGCCCCATCAGGTGGCTGGCTAGAACTAACACGGGTGCTACAAACAATGCTATTTGCAGTCCGCTACCGATGGCGATATTGAGCGATAGATCCATCTTGTTCTTCATCGCCACCAAAATTGCCGTAGAATGCTCAGCCGCATTTCCAATTACTGCCACCACGATTACGCCCACAAATACGCGGTTCATCCCGAGTATTTCGCACGCGTGTTCAACAGATTCCACGAGAAACTCACTCATTATGGCGACACCGACGGTTGCCGCCGTAAGAACCACCAGCGAAGCAGTCAATCCCCATTCGGGCCCCAGATGCGCATGCTCTGCGTCGACATGCTGGCTCAGAAATAAATGCCGATGCGTCTTGAGCGCGAAAACAAGGCCCAAAACATAGACAAAAGCTAAAATGACGGCGATTTCATCGCTGATCGTTGCTACGGCTCCTGCTGCCTTCGCCGGTTCGGGAATCACGTTCCAGTAAAAAGAGGGGATTAGCAGTCCTACGGAGGCCAACACCAAAAGCGTAGCTGCCATACCGGCCGCCACCCGGTTGAAAGTCTGACGCGGATAGCGCATTCCTCCGATGAGTAAGGCCAATCCCAGCACCAGCAAAATGTTTCCGATAATCGAACCCGTTACCGAGGCCTTTACAAATGGTATCATTTGCGGACCAGCAGCTAGAAAAAACAACGCAATGATCAGCTCCGCTGCGTTACCGAACGTCGCATTAAGCAGCCCTCCGAGTCCTTCCCCAACGGATTCCGCTAGATTTTCCGTTGCCCGCCCCATTAACCCAGCCAATGGAATAATGGCAATGCACGAGAAAACAAAAAGCCAAAGGCTCTGCGGCGCCACGAAGCGAAGCACCACGGCTACCGGCATTGCCAATAATAACCAATAAAGCGGCTCGCGAAGGAGTGTCCCGGCAATATTATGTTTGCGTGCTTTTTCCATCATGCTTTGGCACAAGGATCATCTCAAGCAACAAAGGATCGTTGCCATTGTATCGTCCGTTTACTTGTAGAATAGGGGCCCTTGACCGAAGGGCACGACCTTGGACAGACTCACTCAACTAAGCTCTGTTGTGAGAGACAGTGTACCCGAAGGGGCACCATTGCGCACGACCGAATCCGCTATCGGTCGGGAATTGCCGAAGCAATTCCTTTGTTGTCATGCTGCGTCGCACGACTGGCCGATGCGATCCTGGGTAGCCTTTTTCCTTGAGCTCGGTCAACGAAGTAGCGTGCGGAGATGGACCGAACGGTAGAAACAACCCGATCTGATCGGCCGGCTCTGTTAGGCTATCGGCGGCCGGCTGAATGGGAGCGCCACTCGGCCACATGGTTGGCCTGGCCCCACAATGAACGGACTTGGCCTGGCAAGTTCCACGTAATTCCGCCTCTTTTTGCAGACCTCGTACGGCTCATTGCTCGCTATGAAGCCGTTCGTCTCCTGGTTAGCGGACCCGCAGCCGAGCAAGCCAAGTCCATAGTGGGTTCCGTGGCGAACGTGGAATTCTGGGATATTCCTACCAACGATGCCTGGTGCCGGGACCATGGCCCGATGTTTCTCAAGGGCGCGCAGCTTCCACCGGCTCTGGTCGATTGGCGCTACAACGCCTGGGGCGGCAAGTATCCGCCGTATGATCTTGACGATGCTGTTCCCACCGCCATAGCGGAACGGGGTCAGTATCGGAGATTTGCTGCCGATATGGTGCTCGAGGGAGGGGCCGTCGACTTCAATGGCCAGGGAACGCTTCTGACGACCCGCTCCTGTTTGCTTCACCCGAGCCGCAATCCCGATTGGCGACAAGATGAAATCACGCGCTATTTGTGCGACTACACGGGAGCCCGACACGTAATTTGGTTAACTGGCGGAGAATTTGCCGGCGATGATACGGATGGGCATGTTGACCAATTGGCCCGATTTATATCTCCATCAGGAGTCATGGCAGCCTGGTGCGATGACCCGTATGACCCCAATTATCCCGTGCTACATCAGTTACATAACGAGCTTCAGGAGGCAGTGGATCAAGATGCAAAGAAGTTCGAGGTCATCCGCGTTCCACTGCCAGCTCCTAAATACTATGAAGGACGGCGGTTGCCAGCCAGTTACTGTAACTTCTACTATGTGAATGATGCCGTTATCGTTCCAGTTTTTGAAGATGCAAATGACGAAGGTGCGCTCGGGATTTTCCGCGAGTTGTTCCCCGATCGGATAATTGAACCGTTTCCATGTCTCGACTTAGTGTGGGGATTGGGCGCTGTTCATTGTCTTAGCCAGGATGAACCAGCCTGGTAAGAATACCGAACCCATAATCCCTTCCGGAAACATCTGTCAACCATTTACAAAACCAATCGTACCAACCACGAGTCGCACACGGATCGAAAACCTTTCCCGCTGGTTGCACAGAAGACACAGCTAATACGACGGCGCTACGTTACGATACGGCCACACTATGTTGCGGGAAAATCCCGAGCCCTGACTTTTCTTGTTCGGAATTGACGAATTACGGTTGTGGTACTAAGGCCTATCCCAGAATTCATGTTGGGTACAAGCGGAGGCGCGTTCGTAATGGCCGCACTCGTGCGGTCCTTTTGCTTCTCTTACAGTTTTGGACCCAATGAATCGGGTTACTACACACAAAGGAGGAAAATACCTTGCCCTCGTCCATTTCCCCTTCGTGTGAATCACTTTCTGCTGCCGATATTTTGCGACAGGTTCTACACGCGCAGTTGCTGATATTTAATTAGGCGACGAGTTCACCAATCGGCTGTGTTCCTGGCTCGACCAAGTATTGTGGGCGACCACGAAAGTCAAACAACCGCTGGCTATCCAGGCGAACACCCAGATTATGATACAGTGTGGCGAATACCTCTTGGAATGTAACTGGGCGCTCCGTGGGCTCACCCGCCCATCGATCGGTCTTGCCAATGATTTGACCGGTGCGCATTCCACCGCCGGCAAGGATAGCGCAGGAAACGCGCGGCCAGTGGTCGCGTCCTGCATCCTTATTGATTTTCGGGGTGCGCCCGAATTCGCCCCAGGCAATAACCGTCACCTGCTCCGATAGGCCTCGCGAATAGAGGTCTTCGACCAGTGCCGCGAATGCTCGATCGAAGATGGGAAACTCCTCGGCAGCCGCACGGAAATTGTTGCCATGCCAATCCCAGAAACTGTAGTTGATCGTCACGACGCGCACACCCGCTTCCACGAGGCGCCGCGCGACAAGGAAATTCTGTGGCACGCGCGGTGCCCCGTCCCCTTTGGGCTTATTCTCATCTCCTGAACCATAGCGTTCGCGCACCTGGGGATCCTCGCGCGAGATGTCCAATGCTTCAAATAGATCAGAGGAGGTCAGGATGCCCATCGCCCGTTCGGTAAACACATCCAACCCCTCCATTTTTCCAGACTGATCCCACTCGCGGCGAAACCGATCAAACGCGGCCAACAAGCTTCTGCGATCGGCTAAGCGATCCGTTGTGATGCCGTTCAAAACCAGATCGCTTCGTCCCGGCCCCGTTGGACGGAAGGAGGAATGGCCAACACCCAAAAAACCTGGAGACGGTTCGTTATATGGCCGATGTTGCGTGGTGTAACACAGACTGACAAATGGGGGAACACCTGGCCGCGTGGGGCCAAGGAAATAAGAGGTTACCGAACCGAAATGGGGCCACCCACCTGCCGGTGCCGGGTTGTCGTGATGGCCTGTCATGCATTGATACGAATAATGTGCATCGCGTGCACCCACCAAGGTTCGGATCACGGCGCACTTGTCCATGTTTTGCGCGATCCGCGGTAGATGCTCACAGATCTGGATTCCAGGAACCGACGTGGCGATCGGAACGAAGGCCCCACGAATCTCCTGTGGAGCCTCCGGTTTCAAGTCGTAGAGATCTTGATGGGGCGGCCCGCCGCAAAGATAAATCATGATGACCGACTTATGCTTTTTCTGCGAACCGGCGGCTGTTTCAGCGCGCAAGAGTTCTGGTAAACTCAACCCTCCAAGCGCCAAGCTACCGATCTGCAAGAACGACCGGCGAGATATTCCATCACAAAACCGCCGACGGTCCACAGGTCCCCAAATCGTTAGCATTGGTCAACTCCTCTGGAGTCTTCGCGTACCGAGCGCCCATCAGCCCCCGGCGAAACCTCATTATATAAATATCGCTTGATGTTTCCAGTCAATCCTCAAGCGAAACGACGCTACGCGGAATAGTCGTTTTTTTCAATCGGCACAAATCGTGCGCCTGGCCGCTGGCGGTCCTGGGCCAGACACGGCTTTTAAGAAAACACCACGTGCCAAATAGAAATAAATCTCTGCCCCAAAACTCAGTGATTGTGTGTCCAAGTAGTTACCTAGTTGCTGCGGTGGAAATACGGCTCGGCCCCAGACGAAGTTCGCCCTAGCGTTGTGGCAAGTTCGATACATCCGAGTGCGCCGCGAGGAAGCGGGCAAGTAGATCGATATTGCGAATGAAAGTTCTAGAAGAAATGATGCGCCGCGTGGCATTATTTGCCCCGTGGTACCGCAAAGCCTCTTGCTCGACCCACGCCCCACGTTCATCTAACGCCTGAATAATGCGGCGCACGGTACTGGCCGACGGAGCAGACGCGTTCGATCGCCGTCGAGTTTCCCGACGCTTAGCCAATTGCTCCGGTGTTAAATCGCTCAGTTGGTGGTATTCGCGTCGCAATGAATCTAATTGGCTTTCCACTTGAAAAGCGTAATGAGTCGGTACATCGGATGGGTCTTAGGTAAGCTCGTACGCACGAGTGAAATAGAGCGGCCGATTGGATTGTAGTTCGTAAAATCGAGCCAACTTGCCGCTTGGAAGCAGCGATCGCTCCAAGTAATCCAGAGCTCGACCAATCGGCTCCAAAAAACGGCGATCCCCGGTTTCTTCATAGAGGCGAAGCAAAATGCGAATCGCTCCTTGCGATTCGCCGCCGGTAACTGCCGGGGGCTCGAACTTGCGAGCCCAAGTCGGGTACATCTGAAAATCGTACTGTTGTGCCCATGCCGGCTGCGGGTCGGGCAATTGGGCCAGGATCAAAAACTCGCCCGCCTTAAGCGCCGCATGACGGTATGCAGGATTGCCGTACACTTCGGCTGCTTCTAGCATCAAAGCGATGGTATCCGCCAAGGCGTCATCGTTAAGCGTGTAAAAGATCCAATAGTCTTGTTTTACGTAGGTGCGAGACCATTGGGCGGGGAAGCGGGCGGGGAGGACCGGATAACGCTCTAGATCGTGAGCTGCCGGCTCCCGGAAGCCTTGGGGCCATGCTCCATTCGGGTACTGGGCTGCACAGATCGCGTCAAGAGCTTGCACGGCACTTTGGTGGATGGACGCATCTTGAAACTGGAGTTCTCGGTCCAAAAGCATCAAAAACAGTGTGGCCGACTGTGTTTTGTTGTCGTCCAGCGTGCTCCAATTGAACGCGCGCGGTTGGAGCGGCCCGTCGACCCGATAGGCGAATCGTCGGCGTTGCTCAGGAGCGAATTCAATTTGGTCGGTCCACCCACCGCTGTGCAATTGCCCCTGAATTAAACACTCGGCAGCATCTCGAGCTGCTGCTAATAACGCTGATTCTTTGGTCAATTGATACGCTTGTAAGTAAGCCATGCCGACAGCCGGGGTCCCCGGAGGCTGTACCCAAACGGTATCGGGTCCGGTGCGCCCTTCGCCTTCCCGTTTGGAAAGGTCGTCACTGTATTGGTATACGTACCCACCATGGGCAGCGACTTGGCCATGAAAAAATGCCACGGCACGCCGCAAGGCCACTCTCGCTTCGTCCACTAATGCATCCTGTTGAGCGCTGACTCGCGCTGCTTGGTGCACAACAAGAACAACAAAGAGCCAAAGAAACCGATAGGTGCATGTTGTTTGGCGAAATCGCATGCAGCTTTCCTCAAGCGAAGCGCCGCCCTTTGGCCAAGAAAGCCTTCAGGCGAGAATCTCTTTGATGACACGACCATGGACGTCGGTTAGCCGATAATCTCGTCCTTGGAAGCGAAAAATGAGCCGTTCGTGATCGAATCCTAGTAAGTGCAGAATGGTGGCTTGTAGGTCATGGACATGCACCGGGTTCTCGATAATGCGAAATCCTAATTCACCGGTAGCACCGTAGGTAAAGCCTGCTTTGACTCCTCCACCGGCCATCCAGACAGTGAAACAATCCGGGTAATGATCTCGTCCGAGGATACTACCGGTCGATGTACGCCCTTCGCGGAACGGAGTTCTTCCGAATTCGCCACTGCAGATAACGAGCGTATCTTCGAGCAAACCACGGCGTTTGAGATCGCGCAACAAGGCAGCAGCCGGTTTGTCCATCGTCGCACATTTTTTCGTCAGGCCGTCGCGAAGGTCTTCGTTGGGATTCGTGCCATGAAAATCCCAACCCCAGTCGAACAATTGAACATACCGCACACCGCTTTCGATCAGCCGGCGGGCTAAAAGGCAATTATTGGCAAAACTTGCTGCTCCAGGCGCTGCTCCATACTCGTCCAGGATCCACTGCGGTTCGCGCGAGATATCCATCACCTCGGGGACGGTTACCTGCATGCGAAACGCCAGCTCATATTGAGCAATACGTGTCCATGTTTCCGGATGCCCCCATTGCTCGGCTTGCCAAGTGTTCAGATCACGAAGCGCATCGAGCGTGTGGCGACGCAAAACGCGGTTCATTCCGGGGGGATCCGACACATAAAGGACCGGATCGCCGCTGGATCGACATTGCACGCCCTGAAATACCGAGGGTAAGAAGCCACTGCCAAACGAATTGCGCCCCCCATTGGGTTGCACCCCACTGGAAATCAATACCACGAAACCCGGTAGATTCTCGTTCTCTGTCCCCAGCCCATAAGTTACCCATGCACCCAAGGAGGGTCTGCCCGGTTGGGCCGACCCAGTGTAAAGCAGTAACTCCGCCGGAGCATGATTGAACTGGTCGGTGTGCATCGATCGGATAACGCATAGTTCGTCGGCCACCTGGTGAAGATGCGGGATGGCGTCGGACATCCAAATCCCCGCTTTGCCGTATTGCCCAAACTGTCGCGGAGTACCCAATAGGGTTGGGGTGCCAGAAGTGAAAGCGAACCGTTTACCGCGCAAATACTCTTCCGGACACGGTTGCCCATGCCGCTTAACCAATTCGGGTTTGTAGTCAAAAAGATCCAGATGCGGGGGCGAGCCGGTTAAGTGCAGAAAGATGACGCGTCGCGCGCGAGGGGGAAAGTGGGGCTGGCGCGCGGAAAGTGGATTGTCCGTCCGTGGTTGAGCACCTTGTGTTATCGTATGCAACGCGATCGCTCCCAAACTCACTGCACCACCGAACAGGAAATGGCGACGCGTTTGCCAAGCCAGTCGATCCCATCGGGCGTTCATTGTGCTGCACCTTATCGCTTCATCAGGAACTCGTCTAAATTCAGCAATACGTTGCTAACTACTGTCCATGCCGCAAGCTCGACAGCTTCATAACGCTGGGGTGTTGGAACCTGTAGGTCACCTGCCAGTTGGCGCGCTTGTTCCGGATGCGACGCCAACTCGGCTCGTGCCTCCTCATAGAGTTTCCTGAGCCGATCGAGTTCGTGTGTAGAAGGTCGCCGTGCGACACATAGGCGAAACCCCCGTTCAATCCGTTCTTCGGTCGACTGTGCTTCTTGCCAGATACGGCGTGCCAGAGCTTGTGCCGCCTCGACGTATACCGGATCGTTTAGCGTCACCAGAGCCTGAAGCGGGGTATTGGTCCGATCTCGGCGCAACGTACATACCTCGCGATTCGGCGCGTCGAACGTCACCATGGAAGGATAAGGATTCGAACGGCGCCACATGGTGTAAAGGCCGCGGCGGTACCGGTCCTCGCCGGCGCTAGGTTGCCAATCGATACCACTTCCGAACGCAGCATTGACTCCCAATTTCGGTTGTACGGGTCGCACCGGTTCTCCATACATCTTCCGGCTCAAGAGGCCAGCAACCGCCAGCGCTTGATCACGAATGGTCTCGGCCGCCAACCGAAAGCGAGGCCCGCGTGCCAACAGTCGGTTTTCTGGATCACGTTGCAGAAGCTCTGGGGTAACACGCGACGCCTGGCGATAGGTAGCGGATGTGACTAACAACCGCAGAAACTGTTTCATATCCCAGCCCGATTCTACGAACTCGGCTGCTAACCAGTCCAGCAGCTCTGGGTGTGTGGGCAGCTCGCCCTGCGCTCCAAATTCCTCAGTGGTACGTACCAACCCAAGACCGAAAAGCTGCTCCCAAAACCGATTCGCCGTCACGCGGGCCGTAAGCGGATTACGCGGATCGACAAGCCAGCGGGCCAAATCCAAACGTGTCGGAGGAGTGTCCACCGAGCTGAAACCGAAGGCCGATGGGAATCCAGGTTCAACGACTTCGCCGACATCCAAAAAATTGCCTCGTCGTTGGATGCGTGTTATGCGGCGTTGCCCTTCCGGCAACTCGCACATGATCGGCACGGTCGTTACCGGTTTCATTTCCGCTAACTGCTTTTCCAAGAGCTTAAGCTGCTGGCGCTCGGAGTCCAAACGAGGGGTCGTTGCCAAAAAGTAATCATCCAGCAACTTTTGCTGTTCTTCGGTTCGGTCGGTGCGTTCCGTAAAAAGAGCCTCGTGTACTGCTGCCGGTAATCCGGCTACGTCGGCTGACAAGGTATCCCCCGTCACCAATACCCGCCATTTGCCCAGAACGTGGGCCGGATGCGGGTAACGATGTTCCAGACGCACCACCAAACGACTATCGGCCGGAAATTCCAACGGTTTTTCAGCGATGAGTGTTAACCGATGGGACTGCCCGGTTCGCGGAGCGACTGCCCAGCCGGGTTGCTTATCGGAAGGTTTGAGGACGCTACTTGCTGGGAAACCTTGCTGCTCCCAATCCGCACGTACCGACGCAAATCGGATCGGCTGGGGCCCTGCCAGTCGATATTCGCGATGACTGGAAGGCGCCTCGGGCTCGACATGTTCCCAAACTATTTGCCGGGCTTCATCCAGAATCAGCAGGCGGAAACCGTCCAAGCGGGATTGAAGATTATTGTCCGTACGATTCCACACGACGACGCGCTCGATCGGTCCGCTGTCTGGCAGTTGTACCTCCCACCACGGATTGTCGGATTGCGCTGTGTGCGTGGTGGACTTGCCCTCGTAATAGCGGCCGTCGGTTTGACCGTCGATTGCCAACCGCGCCTCGCCGCCGAAATCCGTGCTACTTTGCGAAGCATGTCCCTCAGTTGCAATATTGCGGTTATCACGAAACACCTGAACTTCAGCTAGCGACAATATGCGTTGCTGGCCGGGAAGCTCGATCCGAACGAAACGCCCAATCGGAGGGTTTTGTTGACCGTGATCGATCGCGACGTGCACACCCGACAAAACGAAGTTGCCGGCGGCCCAGCCGGGTCCCTGACCGGGCAACTGCGGGTCCGCTAAGGCCTCAATCTGAATGGCAACGCAACGCGTCGGTTTTTGTATTGGATAGACAACGGTCCGCGTTTCTTGTTTCGCATCGCTCGCCCAAATGATACCGTCGTCCGACCAGCGTAGCGTGTTACCTGTATCGGTCACAGCCGACTCAGGTACCAGCACTTGCCAGTGCTTTGCCTGTCGCAGCGCCTCCTCCCATTTCTGCTCTTCTTCCCGGAGCTCGGCATCCACACGGCTGAGCTTTTGTCGGAGTGCTAAGAGCTTTTCTTGTAACCGGGCCTGGTATTCCCGCTGCTCGTCGGTCCAGATCTCGAGCACCGGACTTTCATCGCGACGATCCGCATCTTGCGTGGTGTTAAAGATCGCAAATAACTGAAAATACTCCTTTTGCGAAATGGGATCGTACTTGTGGTTGTGGCATTGGGCACAATTCACCGTGGTGCCCATCCATACTGCAAACGTCGTATTGACTCGGTCAACAACCGCCGCGTTACGGAATTCTTCGTCGTTCGTTCCCCCCTCGTTATTTGTCATCGTGTTGCGATGCATGGCTGTGGCGATCCATTGTTCCTGAGTCGGATTCGGCAGTAGGTCGCCTGCAAGTTGTTCGATGGTGAATTGATCAAAGGGGCGATTGGCATTGAACGCTCGAATAACATAATCTCGGTAGGCCCAAATGGTGCGCGGTGGGTCATCGGCATAACCTGCCGAATCGGCATAGCGCACAAGATCCAACCACATGCGCGCCCAGTGTTCTCCAAATGCAGGCGAGGCCAGGAGCCGATCCACGAGCCGTTCGTACGCATCAGGACGACCGTCCGCAAGAAACGCATCCACCTCTTCAGGAGTGGGCGGGAGACCTATTAAATCCAGGTAAACTCGGCGGATTAGCGCTTCGCGATCCGCTTCCGGCGACGGCTCGAGCCCTTCACGGCGCAAGCGCGCCAAAATAAAGAGGTCCACCGCATTTTGAACCCAACTATCTTTATATTCCGTGGGAAGGTTGGGACGTCGCACAGGACAGTAAGACCAGTGCGGCTCGTAGCGTGCCCCGGCTGCAATCCACCGTTCTAAAAGGGTAACTTCTTGGGCCGTAAGTATTTTGCCTGATTCAGGTGGCGGCATGCGTTCCGCAGGATTCGATGAGCGAACGCGACGTATTAATTCGCTGGCTTCGGGCTTACCAGGGACAACAGCCGCATAACCGCCCAAGTCCTCATAGGCTCCTTCGGGAACATCTAATCGTAAACCTGCTATTCCACCTTTTCGCTCCGCAGCGTCCGGACCATGACACTTAAAGCAGTTGTTCGAGAGAATCGGGCGAATATCGCGGTTAAAATAAATCTCATCGGTTGCCTGCTGACCAAAGCCAATAAGCGGCAACGTTGCGAATGTCCACAGCAGCACCCCAAAAAAAGACCTTATCAACGGCTGCTGTCGTGCATTGGTCCTCTCGTTAGCCGGTACACGTCGATACATGCCCGTCCTACTCCTCTGTTTAGCCGCTAAGGGATAATCGGGCCGTCAAGGCGGGAAATACTTGGCGAGGTTCCCAACAATTACATCGATCAAACACCCCGTGCGTGGCGTCTAACGGCCGATCGATTACTTCCGGCATTATACAGCCGAGTGAAACCGAAAACAAAACCTAATAGCACTGTGGGATGTACTTAAACGCCAAGAGGCTTAGACGCAAAGGCGCAACGGGATGCAGAAGCAGAGTATGCACGACTGGACTGAGCGCTTGGGCTCGTGCTACGTTGTAACGTCCCGTTTTGGCAAGGTGGGTTTACCGTCACCTTTTTGCCTTTGCCAGGTGTGTGCGTCTTGATGGTAGGTAAGTTGTTCGCGCTCAGAACTCCGCTGTGATGCGTGTTGGGCATTTGCCATTTCATGGGCGTGAGGATTTGACGCAAACGAGCCAAGGCCCAGTAAAACAGACACCTGCCAAGATCGGTTAGCGGTTTAATCACGAATTTTTCGCACGACCCTGGTGATTTTGGTGAAAATAGCTAACCCAAGCCGTGGCATGATCATCAGCGGGGCACCATGTAGAGGCCTTGGGCAACAATGGTTCTTTCCCAGCCGACAGCGGATGTCGCCAGCTTAGTTATACTATCCTCTGCGCCTCTGCGCTAAGAATTTTTCACCTACAAACGTGACCCACACAAACGGCTAGAGGCGGGCTACGATCCTGTCAGCTCGATGGGGAAATGCTACTATCGGTTCTACACCAGCCTTGAAGAAGTCCAATTCGGGAAGCGGTCGAAAGGCCAGGCGAGAAGCTCTCAGCGGTTCAACGGCATCGGAGCCATTGGTGCAGGCACGTCCAATGGAACGGGCGCCGGCGTCGCGGGGAATTCGCGCAGTAGCGCCGGATCAAAGCCAGCGGCCCGCGCCGGGTTACGCGCACTGGTATCCATTTCGTACTGTGCACGGGTTTGGCGGTGTGCCGGCACATCAGCAAAGGCAGGCGGTAGCTCTTTCCAAAGAACGGATTCCTTCGCAGATTTTTCTTCATACCATTCGGCGTCTTTGTCGTCGAATCCATATTCGCGTACCAGCCCATCCCTTGTAAGGATGCGCCAACGAATGCGGCGCATAGCACGATTCATTCCCATCATCGCACTCATCCGTGTCGGATAGAAATTCCTGTCCCCCCGGAACCGAAGAGCTTTTTCCGCTTGATCAAACGATGCAACGCCGCGGAAGTCGATCAGCGGCACGTCATGAGACGTCATGAGGACGCAATCATACAACTCGAGGCTGCCATCGAGCGGCCGTGAGCCTTCGGTATCCACCACCACGGCAGCCAACCCTTTTTCAACCGCAGCCGTGATGTGCTCTAAGCGGATTTGCCATTCGGCATCCCAGTTATAGGCATCACTAGTGCCACCGATTTGAATCAACCGTCCTGGAGTAATGAGTAATCCCTGCTGCCAAAGCAACTCCAGTGGTTGAGCGGCCGATACGTAGAGCATCGTGACGGCACCCCGGACAGCAACTCTTTCCAAATGAAAACGCGGAGGCAAACGCATGGTGGCGGCTAACGGCATTCGCATCTCGGCACTTGGCGCCATCCGCGATGGCAAAAGCTCCAGGACACGAACTTTCTCAGGCTGGGCTGCAGCGTCCAACACGCTGATCGTCACATCCTGAAGCTGAAAACTGTCAATATCGTCCAAAGCAAACAGCGCTAAATCGGTAGATACGTCCGCAGGCGGCAAAGCCACGATATCAATCCCGTTCCACAAAAAATTACCGCCGCGCATAGTCAAGAACCGGGTTTCCGAACCGAAGATTCCAATTTGCGGTCTAAACCATATCACCGGTCGGAACCCGGCGCCGGCATGAACTTCCAATCGTTCGGGAATGTTGATAACTTGCGATCGGACTTCCATTGGCCCATCGTGCCACAGTTCGATCCGGTCTACGTTCTCCAGATGCGCTACTTTATCGAAAGCGCTCATCAAGGAGCTAACCAACAGTGCATCCGCCGGTACCTCGACCGATACGGGACTGACAATAATGCGACGTATCCTCGGCACCGGAGGCACGTTGGAATCGACGGATGGCCCGGTCACGACTTGCGCCGTTGCCGGCGCAGTATTTGTACTGGCTACCATTGGCCCAGTGGCATTGCCCGATTCAGGTCCGGACGTTGGAGAACTGGACGGAGCGGCCGTCGGAGATTGGCTAAGCGCAGGAGCCGGTGTTCCTTCAGTCTTATCGGAAGGAAACCGCATCGGCGACTCAGAAGTGGGCGCCGCCGTCGCACTCGCTGGGGAAGACGCGGGCGTAGGGCTGACGGGTTCACTTGGCTGCATCGGAGGCGACGAAGCATCTGCTGTTGCGGACGATATCGACGCACCCAAAGAACCCCGGTCGGTGCCTGATGGTGACGCACTAGCGTTGGCTGAGCCATCAGATGTGGACGTTGGAGGTGTCACCGGTACTGGCATCTCACCTGTCGACAACGAATCCAGGGGCGGCGAACCAGTTTGCAATGCCTTGGGCGGAGCTACCGAGCTGGATGCGTCATTGGCTACTGGAAGGCGAGGTGGTCCGATGGCGATCGATTCCGGTCCACTCAATAACTCCAGTAGCCACGCGACCACCACAATTCCTACTACAGCAGCTACCCACGGTAGAGTTTGTCTCCACTGCGGGGTTGGGGATGCTGGAGCCACCACGACCGCTGGTCGAAAACCGATGAAAGCAATGCCAAGTTGTTCGGCCAGCAATACCAATTCGGCCACTAATTCGGATGGCGTTTGATACCGGTCGGCGGGACTTTTCGCTAGTAACTTCAACACCACCGCCGCCAATTCCGCCGGGACGTCGTCGCGGAATTGGCGAGGATCCGGTGGGGGTACGGAACTGTGGCTCAATAGTTTTTGCAACACGGTGCCCACCGGGAAGGGTGGCCGACCGGTCAGCATGAAAAAAAGTGTGCAACCGAGCGAATAAAGGTCGCTGCGCACGTCGGCCTGACGCGGGTCTCGGGCTTGTTCTGGGGAAATGTAGTCAAAAGTTCCCAGAGTCACACCGCTGGCAGTTAACTCGTCGGTCGTATCCATTTGTAAACGAGCCAAGCCCATGTCGACGAGCTTCACGACACCGTCGGCGGTAACTAAAACGTTCGAAGGTTTGATATCGCGATGCACCACGTCTCGCTGGAATGCGTGTTCCAATGCCGCGGCCACTTGCACGGCGTAGGAAATCGCTTCATCGATGGGCAGTGGACCACGCTGCGCTACCAAATCGCGGAGGTTTACACCTTGGACATATTCGAAAACGATGAAATCCCATCCCTTGTCTGCCCCGACGTAATAAACGCGCGCGATATTCGGATGGTCTAGCCTGGCCGCACTTTGCGCTTCGTTCTTAAACCTCCGCAGGGCCTCCTCGTCGTGACTGGCACCGGATACAACCTTAATAGCCACCGTCCGGCCTAAAGCCGTGTCTGTGGCGCGAAACACAGCTCCCATACCCCCGCCGCCAATGAACTCCTCCAATACGAAATGGCTGAGCCGTTGGCCGACCAATTGCTGAGCCACCTGCTCGGCAGCCGACATTCTCCGAGTGGGGGGGCTGGCGACGGGAGGAGGCTGGCGCGAAATGACGGTCTTTTGCTCCTCCCAGGAAACGGCTGGTGGAGAAAATCCCGGTGCCCCAGTGCCGCCGTTCCATGGGGCGTGCAACGGCTCCTCGCCCGGGGCTGCGGCCGACAGACCCGGTGTCTTGCTTGCTTGGCTGTCAGCCATTTGATCGCCCACCATAAGTTCAACCGCCTGATGTGCTGTGTTCCGCAGGATGCGAGAAGATTCGTTCCATCCACGAGCCTGGCGCTGTTCATTATATTAGTAG
The DNA here is from genome assembly GCA_964425225.1 of uncultured Pirellulaceae bacterium. Lineage (GTDB taxonomy): Bacteria > Planctomycetota > Planctomycetia > Pirellulales > Pirellulaceae > BPJU01. The sequence continues at coordinate 34,141 of CAYRMD010000019.1, read as the reverse complement.
GCTTAATATTGAGCAACACAAGTTGTTTAGCAGCCTGGGTTGGAATTGTCGGCATCAGCATTTGGCGGTAAATTTCATACTAAACCAATTAGGAGGTGCATTCCACCGTGTGGCTCGATGGTACGCGGCAGCTGGTTACTGCCCGTGACTCGGTTTGATGTTTCCGTACTTCGGGTTGCTCGGAGCAGCATCGGATGTGCCCTCGGTAGCGTCGGCTGCCTGCGAGACAAGGGCCCCGGTGGATCGGAGGCTGACAGCACCGTCGCGAACAAAGGATCAAGGCTATGGGACTTCGTCCGCGAACCAAGCGAGCGCGCCGATTAAAGCAGTTCGGTGTCCAAAATGCGGTAAGCGCCTTGCCCCCAATCGACGTCGATGCAAAACGTGCCACCAGGCGGCGCCCCATCTTAAATTTTAGGGCTCCACTAAGGCCTTCAGGTGCAAACTGAGCCGGGTAAAGCGTGCTCGCGCAAAGAAGCAAAGGTATTCTCTCACCTGGATCGGTGAGGTCATACTGTCGGCGGTGATCGGATGAATCGCCACCGGCCCGGTTTACTTCCAATACTGCCGGTTTCCGAAAGTCACTCCGGAGCACGAGGCAATTGGGTCAAGGCGAAGGCGTGGGAAGATCCGCTCACCAAATAGCCGCGAAAGGCCGATCGATCTGATGTCGGCTGCCGCCGTTCCGTGAGCTACCGCTTAGCGGTATACAGCGGCTGGAGGACCATGCGTGGCTGAACCGCTGCTGCGGGCCTGCCATTGGGCAGCTTGCTGAGAACTGCCCGAGCCATCGATAGGACTGTCCGTTTCCCAACGTCGTCCCGATTCGTCTTCCCATCTTATGAACAAGTGAAGTTGGAGGTTGCGGGGTGTTTGCTTCCATCGAAGTGGTAAGACGAATGCGGCAGGCGGATCGTCCCAACGAATAGCGCGGCGAACCGTAAGCGCGTCGAATTCCCATCGCCCGACGTGTGTTCGAGATACGGCATCCAGCAAAACCGCGGTTACTCGACCGCCTTGACTGATGAGCTGTCCGTCGGAATCTTCTGCCCGGAAGACGAGCCACACTCCGTCTGGTCCAGGTTTGCCATCCCAATCGGCTAACGCGGTCCGCTGGTCAATGTGCAGCGTGACAGATTGTGGATCGGCTTGCGGCAAGCGATCGGGCAGTTCGTCGCCAGCAGCATCGAGGGCCGCGACAAACTCACCTGACCGACCTCCAGGTCGGTACGAAGAGCCACGGCGCAGTTGCTCGGGGGTTACCGGACGCCCCGGATCAACTTCCGGAGGACTTAAGTCCGGAATCTCCTGCGAGGGTGCCGAGGGGCGGTGTCGAGGTAGGGCCTTGCCTTGAGACGAACCGCCTTGCCCGGCAGCACCTTCCAGGCGATCGACTCTCTGTTCCAAATCCTCGACTCGATAAGCTAGGTCGTACACCTTGTCCTCAATTGCGCGCGTCTCTGCGCTGAATGCCTCAACCAAAAACGCCTCTCGCAACTGTTGATGTCGGCATGCGACCAGCAATGGCCAAAAGAAGACAAACCCTACAATTAGTCTTGGAAGTCTTTGGAGTTGCGTATAAGACTTTCTCATAATACCTCTCCTCCATGAGAGGCCGAAGCAGGCGGGCGTTCCCTCGCATCAAGCGTTGTGCACAGATCATCCACTTGTGTCGGTGCCTTGACCTCCGGGCACAGGGACCACCGATTTCACGGTTTCAATGACCTTGTCAATTAACCGATAGGCTGCTGCTTCCTCGGCCGTCATGAACCGGTCGCGGTCCGTGTCTTTTTCGATCCTTTCCAGGGACTGGCCGGTGTGCCGGTAGAGGATTTCGTTCAATCGCTGTTTGATTCGCCGAAACTCTTTGGCATGGATCAAAATGTCCTCGGTTGAGCCCTGCATCCCGCCAAGTGGCTGATGGATCATGATGCGAGCATTTGGCAAGGCATAGCGCTTACCGGCGGTGCCAGCCGCCAAGAGCACGGCCCCCATGGAAGCGGCTTGCCCGATACAATAGGTTGCCACGTCGCAACTGACCCATTGCATTGTGTCGTAGATGGCCAAACCGGCGCTGACGCTGCCGCCCGGCGAATTGACGTACAGATGGATGTCGGCTTTCGGATCTTCGGATTGAAGGAACAGCATCTGCGCCACAACGGCATTGGCCACTTCGTCGGTGATCTGGCTGCCGAGGAACACGATGCGGTCTTTGAGTAAGCGGCTATAAATATCATAGACCCGCTCTTCGCGACCACTTTTTTCAATGACATAGGGGATCAGCGGCATACGTAGGATCCTTTTTGGGGATAGGCTGAGCTATTCTCCGGGTTAACGCTCGGCCTCCTCATCCACGACGGCCGCCGGCTTATACAAAATCTCGTCCACCACGCCGTACTCCTTGGCCTGTTCGGCGGTCATGTAAAAGTCTCTATCTGTGTCGGCTGCGATTTTCTCAATACTTTGTCCGGTGTGGTAGGCCAAAATTTGGTTCAGCGTTTCACGAGCCCTGAGCATTTCGTTACATTGGATTTCAATGTCGGTGACTTGACCTCCTACCCCTCCCCATGGTTGATGAAGCATTACACGAGAATGGGGGAGTGCAAAGCGTTTTCCCTTGGAACCTCCGACTAAAAGTACAGCAGCACCGCTGGCAGCCAGTCCGACGCAGTACGTAGCCACCGGACAGCTTAGGATTTGCATCGTGTCGTAGATGGCTAAGGTCGAGTAAATATCGCCTCCCGGAGAGTTGATATACAAATGGATTTCTTTTCGACGGTTTTCACTTTGCAAGTACAAGAGCTTCATGACGACTTCATTGGCCGTCGGCCCGTAGATCTCGCCCTGGAGAAAGACGATCCGGTTTTCCAATAGAAGATCCCCCAACGTCAACATGCGCTGACGCTGGTAGGTTTGGTAGGTATAGGAGTTCCACAGGCTGCCGAGGGATCCGGGTAGTTGCTCCATGGGTTGCGAGCGTCCTCCTCCAGGAAAGACGGGAGTCTGTCCGGTAAATAATCTAGCCGTGGCTCGTCGGTTTGATGAGGGTATCTGGCTCATCGCTGCGTGCCAAGGGGATTTCTTTTTCGGAGAAAATTGACTGGCTTACGGCCGAGCTAGACTCTTCCTCCCAACTGAACGGTTTGCGAACGATTTGGGCATGGTTTCGGATTTCGGCCAAGACTAGGGTTTCGACGATGAGATTACGTATTCCATCGAGGTTACCCGTCTTTTCTAGCCGGGCTCGCAGCCGCCGTGGCGATTCCCCCCGCGCACGAGCCACTTCTTCGACATACCGGTCCACCATTTCTTCTGAGGGAGTAATGTCCAATTCTTCGGCGATGCGTTCGAGAATAAAATGTCGCCGTAACCGTGCGGCGGCTTCTTCTCGCAGTTCGTGGCGGACCTGGTTCGTGTAGGCGTCGATTTGGCGCTGGTTGAATCCACGCCAAGCCAACTCGCTAGCCAGTCTTTCTGTTTCACGCCTTACTTGCCGTCTTAGCAACGAGGCAGGAAGGTCCCAACGGGCGTTTTTTAAAAGGGCATCCGTGATTTGCTGGCTCATCGATTCGTCGCGGTAGAACTGGAATCGTTTTACAAGCTGTTCGCGAGCACGATCTCGAAGTTGCTCGTACGAGGAACAGCCGAGCTCTCGGAGCAGTTCAGGCGTAATTTCCGGGCGGCGAGCGCGTTTGACTTCAATGAGCTCTAGTTCCCCATCCACTAAACGCCCTCGCCAACGGGCGTCCGGAATAGTTTCCGCCAGTTGCACTTTGACCGCTACCCGTTCGCCGGCGTTTTTACCCACCAGAAGTTGATCTGCGTTTTCAATGCGCGCATCGCGCCACATTAACACTGGGCGCAGATGGAAAACGGCTTCCTGACTAGAACGGGCGACCGATCCGTCTTCCATTAAATGCAAACGCACTTCGATGAGGTCTTCCTTCTGCGCTGGTTCCAAAATGGGCTCGTAGTGTATGTGGTTTTCCAGCATGAGCGAAATTTGACGTTCGATATCGGGCTCGGTCGGCTCGTAGGATAACTCCTCTAAGGTTAAGCCTTTCCACTCGGGAAGCTCGAACTCCGGCCTTACCTCGATGTCAAATTCGAACGTCAAATGTCCATCCACGGTCAGTTCGATCGAATCCAAATTCAGATCGGGTTCGCTTATGGGTACGAATCGCTTTTCGTCGACGAGTTGTGCGAGGGCTTCTTGTACGACAGTGGCCTTGACTTGTTCGCTGATTTTATCCCGATAAAAATTGGCCACCAGTTGGCGCGGTGCCCGTCCTGGTCGGAAACCGGGCACGGCGGCTGCTTCGGCCAAGTTATCGAGAGCTTTGTCGCGATAATACTGGACGTCGTCAGCCGAAACTTTTACGATCACGTGCCGCTGGCAGGCATCGGTGTGTCGCATGTCGACTTCTAGCGCCAGCTTTCGTCGAGGCTCGGTCTGGGACTCGCTGGCCGAACGGGTTTCCGGCGCGTCTACTTTCTCAGCGTCGCTCATGGAGTCACCTATAGAGACAATTGCCCCGACGCAGCACCCGTCGCGGCTACGTCAGGGCGAGCATTTCTCCTGTCCTTTGCGAAAGCGGGTGATGGGACTCGAACCCACGACAACAACGTTGGCAACGTTGTGCTCTACCACCTGAGCTACACCCGCATGAAGCCGATAAGGCAGCTTCCTCCGCTTTGGAAGCGATTATAGGTCGCACAGTTGCCTTTGCAAGGGCAGTTGCGGACCGTCGCGCATCGACCTCCTTCCTATTGACCAATGTATCGCGCTCCGGGTAGCAGACAAGCCGACGTGTAGCTAGCCATTGTGTATCTGATGGGATACCAGCCATCGGGGTGATTATGGCAATAGAAAGATTCTGACACCGGATCAAGACGTCCAGGGTGACGTGCCACTAGCCCACCACCACCATGAACTTCGGGAACCGAGCGCAGCTATGGGTGAGAATGCCTCGGCAATATCGTTCGCTAAACAGGCGCGCACCATTAGGTTGTTGGCCTGTTTGCAAGGGGGCACGGCTTTCAACGCCAAAGAGCTATCGCAACGATTCAAGGTTAGCCGGCGCACAATTTATCGGGATTTGAACCTGATCCGCCGTGCCGGGATCCGGATTGCTTTTGATAACCGAACGTGCGGCTATCGTTTGGAAAAAGAGCCGGAACCGTTACCGGTAGGCCTGGGCTTGTCGGTTCGCGATGTGGCTAAGCTGGTGTTGACCTCGCATCTTTCCGTACTTTGTGCTGTTCCCCAATTTCGCATTTCGGTTCGGGAATCGTTAGCACGATTGATGCTCACTTTCCCCAGTTCTATCCGTGAAGCGGTTGGAACTCTGTTGAACTGCTGCGAGGTCGATTTACCGTTACCAACCTATCCAGCTCACACAATGGATCTGGTCGAGCAGATATTGGAGGGGATGGTCCGGCGCCGTCAGCTTCGGCTGGAAATGCGTTGGTTGCCTTACCCGCCGTTAAAGCCCCGCCGCATCCAGCTAGCGCCATATCGGCTCATAGCGGATCACCATACGTGGTGGCTGTTTGGGCGTTCGACTCAACATCAGCGAATCGTACGTGTTTGCATTTCGGACATTCGGAACATTACAGTCTCGAACCAGACATACACACTGCCGGCCCATCTACGGACACGGAGCCTGCCGGATGATCCTCGCGTGCTGGACCTTCGCTAGTGGATCGTTACCCAGCTCATTTCGTCCCGATCGGCTCGATTGGGAACGGGGAACGACGGTCGGTTCCTTACTTGGTAGTGCTAGGAGACTGTTTGCCGGCCGAGATATCAGCGGACCGCTGCGGCCGGGACGGCAAATCCTCCGAGGGACCCGGCGGCCGATCCGACACGGGTGGCTTGTCACCGGCGGGCCCAAAAGCGAATGTCTCGACCACCACTCGATCCCGTTCACCGAAGAGTTCCAGTTTATCGGTTTCCACAGTGAATACCAAACTGGCACAGTGCCCAGCGTCGTCCGACAGGTGATAAAAAAACCATTGCAAAGCTCGTTCTCCTACCGTACCGACAGCCGTAGCCCGCAACACGCGCACCCCATTTCGGTTGACACCCTGTGTGGTTTCCAGGATTTGCCCCGAGTAGGGTTTCAGCGCACTGAGTATCTCTTGCTGGAAACCCGATGGGGCCAGTTGGCGCTCCGGTGGTGCATCAGGCAACACGCTGACAATCATCTGAGCCAGCAACTGTCCCTCATGAAAAAGCCTCAAGATCGATATATCGAAGCGTTCGACGATCAACAGCCAATCCGGCTCGTGCAAAATCGACCAGTGACCGCGGGGATTATCTGTGCGGACCAACACCACCGCCTGTTCAAATATTGGTTCCGGAACCGCTTCCAGGTGCTCGGAGCGTTCGTCCCGTTCGGTGAACGGTCGAGCCACAATCCGCAGGCGGGCCGTGATATCCAACCCGGGTTGCGCTTCACTGATCGATCGCTTTTCCGCAATCGAAACAGCCAACCATCGCACCAGTCGCTCCTGGCAACTCACTTGACCCCGCCCTTGGATCTGAAGCGTTGTACGAGCTTGCTCGACACGGCCCTGGATTTGCCCCTCCCACTGCACCATAGCCAAGGGGCCCTCATTGCGGACCCATTGACCCTGCACTTGACCACCGGTTACTTCCGTCAGACCGAGGCAGTCGGCAAGTCCCGCGGAGTCCACTTGCCACGTCTGTCCCGGGCGCAACGGGCGATCCACAAAAAGTCGCTCCACAGCAAAAGTGGGAAACGGAAGGTCTACAAGATCGCGTTCCGCACGAGGGAGCGGCTCCCAAGGCGAGTAAGCACGCAACGGCCCAGCCAGGCGGTCCAGGATGACCAGCCGCCGCTGGTCGGCCAACCGTGTCCGACTTTCCTTTCCCGAAACGACATATTGGCCCGTCGCCGAATCGTACCAGCGTGCCGCATGGAACAGATGGGCTTCGCTACCTTGCCTTTCACTGTTAGGCTGAGAATTCGGTTTATCCAAACGCACGACCCGTTCGCGGTAAACCTGATCGCTGCGTACTTCGACCGGCGTGCTCCCCTCGGATTGGCTACTTTTCCAAAGCAGCTTTCCAGACAACTCGAAAACCACGCGGTACTCGATCCATCGATTTTCAAGCTGCGGCATCAACACCGAAGGATCGGAGTCGCTGGCCTTAGCAACTTGGGTGAAAGCCGAACCCAACAGCATGGCGGCTGCCAACCCCACGCCAGTTGGCCTCAGCAACGTTTGCGCTCGAGCCGCGTTATGCCAAGATTTGGTACCCAACTCAGAATACCCCTAAGCACAGGTCCTGAAGTGAAGCCTGATGTTGGGCCAGTGCGGTTGCGGAGCTGCCAAAGGGCCAAGTATTTTGCCCAGATTGCCAGTTCCGGCTCCGGCCTATGGCATATGTTCGTCCTGTGCTAAGCGCGAAGTTAACCAAATGTGATGTCAAGCTGAGGACTTAGCGTTCGGTATCGGGTTTAATAGAAGGAAGGGACGTGGTTTTCGATTGGGGGAGGGCTTCGCAGGGCGGCTGCACACAGAGCGCCTTGATTTGCGGCGCTTAGTACCCAGCATCCGGAGCCACATTTGGCCAGCATTTTTGGGGAAAATTGTAAGTCAATTGCGGGGCTAGATCGTCTATAAAGATAGAAGTGCCTTGCGATAAATTGTTGCCCGAAAACAGCTTTAGTTTGCACCCGTACGTCGAACCGAAGTGGATGTCAAGCCGTATAAACGTATAGATGGGGGCACGAACGAAGCAAGGACGCATTACGGCACGAAATTTGCTCCTGTCATCAACGGTGCATGTTGATTCTTCGGAACAGAGTTGTAGGCAAATTTGTGGGGCTAACCTTTCCCGACTTCTAAGGAGTCGTTCAGGGATGAAAGCCAGCTTGGGTTGGTGGAAAGGCCCACGGGGTGTGAGACATTACGATGAACACAGCTTACCGAACGGCAATTCTACAGCAGTTTCGCGATCAGCAGGTACGCTATGCGCCTAGCGACAAGAAGTTGGCGCAGGCGGATCGTGCCGAGCGATTGATTTACGAGCTGGATCCGCAGCAGACCTACACGTATGGCTATCTATGCCAGCGATTGACGGATTTTTATCCGCAGTTGGGCGCGGATGTTCTCATCCGTGGCCAAGATGCGCAGCACGACTTGCGGCTGTTGGTCGAGGATTTGACGGATGCGGCGGATCTGCGCGCCGAGGAGCTTACCGAACCGGTAGTGACGTTGGAAGAGCTTGCTCGTCAGCACAATGTTTCCACGAAGACGATTTCTCGCTGGCGTGCTGCGGGACTGGTGAGTCGCCGCGTGCTGATGGATGGCCGCAAGCGGGTTGCCTTTCTTCCCAGCAGTGTGCAGCAGTTCGTGCATCGAAATCCGGAGCGAGTGCGGCGTGGCGAACGCTTCAGCCAGTTGACCGACGAAGAGCGATCGGAGATTGTCGAGCGCGCACGTCAGTTGGCACTGGATGGGGCGTTGCCGACGGAAATCGCGCGGCGACTGGCAAGCCAGATGGGACGCAGTGTCGAGACGATTCGCTATACGCTCAAGCAATTCGACGAGGCGCATCCGGAGGCGCGCGTTTTCGATCCGGCTGTCGGGCCCTTGGGTGAGGAAACCAAGCGGCGTATTTACGAGCAGTACATCCGTGGAACTTCCGTTGCCACGTTGACAGCTCGCTACCACCGCACGCCCTCGACCGTCTTCCGAATTATCAACGAAATGCGCGCACGGCGCATTATGGAGCTGCCGCTGGAGTACATCTACCACGAATCGTTCGATCAACCCGATGCGGACCAGGTGATTTTGACCGAGATGCCTCAGGCCGAAACTCTAGGACGGCGCATGCGCGTACCGCCAGGCTTGCCGCCTTATTTGGCCGCATTGTATGAGCACCCGCTGTTGACGCGCGAGCAGGAATATCACCTGTTCCGCAAGTACAACTACTTAAAGTACAAGGCGGCTAAGCTGCGCGAGCAATTGAGCATAGAACAAGCTCGACCTCGATTGATGGACCAAATCGAGCGGCTGTATGAAGAAGCCGTCCGTGTAAAGAATCAAATCGTGCAGGCCAACCTGCGCTTGGTCGTATCGATCGCCAAGCGACACGTTACGCCCAGCGACGATTTCTTCAGCCTGGTCAGCGACGGCAATATGTCGTTGATCCGTGCCGTAGAAAAGTTCGACTTTTCGCGCGGCAACAAGTTCAGCACTTACGCCAGTTGGGCGATCATGAAGAACTACGCGCGTACGATACCGGAAGAGTTCCGTTATCGCGATCGGTTCCGTAGCAATCAAGAAGAACTGTTCTTGCTGCAGAAAGACGAGCGTTCGGACCAGTCGGAGCAGGAGGCCCAGCAGCGGTTGCGCGAGCAGCAAATTCGCCGAATTCTGTCGTGTTTGGATGAGCGCGAGCAGAAGATCATTATCAGCCGATTCGGCCTTGAACACGATCACGAACCGCTGACGCTAAAGCAGGTCGGTGAGGAGATGGGCGTAACCAAGGAACGCGTACGGCAGATCGAGGCTCGAGCTCTGCGCAAGCTGCGGCAGGCAGCCGCGGCCGCTCATATCGAACCGCTGGATTAATCCCGAAATGTAAGGCTCGGTACAAAGTCATCCAAGCGGTCACTGGATTCAGCCCAAACTACGTTGACCCCTGCTCGGCTGCTTTCCTACAATCAAACCGCAGTGAATTTGTGTCCCTCGAATCCGCGTAACTGCTGCGACCAGCGAACGCGACCAGCGATAAGGGTAGAGAATTATGTGGTGGCGAGCTGTTTGGCGATCCTTCCTTGGAGCATGGATGCTCGGGATCCTAGCTGGGATGCCGTGCACGGAGAATCTCGGTCAAACCGGTTCGATTTCCGGAGAAGCTCCGCCGGCCGAGAACCCAGAGTTGTCCCTGGGCAGCCAGTTAGCGGAATTGTTGCCTGCTGCACCAGAGCAGGATCAGCGGCCAGTTGAGTTTCAAGCCCGCTATGTGCTGCAGCGCGGTAGTCGACGCGGCGCTTTAGAACTCACAGCCACGATCGCCCCAGGTTGGCACTTGTACTCGCTGACCCAGCCCGAAGGTGGCCCCAGTCGATCCGAGATCCGCTTAATCTCCCAGGAAGCTCGTTTGGTGGGTGAGTTTCAGCCCGATCGACTTCCGGCGATTCGCTTTGACGACGTTTTTCAGATGGAGGTCGAGGAACACTCCGATCAGGTAACGTGGTCAGCGCCGATTGAATGGCAAGCTGACGCGGACCCGTCGCGTACGGCGCTGGAACTTCGTTTCGATGGGCAAGTTTGTCAGGTAGCGTGTATTCCGTTGCGCAACGAGCGTATCGTAGCGCAGTTTGGCGGTTATGTGGATCAATTGCCCCAAGTTCTCCAACCACAGACAGCCGTGTCGGGTGCGAAGGTACCGGGTGCTGCCGCTGGTTCCGCATCGCAGCAGCTTCCATCGCTTCCCACAACGGACAGTGCAGCGAAGGGGTCGTGGCGCGGAGTAGTGATCTATTTGGGTTTCGGTTTGCTCGGCGGTTTTTTGCTGAACTTCATGCCGTGCGTCTTACCGGTGGTAGGTCTGAAAATCTTGGCGTTTGCCCAGCAGGCTCATGAGGATCGCCGGCGGATTTTTCTGCTCAATCTATGGTTCTCCCTGGGCATTATGTCCGTGTTCTTGATCCTGGCGACGCTAGCCGCGGTATTCAACATGAGCTGGGGCCAACAATTCACCCATACGTGGTTCAAAGTGGCCATGATCGTCCTGGTGTTTGCTATGGCCTTGAGCTTTCTTGGCGTATGGGAACTGTCGGTGCCCAGCTTTCTAGGGCGAGGTAAGGCAAACGCGCTTCAGGAAAAAGAAGGGGCTATCGGCGCATTTTTCAAAGGCATCTTCACAACCATTCTATCGACACCCTGTAGTGGCCCAGCGCTGGGCGCTGTGTTCGCCTTTATCATGGGTAAACCGGCGGTGATTACCTACCTGCTGTTTGGCAGCATCGGACTAGGTATGGCGTTGCCCTACTTGGTAATTGGGGCGAACCCATCTTGGTTGCGGCTTCTCCCGAAACCCGGTCACTGGATGGAAACGTTTAAACAGCTCATGGGCTTTGTCCTGCTAGGTACGGTAGTCTTCCTGTTTACTACGATTCACAGTGTGTGGTTTATTCCGACGCTTACATTGCTGGTGGGCGTCTGGTTCGGTTGTTGGTGGGTCGGACGTATTCCGCTTACGGCCTCGGCAATGAGTTATGTTCGCGGCTGGGTATTCGCTTTAGCGGCTACAGGAGCCGTGGGGTTATTTGCATTTACGTGGATGGCACCGACGTCTGTTGCCGGCACCGACCAGTCGTTGCACCGGGTTTCAGCCCACTCGTTGCCATGGAAAACCTTTAGCCGTAAGGCCCTACAGGAGGCGCTTGCTGAAGGAAAAACGGTGCTCGTTGACTTTACGGCGCAATGGTGTCTGACGTGCAAGTATAATTTGCTCACGGCAATCAACACCTCGGAAGTCAAGGAGCTGGTCGAAAGGAACCAGGTAGTGCCATTGTTGGCCGATTGGACGGAAGCCAATCCAGAGATCGAACAAGCGCTGCGCGAGTTGCGTTCTAATTCGATACCCCTGTTGGCGATCTATCCGGCGGGCCGACCCGACGACGTCATTGTGCTTCGCGATGTAATCACCAAACGCCAACTGCTGGATGCACTCGAAAAGGCCGGGCCGTCGTTTCCCAGTTCCCAGCAGCCGCAAGGCGAGCCTACTGCTCTGACTTCGACGGCCAAGACCGGCCAAGGAGCTCAGCCCTAGGCGCCATCGTCACCGGCCGGTTCCTCGCCGCGATCAACGATCGTACAAGCGCGGCCTCGTGCTAGCCGCACGGGATGCGCTACAACGCGGCGAGCTGGAAAACAGGCGGATGAAAAGATCCCTCTTGTTAGAAGTTACCCTGGTACCGGCGCGATGGTAGGACGTGCAAGGCAGTGCATCTACCAGTTTAGCTTGCGCCGTTGCGGCTTGGCACCGTTGCGTTACATCTCAACCCTGAAGCTGTCCGGCGACGGCAAACATACAACTAATTCGACCTCCATCGCACACACCCACTACCCGGCACAACTTCGCCCAACCGATAGACCTGGTGCCCGGCGTCCATCAAGATTCGCCCAACGGTATCCGCATAATGAGGGCTTACCACGAGGACGAAACCAATCCCCATATTAAAGACGCGTTCCATTTCGGCGTCGTCGATATTTCCGAGTTTTTGGAGCCACGTGAAGACCGGGAGCACCGGCCAGGATGCGCGATCCAGCACACAGTCGCAGTGACGTGGCACGATGCGCGCCAGGTTCTCACGTAGCCCTCCGCCGGTAATGTGTGCCATGCCGTGGACAACGTTCTTAACTCGGTAATACCGCAACACACGTCGCACGGCTGAAACATAGATGACGGTCGGCTCCAGGAGTACGTCCACAAGACGTCGTCCGTCGAGTTCCGGGATCGGCTGCGACAAATCTAGATGTGCCACGTCGAACACGAGCTTTCGGACAAGGCTGAACCCGTTGGCGTGCAAACCACTTGAAGCTAATCCCAGTACTACATCCTGGGGACTGATCGTTGCACCGCTGATCAAGCGTCTCTGTTCAGCTACTCCCACACAAAAACCGGCCAAATCGTACTCGCCGGGCGCATACAGATCGGGCATGATGGCCGTTTCGCCACCAAGCAACGCACAATCTGCTAAGACACAGCCGTCACTAATGCCCCGAATAATTGTCTCCAGTAAGGCCGGATTATCCGCGGGCATGGCCACATAATCCAGAAAAAAAAGCGGTTCAGCACCCAAGCACAATGCATCGTTGACGCACATGGCCACCAAGTCGATTCCGATTGTCTCGTGACGGCCAGCCATCTGCGCTACTTTGATTTTCGTTCCCACGCCGTCCGTGCATGCCACCAATACCGGCTCATCGTAGCGGCGAGCGAATAGGTTTCCTTGGAAATCCAATCGGAACAATCCAGCAAAGCCACCATCAAGGCGGATGACGCGGGGTGAAAATGTCCGGTGCATCCAGTACGGTAACCGCGCCATGGCCACGGCGTATTGGTCAAGGTCCACTCCGGCATCTTTGTAGGTAATTCTTGCCATGCCACTTCCCGTCACGTACAAGCTTGTTGGCACAACCTGTTGGCCTGCACGAACAATTGTGGGTCAGGACCAATGATCCAACAAGGACCCTCGTGTCGCCATGCCGGATATGCCAGCTGTCCATGTCAAGTAGCTACTAGACCTGATGCACCTTACGGTGGGCGAACGCGCCAAGAATCAACAACTTTTGAACCGTCCCCGGGGAAACGATCTTTATATGCGAGCCCTGCTTTCACCGACAGCCAACAACGCCTCCCGATACTTATCATAATTACGGAAAGCCGCAGTACGACGTTGTCTTAAACCCCCACCGGGAGCCGTTCGCGAGCTACGTTCGATATACAATTTCTTCGGCGTGTTTACCCATTCCCCATCTGGATACAAATCGCAAGCGCCCGAGTACCCGACGTGTGTGCGTCTTATTTATAGAGGACGTGGCTGTATCTGAGCTGTGGATCACTACGATGCGCCCTATCGATTCAGAAAATGGATACCTTTACGGAGCGACGACCGTTAGGGAGCCGCCAATTCAATTCAGCGCATAAGGGCTCGGAGATTTGCCCCGAAAGGCGCACGTAGGCAATGGACATGTACCTCTGGTCTTCGTTGCGCCTCTGTGCCTTTGCGCTAAAACTATTTACCTTATTTACCTACAAATGTAGCGCACAAACGACACACAAAGCGTCAAACGCTCGTCACGTAGATGGCCGGATCTCGTGCTAGTAAAACCCGCAAGAAAACGCGCTGGGAACGACAGCGTCGAACACTCAACTCGCCTAGTGTCGCGACCTAAGCCGTCTCAGCACCCGTTGGCTAACCTGTCGGTCGACAATGGCGGTTTTCGTCACGTTACTGGGGAACGGGACATATTTTTCCCCCATTACCTATTTCCTTACGTTTCACTAAAATATCCGAGCTATCTTGATAAACTAGTATTTCTATGTGTTTCAAATCACCAAGACAGAGAGCCGTGGTGCCTGTCCCCTTGCCCACGGTGCCTGTCCCCGGGGCCGGCAGGGCCTGTCCTTAGACTCGGTACCACCCTCTTTCATTAACGACTATGATTATCTACATACTTATGTATGGCACGTTTTCCTGGCCCGTTTACGGGGGCTTAAAACGCCTTGCGCCGTGGGACACACGATGCCGACGTTACGGGACACGTGCCCTTGCAAACGTCTTTACAATCGAGATTGCTGACACACGGTGTTGCTTATTGGTCTAGTTGAACGCTAGCGGCCAAAGCCCAACAAGATGCTGTAAGACGCTAGCAAGAGATAGGCTACCAAATCGCTGCACGACAGCTTTCCGAATAGGACTCCTCACTGGCGGCTGGTGGGTTAGATGACCGTTTGCCTGCACCGCACGATCTGTCCACGATAGCAGCTGCTCGGATACGTTCCTCGACGGCCATCGTTGCTCAAAGCCGAGCGTCTAGCCCAACCGCCTGTTGCGCGGATTGTCCCACAGACAATCACACGCTGGCTCGGACGAACTGGAATAACGCAAAGGCGTCGGGGCCCTCGTCGGCGATCAGAATGTACCTGTAATCTTCCTTGCACCTAAGCGCCTTTTAATTGAATAGGCCGCTTGATTACGGTCGCGGCTCTGTTAAGCCCTTGCTCACCGGAACGCCTTTGCCAGGAAGCAAACGCGGATGCCAGCTCCGCTTACTTCTGCTTGACCGAAAAAGGGTGGATCTAATGGCGGGTCGGCTAAACTAAGGAATAATCTCACCTACAAACAAATACGCAGATACCTGAGCGTCTGCGTGCGTCTTGATTGTAGGTATGTTGTTCGCGCTGAGTACTCCGTTGTGATGCGTCTTCGGCGTTTCCCATTTCATCGGCGTGAGGATTTGACGCAAACGAGCAAAGGTGCAGTAGTACAGACACTTGGCAAGATCGGGTACCGGTTTGATCACGAATTTTTCGCACTACCTTGGTGATTTTGGTGAAACTAGCTAACCCGAGCCGTGGCATTATCATCACCGGGGTTGCGTCTCGAGGCCTCGGGAAAAAATGGTTCTTTCTCAACCGGCAGTGGGGTGTTGCCAGCTTGATGGTTCTTTCCTCTACGGCTCTGCGTCTCGCCTTAAAAATTTTTCACCTAGAAACGTGACGCACAGACTACCCGAAAAAGGCTACAAACCCGCCTTTTCTTTCTGGGTCATGTTGGCTAAAATAATCGGGCGTGTAGGAGGTGATTTGGCCAAGCGTAGGTCTCGTCGCGTTGGTCGTATTGGCTGATCGGCCCAGGCGCGGTGTGTGCCCGAAGTAGATTGCCAGTTGCGGACGAACGGCATCCAAACGCACAACGGCCGAGCCATTTGAACCGCGGAGACCTTGTTGAGGTCAAATCGTAAGTTGCGTCTTTTTTGGTGGGTCTAGTCATGACGGGAGCGGGACTTTTAGCGGTTCGGTCTCGTAATAGGAATGAGATGAAAACAAAAACGGTTGGACTATCTTTAGAGCATCTGTCGTTGCTAGATGAGGAAAGCGCCAAGCATTCCGTCGAGTTTCTGAAGTTGTTAGCCGATGAGACTCGCCTGCGCATTGTGTACATGTTGAAGCAGGCAGGCGAAATGAACGTGCAGACGATGTGCCGCGTTCTACGATTAACGCAACCGGCCGTCAGTCACCATTTGGCGCTGTTGCGCATGGCAGGCTTGATCGTGTTACGTCGCGCCGGAAAGCACAATTTTTACTCGCTTGTGCCCGAGCGGTTTTACGATCAAGTGCATCTGTTGCGGCAAATCCTGCCCGGGCGAAACAACGATTCGAGTGCCTAGAGCCGAGCATGCTCGAAACTCGAAGTTGGCATCTTGGGACCGACCTCTAGGCACAATAAGCCCGGCCGGGAGCTGAGAGTGTCTCTTTGGACAGCGATGGCGGTGTACGAACATTCTTGCACAAGGTGTGCACATCAGGTTTCAGAGTTTCAATCCCTACCGACGGTGACATGTCAGGTAACTGTTTTGGTGCACCGCACTAACCGTTTATGACGCGGGTTGCCACGGGCAACTGTGGTGACGACCGTTGTTGCACCAGTGGGAGCGTCTGACACAACCGTAAGTCTGGCGGATTGGGGAACAGATATTCAATCGCGGGTTTGGACGAGCTGTAGAAACACGAAAGCGCAGTGAGGCCCCCGTGCGCGTAAGCGATCGATAAGAACCTGTTGTCTTTGTTGCGCCTTTGCGCTGAAGCTTTCTAGCGGCTCACCTACGGTCGCGGCTGCGTTGAGCCGCGCTTCGACAGAGCGCTTTTGCCACGAACCACAATTAGAGCCCGTCTCGGGTTTCCCCATTTAGGCTGGGAATATATGGATCTCGGTCAGGCCCGCCGCCTCCCTCGGAAAATTTCACCCACGATCAGGGTGCACACACCTAGATGAACTGTCGGGAAAAATTGATCTGGCTTTGGCACCTACCTTTACGGTAGATTGCGTTCTTCCTCTGGAAGAGCACGGCGAGTGGCAGGATTGCTCGGGCGAAAGGCATTGCAGTCCGGCAGCGGAGATAAGCATGGATGCGGCAACGCTGACGAGAGTTTTCCGAGCGATGCTCACGGCGCGTCGACTCGACGAGCGGGAGCGCCAGTTGGTGCACCAGGCTGAAGCCTACTTTCACGTAGCCGGGACTGGCCACGAAACGATGGCACTACTGGCTCCCTTGTTGAAACCGGAAGACTGGATAGTGCCTCATTACAGGGACAAAGCCCTGCTGCTGGCTCGAGGAGTTCCGGTGCGGCGATTCCTGGACGCCCTCTTATGCACGGCCCACAGCAGTTCCTTGGGCCGACAAATGTCGGCACACGTATGCGAGCCGCGTTTCGGGGTCGTTTCGCTTTCTGGTCCGGTGGGCAACTCGGCGTTACATGCCGTGGGTATAGCCTCGACGTTAAAGCCAGGCTACCTCGTGGTCTGTTGTGTTGGCGACGGCACGACGCAGCAGGGGGAGTTCTATGAGGCAATGGCCGAAGCCGCTCGGCAACAGGCGCCCGTGCTATTTGTCGTCGAAGACAATCGCTTCGCGATATCGACCCGCACCGAGGGGCGCACTTTCTATTGGCATCACCGGGGACGGGCCACCTCGTTCCACGGCATTTCCATCACGCAGTGTGACGGTACGGAACTCGAGCGTGTATGGAAGACTTTGCGACGTGTCACGCGCTCGATGCGCCGAACCCCCCACCCTCGTCTGGTAGTGCTGCACCTGGAACGGCTCTGCGATCATACCAACGCTGACGATCAACGGCTGTATCGCTCTACTGATGAACTGCATCAGGCACAGCTTCAAGCGGACCCATTGGCCGTTTGCCGTGCGTGGCTGGAACGGCTCGGAGTGCCCCCCGAGGTCCTTCTTGATATCGAGCGGCAGGTAGAGGCTGAGTTAATAGCTGCTGAACAACAAGCTATGGAATCTCCCGAACCTGAGCCCGTTTGGGATTGCAAACCTCCGGTTCAGGTGGAGCTTACCCATCCAGGCTCGGAACGTACGGCCGGTTTAGTACCTGGCGGCTTGCCGATGAAAGATGCTTTGGGGCGTGTTTTGGCCCATCATTTATCGATAAACCCACGAGTCTGGATTTGGGGCCAGGACATTGAAGATCCTAAGGGTGACGTGTTCGGAGTGACTCGCGGTTTGAGCACTCGGTTTCCAGGACGAGTACTAAATGCGCCTTTGGCTGAAGCGACGATCGTGGGCACGGCCATCGGGCGTGCGTTGGCAGGCCAGCATCCGGTGGTATTCATTCAATTTGCTGATTTTCTGCCGTTGGCTTTCAATCAGATCTTAAGTGAACTCGCTACTTTCTACTGGCGTACGGCTGGCGCTTGTCGGGTCCCGCTCATTATCCTGGCACCTTGTGGTGGATACCGTCCTGGCTTGGGGCCCTTTCATTCACAAACGTTAGAAAGCCACTTTGCACACATACCGGGGTTGGATGTGTTGGTGCCAGCGACGGCGTCCGACGCAGCGGGATTGCTCAACGCCGCTTTTGCATCGAAGCGCCCCACACTGTTATTGTATCCAAAAAGCCTCCTCAATGATCCAACAATTGGTGCAGGTCCGAACGTTGAGGATGAATTTGTTCCGTTGGGGGTCGCCAAAAAACTCCGCGCAGGCCGCGATCTGACGCTGGTTGCTTGGGGCAACACGGTTCGCATATGTTCTGAAGCCTCCGAGGTCTTGGAGTCCGAAGGCATCGAAGTGGACCTGTTTGACCTTCGCAGCATTTCCCCGTGGGATACTGCCGCTATTCGTGCGTCGGCTGAACATACTTCACGGTTGGTAGTAGTCCATGAAGACAATGTGACAGCCGGTTTTGGCGCTGAGGTTCTGGCGGCGATTGCCGAACAAGCCCGCATGCCGGTGGCCATGCGTCGGGTGGCTCGCCCCGACACCCCCATACCCTGCCACTTTCCGAGCCAAACGGCAATTCTGCCCTCGGTCGAATCGGTCCTGGCGGCAGCCGCGGAATTGTTGCACTTGGAACTCTGCTATCGGGACTCGCCCAGCACGGCGTCGGCTGGCGAACTGATCGTGCCGGCCACCGGTAGCGGCCCGTCAGACGAAATGGTGACGTTAGCCGAATGGCACGTGGCCGTCGGTCAGTATGTTACGCGTGGTCAGAGTTTAGCGTTGGTGGAGGCTACGAAAAGTGTTTTTGAACTCTCGGCACCGGCAAACGGTCACGTCGCAGCACTGCACGTTCAGCCGGGCCAGAGCGTGCCTGTCGGCTCTCCCCTTGTCACCCTGCGAACGGATCAAGCCGTGCGCCGCCGTGCCGTCCCGGTACGGCGCGCGGTAACCGTGCGACGGCGGCAACCGGAATTCGCAGTGCGCATACCGCAGCGTACGTCGGCTCGTCGGACGTACGACGTAGGAATTTCCCACGTTCATGCAGTAACCGGCAGTCGCACCGTTACGAACGAGGACCTGCTTGCAGACAACTCTCGTTTTGACGTCGAAGCCATTGTTCGCCGAACCGGGATTCGCCAACGGCGGTGGATCGCCGACGGTGAGACTCCTGTGAGTCTTGCTGCCCGCGCATGCCGTGCACTGTTCCAAACCGAACGATTGCTGCTGGACGAAGTGGACCTGGTAATCTGCGCAACAACTAGTCCCACAGCCATCACTCCCTCGATGGCCTGCCAGGTCGTCCATGCTCTTCAAAACAGTAAAATCGCAGGCTACGTTCAGGCCTATGATATCAACGCCGCCTGCTCGGGATACCTATATGCACTCCAAGCCGGTTGGGACTATTTGCAAAGCGAGCCGGAAGGACGCGTGTTAATCGTTACTACGGAAGTACTGTCACCGATGTTGGATCGAAGCGACTTGGAAACGGCCATCCTTTTCGGCGATGCGGCAAGTGCCACGATCTTATATGGCGAGGCCCACATGGAGCGCGCTATTGCCCGCCTGTCGCGTCCTGAACTCTCTGGAAAAGCCGAAAACGGGTGTCATCTGAGTGTCCCGCTGCCGCATCAGGGTTACATTCGCATGCAGGGCCGACGCGTGTTTGCCGAAGCCGTCAAAGCAATGCTGGCAAGTTTGAACCGCGCGTGTGCTCGCGAACAACTATCGATCAACCAATTGGCCTGGATTGTACCCCATCAAGCCAACCAGCGGATCCTCGATGCCCTCGCCCACCGAGTTCGTGTCCCGATCTACAGCAACATCGTTCACTATGGAAATACGTCGTCCTCCAGCATTCCGCTCTGTTTGTCCGAACTGTTGCCGCAATTGGCGCCGGGCACCCGGATCGGATTGTGTGCTTTCGGTGGGGGCTTTACCTTCGGCGCAGGCATACTGCATCATGCCGGGTAGAGCCAAACGATAGCAAGCTCTTTGGCTGATCTCTAATCGTGTCCGTGAATCCGAACAACTGGCAAAGGGTAACCCAGGCATTCGAATTGCGCACTGATGTTTGGAAGAGTGCCTTCCCAATTCGCGTTAGGAACCGACGGGCTCGTGCCCGTCCCAGAACCACTGTTGCGACCAGTCGTGAACGGTCCGAGGTCCGCGGGCAAGAAGGCCCGAAATCAGTGCGGTCTCATCGAGCCACGCGGCGAGGATGCGGTCCAGGACAACGCATTCGAGGTGCGTCGGGGCGACGCGGATCGATCTGAAATAGGTCGGGTGGTGGAGCCGGCCCAATGTATAGTTGTAGGCTGCCGAGTTCCCGGCGAATTTGAAAGGCATGTTCAAGCAGCTTGCGGTTTCGTTGAGGATCTCCCGTTTGAACTCCCCGTAGGTGCCCGCCGGTTGCTCGGCTTCGTGTTGGCTCGCCTTCCAGCCACCGGGCACCGTCAGCAGCAGGTTGCAATCGAGTTCAATCTCGTGCTGTAGTTCCACCGACTCGACTTCGCCCCCGGCTGGGGGCATCTGTGTAGAGAGTGCCGGCGAAGTATGCTGCCGCCTTGGACGCTTCGCGGTTCGCCAGCGAGTAATCCCGCAGCATGGCGAACAGCGCCAACGCCGGCGTGAATTCGCGAACGCCGTGGGACTTGCCCGGCCGGTCGGCCCGGTGCAGATGAATGATCGCCTCGGCGGGAACGCGGTCGTAATCGACTCGGGCGGTACGGCCCGGATCACTCGGACGCGTGCGGAGAACGTGATACTCGATCGGATTGCTCGCACCGACGAACACGATGCCATCAACCACCTTGTCGCGGGAGAGAATCGACAGGTCCGGCGTCGTGACCTGGTCTGCCTCCACCAGTCGCAGGTCGAGCTGGCTGGCCATCGGTAGCCGCTCGTTGGTGATCAGGGCGGCGAAGGTTTCGCCGTCACAGGTGTCGGCCATCCGCATCGTGTGTATCGTTTTGGATCGGCCGGCTACCTTGGGTGGTCGGGTGGTCGGAGTGTTCCGGCCGCAGCTTCTCCCTGTGCACGCTGCGGTCCCGACCTTCCGTCTTCACGTAGTGCTCTGACGTGACGTGCCCGGCGAACGGCCGGTGCGCCTCCGGGTCGGTCCCGAAGTGGGACAGGCAGCCGCGGTCCCCGTAGCGGACCTTGCCGAGGTAGGTGACGTTGGGTATGAGACGCCTCAGGCGGTTCTTTTCAAACATCCTGTTGCAGCGCTCAGTGCCGTTTCGCGTCTGACAGCGTTTGTTCCGCCAGCCGCGACGACGAAGCTTCTCGACAGCAGGCGTCAGCCGTTCATCATCGAGGTACAACTGGAAGACGGCCCGGACCACGGCTGCCTCATCCGGGTCCACGACCAGCCTCGCTCGCTGCGGGTCCAGATAGTAGCCGAGGATCGGCCGGCCGCTCCATGTTGCCGCTCGTGAAACCGCCGTCGTCGTAACGCTCCGGAATCACAATCCAGCCTTCGCCGTCCTGGCTGCGGATGAATGCCTCGGCCGCCTCGCGTTGGGTATCGAGCGAGTTCAACTCCTCGTCCAAGCCTTCGAAGGTGGACTTGGGGGTATAGATGGCCCAGCGCACGACCGTCGAGGTGCAGGATGGGACGTCGTAGCCGTTGCGTTTCACCGGTAATGCCTCTTTCCGCCTAGTCGGAAGAAAAGATAGCCGCGGCGTGCGTGGCTGCCGGTGCTCTCACCAGCACACCAGCAACGCCACGTTACGCACCTCGCCGCCCCACGTACGCTTCAGCCACAGGCCATCCACGTATACATACGGGGTGCTCGCCTTCGATCGGCCGTTGCCGCCAGGCCTCGATCGTCGTGCATAGCTTCTGGTTCAACTCGCTCATCGCACTGGAGCTTACGCGCTTGCCCCAAAGCGCCTCGGTGAAGTCCTTCACCCGACGCACCGACTCGCCCGCCAGGTACATCTCGATCAACGCCTCCTCGACGGTCGATTCGCGACGCCGATACCGCTCGATGATCTGCGTCTGGAACCGAAGATATCGCAGCCGCGGCACTTTCAGCGTTACCGGCACTGAACGCGTCATCAGATTCCGCTCGTAGTGACCCGCCCGCCTGGCCACACGCTCCGGACTCCGCTCGTATCACTTCGCCCCACACTGCGCGTCTGTATCCGCCTCCAGAATCTTGTTGAGCGTCTCCTCCACCGCCTCCGGCACCATCTGCCTCAAATGCCCATGCGGTACCCCCTCGTCGATCCGAATCACCTGCCCGATTTTGCCTAACTTCATTTTGTATGCTAACTTTTCGTCGCGGTTCTCCTGTTCGGTAGTAAGAACACTTTCCTTACGTCCCCTACCAACTCTAGAACCGGTTTCTTCATTTCTGCGCATAAATCGCCACGTTATCATCACGAGGCAATCAGGAGCGATTTAGCGACAGGCTCTTAACGGTCATCCGTAGTGGTGGTGCCACGCCTGGTGAGTCACAGCCATGGTGTGGCAATTTGCCGCACGAAGCGGCTCTCGAATTGCGTTAAAAAACAGATTGCGGCAAGCGGGACCTATGGGTGTTTGCTCGTAATCTCACACCATGGACATCCACCAAAGCATCGACTGGTTGCTGGAATCCGACGAGATCGTGGGGCAAGTGTTTTACCGCATCTTTTTCGAGCGATATCCGGAGGTGCAGCGCTATTTCGAAGGTGTGCGCATAGAACGACAAGCGGTTGTGCTTTCCATCGCCTTGTTGCTCGTCGAACAGTATGAAACCTATCGCTATCCGGGAATCGCGCGCTACTTGCGTCATTTAGGGGAAAAGCATCAACTGCGCGGTATTCCTCGGGAGCTCTATAGTCGCTTCCGCGAGGCGATGCTCGAGGCGTTGCAGCAACACCATGAATCCCACTGGAGCGAGCAATTAGCCCAACAGTGGCGCGTTGCCTTGGATCGAGCCATCGCAGTGATGCTGGAGGCTTATGGTGAGCCGTCTTTTGTCCCAGTAAAACCGGATTTGTGACACGCTGTCCATCACGGTACATTAGGGGCGCATAGGTCGTGGTTTCCAGACCTGCACGGTCCCATTAAAAGGAGAGACACGCTCATGCAGCCAGTAGCAACGTCGGAGCATTCCGAGCATGAAGGCCCTCAAATCTGGCTCCAATCCTTTGGGGAAGCCGATCGACAGGAACAATTGCATGAAGATGCGGTCGCTTGGCGCAATGTCACGGGTTTGCTATTTGGCGTGGTTGCTATTGGCCTGGTGATCGCCGTCATGGCCGTCTGGATTTCGGCAAAACTCTAGGTGCCGAAATGCTTCCACGCCGTGGTTTAAGTCGTATTGGCTGAGGGTTCCGGAGAGCCATCGTTATGACGACTCGACGCATGCGCGTTTTCACACGCCGATCGTTGGTTCGGTGGGGAGCTACGATGGTTGGTTTAGCGGCTGTCGATCGTCTCCGAGCAGGCCCACCCATGCTGCCGGACGACTATTGGGTCGATGCGCACAGCCATATCTGGTCGCGGGATGTGAAGCGTTATCCGCTCGTGGGAAATCAGGGCCCCGAGGTACTACAGCCGCCCAGTTTTACCGCCGATGAGCTCCTTGAAGTGGCTCGACCGCTGGGCGTCCACCGAGTGGTATTGATTCAGCACCATATCTACCACGGTTTTGACAACTCTTATCTGATCGACGAAACCGCTCGCCGCCCCCAAACCTTCCGGGTCGTTGGCATGATCGACGATCTTCAGCCGGAGCCGGAGGCCAAGATGCGTCGGCTTCTACAACAGCATGTTACGGGGTTTCGCATTACATCGTGGATCCGCCCAAACAATTGGCTAGATACCCCGGGAATGCACGCGATGTGGAAAACGGCTGCTGCGACACGTCAGGCGATATGTTGCTTGGTCGACCCGCCCGATCTGCCGGCGGTGGACCAGATGTGTGGGCGTTACCCGGAAACCGTGGTTGTAATTGACCATTTCGCGCGGATTGGCGTTGATGGTCAGATTCGAGATGCAGATGTGCGCCGTTTGTGCCGCTTAGCTCGTTTCCCGCTCGTCCATGTAAAGCTCTCGGCATTTTATGCCTTGGGTCGAAAGATGCCCCCCTATGAGGATCTATTGCCGATGGTTCGTCGCGTCTTCGAGGCGTTCGGACCTCAACGGCTTATGTGGGCCAGCGACGCTCCCTATCAACTGCAAGCTCCGAACAGTTATGCTGCGTCGGTCGAATTCGTTCGTCGCATCGATTTCTGGACAGAGGCTGATCGAGAGTGGGTCACGCGACGCACCGCAGAAAAGGTTTATTTCTTTCGTTGATGAATAACCCAAGACCGCAGAGCATTGCGATCGTTTCAGAATTGACCGCGGGAGCGTACATGACGGTGTCAACCAATTGGCGCAGCAGCTATTCGTGCCACGCTAGCCTGTATCGCTCCCACAAAGCGCAGCGTACCGACTCCAACACTGACTGAAATCGAACGGGTTTCCACAATAACGAAAAAGCTACGGAGCGAGCCCTTTCTTGAAGTTCGTCGGTCCAGTCACCAGACATCGCTATGCAGGCGGGGGGATTCTCGATTTGGCTGAGCCTCTGGAGCGTCTCCATTCCATCCAATCGGGGCATGTGCATGTCTAAGAGTACCACGTGGATCGCGTGCCGCTCGACGATTCGTATCGCCTCTTCACCGTCACCAGCTAACCAAGTACATACTCCGCGCGGTTCGAACACCGAGCGCAACGTCTCCCGCAGATGGGCATCGTCATCGGTAATCAACAGGCTAGGCCGCCGGATGTTCACTGTTACCTTTCCCTGAACCACCTATCGGTGTTCCCCTTGGCTGGATGGCCTGTAATGGTAGCCGAAGGATACAGCGCGCTTTTCTCTATCTTGCCACGGAAATCACGGGTTTGCATTGCAACTTGCGCACCACAAGGATTCGTGCGGTGAGAACTCTACTTAAGTTTTCCCGGATGAAGTGGTTATGACAAGGTGAACAACTCCGAAAATGGACTGCTCCCCGCCAGTTTCTGCCAATTCGGCGGCCAATGGCTCGATCAATTCTGCCGCAAGCGCCCAGTTGCCCAAGCCGACCGTACAATTCTATAGTATAGCTTCAGGCGGCTTATACCAACTGGGAATCCCACCTGAGCAAGGAGCCAGGGTACGAAATTCGAGGCGACTTTTGGTGTCACGATTAGCTAGGTCATTGCAGATAGGGCCGAGGCATGGAACCGAGCTGGGCTGTGGAGGAGAAGCTCTCGTTTTGGCAGCGGCACGAGTTTCTATTACGTCGTTTGCACTCCCTGACCGGTTTGTTGCCGGTAGGCGCCTACATGGTGTTCCATTTATTGACGAATGCCAGTATTTGGAACGGCCCCGGGACGTTTCAAGCAGCGGTGCACCAAATCCATAGTTTTGGCGCGTTGTTGCCGATCCTGGAATGGACGTTTATCTTTATACCCATATTGTTTCATGGATTATATGGCTTGGTGATCATTAGCGAATCACAGCCCAACCCGGGGTCATACCCGTATGTGAGTAATATTCGTTATACACTGCAGCGGGCCACAGGGCTTATCGCTTTTTTGTTTATTGGGTGGCACGTTTTTCACATGCATGGCTGGATTCATGCCGAGGCATGGCGGCAGTTGATCGATCCATGGGGAGGGCAGTTTGCACCGTTTCACGCGGCAACGACAGCCACAGCCGCGATGCAACAATCGGTGTGGGTCAGTGTTTTTTATTTGGTGGGAATTGTGGCCTGTGTTTACCATTTAGCGAACGGCTTCTGGACGATGGGGATTACTTGGGGATTATGGACATCTCCGGCGGCACAACGGCGAGCGGATTGGTTTGCGTGGGGATTCGGTCTATTGGTATTGTTTTTGGGGCTTGGGGCTTGGAGCGGTTTTGCCTTGCGTGTCGACGCCGATGATCCACAGGCGATGGAAGCCATGCGGGCTGTGGAAGATCGAATGTTGCAACGACGACTGGAAGATGGTCTGATTCGACCGTCTGACTTGCATCACAAAGTAGCCAGGCCTAGCCAGCGTCGGGCACCGAATGTAACGAGCGGTTCGACAGAGCAAATTCCACATTCTTCGAACGAACCGCAAGGGACGATTCTCCGTGACGACAACAGACGAGAGTAGCACAAAGAATCGGTTGCTTTCAGGCTGGCGAACATCGTGGTTCTGAGGTCCGAGTACGGAAGCGTCTTACCGACAACAACGCCTTACCAGCAACAATCAATTCTTTTCGCACAGGAGTGGAACTAGCGATGGCCCAACAACGCGTCATGGTGGTCGGGGGCGGACTGGCTGGCTTATCGGC
Organism: uncultured Pirellulaceae bacterium; assembly: GCA_964425225.1. Lineage (GTDB taxonomy): Bacteria > Planctomycetota > Planctomycetia > Pirellulales > Pirellulaceae > BPJU01. The sequence goes on along the minus strand of CAYRMD010000019.1, from coordinate 7,808 downwards.
CGCTATGAAATTGGCCGAACTGGGCATCGATGTTGATCTCATGAGTTTGACACCTGTCAAACGCTCTCATAGTGTTTGTGCCCAGGGAGGGATCAACAGCGTCAATGAATTGACGCGTCAGGAAGGGGATTCAGAATGGAAGCATTTCGATGACACGGTTTACGGCGGAGATTTTCTCCAGCACCAGCCGCCGGTCAAGGAGATGGCGTTTTGGGGGCCGCGTATTATCGACTTGATGGACCGGTTGGGCGTGCCGTTTAATCGGACACCCGAAGGCTATATTGATCGGCGCCGTTTTGGGGGTACGTTGTACAAGCGGACAGCCTTTGCTGGCGCAACGACGGGTCAGCAGTTACTCTACGCGTTGGACGAACAGGTACGTCGTTGGAAAGTGGCCGGCAAGGTCCGCATGTTTGAATACTGGGATTTTTTAGGTCTCATTTTGGATTCAAATGGCGTCTGCTGTGGCTGCGTCGGTCAAGATTTAGTAACCATGGAAATCCGTGCCTTCCCGGCAGACGCCGTCGTCTTGGCAACCGGTGGCTGCGGACTGATCTTCGGCCGCAGCACGATGTCGATGAGCTGCACCGGAAGCGCTGTCAGCCGGGCATTTCAGGTGGGAGCCCGATATGCCAACGGTGAGTTTATTCAGGTACATCCGACGGCCATTCCCGGTGCCGACAAATTGCGACTGATGAGTGAGTCGGCGCGCGGTGAAGGGGGGCGCGTTTGGGTACCGCGCCGACCGCAAGATCCACGGGATCCGCGCGATATTCCGGAGAGCGAGCGCTATTATTTTTTGGAAGAACGTTATCCAAAATATGGCAATTTAGTGCCTCGCGACATCGCAACCCGGGAAATTTTCAACATCTGTGTAAATGAAGGTCTAAGTGTCGAAAACGATCGAATGTGTGTCTATTTGGATTTAACACACATTCCACGTCGCGAATTGGACCGGAAACTAGGCGGTATTCTCGAGATCTATGAGAAATTCCAGGGTGTCGATCCTCGTACCACACCCATGAAGATTTTCCCTGCCGTGCACTATTCTATGGGCGGGTTATGGGTTGACTATGAGCGGTCAGCCGACGGAGGTCTTCTGATCGGTTCGCCTCGGAACCATCTGACCAATATTCCCGGACTTTATGCCATCGGGGAATGCGATTACCAGTACCATGGCGCCAATCGCCTGGGCGCCAATTCACTTTTAAGCTGTATTTTTAGTGGCCTTATTGTGGCCCCTGGAATCAAAAACTATTTAGCAGCCCAGAAAGGGACAGCAGCCGAGCGGCCCAGTTCGCTGTTCGATCAAGCAGTACGCGAGCATCAACGGCGGCATGAGGAGCTCTTGCGGCGGCCGGGTGGCGGCGAAAACCCATATCTGCTACATCAAGAATTGGGAGACCTCATGACCCGTTACGCCACGGTGGTACGATATAACCATCAATTGCGTGAAGCAATCGACAAAGTGAAAGAGCTGTATGAACGAGCACAACGTTGCTCGCTGTCCGATACGGGAAACTGGACCAACCAAAATGTCGTGTTCACCAAGGCGCTAATCGATATGTTTCCGATTGCATTGACGATCCTGGAAGGCGCTTTGGCACGCGACGAATGCCGGGGTGCTCACTACAAGCCCGAATTCGCCATGCCAGAATTAAAAGCTTCCGACCCGGCAGAAAGACGGCGCGAAGCCGAACAGTGGTGTGAGCGATTCGAACAAAACACACGGCGTTGGCTCAAAACCACAGTTGCCCGTTGGGAATCCCAACGCGTGGTGCTCCATTACGAAGAGGTGGATACCTCGCTGATTCCCCCACGACCACGATTGTACGGATTGGCCGGTGCTGAATTGATCGAACAGGTGTGGCGCGAGCGCCAAACGCGCACCGGGCGGAGTTCAGGGGACGGACAACGATCGGCCGACGAACGCCGCACTATCGAATCGGCCGTTCCCCGATAGTCGAATGTCTATCCTCGGAAGTATTGCAATGTAGGAATCGTGACTGTGATGACTCATAACGGTAAGCGCCCTGAATGGATCAACGTGCGAATCCTCCGCCAAGATGGTCCTGGGCTGCCCAGCTATTGGCAGAGGTTTCGTGTTCGTTATGAACCGGAAATGAATGTGATCAGCGTGTTGCAAAAGATTGCAGCGAACCCGCGGACCGCTGAAGGTAAGCCAGTAGCGCCGGTAGCCTGGGAATGTAATTGTCTGGAGGAAGTCTGTGGTGCTTGCACCATGGTCATCAACGGGCGTGTTCGCCAATCTTGCTCGGCCTTAATCGACAGGCTTCTGGAGGAGAATCCCTACGAGATTGAATTGCAGCCGATGAGTAAGTTTCCGGTCATCCGTGATCTTGTTGTGGATCGCCGCCGATTGTTTCGAGCTTTAGAACGAGTCAAAGCGTGGATTCCCGTTGATGGCTACTACGATACCGGACCTGGCCCACGCCAATCGCAAGCGGCACAGGAGGCCGCATACCCACTGAGCAAATGCATGAGCTGTGGTTGTTGCTTAGAAGCATGCCCTCAGTATACGCGAATTGAGTTGGTGCGTTGGCCCGAAGAAACCGACGAACAGTTTGAGCGACGGAGCATTCAGGCATTTGACAGAGCGTTCCTTGGCGCTCATGCCATCAGTCAAGCCATCCTCTTCAATTCGCATCCGACGGGAAAGAATAATGCCGCAGAACGCTTGGAAGCCCTTATGGGGCCCGGTGGGGTTCACGTATGTGGTAATGCGCAAAACTGTGTGGCGGTGTGTCCCAAAGAGATTCCACTCACACGATCCATTGCTTTAGCAGGACGTGCAACTACGCTTTACGCTCTGAAAAAATTTTTCGATAAATAGCGCCTGCCTTTGGCCTCGTCGGTCGGCAGGTAGTTCCTCCGTGCCGTGTTGTTCTGGATGACAGCTCGGCACATATCGTCGAGCGCTCAAACTCTTATTGTCCATTTCTTTCTAGAGCGACCATAAGAATCACACCCTCGAAAAGTCCAAAGAGCCCAAGGGCAGTGTTCGTTCTGGGGACATAACAGCAGGAGGAGCCCACGCAAAGATGTAAGGCATGTTTGGCATTGACTTGTGCCCATCCACCTCTGCCACGACTTTTCGGGTACCGATAGTAAAACAGACCGTGCAAAACAGAAGGTCGATGAAGCTGGACTCGATTAATAGGTGAATCATCGGTTCGTACTAGGATTTGGATGGTGCACAGGCGTTGACGATGAGTTGGTGCGTCGAAGGATGTGCGGGGATGATTATTCCGCGATAGAAGGTCGCTACGGTTTTGTTATCAAATGCTGCGCCCTTCCCAGTACGTGTCACGCAAGGGGTAACACCAGCCGTAACCGCGATGGCGGCCGAGTCCCAGGAGCACAGGTCCCTGGACAGGCTGCGGAAATTCGAGAACAGCGTGTGCGTGTCGGATTGGTCCTCCACCGCGGCGTGTCAAAAGCGGCATTTGTCGGCAATCGGGCACGCCCACCAGTATGGGCGCAACCGATGCGATCACCCGGGCTGGGCGTGGCAGGCCAATTTGGCCACAAGCCCGCGCTATTTGTTGCTCGACTTGATACCAGTGGTCTGCGGTTCGGGGAACGCGTTCCAATCCAATGGGGGTAACTGTGGCCCAACGTTGCGATGGACCACACCAGGTTTCGGCGCGAAGAGCCGGTCGAAACTGCGTCCCGTCGTCCAACATCACGGTAAAATTTCCAAGCTTGCCCAGCTTTAATTCAAGGCGTTTCAGATCGCCATTCGACTCGAAGAACAATTCCGTTAAATGCTCTAAAGCCTCGTGATACGGCACCTGGCATGGCAGGACCAGCGCTACACCCATCAAACGACCGTCGGCACACTGGCGGCTGACACGGGGCAGAGGCACCAGCGCCAACGGTTCGGAAAACCCGCCACCGGTAGCATGGGTCTTCATTGATTCTGCGATCCAAGGAGGAACGGGTTTTCGACATCGACTCAGCATCACCTGGCGCAGTCGGCAGGTGAGCATAGCAGTAGCTGTCAGTCCGGCCCGAGCCCCGGTTACCTGCCGCAAGATAACGAGCTCAGGCGAGTAATGCGAACGCATGCGGCTGACGGTCATGGTCTCCCAAGAGTTACGTTTCGAAAATTCCGGCGTGAACGGCTGAAGTCGAAACAGCTTCGGCAGTGATCCAACGGCCGCGTGAACCCACCGCTGGCCAGAAGCAGTCCGCCGCGCCATCATTGGCTACCCTTATTGGAATACGCTGCTATTGGTACTCCGGCTAGGCTCGCGGCTGTGCCATCGCGTAACCTTTTCGGGCAATGGTACCTGTTGCAACCGTTTCGAGCTTGAACTCCACCTTGCGTAAACGAGGGCACCGAAACGATCCGAGGCCGGCAAACGTTCGAACACAGTAGTGTCAATTTGCCCGTTAATTCACGTCGTTCGGTGCCTGCATCGGGTATACTCGCCGCATTGCATCGATCTCGCGCTGCACCTCCTCTCGAAACGAACGTGGCGAGAGCACCTCGGCGCGCGCTCCGAATGACAATACCCACGACTTGATTTCTGTCGTGTCGGCCAACCGAAGCTGGAGGATAACCCCCCCATCGGAACAGCTCTCGAATCGTTGCGTTTCGTGCCAATGGGACTCTTGCACATAGCGAGCTGCTTCGGGGCTAAAACGTATCCGCACTCGGATCGGACGACGCCGCGCCTGAAAAATGCCAAAGCTGCCAGAAAAATGCCGCTCGATATCGAATCCTCGCGGTAGTACGAAACGTTCGCGCGTCAATTCGACTTTTTCCAACCGGTCCACTTTAAAGTGGCGCACCTCGTTATGGCGCTCGCTGTGAGCAATCAGGTAGAGTGACTTCCGATGCATAACCATCGCATACGGCTGCAAGCGGTAGGTTACCGGTTGGCGAGCGCGCGCCGAACGGTACCAGACTCGCACCACGCGTCGGTCTTCGATCCCGACCATCAGGTCATCCAGTAGTTCGGCTTTATGCGCATACTGACCTTGACCGACCGTTGTTTGATAAAGTACCCCCGCCATGCGGTCTAGATACGCTAGCGCGGTGGGCGTAAGAAGCGAGCGGATCTTTTGCAGCGCACGGCGCGATGCTTGCCAAAGATACGTACCGGCCAGCGGATCCATCAGCCGCCAGCCCACGTAAATAGCCAGCGCTTCGTCCAGCGTGAATTGAATGCTCGGATGCAGTGTGAGATCTTGGACCTTCCACAATTTCTTTCCGTGCGGACCAGTCTGCTCAGCTAACGGAAAGCCAGCTCGTGCCAGCACCTGCAGATCGCGCCGGATAGTTTTTTCGCTAACCTGCGACTCTCGGCTTAATTGCTGGACACTTACCCCTTCAGGCCGCGTGCTCAGTGCGCGAATCAATAACCACTGTCGAACCAACCGCTGTTCCGGCTTGGCCATGCTAGCCCGAACCTACTCACGTTTTTGCAAGCCCCGGTCAATACCCTTAATCGCCTTGCTGATGCATGTTATCCTATCTGCCCCGGCTCATTGGCAAGACGAGCGCTCAAGCAGGTTGGACAACCTGTGTCCAACCTGGATCGCGAGCCAATACCGAGGGCCGCTTAGAAACCGGTGCTGCGCGCCGGTGTGCCGCCAGATGATTGCAGTGCCACGGCCCGCTCTGTTTAAAAGCGCAATCAACATTTTTTGGGTGGTGCATATGTAAGCGGCCGTAACATGGCCCCGATACTACTTCTGCCATTTTTGCGTCGGATCCCTCTCCTGTGATCGTGTGGACCGATGGGTAACAATCGATCTAGCGTGTACTCGGTCACCGGCTAGTACCATCGCTGTCGACGCGAGTCACCTCATGGGTACATACGCAAATCGTCACCTTCTTTTTTTCAACCCGCCACGACTTTTGCCGTTATGTGCGCCAACACCAACTGGCAGAGCCTATCCCAGCCGTAGATGCCAACCGTCCTCAGGGGGACTTGAGCGAGTCGGTCTAAGCAGGGCTGTGCAACAAGGCTATGGTCGTTAAGCTGACGTTTTTTCTAGTCAAACGCATCGCTCAACGTGGATTCGCATTGCGCCTAACAAGCTCGACGCCCTAGGCGAAGTGCTAAGGAAACAGCCTTCAATCCGCGTGCTTGCCGCTCTGCGCCGAACACGAAAACACTTTGGCAAGCCATCGATTCTGTCGAAATACACCGGTGCAGGTACACAATTGAAGCGCATTCCGGTGTCTTGGCACCGCAGCGCCTTTGAGATTGAATCACTTTTATTTGGTTAGATTTTCAACGGCCAAAGTCAGGCATAGCACGAGATCGTGCTGACGACTGCTTGCGCTTGTTGCCGCTGGCCAAAATCATGCTTCGTTCGCATGGGAACGCCCCTTACGGGTCAAACTCCGCGGCCTCCCTTTCCGTTTGTAGGGGAGGAGCCGTTGCGGACGGGGCGAACCAAGAACGGCAAGAGAAGTATTCGATCCAGTCGGCTTACCTGATGCGCCAGACGCAGGTGTGCTACGCCGATTACCATATTTTCGTGGCCTGCTTCGGGTTGGGGCCGATAAGTCCCGAATAAGAAATCCCACCAGGGGAGGTTGAAACCGAAATTGCTATCTTGCTCGTGCCTTTCGATTGAATAATGCACACGATGCATATCTGGAGTGACGATAAAAAGTCTCAAGAATCGATCAATCGACTGGGAAAGTCGCACATTGCTGTGATTGAACGTCGAAGTAGCATTCAAGAGCACTTCGAAGATCACGATGCCGACCGCCGGAGGGCCAACCAGCAACACCAAGGCAAGTTTGATCCATGCCGAAAGCAGGATTTCCAAGAAGTGGAAACGAACGCCGGTGGTCACGTCGAAATCCAAATCCGCGTGGTGGACCATGTGAAGCCGCCACAGGAGCGGCACGGCATGAAACAGCACATGCTGTAGATAAAGCGCGAAATCCAAGATGAGGATCGCCACGCAAAATTTCACGGCTGGAGACCAGTCAACTAAGTTCAACAGTCCCCAGGGTCGTTTTTCTGCCCAAATGGCCGCTTCTACTGCCGAAACCGGTAGCAGAACGCGTACCAAAAGAACGTTGAGTGCCGCCAGTGCTCAGTTGTTAGTCCAGCCGATACCCCGCTGTAGTTGGCGTCGTCTCCGAGGAGCAATCAGCTCCCAAAGTGCCATCAACACCAATATGGCAATAAAGCTGCTCAGTCGAACGGCTAGTTCCATACGCTCCGTCATGCTACCACTATCCCCTGCGATGCGGTCTTTTAACCGCCACTAGCTTGAATCGGCACATACGGTGCGCGGCAGCCGTCGAGCGGTTGTTGGACGGGATCATAGGGCTTTGAAGGTGGTCTGGGCAGTGGCGGAGCGCTCGCCACAGCAGACCACGCTGTAAGTAGCTCCAAGAACAATGCCAGCACGATGCCGCTAACCACGCGAACGTTCCATGTTGACCTGGAATTCCACAGCCCGGCGGCACATGCCACTGCGAGGATCACAAAGACCAGCACACTCTGACTGGGACCATCCCCAAGGCCGAGTAGCCCCGGTGGACATTCCAGTTTGCCGGTGCACACCAGGTATTTGTGAAACGCTGCTACACCAAATCCCGCTGTTACCAGTGGGGAAGCGCGGAGGCAAGCACGTGGAGAGCGAATGCCTTCCAGCCTAAAACTCATTGCCAGGACAAGCAAGGTACCCATTACAAACGAGCGCTGATAGAAGCAGAGCGGACACGCTTTCAATCCCAACCCGACGCTCAAATAAAGGAACCTCTGCATAATTCGCCCGTATTGTACGGAACCTTTTAACAAGTC
>CAYRMD010000018.1:0-69667 GCA_964425225.1 uncultured Pirellulaceae bacterium | reverse complement strand
ATCGAGCTAGGTGTGACAACCGTCTGTCACACCTAACAGCCAGGAGTGGGGATTGCTGAAGATTTTTCCTAGAGATCGATCGACGTGCACCCTAGGTGACAATACGCCATCGATGATCCGCAAGATCGGCCGCTAGTTAACGTACATCGCCGTGTTTTCGCTGTTGCAATCTTAGCCTTCAGTCCAGGCGTTGCATTCGACGAGGGTTCGAAGGGATCATTTATAAACAGAAACGCCAAAGGAACGTTACGCCGAACAATGCTCGCTACGGAGCGCAATCCCTCGACGAAAACTTCTGCAGGCTCCGAAGCACACGCTCGATCATTAGAACTTGGGAATGTGCCCTAATTCCCTATACATCATTCGCTTTTGCGCTAGGTTTCCTCACAGCTAGCGTCATACAAGCAGATGGAATGAATCTTAGTACGCAGATTATGAAAGGCTCATCACCAAAACAGACGCTCAAAGCCGTGCATTTAGGTTATGTAAGTTCGATAAACAAGCGAAGGCGGCTTATAGTACATTGCCCGATCAGTGCACCCGTTGGCCTGGTTGCGCACCCTCATCGACTGACAAAAGATAAATATCTTGACCACCGGTGCCAGCTGCGGTCACCATGCCTTCGCTGATACCGAAACTCATTTGACGGGGGGCTAAGTTGGCTACGATGATCACCAGCCGGCCGACGAGCTGTTCCGGTTTATATGCGGTTTTAATACCCGCAAAGATCGTACGTCGCTCATTGCCTCCCAGGCTTACGGTGAGTTTCAATAGTTTTTTGGCGGCTGGTACATCTTCGGCGGCGACGACCCGTGCCACACGAAGATCGACTTTGGCAAAATCCTCGATTGTGCACGTGGGAGCTAGAGGTTCGGCTCGCAGCGGCGCGTCGCTATCTTGATAAACCGGCGCAGAAGGAATCTCACGACTCTCTTCGATCATGGCATCGACATCCTTTTTTTCAACACGTTTCAAGAGGTGTTCGAAACGATTTAATCTGGCCCCGGTCAAGGGTCTGGACGCATCGTCCCAATGCGCGATACGTCGCCCAACGAGTTTTTCTGTCTGGGCAGCCAACGATGGCGTAACTGGGGAAAGATAAACGATAATCTGCCAATAGAGGCTCAGAGCTACCGTACACACGTCGCGCAACTTTTCGTGCTGGTCTGACTGCCGCTGTAAGGCCCACGGCTGGACAGCTTCCACGTAGCCGTTAGCCGCGTCTGCCAGTGCCATAATCATACGCATCGCGCGACTGTAATCCCCTTCTTCGTATGCAGCCGCGATTTGATTTCCAACCTCGACACCACGTGCAAAGAGACCACCGTCGTCCGGATAACGTGATGACAAAGATTGCCCTTGTATGAACCGAGCAGTGCGGGACGCCAAGTTTACCACTTTGCCGACCAAGTCGGCATTGACCTTGGTGACAAATTCCTCGAGGTTTAAGTCCACGTCATCCAATCGAGGACCGAGTTTCGAGGCCAAGTAATAGCGAAACCACACCGGATGCAAATGTTTCAGATAGGTTCTGGCTAACACGAACGTGCCGTCTCGCTTCGACATCTTACGGCCATCGACGGTCAGGAATCCGTGGATGTGTACTCGCTTGGGCAGTTGGAAACCAGCGGTCTTCAGCATGGCCGGCCAGAAAAGTGTATGGAAATACGTGATATCTTTACCGATAAAGTGATGAATTTCGGTTTCCGCACTCAGCCACCAATCCTCGAGGGCTTCCCCATGCCGTTTGCACCATGCGGCGGTCGAAGCAATATAACCTATAGGAGCATCGAACCACACGTACCAATAGTTTCCAGGACTATCAGGGATCTCGAATCCAAAATACGGTGCCGGACGCGAAACATCCCAATCCCGAAGAGGTTCATGAAGAAAATGTCCCATGAGATAGTTGGCCACCTCGCGTGGAACGTGATCTCCCTGTTGGGTCCACTCAGTAAGAAACGGGCGCAGTTCCTCGAGCCGGACGAAAAGTTGGCGCGTCGAGCGCAACTCGGGTACCGCACCGGTCAACGTACTTCGCGGATCGCGTAAGTCGGTAGGACGGTAGGTCTGCCCACACCGCTCGCAATTATCCCCGTATTGATCAGGTGCCCCACAAAATGGACACGTACCTTTGACAAACCGATCGGCCAGGAACACACCTGCTTGAGGATCGAATAACTGTTGGATCTCTTTTTCGACAATCAGACCAGCCTGGCGCAGTGCACTCCAAAATCGGCAACACAGCTCGTAGTTCTCCCGGCTGTTTGTACTGCCATAATGGTCAAAGTGGATCTCGAAATCTGCAAAATCTCGTTCATGATGCTGCTGCATTTCCGCGATCAAATCTAGCTCACTTCGCCCTTCTTGTCTGGCACGCATCATGATCGGTGTACCATGGGTGTCGTCGGCGCAAATGTAAATACAACGCCGACCTTGCAGCTTCTGGAATCGTACCCAAATATCGGTTTGGACATATTCCAACAGGTGGCCAATATGGATATGGCCATTGGCATAGGGTAGTGCTGCGGTTACCAACAGTTTCCGTCCTGCCATAGGAGTTCCTTAAAGGGTACGGTGAGTACGACCAACACAAGCTAATCTAAGCGCCCTCCGACTACGTGAGCTAGGCTATACTAGATGTGCGTGCTCGATCGAACACCGGAGCAAGTCTGAAATGTTAACGTTGATCGCAATTATCCTTCTGTTTTCGTTGATCAATATTACCCTGGGAGTAATTGCTGCAGGATTCTTCGGCCTTGGCCCCTTGCGCGACTCTTGGCTTGTCTACGCTCTTTCCTATCCGTACATACAGCCTCCGCATTGGATCAACCGCTGGCTGGCGCTAATCACCAAACCAATGCCGCGGCAAAATCGGTCTCAATCAAAGTCGGGGTCGAGTGAAGCGTCATCGGCCGATGGTCAGCACCGTGTGGAGCCGTAACCAACGCACACGGCTCAACCCTGTAACTCGAAAATTGCTTCTACCTCGACGGCGATGTTTCCTGGCAAAGAACCCATGCCTACCGCACTACGTGCTCCGACTCCCAGCTCTGGCCCCCATATTTCTTTGAATAGATCGCTAAAGCCATTTATGACAGCCGGATGAGCGGTAAAGTCGGCAGTGCAATTTACCATTCCTAACGTTTTCACCAAGCGCTTGACGCGGTCCAAGCTCCCCAACTGAGCGCGCAAGGAACTCAACACCGCCAACCCAACCTGACGAGCCGCTTGATAACCGGCTTGTTGATCGAGGTCGGCACCGACACGGCCTGTGATCATCGTTCCATCGGCTCGCAGTGGTCCATGACCAGAAACGTAGGCCAGATTTCCGACCACAAGTACCGGCTGATAAACGCCAGCCGGCTTCGGTGCCGGCGGCAATTCCAACTTAAGCTCCGCAATGCGCCCTTCAATACTCATTCCGCTTCTCCTGTCGGATCGACCTGCACCTCGTTGAGTACTTCCCGGCCGGAAAGCAATAGTATACCCGCCCTGGACCCTCTCGCCGAGAAGGCCCCAATAGCAAGCGGTTTCCTCTTCCAGTTGGTGGCAGGCGACTGTTATCCGAACAGAGCAGTAATCGGATCGGCCTTTACCAATTCGCGGGGCTGATTGAGGTGGTTGTACACGATCGTCAGAGGATCGATGCCCAGCGCGTAATACATTGTGGCCAAGAGTTCTGTCGGATGTACAGGGTTCTCAACCGGGGCCGAACCGGTTTGGTCGCTCTTACCATAGACACTGCCGCGCTTAATACCCGCTCCAGCCACAACGGCTGTGTAGCAATACGGCCAGTGGTCGCGACCGTCGTCACTATTGCTATTGCCCGAAGTGCTTACTCCCCGCTGCGGGCTGCGTCCAAACTCGCCTACAGCGACCACCAACGTCTCATCGAGCAAACCGCGCTGGTCCAAATCCTCCAGCAAAGTAGCTAACCCAGCATCCAACATCGGTGCCGACTGATTGCGCATGCGTTGCGAAAGCCCCGTATGCACATCCCACGAGTGGTTATCGGAGTTTGCTACCTTCGGCCAAATGACTTCCACAACCCGCGTACCGGCTTCAATCAACCGCCGGGCTAATAGGCAGCATTGACCAAAAGTGTTCCGACCGTACTTGTCGCGCAGTGCATCCGGCTCCTTCTTTAAATCAAACGCTTCCCGCGCACGGCCTGAAATAATCAGACTGAGAGCCGATTGATAATAGGCGTCCAAGTCATACTGCTTAACCGCACGGTCGATTTGGGGCATTCCGTCGTTGATCAGGTCGCGCAACCGTGCCCGCCTCTCTAGCCGCGCTACGGGCACCTCTGGCCTCAACTGTAAATCGTCCACCCGAATCCGTTCCATTTTGTCCATATCCATGTCGTCACCGGGTGGGAACAAGTAATACGGGTCATAGGCCCGCCCCAGGAAACCTGCTGTCCCACCTTTACCCACCACGTTGCTCTCCTGCAACGGCCTAGGCATCATTACAAACGGCAACATCGGCACTTCCGGCGGACGTAACCGGATCACTTGAGAACCGAAAGTCGGAAAATCTTTTGGCGAAGGCGGCTCAAGCTGTCCAGACGGACTTACCTTGTCTGCCGTATAACCGGTATGCATTTGATAAATCGCCGCCGTGTGGTTAAACAACCCAACCGGCGTATAACTCATAGATCGGATAAATGTAAACTTGTCCGTTACCGCAGCTAGTTTCGGCAATAGCTCCGTTACATCCATTCCCGGAACCTTCGCCCCAATCCGTTGAAAAACGCTGCGCACATTGTCCGGCACATTGTCCTTCGGATCCCATAAATCCAGGTGGCTCGGCCCACCTTGCAAATAAATAAAAATCACACTCTTGGCTCGGCCAAATCCGGCACCTCCTAACGTACGGGTGCCTTCCGGGGACTCGCCTGCCTGGAGTTCTTGAAGCTTCAAAAGTTCGGCCAGCGAGATACCCGTTACCAATGACCCACCCGCTCGTAGCAACGCTCGACGTGTCACCCCCAAATGACGATCGCAAAGATCTTTACCGCGTTGTCCGGGAATTACCAGCATTGACCGTCTCCCCAATCACAAAGTACCCATCGAGCGAATATCTGTCGATTGTCTCCACAACGTAGAGATCCGACGCTCAAGCCACGACTACCCACTTATCTTCGGCTAGTTCAGCCCCAAGTATCGCCAATACATCCATAAATGTCAATGTGTCGGAATGTTTTCACGCAACTAATAGTGCATGTTGCTCTACACCATAAGTCTTGGCTTTGATTAAGATCCCTTACGGTTTGCTTTCACGGGAATACAAATAACTCGCCGCTTGGGCTTCCTCCACGCTCAGCAACCGGTCCTGATCGCGATCCAGCTTGTCGAACAGGTTCAGTGGACCAAGAAACTCTCCGATCGAAACATCACCATCGCGATTTCCATCCATGGCGGTGAACCACTCGGGTGCGGGCACCGATTGCTCGGCGGGCGGCATCACTTGGCGCGTCAGCACCGGCCCTGAACCACGTGCCAGTATCAGGTGCGTGACGCTTGGCAGTTCCTCGGGTAAAAGCAGTCCGTCATGATCCTGGTCCCACTGGGCCACTTTTTGGGCTGCTGCCAGCTCGCGCTGCGTTATACGCCCGTCCTGGTTCTGATCAACGGCGGCCGTGAGCCGATCTTCGACCGTCTGCACATCTGCCAATATCCGATATCCGTTTAGCTCTTCGACCTTTTCCCAGAGTCTTTGAAACTCGTCGGGTTCAACGCGGCCATTTGTGTTTTGATCTGCCCACCGCAGTGGGACAGCATCCGTAAAAACTAGCTCAAACTCGGTGGCGTCAAGGTAATCGTTCTTATCACGGTCTGCCAAGCCGAACCAATCTTCAGCCGACCGCCAGAGTGCCGCTTGATTCAACGATTGGATATGGAGCTCGCGACCGCCGCAAAGGAGTCGCCACTGAGTGGGGCCTACTTGGTGAAGGGTAGCCGTTACCTGGCGAGCTTGCGCACGGAGCACAACGTGGAGCGTCGAACCAGGCTGTTGGGACTCACCAGACATGGGGCTCTCATTCTTTGACGCTTCCCACCTCAGTTCGATTACCACATGCGGCCTTACTTGTTGCAATGCCCTTACCTCGCGTTCGTCAATGGTGCTATCTCGATTGTCGTCCAGCTCCGCAAATAGTTCTTGATCGTGCCATGAGTTGGGCCGAAGAGGTTGCCCCAATCCATAGCGATCTTCCATTCGGTAAAGCACTCGATTCCAATCTATCACAACTGCATCCAAACTAATTGCGTCCGTTTCCATTTCGGAAAGCAGTTCGTCCGCCGAAACGGGAAATGGCATAGAATCGAAAGTATCCTGTTCATCTAACAGCCCATTTCCATCGATATCCCATTCAGCGAGCACACTTGACGTTAACCTGGCCAATTCATTACGGTCCAACTCTCCGTTGCCGTCTGCGTCGGCCAGGCGCCACAGATTTATACGGCTGTCGGCAGAGGGAGGACGGAGTTCTGAGAACGGCTGAAACACTCGTCCCCAGTTGGGATGCGTTCGCAGATAGTCCAATAACTCCGATTCTTGGACCGTCTTATCTTGGTTCGCATCAAAACGACGCATCAGTGGTTCGAGTGGAACGTCCAGGTCGGATGCCCTCCGATCGTAGAGAGCAAATAGAGATGCAACGGTTATTTCGGGCCATGAAACCTTGTCTACCGAGGAAACGAGCTCCCAAGCTTTTGCGTAAAGCTCATCGTGAATCGCTTGATAAAAGTGTCCATCCATGATCACGAGCCAATCAACGAGCAGCGGTCCTGCGTCATTCAGTAGTATCCACCGCACACGAGGTAACCGCTGCCATGAGTCGGGTTCCATCGGACAAAGTTGCGTACTGGTTTCCTCGTTCGCTACCCAACCCGTAGCAGTAGTGGCCGTGGGACTACCGTCGGATGCTACTTCTGAAGGGTTTTCTACTGCTTTATGCCCGATGAGGGCAGACGCCGTGTCATCAAGTGTCGCCGGGATTGCTTGCTTGTCGATTGATTGGTCAGACGAACTTGGTGCCTGGTTGCCGCCGCCGGGATCCGAGAACGGCTGGCAAGCAGACAACAGAATTCCGGCTAATAGTCCAAGCAACCAAACCTGTTTCCAACCATATCGGTTTTGGCACATCCAAGAGGTCCTACGCAAGTATGTCGTGGATGGGAACTCCCTCGGCAAGCTTTATTGGTCGGCCGAGCGGGGTGCGGTTTTCACGAGCTGGATCGACTCCTAGAGCCGCGCACAGGGTGGCCAGAATATCGGCTTGACTGACTTTTCCGTCGATTACTTCATCACCGCCAGGACTGGTTCTCCCATACGCTTGACCACCACGAATACCGCCGCCGCCGAAGACACAAGTCCATGCATCAGGATAGTGGTCGCGCCCCGCATTCGAGTTGATCGTTGGGGTACGTCCGAATTCGCCGATCCAGAGGATGGTGGTTGAGTCAAGTAAGCCATGTTGATGCAGTTCTTCGAAGAGGGCGCTCCAAGCCATATCCAATGCATTACACATGAGTCGCACGCGCTCGAAATTATTTGTGTGGGTGTCCCAAGAAAGTTCAGAGGATCCGAAGCACACTTCGACAAAGGGTACCCCGTGTTCTAATAAGCGTCGGGCCAGCAGGCAGCCTTGTCCGAAAACGGTCTTACCATAGCGTTCACGTACGGCTAGCGGCTCGCTGTCCAAATCGAAGGCTCGAGCCGACGGGCTTTCCATCAAAGCAAGTGCACGCGCATAAGCCACTTGATGAGCCAGCGCAGTTGCCGTGTTACGGGTTTGGACGTAATTGTCTTCCAGACGACGAAGCCATTCTTTTCTCCAAGGCCGCTGGTGCGCAGGGCCGTCCAAATAGTCCAATCCTAAACGCGGGAAAGATTCGGTAGACTCGGTACCGGGTCCAAGCAAACCGACGACAGCCGAAGCATGCGACGCTCCCAAGAATCCGGGGCTAAAAGCCGCAGGGTTGATAAATACCGGCGGGTCAATGCTCAAAGAATGCGGTAAGTCCCACGAGGCATTCGCCAACTCTTTGCCCAGGAAAGCCGCCACGTCGGGGTCCTGCACAGGGCCTCCAGGGCGACGTCCTGTCCGTATAAGATAAGTGGCACGAGCATGATCTCCTTCGCGCGTCGACAATCCGCGCACGGGTACCAAACGATGTCCCCAGTTTGCTAACCTCGGTAACAGCTCGCCAATGCGTAACCCGGGGGTGTTTGTCGCACGATCAGCCAAACCGCCGGAGTTACGATGGCCAGGTTTTGGGTCGAACGTATCGAGGTGGCTTGGGCCCCCGGCCATCCATAGTACAACGCACTGACGTCGACGCCCCGGGTGCTCCTGTAACGCGCGTGCCAACGGGGCGAACCAGGTCGCCGAGCTTGCAATTGATCCGCCTACTACCACGCCTCGTAAAAACTGCCGCCGATTCCACCGCATCATGGATCAATCTCCCGATACGTCATCCGTCGGCTGCCAGTGGACAGCTCGTTTGTTTGCCGACTGACGAGGGTCGCTCTAATTAGCTGCATATCCGAAAGCCACATCCGCATGGTCCATCCAGACTCGATGCAACCCATCCAGCGGATCCAAAAATCGCACTACGGGATTTTCGATCAATTCAGACAAAACTCCGCGCTGTTCAGTATCCCCCATAGCACGTCTCCCAGGGCCGCAAGCGGTTCATTCGATTGACGGATGTATTCCAGGCAGATCTGTTTTTCCTCTGGCTCAGGGAACCGGCACAGGGTCGCTAAGTAAATGACGTCCAATCGTTGTTCATCACTGAAAAAGGGAGCAGCCAGTGCTTGTAACAATGGGCTTTCCTCTACTGAGGTAGCTCGAGTGACAAGAGGCCCATTCATCAAAAGAAGTGCTTGAGGAACACCGCGCTCATAATAAGTTGGTTCACGACTGTTGGCGGCCTGCAGCCGCATTACAAATTCGATTCGCTCCTGATTCATCAACCGGTTAACCCCAGCAAACCGCATTTGCGAAGTGGCAAACCGGGCCGCCGTTACCAGTGCATCGTAATAGGTTTCCGCGTCTAAGGTGCGTGGAATATGGCGGGCAAATGACTCAGGTGGCACATCGTTCGGGGCCAAGCGGCTCGACAATTGATACACCTTGGTCGAGGCTATCGTTTGGATTAACAAGGTCCAATCAAAGCCGTTGGAGATAAAGAAATCGGTCAGGCCATCGAGTACTTCGGGATGGCTGGGAGGATTATGAGCCCCGTGATCGTCAACCGGATGCACCAACCCCCGATTCATTAACAGGAACCAAGCCCAATTCACGGCTGCTCGTGGCAGATACGGGTTGTCCCGCGAGGCCATCCAGATAGCGAGCCGAGTTCGACGCGTTCCATAACCATCGGGCGGTGAGGGTTGACCGGTGAGGAACCGGGGCGGGACGATTTCGTCGGTTCCTGGCAGCACCACCTCACCTGTGTTTCGATCCGCAATTACGAATCCCAAAGGGCCGCCGGACAACGAGCTATCCAACTGGGCAAAAAACGCTGCATAACCCCAAAAATCTCGTTGCTTCCAATGATCGAAAGGATGATCATGGCATTCGGCGCATTGGATCTGCAACCCTAGAAAGTTCGCAGCGGTGCTGGCAGCTAGTTTTTCCGGTTTCGCCTCTAACGAGGCATAGTATAACGCCGGTCCGCGGCTACCGTCGCCTTCGGCAGTCAATAAATCAGCGACAATTTGATCGAAACGAGCACGGCTTGCGAATTGTCGCTGCAACCAGCGTTCAAATCCAATTGCATTGCGGACCTGATCTGGCTCGAGGCTTCGCGGTACCAAAAACGGCGCCACACAGTAGCCATATGCGCAGCGAACTGCGGAGAATCAACCAAGTTGTCAATTAACCGCAACCGTTTCGCAGGATCCGTGTCGGCTAAGAACTTCCGGGTAACGGAAACCGGTGGTAGGTTGCCGGTAAGATCCAAATAGACGCGCCGCAAAAACTCCCCATCGTCGGCTAGTTTAGCCGCAGCAATACCTGCTGTTTGCCAACGGTCGCTGAACCAGCTATCGACACGCTCCGCCATCTGACGTGCTCGCGCGAAATCCTCCGAACCAGCCATAGATGACAGTTGCGCGTGAATCGGCAAAGCGATTCCCCCCAGCGATACGATCACCAAGAGTATGAGCCCGACCCGACGCGCCCGACCCATAGTTTTTCCTTGTGCGAAAAGTCCGGATCTGGTGCCCCGCCGCAATGCCTTGAAAAAATTATGGCATCAATAGGCTAATCCAGTCCCATCCCAACCGATCTAAGTATTGTAGCACCCGTATCGATCGATTCGCTACCATTGATCAGCAGCAGCCACTGCCCGAGCTGCTGTCAATTCGTCTGTCTGCGGCCTTAGTTCCAGTCCCACAAAATCGCGATAGCCCAGATCGTACAGCTCCTTTAATACGCGATTATAGTGAATTTCCCCAGTACCAGGTTCGTGACGTCCCGGATGATCGGCTATTTGCACGTAGCCCAATTGGTCGAATCCTTCCCGAAGATGGCCGCACAGATCACCCTCAGAGATTTGCATGTGATACAAATCCCAGTTGATTTTTATATAAGGCGAGCCTACAGCGCGGCAGATTTTCACAGCCGCTTCGCTACCATAAAGCGAGTGGTTGGGGGGATCAACTCGACCGTTCATCGGTTCGAGAATTAGCATAACCTTGTAACGCTCGGCGATGGGGGCTGCCCGCCGCAAGGCCTTGATGACCTGAGCGTGCATTTGTTGTTGGGTCATTCCAGGCTGATTGTCGCCTGCCACGACACACATTTTGTTGCAGGAAAGTTGCTGCGCGACGCGACATGCTTCTTCGATTTTTGCTACAAAACGGTCTTCGTTGTCCGGATGATTCATGCCAGGGGTAAATCCCCAAGCAGTGAATTGAGCAACGGACATATTGAGTTGTCTGCAGAGTTCGGCCAGCGCTGGGATGTCTTTATTTTCATACGGCCAGAATTCAATTGCCGGAAACCCCAGTTCCGCCGCGCGCCTGACGCGCTCCAAGAAAGCTAACCCGGGCCACCACATCTCTACGTTCACAGCGAAACGCGTATGTGGTGTGCGCCCGGGCAAAGAAGAGCTGTGCTTCGGGTCTTCCGCTCCAGCCGATTCCCGCCACCGTTGGCCTGCGGCGACTGCGACAGCCGCGCTTACACTTGCTCCCAAAACCGCCCGTCGGTGTAGCATGCCAACTTTCACCGTACGCTTCCCCTACGCCTAGTTTTGACGCTGTCTAACCACTACCAACACATATGGGATCGACAGTTGACGTCCTTCGCGACCCCGGCTCCCATCGAAGGGCCAGTATATCATTGCGACCTATCACAGGGATAGATTCTTCAGCAATGCCCTTAACTGTTGCCAAACTTGGCGTACTCTGAAAGAAACCGACCGTCCTAATGTTGGCGACTCGCTAAACCGTACGCTAACGGCAGGGCTCAACTTCGGGGTGTTTAGCTCGTTATTAGCGCCAGCGCTTAATACCGCATGCCCAGAAAATGCCAAGGCAATGGCCAGCGCGCCACTACAGCGGTTCGCTGGCTCTGGCAATAGCACATTCCGGATGGTGAATCTGTTTCGTTGACAACATACCCGTGTTTCGGCCCACAAGAATTCGTTCGTGGTAACAGCGGCCATAAAGTCCGACAGGCTAGGAAGAGCGACTCAGATGCCAATTGCTATCTGAGAAGTTGGCATTATCAGAGTTCCGAATCGAATCGGCTGCGGCACACGTGTCCCATAGGCGTCGTGTACCGAAAAATCAGAAATCTACAGGAAACCTCGGCAACATAGGAGCCCCGTGTGCCAACGGCTGCCAACGATCGAGCACGCCACAAGGGCTCTACAGGTCCTCGGGCCGGCAGCGAGACCTCGCAGCTCCGTACCTGGTTGCATGCCATGCGAAATGGTTTCGATTGACCGTTTACCTGTTGGGTTCAACGAGCTCCCCTTTGGTTAAAGGAGCTTCCCATGGGAAACCGGCAACTGGGGCTGTAAAGAAGGCTGTCCGAAAGGCTTTGCCAGGTATCCAGGTAGATGCGGATAGTAGAGCACGGCCAGAACGGCAAGAAGGAGCAACGCTCCCCGGACGGACTCACATTCACGACGCGAGTGTTTCGAGGAATGAGGCACCCGGGCGTTGGCGAAGGGATTGGCGTCGGTATACACTTATTTGTTTGGTTTGCCTTGCGTCGGTCGCAATTATTCCGGAGCAAGGTGGTTGGGTAAGGAACCATGTTGTCAAGGGCCAGAAACGGTGCCGGGGACAAGTGTTATCGGGTTACAATGGGGCGATGAAGCAAAGGGGAAGCTCGTCGACCTTTTGGCGGGCCAGCATGAGATAGTAGTACGCTATCTAGGGGGCGCCAATGCGGGTCACACGGTACGGGTTGGCGAGAGCACTTATACGTTGCACCACATCCCGAGTGGAATTCTATACGAAGGAGTGCAGAACGTTATCGCTACAGGTGTCGTGCTCAACCCCAAAACGCTATTAGATGAAATTCAGCGACTCGAGGAGCGGGGCATCTCCTGTCGGGGTCGGTTGTGGATTAGCGATCGAGCGCATGTGGTATTTCCCTGGCATATAGAGGAGGATCGGCTTGTCAACGAGTCGCTAGTCATCGGTGAGAAACTCGGCGTTACATTACGCGGTATAGGCCCATGTTATCGCGATAAAGTAGGGCGCACATTCGCCATCCGCATGGGTGACTTGTACCGGCCCGGTTTGCGTGAACGGATCGTGGAAATTGCGCGTATTAAGAGCCGGATGCTGAGTGGTTGGGCTGGACGGCCGATCGAGCTCGATGGGGAGAAGATTTACGAGGAGTATCGAGCTTTTGCTGGACAGTTGGCACCCTTTGTGCTTGACACGAACGCCTTTCTCTTGGATGCGGTCGAAAAAGATCGTCGTATTCTGTATGAAGGTGCTCAAGGTGCGTTACTGGATGTCGATCACGGCACTTTTCCGTTTGTGACCGGGAGTAATAGTTCAGGAGTTGGTGTGGCGGCCGGCGCGGGTGTTCCGGCACGTTGGATTCAAAAAACCTACGGTGTCGTCAAGGCTTACTCGACGCGCGTCGGCGGGGGACCCTTCCCTACGGAATTGGACAATGAATTGGGCGAACGAATTCGCCAGCGGGGTCGCGAGTATGGGACTACCACGGGCCGACCGCGCCGCTGTGGTTGGTTAGATGTAGTCGCCGTCAGGTATACTGCACGTTTGAGTGGTGTGGACGTATTGGCAGTGATGATGCTGGATGTCCTGAGCGAATTGCCCGAGCTGAAGATCTGTGTGGCTTATGATTTGCATGGGCAACGTATCGAGCAGTTTCCGAGCCACGCGGATGACTTGCGTCAAGTTAAGCCCATCTATGAAACCTTGCCCGGCTGGTGCCGTGACATCAGCCACGTACGCTCGTTGGATGCCCTGCCGGATCAAGCTCACCGATACTTAGCGCGGATCAGCCAATTGGTGGGACGGCCGATCGCACTGATCAGCGTCGGCCCGGAGCGCAATCAGACGATCTTCGTCGGTGACACTCCCCACGCAATATGTGAAGCTTCCGATACCAGGCATACCTGATGAGTGAATCGTTGACGGAACGTCTTCTGGCCGAAATTCCTCGGGAACGCTTCCCGCGACATATTGCCATCATCATGGATGGCAATGGTCGTTGGGCTCGCCGACAGCAGTTGCCGCGTATCGAGGGTCATCGCCGGGGTGTGGCGAGCGTGCGCCGTACGGTCGAAGAATCAGCTCGCCTCGGTTTGGAACAACTGACGCTGTATTGCCTATCCAGCGAAAACTGGAGGCGGCCTCCATCAGAAGTCGATTTTCTCATGCACTTGTTGCAACAGTATATGATCGAAGAACGAGCGACGCTCATGAAGCAAAACATCTCGGTTAAAGTCATTGGGCGCCGCGATGGGATTCCCGCCGAAACGCAACGTGAAATGGATAAGACAATCCAAATGAGCGAAAACAATTCGGGTATGAGACTCTGCTTGGCTATCAATTACGGTGGGCGAGCCGAGTTGGTGGATGCTACCCGCCGCATCGCCCAGGCGGTGGCGGAAGGCAAACTGTCCCCTGAACAGATCGATGAGCAAACGATTCAGCAATCGCTTTACACCGCTCATATGCCTGACCCGGACTTGGTGGTTCGCACGGCTGGTGAAATGCGGATCAGCAATTTTCTGCTCTGGCAGATCAGTTATGCCGAGATGTATGTGACCGACATCTGCTGGCCTGAATTCACCGAAGCGCACTTGCATCAAGCCATTCGAGCGTTCGCGGCGCGGCAACGGCGTTTTGGCGGATTGCTCGAGGAGGAGCTGCCGTTGTGTTGAGCGTGCGGTTGATGTGGGCAGCGGCACTGCTAGTCCCTGCGTTGGCACTGGCTGTGCTGGATTACCAAGTAGCAGATGTCGCCCGCGGGGTATTTTTGTATCCCCTGGGAGCTGCCCTGACGCTGGTCGCTTCGTGGGAATTGCACCGTCTGTGTCGCCCTGTACTGGGCAATCCCTCGGCTACCTTATGGCTCATAGCGACGCTTTGCCCGATCCTCGCGTTGGCTGTCGCTGTCTATGCGCCGCTGGTCCATCGTCACCAACACGCGTTGCATTCCGGATCGATCTTCGCGTGGACGTTGGGTGGTCAATTCGCCGCTTTGGTATTCGTCTCCTGCAGCGAAATGAGGTCGTTTCGGTATCCGGAAAGCGGAGCGGTACTACGCTTGGCTGGCACGGCCTGGGCTGTGCTGTACTTGAGTTTGCCGTTAGCCTTTCTCGTGGCGACACGATGGCTGGGGCCGAACGACCGAGGGATGTTGGCCCTGGTTACACTGGTTTTTACTGTCAAACTGTCTGATAGCGGTGCCTACCTGGTGGGCAGTCTTTTCGGCAAACGAAAACTGGCCCCGTACCTCAGTCCGCAGAAAACAGTCGAAGGGGCTTTAGGAGGTGTCGGCTTTGCCCTGTTCGCGGCGATCCTTATGGTGTGTGCGGTTCGCCCATGGCTTGTTCCGGACCATAGAAGAGCCGTCCATTGGTCCAACGGGCTCGGTTGGCTCGCACTAGCGTTGGCGTTAGCAGTCGTGGCGGCGGCCGGGGATCTTGCCGAGTCGCTGATCAAACGAGAGGTCCGACAAAAAGATTCGGGTCGCTGGCTGCCGGGACTCGGTGGAGCACTCGACTTGTTGGACTCACTTCTGTGGACGGCAGCGGTCAACTACGCGTTTTGGAGTTGGGAATGGGTCGACTGACGCATGATGCACTCGTCGACGCCTCGGCCAGCTCTTCGCTGTTGGCAAATACGTGGTGGCGCCTGAAGTGGTCGATGGATCGCGAATCCCTCACCGGTCCCCGCAACAATGGTGTCGACGGGCTTCCACAGATAGTCGACTTGAGCTAACGGCCTTCGAGGCAAGCCGGAGAGTCTGCGTCAAGCCTCGCAATCAGTACGCTTCGGGAACCTTCTTCTGGCAGAAGGCTACCCGAAAACCTCGCCTACCGACGAGGGTTACTCGCCGTACCTAACCCGTTGCCCAAAGCAACTTCTGTTACACCTTGCCACCCCTGCTGTTCCCCAACAAATTACTGACGGGTGACGTGTCGAGCCCCAGATGGCTCGACGGGCTAAACAACACAGACGGATTCAACGACTTGGCGCGTCCATTTCCGATAGACCTCGCAGGGATCCGTCTAACATAAGCGTTTCAAGGGAGGTAATCTCATCAAGACCCTTAGACCTTTCCGCTTGGCAAGTCGCCAAATTCTAACAGGGCTTGCTTGTGGCGACAGTCGCATTAGGCTTCAGAATGGCAGAAACTTGCGGGGGTGTCGATGGTTTGCTATGGTTCTGGCGCTTAGCCAAGAGCTTTCGTAAACAGGGGCAAGTCCGATAGGATCGCTTATGCGGGCTAGTTCCAATAGAATGAAAATGCGGGGCGAACCAGTGGAGATCACTGGAAAACCGTGGAATGCTTCCTTTGGTGGACACGTATTACTACTATCAGAGTGCAATCGTACGAAGCCGACCTTGCTCGTGGGGGTAGTCCGGACTATGGTTGGATAACGCGATATTTGCCGAAGGATCTGCTGCGCCCTAGCGTGGTGGGGCGCAAAAAGGGCCTGTCCGTGGGTTGCGTGTCTCGATGGGAGACAGGCGGACGGTACTAGGGTTGTAGGGCGTCGCGGTAGTTGCGGCGCAGGGTAGATGGTTCAAGCCACAGTGGCGCTGGTTGACCCCCAGTGGTTGTTGCCGCTGTTTGGGGCCCGAGATCAGCATCTTCGGTTGTTACGAGAGGCTTTTCGGGTACGAATTACGCATCGGGACGGCCAGATCCGGGTAGCCGGAGAGCCAGTTGGTGTGCAGCAGGCTACCGAGGCGCTAGAGCAGATGCAAACCCAGTTGGCGCGCCGTGGTAGTTTAACGCTGGACGATGTGCGGCTAGTAGTCGATCGTTTGCTGGGCAAAGAGCCAGCGGTCCGCACCGCACCCATCGACGTATTTCAAACCGAACGTCAGATCGTTGCGCGCTCTATTGGTCAAGCTCGATATGTGGAAGCAGTACGGCAGCATCCGTTGACGTTTGTCGTAGGGCCGGCTGGTACGGGCAAGACGTATTTAGCCGTGGCGCTGGCCGTCGAAGCCTTGAAACATCGCCTTGTGCGGAAAATTGTCTTGGTGCGCCCGGCGGTCGAGGCAGGAGAAAGCTTAGGGTTTTTACCCGGCGATCTGTATGCCAAGATCGGCCCGTATTTGCGGCCGTTGCTGGATGCCCTGCGCGACATGATCGATTATGACCTGATGAAGCGCTTAATGGAGCAGGATGTGATCGAGGTAATTCCGCTGGCTTACATGCGAGGTCGGACACTCAACGAGGCGTTTATTATTTTGGATGAAGGCCAGAATGCAACGGTCGCGCAAATGAAGATGTTCTTAACCCGTATGGGCAACGATTCCAAAATAGTCGTCTGCGGGGATATTACGCAGATCGATCTGCGCGAAGGCTTGAAAAGTGGGCTGGTGGATGCTTTGCATCGACTGCGCAACATCGATGGAATTTGTCAAGTGTATTTGGATCGTGGGGACATTGTGCGTCATCGTCTTGTGCAGCAGATTGTACAGGCTTACGATCAGGGAGCCGAGGCTACGGGGAAAGCTCGTCGTTTGTAACTATGGCTTCAGGTAGTTCCAGTCGATCGCGTGCCGGGCGCGTCAAACGTCGCGTTGTCATTCGCGGACAGTCCGCTGTTTGGTTGGCGTGGCTTGGCGATCCGATTGCGCTTCGCAACATTGGCTTTACTGTGGCGGCTTCGGCGATGCTTCTGGTAATTACCGGTGCCTGGGCGCCGGGTTTTCCGTATCGCCGAGGCTGCATCCCGGAACGCGATATTACGGCGCGGGTAGCCTTCCGGATACGTGACGACGTGGCGACCGAAGCCAAGAGGAGACAAGCACGAGCCGAAACGGTTTGTATCTATCGTCACGATCCGCAACCGCTGATCGACTTGCGTAAGGCACTAAAGAACCGTCTGTTCGAACTTCTCGCAATCGCCTGACGGCCAACTGCCACCGGAGCTATGGCGTGACTTCGTATCCCCAGAGATGCCGTCGGACGAAGTGGTTCGGTGGTACGCTGAGCTTCGCGCGGCACTCGCTGACGATATGGAACTTGCGCGATTTGAACGAGGCCTGCAACTGGGTTTTGCGAATGTGGAACGGAACGGTTTGCTCGAAAGTCTTGCCCATCGAATGGAGGACGGAAGTCAAATGACTCTGTGGGGCTATCCGGTGGGTAATCCTCAGAGTCGCCATCGGGTCGAGGTACGCGAGGTTCGGATTGCTGAAGTATTACGAGGTTTGAATACCGATTTGGTGGAAGGCTTCCGAGGGGTTGGCTTCTCGCCACCGCAAGCCGAGTTGTTGGCGAGGCTCACAGAACACTGGATTCGGGTGCGCAAGTTGCCGGAAACATTGACGTTGGATGAAACTCTTTCGGAGCAAGCGCGGCGCGCCGCAGAACAGGCAGTGCCTCCCGTGGAGGTCTCGTATTCGGTCGGGACTCGTTTGGTACCGGCGGGGCGTCCTGTGCAAGAGCCGGAACTTGCACTCCTACGCCGCGAATATCAGGTGATTTTGGAACAACTCAGTTTTTGGTCGATTCTTGGACGAACCTTGGCTGTGTTTGGCATGTATGTAGCTCTCGGTACCGTGTGTGGTACTTACTGCTATTTCCATAAGCCGATCCTATTGCACGACTCGCGCCGTCTGGCCCAATTGTTGGTTCTGGTCGTAGCTGCCACGTTTCTTGCCATCGTAGCTGCGCGTGATGATTGGCGGGCAGAGACTGTTCCGGTAGCGGTACTAGCACTAGTAATTACGATCGCTTATCAACGCGAACTGGCGCTTTTACTGGGCGCGACAGTCGCACTTATGGTTGTGGTAACCACGGGATTCCAACTGCCAGAATTCGTTCTGTTAGTAGCCTCGGCTGCTGCTCCGGCACTGTTACTGAACCGTATTCGACACCGCACCGATTTGTTAATGGTCGGTTTGCTCTCCGGTGCGATGCTCTCTGCTACGACCCTAGGTTTGGGTACCTTGTTCGGTCAACCTTTTGCCTCCGTTCGGCCCTTGTCTGTTTTGGATCGATGGTTGCCCGAGGACTCGACTGCTACGCTGACAGGTTTGCTGTTAGCCGGCGCCACTTGGTATGGGTTTACCGCGTTACTGGCGTCATTGCTTGTTTATGGGTTGCTGCCGTTTGTGGAAAAATGGTTCGATGTTCAGACGGACTTGAGTCTGTTGGAATTAGGCGATCCGTCGCACCCATTGCTCCAAGAACTGGCTCGTCGTGCGCCTGGTACTTACAATCATTCGATCAATGTGGCCGCCTATGCCGAGGCCGCGGCCGAAGCCATCGGTGCTAACGGTTTGTTGGTTCGCGTCGGTGCTTATTTTCACGACATCGGAAAGATGCTCAAGCCGGAATACTTTGTCGAAAACCAAGGATCGGCTCCCAATCCCCATGGCGGCCTGATGCCCGCCATGAGCACGCTGGTGATCATCTCGCATGTAAAGGATGGAGTCGAACTGGCACGACGGCATCGACTACCTCAATCAATCATCGACTTCATCGAACAGCATCATGGCACTACCCTCGTCGCCTATTTTTATGACCAGGCATTACGTCGTTACGCGCACGATTCAGACCGAGCGGAACTCGGGGAAGAATCCTTCCGATATCCTGGACCAAAACCGCAGACGAAAGAAGCGGCGGTGATGATGTTGGCAGATGCTGCGGAAAGCGCCTGCCGTACGTTGGTCGATCCAATCCCTTCGCGCATCGGGCACTTGATTCATGAAATTGCCTTAAACAAGCTGCTCGATGGCCAGTTCGATGAATGTGGACTGACGCTACGGGAGTTGCGATTGATCGAAGAGAGTCTCGTAAAATCGATCACAGCGTTTTATCACGGTCGTGTGAAGTATCCCCAGCAACAGACCGTGTGAATCGTGTGGCTATCTAAGAATCAAGTTCCCAGACGATGCTGCAAATCGACCTATTCTGCCCACGGCGTTATCGGATCGACCGAGAAACCCTGAAACGTACGGCGCGCGTGATCCTGACGGATGCCGAGATACGGCACGGGGAGTTGAGCTTGGCTGTCGTAGACCAGCAGCAAATGCGCGAATTGCATCGGCGCTTTCTGCAACAGAATAGTCCCACGGATGTATTAAGTTTTCGCCTGGACGACGCAAGCCGTCCTGAGTGGATCGAAGGGGAGGTGGTCGCTTGTTGGGATGTCGCCGCCGAGGAAGCCGCACGGATCGGCTGGCGGCCGGAAGAGGAACTTCTCTTGTACGTGATTCATGGCTGCCTGCACCTAGTAGGTTATGAGGACGAATCACGAGCCAAGCAACGCCGGATGCGCGAGGCGGAGTGTTATTACCTGGCAAAGATCGATCCGCGGCTGGCCGATCACCACGCAAAAACTACGCGAACAACTTGTCGAGCAAACCGACCGGGGCGTGCTACCTAAGCTCGATTCGAGCGGTCTATACGGGTTGCAACAGGGAGAATTATGCAAAGTAAAGGCGTTACAGCGGAAGAATGCTGAACATAAAATGACACGGATTGCTCACCAGCGTCGTTGTGTTCTCGCCTGGCTAGAGAATAAGTACTGCTGACTAGTCGTTTTGGCTTGGGGGGTAAGGCAAGTGCCACCCATCAAAAACGGCCTTCTGAGAAGTGCTGCGGGAATTCGAACTGCCTTTAAGATAAGACAAGTGGGCCCATAACCCGATGAGCGATTGGCCCACGAGACGGTTGCTGTGCGAGCAAGTGTTGGTCTCGCAGTCTAGCGTGAGCAGCGGTTATCACGATCCTGACGAAAACGTAAGTTATTTTGCTCGATTGACACTGCGAAAGACCGGTTGGTGCCAAGCCTAGTCCTACTTGACCTCTAGTTTACCGCTGCTTCAATGGGACGCATGGCGCTGGACCTACGATTGTCGACTGTTAGCTTGTTGCCGACACCACTCGAACGCCAACACCGCTGCTGCCACCGATACATTTAAACTATCGGCTTTACCGTGCATCGGTAAACGAACGCGTAAAATGTGCTCACCTTGCCAAAGAGCGCTCACCCCGGCGGCTTCGCTTCCGAGAATCAAGGCGGTTGGCCCACGCAGGTCTGCCTCCCAATACAGGCATGGAGCCTGGACGTCGGCGACCACGAGGCGGTAGTCATGTTGTTCGAGCCACTGTCGAGCTTGGGGGGCACTGCATTCGGCTATGGGAATATGAAATAGCGTGCCGAGGCTGGCACGAATGGCGTTAGGGTTGAAGCCTTCCGTTCTACTATCTGCCAAAATCAGTGCGCCAGCCGTAGCGTCCAGCGTTCGCGCCACAGCACCAATGTTGCCTGGTTTTTCGACCTGTTCGAGCACGACGACCAGTTGGCGTGGCGAGCTAGCCAGAGTGTCAAGGGTCGTGCGCGGAATACGCACCACGGCGACCATTCCTTCAGAGCGCTCGCCATAGGCAACCCGAGCGAACGCTGCAAAGGACACTTCATAACACCGTATCCTTTGCTCAGCGGCGATCCTCAACAGATTTTGGGGCACGGTGTCTTGGCACAATTCCGGGAGCCAAAAAAGTTCTTCCACACAGCCAGGACGCTCCAATGCCCGGCTGATTTCGCGTAACCCATCTACCAGGGTGCGGCCGGTACGGCGCCGTTCGGGACGTTCGCGAAGTCGCGCAGCGGCTCGTAAACGCGGGTTATGAACGCTCGTGATTCGCATAACTCGGATAGCCTGAAGATTTGAACTGCGGCATAATAATTAGGCAGAAGGAAATATTCCCCATTCCCAATGGTTAAGGTGCTGCCATGCGAATCCATCCTATCGTACCGAAATCCATGTGCCAAAGCCGTAGTATGCCGCTCATTTGCGTCTTGCTCACTTTCGTGGTCATGTTGGCAGGGTTTGACGCTGCAAGGGACACGCTCTTGGCGCAGATGCCTGCTTCGGCCACTGCGTGGGAAAAGCTGCAGCAGGCGATGCAATTGCACGTACAAGCGCGCACGGAGCGGCAATTAGAGCAGGCCGTCGAGTTGGCCGAAGCGGCATTGGCCGAGGGGCTTGGTGAAGAAGATGCTCAATTGGCCCGGCAACTTGTGGCCTCTTGCCTTTTGCAGAAAGCACAGCGCCAAGTGTCGCGCCTGGGAAGGTCGCGTTTCTTTGGCCCATCGTGGCAAACACTGCGGGATCGGGCGTTGGAGGATTTGGAAAAGGCAGTGCGCTACGTACCGGACTTGGCCGAAGGTTACCGAATGATCGCCGAATTGTGTCTGTTACCGGGAGGTGACCGAGAACGCGGTTTGGAGTGTGCCAACCAATTGATTCAATTGGCACAAGAGGACCCTTCGGCTCAAGCCGAAGCCTACGCGTTACGCGCTCGCTTCCAGGAGGATCCCGACAAGCAGCGGGAAGACCTAAAGTTGGCTGCGGAGTCGGACCCACGCAACGTGCAGATTCGCCGCCTTTATGGGCAACTGCTTAGTGCCCAGGGCCGCCGCGACGAGGCAGAAGCGGTCTTCCGTGATTTGGTGCGCGATGATCCGGATCAGTTGCCCAATCTCTTGGCGCTAATTGAACTCTTGTTACAGCAGGAAGGTAAGCTGGATGATGCCCTAGAGCTAGCCAATCGAGCTGTGGAACTGGACAAGGAGTCAACGCAAGCGTTACTTGTCCGCGCCAGTATCTTCATGGCTAAGGATGACTATGATTCGGCCTTGCGTGACGTGGAGGAAGCCGTCAAACGCAATCCACGCGACATCCGGGCGCTACTGCTCCGAGCGCAGCTTTATTTGGTAAAGGATAACCCCAAAGCCGCTCTAACCGATGTGGAGTCTGTGTTGCGCATTCAACCTGGCTTGGTAGTGGCAATACGCATGCGGGCCGAAATTAACGCCTATCAAAAGAAATATGTCGAGGCGATTCAGGATATGGAGCTATTGATCCAGCACGACCCGAACAACGCCGAATACAAATTGCAATTGGCTTACTACTGCATGGCGGATGATCGACCGCGCAAAGCCATTAAAATCCTTACGGAAATCATCGAGAACGATGATCAGAACTGGCGTGCCTTGCGGGCTCGAGGTGATGCTCTCTTGAGCATCGGCAAACATGCCGAAGCCATTCAAGATTACAATCGAGCCTTGGCATTGAAATCGGATGATAGCCATTTGCTCAACAACTTGGCGTGGGTGCTGGCGACCTCGCCCGAAGACTCCGTGCGCAACGGAAGGCGAGCTCTGGAATTGGCAAGAAAGGCCTGTGAGCTGACTGACTATAAAGAAGCGCATATCCTGAGCACGCTAGCTTCTGCCTATGCCGAATTGGGCGACTTCCAATCAGCTATCCAGTGGTCCATGAAAGCTGTTGAATTAGGCGAAAATGATGAACAAAAAGAGCAACTCAAGAAAGAGTTAGAAACCTACCGCCAAGGCAAGCCGTTCCGAGAAAAACAAGAAACTAAGGAAAAACCTGATATCCCAAAGAAGAATTTGCTGGAAACATAATGCGGCTTTTCGCGCGGCATGGGGTTTGGAGGTCACGCACGGCAATCTCTCGGCCTGGGTACTGGATTAACTATGCGAAGAGAAGAGGCTTGGCAATTGGTGTGTGAGTTTACTCAGGGTGAGAGTCTTCGCCGCCATATGTTGGCTGTCGAGGCGGCGATGCGAGCGTATGCTGAGAGATTCGGAGAGGACGTGGAAAAGTGGGGAATTGTGGGCCTGCTGCATGATTTTGACTACGAACGTTGGCCGCAGGCTCCGGATCATCCACTGCAAGGAGCGCGGATTCTAGAAGAACGAGGTTATCCGCCGGACGTCATTTACGCGATCAAAAGCCACGCTGACTATTTGCCGGACTGCCCTCGCCGATCGCTGATGGACAAAGCGCTATACGCCTGCGATGAGCTGGCTGGCTTTATTATGGCCGTAGCGTTAGTACGCCCGCAGCGTCTGGAGGACCTCGAAGCGCGGAGCGTCATTAAGAAACTCAAACAAAAGAGCTTCGCGGCTAATGTGAGCCGAGAGGACATCTACCGTGGTGCCGAAGATCTCGGTGTGCCCCTAGAGGAACACATCAACTTTCTCATTCAAGCACTACGCCCGCATGCTGTGGCTTTGGGGTTGGAACCGCTGTCCGGCGCAGGCGGTTCATGACGGCTCGGCTCTTGTGCATATTGATCCTACATTTTACGTGGAAGTTATTCCTCACGCGGCAAGCTTATCGGGAGCTGCCTTTTCAGCATCGCTTGGGGTGATGTGGTGCAAGCTCCCCTCATGGATTCGTGAGAAGAGGCCAGATCAAGCTACTACGTTATGAAGCCGCCACGGCAAGCGAGCCGCTCCGCGCCCTTGCAAATACGTCTGTCTCATTGACGTGGGTTGAAAAGCCCTGGCGTTATACACGGCCTCCGTACAGAATCGCGTGCTGCGCCGCAGGCGGGTATAGCGTGCCGACCAAAGGCAACAGCGGGCGAAAATAGGGACACGTTGCTATGTGCCCCTACCCTAGGTGTCCCATTGAGAAAGATCTTTCTGACCGTTTTGGCAACGGAGCGGGCATGTCCTCCATGCTGCAGATCACAATCTGCCGAATTCGCCGGCACAACGCTTGAAGCGCGCACCAAGAGATCTCTTGTCGCAATATGTACGGGGCTTGGGAAGAAACTCGCCTGGGATCATAACCACCCTGCGATGCGACCTTCCAACGCGATCGTGCTGGTTACCGTACCACGTCTAACGTAATTAGCGTCGCTGCCGGCTCGTTCGATCCGCTTGAGTCGGGGGGGCCCACCGAAACGAGATTTGATTCGTTGAGATCGATTGTACAATGACTCGGAGCCGGCTTCCGGGACCGAGATCGGGTGGTAATTGATTGGTATTCGTGATCGGGCCCTCCCAGTTCGTTCCCATTATGCGAGCATAACGCGTGCCCCTGGCACTAGTCCTTTCCAACAATTCGACTTCGACCTCATCGTTAGGCCTTATATTGGGTAGCCCCGGTTTCGCTTGTTGCGTCCTGACTTGATCTGAAGTGCCAGCACTCACCCCAACATGCGTTTGCACGTTAAACCACGATGTTTGCAGGTTTCCCGAAGACCATGATGAGCTACTGGGGGACAACCCATTGTGCAGATATAAAAGCAATTGCTTTAGGATTCGTTCACTCGTGCCGATGTCGAATGGATCGGGAATTGGAAAAGCGACCACACGGATAATAACATGACCGTTGTCGCTCAAGTCAAGATGATAGAACACGGGAGCCGCCAAGCGCGCACATCGACGGCCACATATTGCTTGCGGCGGTCGATGTTTAGCCGGATCCTGCCGTGGGAGCGGTCGTGGGAGCGGTCCATGGATTTTACGCGGCAATCCTAAAACACCTTTATTCTGGCAATGTTTACCATGGTCAGAAGAGCTAGACTGAGCGAAACTTCGCCCGAGGGACGATAATTCGTTTAGTACAAAGAGCGGATTGTTAGTAGGAACCGTTACCTCTATGAGACCCCCGGAATTCGGGCTGTTTGAATTCCACCTTAAGCGCCGCATCGCTCCTAGGCTGGGAGACTGAACTAAGTTGGGATTAAAGGAATCGCCAAGCTTCAGTTCGCGCAGAGTTTTCAAGGCAAGCGTGGAGATTTTCTCAAGGTTCCAGTCTTTTAACTCTGGCGGTAGAGCAAGGCTGCCCCAGCCCTTGCGACACTTGGACCCAACGCCCCCGAGGTAACACAAAAGCCAAAGTGCGGCTAACCCTTGTTCAAGAACTTGATCGGCGCTGAGAACCGTTTCCTTATCTGGTATCGGCTTAGCTGTCAGGGCAAGCGTCCATTGGGCTGGTGGCCATAAACAATAGCGACGCCGGCGAACTCTTAGGTTGCCAGATGTCACGAATTCGTCCATGCCGTAGAGAAAATATAGCAAGGGTAGATCGTTCTGCTGAGAGCGCAAGCGGTAAAGCTGAACGAAATTTCGGTTAAGGACTAACCTTCCTTG
The DNA here is from genome assembly GCA_964425225.1 of uncultured Pirellulaceae bacterium. GTDB lineage: Bacteria > Planctomycetota > Planctomycetia > Pirellulales > Pirellulaceae > BPJU01. The sequence goes on along the minus strand of CAYRMD010000018.1, from coordinate 44,021 downwards.
ATTTGGCTGTTCGCGAAAAGGAGCGGGGATGACGCGCCCGGGGCACGTCGGGTTAGGTACTAAACGCAGTTCGAGTGCTCCCGCTGCATTCGTATTGCCCCAAAGGAGGCTTTCCAGAGCGTAAAGCCGCTTGGAATCAAGGTAGCCAACGTACATCGTGCGCCACCACCATCGGAGAAGCCCTCGGAGCGTAGCTTCGCGAAATTGGCAATCCCCGACGCCTTGCTCAGCCCCTGCTAGGAAAGCCGGCATCACAAGTCGAAGGGTACACACCTTTTCCGCTCGCTGGCCCTTGGAACATGCCACACGCCAGGGGTGTTGCGCCTTTTCCCGAAGGTCACCCGCCAGAACGTGAACCTCTCCGGTCGGCACGAAACGCCCGTAACCACTCGAAGTCTTAGATCCTGCCCCTAGGTACTGCAGGCCTCCTAAGAGCCACATCACGGCTAACTCAATGTCCTCGGCATTATTCTCGGATTGCCGGGTACGAGGACCGACCGCGAAGAGAAATTCGACGTTTCTGTCGATGGCCAAGAAATATACGGGGATCGGATCTTCGAAATCTCCAGGAGGGGTCTTACCTTCGGTTTGGTAATATTCTGCGTGATGATTGTTCAGGATATCTTGGATCAAGGTGGGCCATTGTGTGGGCCAAGCTTCGAAAAAAACTACGGAACCGGCGGCCGAGTCGGTTTCGGATTGAATTCCGGATGACAACCAAGATTTATCGTGCGTCGACTGGGGAGTATAACCAAAGACACGTTCGATCTTTTTCCATGCGTCTTGTGGCGAGATTTCAGGTTGCCCTTTGGAACCTGCGTTACATACCCCAGGTAACCAGACGGTTTCTGCGTACGCGCGTGCAATACCCTTCAGGCCTGATCCGGGGATATAAGGAAATCCGTAGATCGGGTGCAGCGAAATGCCGGCATTTTCCAAAGCGCCGGCCCGCGCCAAATGCAGCGTGAACGGCCCTGCAGTCTTGGCGCGGAAACACTTCGCTTGACACTCACCGAGAACGCCTTGCCAGCGAGCAAAAAGCGCGGCATAGTCCAAAACGCTCTGAGCCAGCCGATGTCCTTGGACGACTTGTTCGATGGTGGGCTTTTGTACGTCGCTTGACCAACTCACAGGTTGAGGCCGATAGCAGGCGACATAGCGATCCAACAACAAGCCGGGATGCTCTGTTTTATGACGGTCAAAAAGCTGACGCACCGGCTTAGGTACGGGGACGATCAAAGAATTGACGTTCATGGGCGGCATAGCAGAACCTTTAACCGCTCAATCGCCTTTGGGTAACCCTTTGCCCTCGAGAAACCGATTCAACCATTCCAGATACGCTAGGGTCTCATCCGTGGCGCGCCGAAGGAAGGTCGAGTCGCCGTGGATGATGCTTTCCAACAATGTACTTGCCTTTCCGGAAATGGGGCGCTTCTGCAATACCCAATCGGACAGTGTATTGAGCAGTGTCCCGAGGTGAGGCTTGCGATCCGCTGCTTTGGCATAAAGGAACGCCAAGGCTGGACCGAGGCCGCATGCGATGATACGTGCCGGCAAGCGCCTCGCTTCCCGAGCCACCTCGTTTTGGGCTTCTGCTGACCCCTCCGCCAGTTGCTCGACGGCTTGCCATGCGTGAGCAGCTCTACGTTGCTGCAGTGTCTGACGCGTGTTAGTAGCCATCGCCTGCTCCTTATTGTGACACGATCTTCTTTTTTTGATTAACTGAGTCAACCGGTAATCAGCCGCAACGTACACAGCCCTTTTCCGATAGTCTCGTCACCGCCGATCTGAATCACTCGAGGCAAATTATCACGTAATCGGCTCAACACTTCATTTGCTTGATACATCTTGGAGGGATTACGGCTCATTGCCGCAATAGCCACACTATAGAAAAGTGCTTCCGCTGGTATGAATTCTTGATAGAACAAAGCACCCTGCCGGACTGTCTTTTTCTCATAATCCAAACCAATTCTTGCTACGATTTCCGTAGCATGTCGCACAAAATACGTAAAATCGTCATCATGAAGTATGACAAGTCTTCTGGCATAGTGACCTTTAGAAGCGTCATCGCTTACGCCGTTGTCGGCAATCCAATGGCTCCATGGGTCAGCTTTACCCGCGACTCGGAAATCTTGGTCCTCTAATACCACGGCGTTTTCGGGAAGCCACGTGACAGCATTTTCTGGGATAAGGCACTGATCAGCAGGGACCGAATCGATCGTCGCGGGCACATTTGAAATCTGAGCAAGTTGAGCATCTTGTTGTAGGCGACGAAGCGCAGCAGGACACGAGATCCACGCGAAGACCCCTTTGAGAGATCGAACCGGAAAGGCCAACAAGCGAGCGTCGGTGAAACTCAATGCACCCGCGTACTTTTCGGCTTGGCTCGAATCCGGTCCGAATAACGCGAACACATCGTCGGGATCTCCGTTGCTTCTACGCAGCGTGTCACGCAGCACACCCTTGATACTGGAACCGGGAATGGTGGGCCAACCACTGTGTCGTTCGCGTTGTACCGGCAGATCGACTGTGCCGATGGCCGTTCCAGCGCCAGGATGCAGCGATGTTTGGGCATGAAGAAACAGCAAGGCATGAGTAGTACCGGCACTCACCTGAGCTTGACTCATGGACAAACTCCTTGGAGATAACACCCCCACCCTATGCGTTGGTCCTCATCATCATCGGCCAATGAACGAATCGATGGATCCAGCGGCGTTTTAAGAAACAACGTGCTGCCAGCAGGCGCAGCCCAGCGTAAGGGTTTGGGACCAGCACGAGCCAGATCCCAACCGCTAACGGCGAGCGGTTCAGCCACGGCAGCAGCCATTACCTTGTCTTTAAGAACTTGTGGTACCCAGCCTTCTTGAAAGATGCCCGGCGTTATCAAAGCCACGAATGGCACTTGCCCATTGCGAGGAGGGTTCGCTTGCGGCCATTGAATGGCTTCTCGCCAAGAGACCCGCACGCGCCTAGCTTCACCTCCCAACGCCAAACTAGCGATACTCTGCAAGGCATCCACTAGGACGCTCGGTGCCTCCACTTCTCCGTAAAACACGATGTCATTCTCCGATGAAACGGGATTTCCCAAGGCTAGGAAACGGACTGCATAAATCATTCCTTCACTGGCCGCATAAGTACCCGGTTCGATTCCGACACCGGTTCGGTAATCCCAGCGAACGATGTCGGAGTCTCTTACCCAATGAGAGCCGTCTGGGACGGTACCCTGAATCAACTGTTTCCAGCCTTCCAGAGACAACCAGCCTCCGGCCGGTTCCGTGGCTGCATCGACATCGGCGCGCAAGGGTTGCAATAGGACTGGAGGCCAGCGCGGCGATTGCTCCCAACCCGGCAGGGGAATCGTACAAGGCTGGAGCGGGTGTAGGGTAGGTTCGTCCGTGTCCTGTTTTGCTGCACGATGTAAGAATGTCGGTGTTGGTAACAACAGTTGCAGGTTATTGGAGTCACTCGCGTGACGGCGCGCTGGCCAGAGACCTCGAAACCGAAGCTGAAGCAGCTGTAATTGGGCCAGAATTCCTAGGGTGTCTACCGACTTATCGTTGCTCCGCAAGATCTGCGCCGCGGTTACGTTTTTTAACGCCAAAGTCTCTAAAAGTGCCGTGGTTACGGCACCGGCAAACGTCTGAGGCATAGGGAAGGGGTGCCCCTGCGCACGATCGGCTTGCCCAAAGGGTCTGCCATCGCGGAAAAACAACACGTCCAAGGGCTCTAATACGCAGGCCAAACGAACGCTTTCCTCGGTCATCGTTCATTCCCGCGCGCGAAAAAGGAGGCAGCTTGGGCCAATCGGATTACATCAATCCACGTACTGCCAGCTTGATGACTAAGGTACTTTTTCCCGAAAGTGATCACCGCTTGAGCGCAGTCTTGGCCGCCATCCAGGTGCCGAGCAAGTAATTGCTGTGTGACTGACTCCGCGCGGCCAAGCTGCTGACGCACAAGATTGGATAGTGCTCCATCAGGTAACGGCGGACCTGACGTAGAAGAACCATAAATTTGCTGGAAAAAATGACTCAGCCGATGTGTCCACCGATCCGAGGCTCCCTGGCGAAAAGCAGTGACCAACTTTTCCACATCGGCAACCAGCGGCCATGGGCACACAACACTGCCGTGCTCACCGGACCTTCGGCAAATCGTGACAACCAAGCGGTTTCGTCCCTGATTTTTCGCGATCCTTTCGGCTTGCCGCGCTGTTTCCAATGCAAACTGCAAGTCCTCTTTGTAGTGAACGACAGCCAGTCCGGCGCTCATGGTCGCCCGCTCACCCATTCCTATGTGTCCGGAGCTGTACCATGATTGGCGAAATGCCTCTTGGAGTTGCCACGCACACCGAAGCGCTGTTTCCACCGGCAGCAACGCCAGAAGATCGTCTCCTCCGGCATACACCAGCATTCCCCCGTGCTCTTTGACGATACGAGGGACTTCCTTGAGAGAAAACTGGGCAAGGGCGCCACTAATTGCTGCATGTAGGGCTGGCGTTACCGGGCGTCGCTGGTGTAAAGCCTCCGCAGTGTCGGGTAACGAACGGAAATAGTCGACGAGCGTCGGATGAATCAACTGTTCGAGCCGAGGCGATAATTGGCCGGCCAACCATTTGCCCATCGAATCGCCATCCATCGCCAAAACGCCATAGTAGGCCGGAGGCCACCCTAAAGCTTTGTCTTTGCGTGCGCTTTGTATTTCTTGCCAGAGGTCGTCCGGGCATGTATCCTCTTCCTCTTGTTCTTGACGAGTCCAATACAGCCACTGACCACTCCAGGGAGGATCGCTTTGTAACCAGTGGGATGGTTCCAGTTGTTGGTAGCGACGTTGCCGTGCTCGCTCCAACCAGCAATGAGCCGCAACGGTTGCCGTATCAAAAAATCGCAGGTCATTAGGCACAGTTATTTCAAGTTCTTCTCCTAATCGACAAGCGGGAGCAAAGCGCCGTACTAAGGCTACCGCTGACAGCCGCTCGCGTTTGCGCACACGGATACCACCCAAGAATTGCCTTTGACTGACGCTTCGCCAAAACGCTGCGGAAACATTGAGCTCGGCTGGCCCCATCTGTTCGAGCGATCCTAAAAGCGTGCATTTGGCCGGAACCATTTCCTTTGCATCCGGTGGTGCTCCTTTGGGGTAGTAGCGAATGTGCTTTTGCGCGCCGAGTGACAACATCGTGAGCTTAACGCGTAATTGCCATTGCCCTACGGCATTTTGAGCGATCGCTCCAGGAACTCGGTGCGCTGCTGGTATCCGCCCCTGCAAGTCGCGAATACTCTGTAGGTCAGAAAACGCTGTAGGAAAATCCGCTGCTCTGGACAGCCATCGGGCCAATACGTCGTCGGATGTGTCTCGCCACGGAAGCACGGCGACTCGTATGTCAAAAAAGTCATCGATTTGCCACTGCCACCACCTATCCCAATGGTGATCCGTACAACCGCATTGCTGCATGAGGTGGTTGAAATCGGGGGCGAGCGACCGGTGCACCGATTCTGCCAGTTGACGCCAGGCTTCTTGAGCCTCAGTACGCGTCTGGCGCGCAAAGTGCTGCGCCGTCTGTCCATCGGTACCCCAAGGGATCATCGCCAGAAAGCGGTTGGGAAGGCACGGACTGATGCGCGCCGAAACCGACGGTAGTTCGACATGGTTGTCACCTAGTTGTTTACGTAACCAAAGATCCATCAGGGGCATGCCACGCAAAGTAGGAAAAACGAGTGCGGTCGGTCCAAGTTTTTCGATAATCGGCAGCATCGCTCGAAACGTCAGCCATGACAGCAGCATGCTGCCCGTCCAAAGGTCGCGAAGCGTGCGCGCAGCCGCGATAAATCGCTGCACCGGACCAATAGACCACGCTAAAAATGCTCCTCCCATTCCGTCGGATAACGCAGCGCACAGTCCCGCAGTGGTATCCAAATGTTGCCAAATCGAATGATCAGGAAGACGCGTATCCGCAGGCATCCACAACCAATCGACGTGCACTTTTGTCAGCTCGTCCGGTAGAAAACGCCAAAGCTTCAAAAATCGATCCCGTGGCGTCGAAAGTCCTTGAACAAGCTGCCCGATGATCGGATCTAATACACCCGGTTGATTAGCCTGCAAAACAGCTAACGGACGCTCTTCTGCGGTCAGCGGATGCCGCACTACGATCGGTTGCCCCATCACACGAGCCCGCGGATCAGCATCCCATCTGGGCATGGGTAATCTTTCCGTCGCTGAACCCACCTGATCGGCGTAATGACCGCGGAGCTCCTCCTGAGTCACTGAGCGCCCCAACGCCACTTCAAGATACCGACGAGCGCGCTCGACATGACCGGGTATGTCAAGCGCCTTATCCGGGGGATCGTGCAACCACGCGATCAATATAGCATCCCAGTCAACCATCATCGACAAGCTCCTGGCGACACATACAACTTGCACCAGGTTTCCCCCCAAATGCGGAGCACGTTGTGTATTGTAACAGAGACCTTCGCACGGTCAAGTTTTCGGGTAACTAGATTGGACAAGTCGCGACCCGGTTTGGAAAGCATGCTGCGAGCAGAGACACCAAATGGTTCCACTGTCGGTTTACATCACGCCCGTGGAACCTTTATCGAGTTGGCTATCCGATCAGCGACAAGAATGGTAGTAAGCGGGTAACAAAGCTCGAGCTAAATGCTTAGATATGATAAGAGTTATGGAGTTTTCAGCCGATACGGAAAGGATGAGCAACTCGGACATCTCTGTGGGACGATCGGTGCGATGCTTTACCCTTATTCTTGACGGCTGACTCCGTAAAGCCACAATAGGCCGAACCGTCTCACGTGGGTCACCGCCAGACCACCGTCCTGTTTTCGAATCCCTGCGCAATGGCCCAACAATACATGATCCTTCGTAAAATCAATCGCGGTATAACAATACCACCCGTCCGGATCGTCCGCTAATGTCCGTACAGGATTCCAAGTCCGGCCTTCATCTCGTGAGATGGCCGCGCATAGCGGAGTACGCTTGCCTTTCAGCTCCGGCGCAATGTTCGAGTGGTCATTCCATACAAGCAATAGATCGCCCGTTGCCGGTATTCGCTCGATTGATGCCGGCGAAACGGGCGAGATGATCGAGGAGCGTGAAAAGGCAGACCACGTATCGCCACGGTCCATCGAGTACGACACCAATTGGCATCCAGCATTCGAGCGTACCCAAAGCAGAAGCCGCCCGTCTGACAGTTCGACAACACCGGGTTCTTGAGCTATGAGTCGCTGGCCATTTTCGACGGCTGTCAAAACCGTTTTACTTCGCCTCCACGTTACCCCATTGTCGTCGGAAAGATAACACATTACCTTTCCGTTCCAATCGGGCTGCTGGCCCGGAAGATTGTGTAACGCCACCGGCAGAATCAACCGCCCACAACTCAGCAGCCGTGCCCGATCGTTATTCATTACGTAATATCCTGGCTCGTCTTCGATGCAATCTCGCGGCTCACTCCACGTGTCCCCCTCATCCTGTGACACTCTCATCACGGGACGGCAATCTTCCAAGGAGTTCTTTCGTAAATAAAACAAGGCAATTTTCCCGTCAGCCAAGCGAAGCAAACTAACTGACATTACGTTCCATTGACCTTCCCCGGCCACAAGAATCCGATCGCTCGCAGTCCATGTGACTCCATCGTCGCTCGAGTAGCGTGCTGCAATCACGGCTCGATCATGATCGCCCCGTCCGCCAACAAACTTCGAATAAGCGAACATCCAACGGCCGTCAGCAAGTTTTATAAAGTCGCCTTCGCTGTTACGCGGGTTGTCCGGACCTGGACGAAGTGCCAGAACCACCCGAGGTGCGTCATGACCAGCGTCGGCCTGGCCCCACAAAAAGCCCGCGCAACTTAACATACCAACTAGCGCCATCCAAGCAGTCCGAAGCAGCCGATATGAACCATACGTTGCCATCGTCGTGTGTCCTTTATGCCCTGCACCTTGTGCGTGTGGCTCGTAGATCGCGGCTCGGGGTGCATTGTGACGAATAATCAGCGGTGGCAAGGTGACGTAGCCCCCCGCTACCACCGAGTTATGGACGTGTTAGCGAAACTGGGCATGTACAACATCGCGGAATCGCGCGCTACAAAGGCCCGCTATCTGATTATAGCCAATACGATAGTGTTTTCGGCCGGTAGCGTGTACTTTGCAAACATGCGCATGAAACAAAGAAAGGCCCGACAGGCTATGTCGCTACCTGCTTACGTGAGGTTCGCTGCGGGCACTTTTCGAGGCAGTTGTGACGCTAGGTTTGCGATCCGGTTCAGGGATTCGTCATTACCCATCATGGGCTACGAGCAACTGCACTATTCAAGACAACAGCCGTCGCCCCGTTTGCAACCGCGGTGTAAGGAGTCTGAATGTTGCCTATGCGCACCGAGCCCCCCGCACGAGACCCCACTGGTAGGGCCATCCCTTGTCTTCGTCCGAAGGGATCTCCTAGCCCTGAACTACCAGTTCGGGTGCTACCGCATCTAGCCAGCTACGGTGATTTCCGTCACGATGCTCGGCTAAAGAGCAATCGACGGATAATTCCATCACGACGCTCCAACGGCCCTGCGCATCCGGCTGAACCTGCCAGTAAGGAGCAACGACGACCGACTGGTGTACCAACTCGAATCCGGCTTCCGATTGACTGACTGTCTCAATCGGGAACGTCCAGAAAGAGGTGGGACGATTGACACTCAATCGTAAATCGATACCCAACCATTCATCGGTCAACCCTAAGGCGGTCGTGTCTTGCAAATCGAGCCATTCACCAAGGTGACCGAGGCGGCGCCCGCGCGCATCGTGGAAGTAACGATCTGGCAGGTTGGCGGGCAAACCGGCAAAGTTCCATTGGATCGCAAAGCGCCAATTCGGGGCAGCGGGAAGCTGTTCAAGTAAATAGCCCACGCGAAGAGTGTTCGAACCTGCGTGTAAGGTAACCGCCTTAGTAAGCCGTACCGTACGACCTTCGACTAACCCCTGGCGGGACATTTGCACCTGAATGCGTTCCGGATCGCGGCGGATGCGGGCTTCATACGGGTTTTCCAAAAAGTCACCCAGTTCGCCGCAACCGCGTTGAAAGGAATCAACCTTCGTATCGGGACTCAGGAAATGATCCATCAGACTCTTGCGGGGCAGGCGATCATATTGGACGCGTTGTTCGAGACCCTCCTGCTTGAACACCACCCGATCATGGATACTCGCTACCGAGGATTGACCGCGGGTCGCTCCTGCCAGCACTTTGCGATGATAGGCTTCCGGATGGCGCATCAGCGTAGCCAACAGGTTGTGACGTATGGGCCGTGCGTCCAATTCGTAGAGCATTCCACCGCGTGCTGGTGCCAGCCATGCGATGAGTTGGTCGTTGGCTAAGCGAACTTCGGTCCGTAGATCGAAGTCAAAATCTTCGGCAACGGCTTCGACAAACGCAGCGGGCCGGCCCATGGCATTATCGAGCACATTATCAGCAGTAATTAATTCTCGATACACTGCATTGCGAAGGTGCGGAAGGTATATGCCGCCAAAGGCTCCGTGCCAGTAGCTACAGTTGCACTGCCCTCGATAGAGGGCCTGCTGAGCTTTGTCGAAGAGATAGGGTGCAATTCCCGCTTGCCGAGCCGCTTCCAGGCGACGACTAACATACATCATGCGGCTGTACATTTCGTTGGCTTCCGGATACTTGACCTTAAAGTTGCGCCAATAGCCGCCGCGTACAAAGGGGCGTAGACGTGGCCACCGCGGGTCAGATTCCACTTCGTGAATCACATCTTCGTACTCCAATTGCCGCTCGATGGGCAAAGCCCATTCGGTCATCTCGCGATAGCTAGAATCGGGAAGATAAATCTTGCCGGCCGGCGGTAGTTGCCGATAGACGTCAGACAACGTGCTGGTGCGCAGCCATTCCCGCTCGGCTACCAAAAGATCAAAGAACCGGCGCAGCCACCCGTCCTGGTACACGTGTTTTTTCGTTTCCGGCCACGTGCCGAACTTTTCCCCATCGTCCCCAAATACTACCGCAGTCTGAGGATGTTGGTCAGCAAATCGGCGCAAGAAAGCAATCGTCTCTTCTGGCGGTGCAAACGGTATTAGATACCGCAACCGTTCACTCCCCGGGAAAACGGCTAAAACTCGACCGTCGTCTTCGGTGAGAAAGTAGCCGGTGAGTTGCTCTTCGGTCAAACCGGCATTCTTAAAATGGAAATCATCGAGGATCGTGTAGCGCACACCGGCGTCTACCAAATCAGCGGTCAATGATTGTTCCCATACACGTTCGGGAGTCCAAATGCCTCGAACAGTGGCACCGAGTGTCTGTTCCAAATACGTGCGGTAACGAGCGATTTGCCCCTGACGATCGCGCGAGGGAATCATGGTCAAAATGGGCTCATAAAACGGTCCACCCAATACCTCGATTCGACCAGCGGCTACGAGCCGCCGCAGACGTTCCACATAGCTCGGCTGATTTTCGACGAGCCACTCCAGTAGCGGACCGCTGATATGCAGGGACAATACTAGATCCGAATATGATTCAAAAACGTCTAAGAAGGGTCGATAACTGTCTTCGTATGCCTGCCGGATAACGTGATCGAAATTCCCAATGGGCTGGTGGTTATGCAGGACCAAGCAGAAACGAATGGAGGATTTCATAGCTGTATAACTCGATATTGTGCATCCTCACGGGCGCCTCCTCCATGACCTCAGCCGACCTTCAGTTGCCCGTACGTGACCAATAGATCGGCAAGCTGGAGCGAGGACTCATAATTTTTCTCAGCGGAAAACTTGTCGCTTATCGCCCTTCTTTGCGCGGTCATTACTTTTTTACCGGATTTCCGGAACGGAATTCTCTGCCTGGACTAACAGCGAGGCTGCGCGCTCCGGCTCCAGCGGATTGATAAAACAACCGGTTCCCCATTCAAAGCCTGCAGCTCGTGTCAATCGAGGCAAAAATTCAATATACCAGTGGAAGTAATCATGCGGGAAATTACGGAGCGGCGCCGTATGCACGATGACATTGTAGGCCACACCCGGAACAGCTCGTTCCAACCGTCGGCAAATATCTCTGAAGAGCTGCGCCAGTTGCCGTCGCTGGCCATCGCTAATTCGCTCGAAGTACGGCGACGGATGCCGAGGGGCCAATCGTACCTCAAACGGTACGCGACTAGCAAACGGACACGCGGCTACGAAATCCTCGGTGGAAGCCACGCATCGAACCGCCTGCCGTTCCTCTTCGTACAACCAACGGGCTACAGCCGTATGCCCCGTTTCGGCGTAGATCTCGTGCCAGCGAATGTGGCGCGTTTCCAGGGGTGGAGGCAGTAAGGTGGTGGCCAACAGTTGACTATGCGTATGCTCGATCGAAGCACCCGCCGCCGGACCCACGTTCTTGAAAATCACTGCGTAGGCCAAGTCCTTACGGTCCCGCAGCTTAGCCAGTCGCTCCTGGTACGCCTGAAGGACCAATTCCAGCGAAGCACCATCCAGTTGGGAGAGACTCGTCAAATGCTGCGGCGACTCGATAATCACTTCGTGCCACCCATATCCCGGTAAAGACTGTTCGGGTCTCGCCGCCCCAAGTGGGCTACCGGCAGGCACAACCGCTGGGTATTTGTTCGGCACTACACGTACTTGCCACCCCGGTCGATCTGGCAATTGATAGCGTGCTAATTCCGGTGGCGTGTCCTGTTCATGGCCCGCACAAAAGGGACAACGACCCAAAGAGCGACGCCAGTCACACTCCGGAAACTCGTCGGGCCTCTCGTCGCGTTGCGGTGCAATAATGACCCAATGATCGTAAAGGAAGTCAAAGCGGTATTCCGACATCGATAACTCTCGGGGGCCGATTGACGAGCCAATTCGGCGCTGGGAGCCAGTTTCGTTCGCCATTCCGCGGTTTCGTATTGTGACGTAGCTCGAATCGCTTGTGCAAGAGGGAGTCGATGAAGCGTAGCCTGGGCCCTGAGATGGACAGCTTCGAATTGCGGCGAGAATTCTTCAGAAAGCAATTACGTCGCGAAGCTCTATCTATCTTGCTCGAGTCCAAATCAGAAACCTAATGTGTGGAGTAATTAAACTGAAAGTCGCAAGGAGACTTAAGGAAGCTCTGATCAACCCACTGCCCAGCGAAATGTTCGCTCGATGGCGTATCGTGCCGCCGATACGTTCGATGGGGCATTTTTCGTTCCTTCGTGTCCGCTGTGTCTCTGTGGTGCGAAACTCCGGCGTACACACCAGCGGCTACGAGAAGAACGCTGAACTTAGCCGAAGAATTTCGGAGTCAGTGTGCGGATACCTGCCGACTTTTCAAAAGGTTCCAGAGCAACAACGCTGACTTACGCTGAGATTCCTTAACCCAACGGCACTAAGGCGCAAATGCCCAAGTAGGCAATGGACAGGTACCTCTTGTGGTCGTTGCGCCTCTGCGCCTTTGCGTTGAATTGTTCTACGGCTCCTTAGAATTGCGGCTCTGTTGAACCGTCGCTCGATAGAACGCCTTTGCCAAGAATCCCATGCATCGGGTTACATCTGCAGGAGCGGAAAAAGGCAGACCTACGCCAGGCCCAGCAAATGAAGGAGCCGTTTCACCTACCATCACGACGGACACATCCTTTCCATTCCTGCCGCGGAGAATAGGCAAACTTCGGTGATGGGCTGCCTTTTCCGCCAATATTCCACCCACAATCAAGATGCACACGCCCGAAGAAGTTAGTCGTACCACATGCCGTCTTGAACGCTCAAGCACAGAAAAGCAGGCTAGCCTCTATCTGGTCTAAACGCATAGCGCTTTATTGTTTCTGTGTCCATGCTCGTTACCGGTTACTTGCTCGGCGCGGTTGGGGCATACGTTCGAGTAGACGGTATACCCATGGTGGATAGACAAGTTTGTAGAACGGCTTTAAACCGGCTGCTTGGAGCGTTCGCCGCGCAAAGACGGCACACTGACTGAACACGTGGTAGCGCAAGCGTCCTTGTTGTGCCAACTCTTCTGTTTTCCAAACGAACTCTAGTGCATCATAGAATTGTTTTTGTGAAACAGGGAACCACCGTGTTTCCAGAAGCGCATCGGTATCTTTATAGAGGTTGATAATCCATTCATCATTTTCAATCTGCCCGCGAAAACCTGCTATCTTCCCCCCGAAGAAGAACTTCAACAAGTGCCCGGGATTCGTATGATCGATGGATTCGACCGAATACATACCCCTTACAACTCGATACACGTAGTCTTCATATTTTCCCGGTTGTCCCAATATTATGCGCGGGGTGCGGTCTTCAAAGAGGATCATCACATGCCCAACGATGTCATTGCGTCCCTGGAGAATGACCGACACGCCGATACGATACGGCGATCCTCTATTGGCCGCCTGGATCGCTTTGGCTACCTCGGCCTGGTGCCAAGCGCGGAAGGCAGCCGCCATGTGGCCACTCATCCCGACTGCCCCACCAAGTAGTTCCAGTCCGTTTTGCCAATTGAGTCCTTCCCCGGAGGTTATTGCATAAGCTCCGCGTGCCATACTGGCGGTGTTTTGCGCCACGTCCCAATAACGAAGGCCATGTACAGCAACCGATCCCCAACCATTGACGTGCAATTGCGAGGCTTTACCGAGAGCAGCACCCAGGAGCAACTCCTGGCTGACCCGCATGATGCCGAAAGCGGTGTCATAGCCATAGAATCTATCGGATTCCGTGACCTTAATGATTTCCCAAGGATTGCTGTTAAATCCCAGCGTCACTGTACTGCGCAGTGTGGTAGCCGTTCCGTTAACCAGCACTTTTGTAGATGTTTCCGTTCCCTCGCGAAAGCCGGTCCATGCTGCCCCAGGGTATTTCAAGATCAACCCGAGATCTTCCAGAAAACGGGTCGGCTGCCACGGTGATGCGGGAGCTGCGGCGTACATGCCGTTCGGCACATTCGCCTGTGATTCGAGCTCCATACGCTCGTAGTATTCGCCGGGCCGCATCGAGCTATAACGTGCGGGTACCGCAGGCACCACAGGACCGGAGGGCCAAGCTTCAGGAGTCGGATACGCTACTGGTGGGAAGATCAGTCCAGGAGATTCAAAGGCGAATACAGGTGTAGTCGAGCTGCTCATGGGTGGAGCAACGATCGGTGACTGCGCCAGTCCAGCCAACGCGCTTTCCAGCAGCGATTCGAGATCTACAAGCGCCAAAGCCGATACGGGCAGAATCCACGAACTGCCACCGGGTACCCAAAAGCCCATTTCCGGCAACCAACTGGCCCAGGGGGTACTCTGAGCAGGCAGTCCAGCGGCAGCTAGTGATAGTTCGGCCGTCTGCTGCGGCCGGGATAACAAATTGAGTTGTTCGGCTTGAGTCCGATCCAGCTCGGTTGCCGCGTCGGCTTGGCGATCAATCCACCGGCGATCAGCCGCAGTTTCCAGCGACAACCATTCGAGCTGAAGGTCGGCCCATGCAGCGTCATGCTCGGTGCGTGCACGGTGCAGATAGTCAAGGTGCCTCGCTGTTGCTTGGGCACGGACCCGTTGTCGCTCCAACCAGGGATTATTGGTCGGCGCGGCAGTGGTAAGGATCTCCGCCCACGGCTGGTCCCATTGCGTCTGGGTGCCGAAATCAATTTGCTGGAGGGCTTGCGTCCGCTTCGTTTCCAGCCGGAAAACCGTCTCGTTCCAGTCGGCCATGGCCTGCTGGACTGTTCGCACCCAATCGGTTTCGGCCTGAGCGCTTGTTTGTCTTTCTTGCAGGTCCGCTGCAAAATTCGTGGTGCGCAGGTGCGCCATGGCTGCTGCTTCTTGCCTTGCAAAGAATGCGTCAGCCGCAGCGATGGCTTGCTGCTGTCGGCGCGCTGCGTCGGCTAGCTTCCGCTGATAATCGTCCATTGACCCGCCGACCGTCAGATCATGTTGCGCATCGGCCAGAGCATAGCGATAATCGCGGATCGCATCCGCTTTGGAGCGATCGGTCGCCAGCGCCGGATTGACGAGCTGCTGCACGTATACCGTGCGCGCGTCGGCATGCGCCTGGCGTCGCTGTTGTTGAGCTCCAGCCAGTGTTGATTCCCGAGCTACATGACCAGCGGCCAAACGAGTGTTAAGCGTACGATAGGCCTGCCCCACATCAAGCGTAAACTGGAGGTTAATGTGATTCTCGCGCGCGACACGGTCTACGTACGAGTCCCTAGCCGTTGCCCACCATTGATCGGCGAGCGCTGCGGACGTCAATTGGTACGACTGATAGCTCGATGGATCCGATTCTGACGCGAATTGGTTCCAGACGGTCCGGCGGCCGGAAAGTATCTGGCTCGTCCAATCGGCTTCAGCTCGAGCGCGTTCCAATCGCCACCGATTGACGGCGTGTGTTCTATCCAGGGCGCGATCGGACTGGGCGTCCGCCACGCCGATCAACCAATCGGCTTCGGCGCGTGCTAGCTGTGTTCGCGCCGTGGAATCCGCCTGCGCAACGGTTTTTTCGAGCGACGCTGCGGCATACGCCAGCTGTTCCAAATGCCATGTTTCTGCAGCACTGACGACGACCGACCAGGTGTGGTCGGCATCGGCAAAAGCTCGCGACGCCTGACGGGTTGCCGCAGCCACTTGGATGCGATGAAGCTGTTCCGCTTGAGAATTGGAACCGAATCCTGCCGCCAACGCAATCCAAAGCTGTTTGTCAGCAGTGGCCACTGCTACACCGTGGTCGGCTAAAGCATCGGCATAGGCTGTGCGACGAGTACTGTCGGCTTGTGTGGCCGTTTCGACCAGACGGTTTTGTTCCGGTAAGGCGGACAATTGGAACGTGGCCATGGCATCGACCAGTTGCTGCGCATGGCTGTCACGGATCGAAGCTCGGTCTAGAATACGCTGTCGCTCCAAAGCTGCTATCTGTTGCTGGTAGTGTCCCTCAAGGCGCGCGGTGGCCTCACGATATGCGGCATCCGCTCCCGCAAGTCGTTCTTGATAGACCACGTACGGATCTTGAAGAAGTTGGAACCATGTGCGGCGCACCTGCGAAGAGTGGTCTTCTTGGTCGGTTATTCCCACGAAATACTGAACCTGCGCAAGTGCCAATCTACGGGCGCGCTGGCGATCGGCTTGGCCAAGTTGTTGCAGGTAATCCAATTCCGCTCGAACCCGATCGTGGATCCATGCTTCTCGAGCCGTAGCTTCGGCCAGATCGCGAGCCGTAAAGGCATCGGTGATCCGGTCTACAAAACGACGTGCGGCGGTAGTCACCAGGATACTGAAACGGAGCTCGGCGGCGCTGGAGCCCCAGGCAGCCTGCTGTTCGGCTAGATTGACTTGCTGCGCGTGACGTTGCAGCGCGTGGCCGAGGTCGGTGTGTAAACCGACCCATGCTGTGCCTAACGCCGATGCATATTGCACACCAGCGGCTTGCGAATCACCGAGCCACTGTTGGCTGGCAGCTTGCAGCGCGTGTACATAGGCTCGCTGAGCCGGCGATAAAGAAGCTGGGTCTTTTCCTTCGACGTCATCGGATTCGCCAGCTACATAGAGATCGGCGCGCGCGTGGGCAAGCAATCGCAACAGCCGCCCCATCGCTTGCGCGGTCGTGACCAAGTAATCGGCTCGTGCTTGAGCGGCAGCCTCGGCGGCCTGAGCATAGGCGGCAATCGTGTCCCGGTCGGCTTGACCTTGGGAACTGACTTGTAGCGACAGATAATTGGCTACCACTTGCCGGGCATCTGCGGCATATTGCGTAGACGCAGCCGTAAAGGCTGCCACCCATTCTTCGTAGGCCGCCCTGAGGGAATCGGCCCAAAGAAAGTCGGCCTGACTCAGTGCGGCCAGCCACAGGGCATCGGCATCGTACTCATCCTTTAATTTGCGCTGACGTGCCGCTAGTTCTCGGCGTGCGTGATGGGCATCAGCCGCTGCAACTTCCGATTGATACCGCGACAACTCGATCGGCAACCGAGGAGCGTGTTGCGCCGTTAACAGTTCGGTTGCAGCAATACCCGTAGTTGCTCGCTGCTCGAGACTCGTCACTTGGTACTGGCCTTCGGCCAGGCTTATGGTCGACCGATAGTCGGTGTCGGCAAGTGTCGCGGTTTGGCGATAAACGTTCGCGTCTGTGGTCGTTGCCAGTGCCCAGGTGGTCTGGAATGAAGCTTGCCGGCGAAGCCATTGGGCTGTTGCTTGGTCGATAGTAGCCTCGCGAGTTTGCCAAGCCAGAAGTTGCGCATTGGTCACCTGAGCGCGTAGGGAAGTTTCCGTGGTAACGTCTTGCACAGCCGATTGCGCTAATCGGCGCACATGTGCAACATCGGCCGCAGCTATCGATGCGGTGAAAGAGTCAGCGGCAGCGGTTACGCTGGTTACCAGTTGCACGTAAGCACTGGCTTCGGCCACGCGACGGCGTTTGGCAGCCGTTTCCAGCAACGCCACGTAGCCCGCCTGGTCCACCTGTTCCAATTGCAAGGCCAACAAGGCGTCAGCGGCGTCATGCTCGAAGCCGAAGAACGCATCCCGCACTGATTCATCATGGACCACGCCAGCGTGAATCCACGCGTCAGCATAAAATCGTTCGGCGCTGGCCAGATCCACCAGATAGTCGCGCGTCGCTACCGTAGTGGAAACCCCGGTCTGAACCAAAGCAGCCGCTCGTCCAGAAGCATACTGCCGCGCCGCCGAAGCAGCATCCAGGACGAATTGGGTTTCGGCAAGCCGGATCTGTCCGTGCGCCAAGCGAAACGCTTGGGTTTCGGCTTGAACGCGAACGGCGTCAGCATTTCCCTGCGCCTGTATCCTCTGCTGTTGGGCCGTGTACCAATTTCCGGCCCAAGCGGAGACTCCGGTCGCCACTACTGTGTAATAGCTCGCCCACGGTTCAGGCACGCCTGCCGTTCGGATCCAGCTCGCGACGCCGTTCACGAGAGCGGAAGTCGTTTGGCGACCGAATTGAGCGAGCGCAGCAGCCACTTGGGCCTCACGGGCGGCACCCAACTGGGCCACCATTATTTCTCGATCTGCATCCAATTCCACAAAGCGGGTGTCAAGAACGCTCTGAAAGTGGTTGCGGTCGACTTCATATTGGATATCGTCCAGAGCGGTTGTCTCGGCGAACAAGGCCTCGTGCCGCAGGCTTTCGTCGCTTGCCACATAGTCTGCCTGAACGATCAGAGACGTACGCTGCTCGGCCCAATGGTGAAGCTTCAAGCGATACAATAACAGGGCAGCTAACGTGCCATCGGACCATCGTTCGTCGATTGCCAACCGGTTATGGCGATGCGTATTCTCGGCACGAGCAAGGCGGTGTGCGTGTCGGCGGGCTGCTTCTGCCAAGGGAACATCGATCGGCGTATCCCTCATTTCCCCCATGTAATCGAGGTGTACATCCCGTCTCTCCAGAAGATAGTCATAAGCAATTTGCGCCCGCTCCAGTGCAAAACGGTGGTTCTCGTCTGCTACGTCTAAGTCACGCGTGCGGCGCAAGTTTACAAGCTGCTGGCGATACGACGTCTGTTCTGCCAACCAAGCTCGTGCTTCTTGCGAGACGGCATTCAGAATGTTTTGTCGACGAGCTGCTTCGGACTGAAATTGCTGCTGATTGAGTTGGTCGGTTGCTTGCTGAATTGTTCTGGCCCAAACATGCTCGGCCCGGGCCACGTCTTGCTGCCACTGGTAGATGGCTTGTGCTACGTCGACGTCCAGGCGCGCCAATTCTTTAGCCAGCTGGTGTTGAAAGTCGGTGTCAATCTGGTCCAATTGCCGCGCAAGCGCAAGTTCTGCCAAATCCGGAAGTTGTTCTTCAGGCCATGCCTCGCGCAAGGTTTCAACGAGTCGCAATTCAATCCCCTTCCGCTGTTCGAT
Source organism: uncultured Pirellulaceae bacterium (assembly GCA_964425225.1). Classification (GTDB taxonomy): domain Bacteria; phylum Planctomycetota; class Planctomycetia; order Pirellulales; family Pirellulaceae; genus BPJU01. Next base: position 25,234 of record CAYRMD010000018.1, on the reverse strand, counting down.
CTGCCGCAGCCGGTTTCTCAGAAGTTGCTCGGCGGTGTGAAGCTGGTGACGCAAGGAGGCATCGGCTGCCGCTAGCAGGAACGCGTTTTCAGCCGAGACCAACTCCGTTTGATAATCATTCCAGGCGTCCTGCTGGTTTTGTTGAGACCAGATGGCTACGGCGAGTTTCTGGCCGGTAAGTTGCTCTTCGGCGATCGTGATAGCCATATCACGTTGATAGAGCGCCTCAGCGTCCTGCCGTTCTTTGATACGATAGGCGTCGGCAACCGCTCGATCGAACGCCAGATACGCATCGGCAATTGCTGTCTCCCGGTCCGAGAAAGCTCGCTTGCGCCAGGCTTTCTCAAAGTCGCTGTACTCCATCGGGTAGGAGGGTGGGTTTTGCGCGTAAAAATCGGATAATTCTTGCATGCGGCGTTCATATTCGCGGATAGCTGCGTCAATAGCGGATTTTAACGCTTCCTGTAGGGGAGCTAGTCGATTCGCCAGTGCACGCTGGTGTGCTTGTAACGCCGCCTGATAAACGTTTTCCGCTTGTTGTAGCGCCTGTTGAAATTTCAGCTCGGACAGTACCAGATCGATTGTCGGATGTGTTTCTCGTCGGCGCTGATCGAATCGCGCTTGAGCCGTTCGAACGCGCTGCAACCACTGCTGACGTGATCGCTCGATCGATTCAAGGTGCGCGTCGTCGAATTGCCGTAGTGCTGCCGCATCGTCTGCAATTCGCACGATATCGTTTCGTTGGAGCTCTTGGTTGGCAGTTTGCAGAGCGCGTTGCCAGGCAAGCGTCGCTTGCGAGGGCAGGCGCGCGGCGTGAGGTTCCAAGCGCGGCACAGACAAAGCGAACGGGGGTGCCCAGCGACTTGTTTCTCGTAGTGGTCCCCGTCCGTCCGGAGGCGCTTCAGGCCAAACTAACTCGGGAAGACTTGACTCCCGATCAAAACGCGACGATCCTATCTGCTCTGCGAACCGCTCCGCCGCCGCACGTAGACTCGCCGCATATTGCTCGTCGATCTCTTGGACGGCTTCATAAAAACGTTGTTCCACTTCGCGCGATCCTGTGCCAAGCGCTTCGTTGTGTTGGCGGTGTTCGGCATTGCGCTGGTTTGCCGCCTCTCCCAACTTTCGGTGGCGTAATTCGACGGCTTCCTTTAACGTCCGCCAATATTCGTCCATCGCAGCTTCTCGTGTCGCTTGATAGTCGGCGGCCAGCCGCGCAAGCTGCTGCGAACTTTCCGAGTCTGGGTCCGTTGCATACACAAACGCCAAGCTGCTCCAAATGGTCGTTGTTCCCGAGTCGACAACGGGACGGACCGCCAACCGGATAAGCCCCTCGGCCATGGGAGCTGGGTCGATGGTAAACGTGCCGTCCTCGCCGGTCGTCACTACCCCCTCGGGACGGCCATCGCCATCCAAGTCGAATTCAACCAGGCGAGAGGCCCTTTGGCCCGCATCCAATCGTCCCATGACTCGCGGATCGGATGTTGCAAGGTCCGAGCTCGATGCGGCCGTGTCGTTAACCAACCGCAGCTCAGTAACCCGCTCCAGTACGATTGGCACCGGTGGCTGTACCAAGTCCTTGCTCGGTGCGGGTGTGAGACGCAGTTCTTCCCACTGCCCATAAATGATTTGGCCCTCATCGGTGATTTGCTTGGTACGAATGCGGACCGTAATCGATTCCCCGGCCGACGTCGTTACATGAAATCGAAACGCGCCGGTTGGCTCGACACTTTCGACTCGGTCCGGTTCTCCATCGTTGTCCGTATCTAACTCGAGTGCTACACGGACCGCCGAAGGGAGTGCCGCCACGATTCCGCCAATAGCAAATTGCGGCAAGGTCGCATCAAAGTCAGCTTCCACTATCGTTTCTACGAACGCCGCGGGACTCGATACATCAAGCTGATAGATCAATGTGACTTCTTCCCACTGACCTGAAATGGGTTGTTGAGACTGATCGTCCCAGCTCGTGGGCCGGAGGCGGATCGCCACCGGACCAGGCTCCACGAGCGTGGGCCGTAGGAGGAAACTGCCGTCGGCCGAAACGACGGCAACTTGATCGACCGTATTGTCAGAGCCGAGATCCACTTCTAAGAAAGTTGCGCGGCCTTGGGTATCCGCCACCTGTCCTTTCAGCCAGGGAATGGAGCTGACGCGGTCGGTCGGGTCACCCGTGTTCACGGCCAGCGCAACTTCGGTGATTTGGGGAGCGACGATGGGGTCCGGCGCATAATGCCAGCGGATAGTATGCCATGCGGTGCGCACCAATTGGGCCGTTTGCGGATCAATAGCACCGGCACGGACCGACCACTCGAGGGCTCCGAACTCCGTTAGGTCTGGGTACAAGAGGAATTGCCCGTCGTCGGCAGCTAAGGAATAAAGATCAGCAGACCCATCTTGGTCGTAGTCCAACTCGACCCATTTCCACGTTACTCGAGGAGAACTAATAACCTTCCCCGCAAGGCGTCCATCAGATGAAACGCCATCGGACGAATCGAGGCCGGTGTCTCGCAGCAGATGCAGGCCAACCAGTGCAAGCTCGGGTAAAGGCGAGGTGTCTACCCGGTAGGAAAACTCACGCCAATCGCTCGTCCGTTCACGCTGCCCGCCGGGTAAACGCGTTCGCACGTGAACCGTAAATGTACCTGACCCACTGGGTATGAGCACACGCTCGAAGCTGCCGTCGCTCCTGGTCACGGCTACGGCATCCGGCGTCCCATCGTGATTGTCATCAAACTCGATAACCACGTCGGCTTGCGCACCGGATAGAACTCCTGCAAGGCGCGAAGCAGTGCCGGTGGCACGATCGTTCGGCCGAAAATCTAACGAGGCGATACTCGGTGGTGGGTCGGGTTGGTAGGTATAGGAAAACGAATACCAGTCGCCAAAAAGCTCCGCTTGTGCTTTGACATCCCAACGAGAGGTCCGGAGGTTGACCTGCACTGGGCCTGGAGCTATGCCGCGTGGTTCGATTTCAAAGTTGCCCTGGTCATCGGCCAGTACATAGCCGTCGGAGACCCCATCATCATTGCTGTCCCAGTAAACAAGAACGGGTTCGTCGTCGACGTGTTCGGTGAGCCGCCCAACCAATCGGGTGTCGGAAGTGACTTTGTCGTTTGGTGTACCGGTATCGTTAACTAATCCTAATTCGACAATCTCGGGAGCTGGGGCGGCTACGTAGTAAAAGGTCAAGCTCTTCCAGTCGGAATAACGAGCTGTTCCCAATCGGCTATCCCATTGTAGAACGCGCGCTCGGACCGTGTGCTCACCATAGGGCAGATCCGATAAATCCAGTTCGGCCGTTTCCCCGAATGCCAGCCAGGTGCGAGCATCTGCGAGGTTGTCGCCGTTCCAATCCCACTCGATCGCCAGGCGATTGAGCGGAGCTTGATCGGGCGCTACGAAGTCTGGAATTGCGTCGCTCGGTAGGAAAGAGTTGCCCGTACTAGAGGAAGATGTCCCGGAACCCCCGGATGAACCAGGGGAGCTCCCGGAATTCCCAGTACTCGGTAGACCGCCTTCAGGCGATGGCGGTGAACTTCCCGACGAATCGAATGCGCCACTGCCAGATCCTTGACCGCCCGAGTAACCCGAAGGGTCTCCCGAACCAAAGGAGCCTCCCCAGCCGGTGAAACCACCCGAACCCGATGGATCTCCCGCCCCACCGCTTGACCCGGTCTGTCCTCCGCTCAATCCCCCGCCACTACTATCAAAACCACCTCCGGCGCCGGGATCGGACGGATCGTCCGGTCCGAAGCCACCTCCCGAGGGGTCATTGTGGCCGCTATCCGAACGAGTTTGCAACTGAGCAGTAACGATCGCAATCCAGGTGAGTTGATCGGTGGCGGATGGTCCGGTATCGTGTTTCAGAACGAGCGAACGAAGGTTTTCATCGGCCGGAGGAACTGGCGAAGCAGTGAAGCTAAAGCTGTGCCACTCTTGGTGCAGCACCGCTTGACCGTCAGCTTGCAGGGATGCTCGGTAGGCCAGAGTGATCGGCCCTTCGTAAGAGGCCAGTTCGGGATAATCGTGTCGAGGATCAAAAACAAATACGGTTTGTTGTAAGGACTCATCTGGTATCTGATAAGTCGCCGCCACGCCATCCGGCTGGCCATCGAGATCTTTGTCGTATTCGACAAAGAGCCGGTAATTGGCCCAATGGCCTTGCACGGTGCCACGAATAGCCCAATTGGCGGAAATCCCGTCATCGGGGTGTTGGCCGGAGTCGTGCAATAGTCCGACGTCGCGGAACTGTATGTCAATGTCACTAGCCATCAAATGCCGCGGCTCGAGCCCTTCACTTACCAGCCGCCGCTCTACTTGTCGTCTGCGTTCCCGTCGGCGCTTCTGCCATGGAGTGACACCGAACAGGCCTTTACCGGGGCGTACCATCCTTTTTCTCCAAGAAGGCGCTCCATACTTTGGTCCCTGTTTCGTGGCCGGTGACGGGATTCGACATGAGAGGCGTCGCATTTAAGTGTTGCACGAACCAAGTGTCCACCCATGGCAAAAATGACTACACCAGATCCAGGTCTTGGGGCTTGACAAGCTCACCAGTGACAAGCGTTTGTCACAGCGATCTAGCTTCGAACCGGCGTGCACGTCTGGTAACGAAAGAAAGACGTGTAGGCCTGAAGACTCCCGGCTCGTGTGATGGCGTATTGGTTACAGAAAAGTCCGCCGAGAAAGAAGCACATGTAGAACGCAGGCGCCGCATTCACAATACTTTTGATGCTCAACCGCGCAAAAAAACAGATTAGCGCTCAAGTTTCAGGGCTTTGCGAATGCGGCGATTTTGCTCTTCGATCATTTTTTCAAACAAATCGAGCAACTGGCGACGAAGGCCGGGTACACTTCGGTCAGCACTATTGGTATTGCCTCGGGAATCGCCGGCGCCTTCGATAAGATCCCTTTCCGTTTGATTCAAGACAGCTACGACTTCCTGCGTGATGCGGTTGTGCTCCGCGGCCGTCAATAACAAGTCAAGAGCAAAGAAAACCCACGATGCGCGAGCGGCCAACTTGGCAACAGCGGTGCGCGCTATCGATTCAATAACAAACAAACCGACTTCCATAGTCAGACGAGTTATCCGCGAGCTCGAGATTTCTGCGACCAGTTTGTCTAGAGCTGTCAAGTGAATTTTGAAGGAGGAATTCACGTCTATTTGAATTGATTGGAAAACGGCCTCTGAAGGAAAATAATCCACACCCGTAATTTTCAGGCTGGCAAGCAACTCATTTTGCAAAGCCTGTACGTCTTGTTTAAACTCATCGATGCAGTTGCGCACATCTTGCTCGATTTGTTGAGGACTGACAACCGTGCGCTCAAAAACCTCACGTACGAACTTTTGGTTATCATCGCGCGACGTAGTCATCAGTTGAAACGGAAAGAATCCTGTCACCTCGCTGGCAAAATCGGGTGCTCGCGCACGATAGCGATCAAAACAGCCGCGTACTCGCATCAGGCAGTTGTCCACAGCAGCCTGGAGTTGCTTGTGGTGGTGATTCAAATAGGGCAAGGCTGTTGTTTGGTAGTAGCACTCTTGTCGAGTATGAAAACGCAAATCGCGAAGGTACTGCCACCACTCGCGATGGCGGCCGGTACGCACTATGGTCATCCAGGCAACCGGGTAAACAAGCCATATCGTTAACACCGTAATAGCAGACAAAACCGCAGCGAGAAAACCAATTCGACGCGTAGGCCCCCGAAGAGAGAGCATCATTGTTACTCTCCTTGAGCAAAGCTAAACTGTCGATCTACCTTAGGCCGAGAGGTGATAGTAAACTTAGATGGAGTCGTTTTTTTGAATCTGCCACGATGTTGTAAGAAAGTAAAACTCATCGTGCCAGGGTCTCTTGGAAGCGAGCTTTTTGTGCAGCTTTCAACTGCCGGCAGAGCTCATATAACGCCGCCCGTAAGCCAGGATGTTCCTGTCCATCAACTGAGGCACCAGCCGGCGAGCCTTCGATAAGCTGCAACTCGATCTGACGTATATGCTCATTAAGCGTCGCTGTAAGGTAGGCTTCTTGTTGATTGGAGAGCCACCAATCGACGGCAATGCCAATGGCTAATCCGACCGCTACACCGGCAGCCGTGCCTATCGGACCCGCCATGGAACCTCCTGTACCCCCGGCTGCAGCACCTGCGGGGGTGGTACCTCCAACCGCAGCTGCTGTTGCCGCAATACGAGTACCGAATGAAAGCAGTAGTCTATTCAGAAGCGAAGCTACCAGGCGAGTACCCACATTGGCAGCTATCTCACTGGCTACGAAAGCCGCGACGAACTGGTACACAGAAGCGTGTGCCTCGTCTACTAGAACCGGCGCCAAGCGGCCAAACAAATCCTTGTGGAACTGTTCAGCAGAGGGTAAGCCAAAACTCGGATCGATGCTCTCTACGGCCGCCTTCACCGAACTGAGCAACTCCTGCTGGTTTGCCCATATTGCCTCACGAAACTGCTGCAAACTGTCGTGAATGTCCTTTTGAAGTACTGCCTCCGATAAAACATACTGTTGGAACTTCCCTTGCATTAATCTCTGCACATTCCCCTGATTGCTCAAAGTGTCCCTTACCATGCCCGCAGCCACCCGCAAGCGCGTGCGCAATGACATGAGGTCCTCCACCAAATGTGGCACACCAGATCGATACCGCTCGAAGGCCTGGTGAATCTGCGCTATACAGTGGTCCGCGGCTTCAAGATTAGCCTGCTCCGTCTGATCCACTAATGAGTCGATTTGCCGCTTTAGAGCCTCGATCTGCTCCGCTCGTTTAGAGATAGCGACAGACGGGGTGTTGTTACCCTCGATTGAAAACGCAGGCGGATTTCGAATAATCCACCACCGATAGCCCAGATAGCCGATCGCTATGAGAAATGCGGTCAGTAGAATAACGCACCACAGGAGTCGAAGTAACCCCGGTTTTTTTCGCTGCCAGTGTGACTCTTGCGTCGGTGTTTGCTGTGTTGTCATACACCGATCCAGACTTAGTTCACGCTGCCCTGGCTAGGAATCCGACAAGAGACGAGCGGATTCGGTCGGAACCTCTTTATCCTTCTTAGAACGGAGACGCCACCGCGGGCGGCGCTGCCAACAAATCCTCCAAGCCCACCGGACGGCTGGCCACAAGACGATAATGATGACGACGCACATCAAGAACGCGGCGATTTTCACCGGCAACATCAACCACTCGCCCGCGGTGCGCAAGGGAGCCGTAAATATTCCCGGCTTTTCAACCAGATGGGGTCTTCCTTGCTCGTCGATAACAATCTCAGAACCACCCAAAAGTCTCTCCGAATTCGCAAGTAAGACGTTGTCGCACCTACAGTAAACAGAGTCGCTCCCGGATTCTTTTCCACGAACCGCCCGATAAATTCCACCATCCGTTTCGAGTCGTTATACAAAAGTTGTAACACTCCCTGCCGTTGTTGGTCAGGTAAAGCGGCAAGGTCTTCCACATGCGGGCCAAGAATTCGAAGTTGTTGCGAGTTGAGTTTCTGAGTCAGGCGCAATCCGTCATCGCCTAGGTGCTCGACCACCCGCAACGCTAGGCCTGGATAAGCAGCTTCGGCGCGAAGCGCAGCCGAGCCGTGTTTTTCTGCCAATCGATACAGGCGCTGTCCTTGCTGTCCGGCCGCCAGTCGCTGCGCGGCTTTGATAGCCAGCGGATCCTCACCGAACTCATCGAGCCATCGAAGCACTTGGCCGGGATTCGGGGCGTTGCGAACAGCGCGCAAAACGTCAGGACCATGTCGAGCTGTCAGGCGGGAAAGCTGCTCGAGCGATTCTTCACCCACTTCGCGAGCAACTCGCTTGGCTGCCTCTTCGGCCAATTCCCTCCCCCCAATTTTGGCAATCATCTCCTGCGCCTCACGCGCACTGCCCTTGCCAAAATAACGAGCCAACGACTCCAAGATGTCGTCGGCAGCCGATCGCAACAGCCTCCCCTGCCCAAAAGTATAGTGATAGCTGCCCACTAAGGCTGGAATGAGAAACGCGACTGCGAGGACGAAAAACTTACGCCCGAGCATGCTTTGGCCCTTCTCATCATAAATGCATTTAACATCCCGAGGTGGCCACAAATGACCTGGTGCCTCACGGCTCGATCCGAAGCCGATCGCCCAAACCGTTTTTACGGCGCACCGTCAATGGTCTTTCACCCTGCCGCTAATTACGCAGGTTGCACAGATTTTCTGACACAATCGTGCACACTCCGGAAGGAATCCCGCGTTAGCCCCAACCAAAGTGCTCGGTCTAGCCGTCTGTCGAGTACACAGCTACCGAAACGTGCTCCGGTTAGATTTCGAGTAAACCGTCGGGCCCCCTCTTGGGGTGAAACTCTATGCCAGTATTATAGCATCTCACTGATGGTGAGCATACCAACACCGTGCGGGAGTGGCGGTCGCGGTCACGAGGAGATGCCTCCGTCGAGTCGGCGATTTTCGCGGGGATAATTCGACGCAAAGGCGCTGTCGTTCAACAGCGCGACTTCGATGATTTGTGTGTATTATCACTATCTAAGGTCACCCGTTCGCGCCTTAGCGTTCATATATTTGCGTTGCTATCCACTGCCCAACATGGTTGTTGTATGTACGTGTCCCAAGATGCGCGAATAGGCTTGCGCTCACTGCTCCGCGTGTGCGATGAAGGCTGCGACGGAGCTATCGCAGGAACCGGCTTAGTAGACGATTTGTGTGATACAACAAACACGTGATTAACCCGTAGCACGGGGATTTAAGGTTCGAAAGCTCACGGGCATCCACACAATAGTGCCCACAGCGACGATGAGTTGTGTGTGCGTCTTCAATGTAGGTGCGAGTAATCTCCCGCGGTGTGGCAGAGCGGATCACAATCGACCATTTCGGCCCTAAGTGGCGCGACCGACAACGGGATGCGTCTATCGACGGGCTCCGTAAAAGAGCATCCACCTTAAGGAAGCGCCAAACAAAGGCTCTGACGCGCATACCCGGGTACAAATGGATTAAACGCAGTGGCCGCGACGCAACGGGCTCCGTTTAAGGTTTCCATTGCCGCATTGCGAAAGGCGCTCGTCTGTCGGGCTTTTGTAACTGCCGCAGATTACGTGCAAAGCGCGGAGTTTTTCCACCACCGCCAAACGTCGGCCGGTGAGGCACTTCGTGCGATTACTTGGCTAGTTGCCCCAATGGTCAGAACGTTCGTCGAGTCACGCTTCAGCTTTGTCCATATCTCCCCTGCAACACTTGTGGCCAGCGGATGGAACAGCAACAAACACAACCGCTGCTGGAGTTCTTGGTGCTTTGGGCAAAGCCAAATTGAGCAAAACGAAGTTGAGGCCATGTCGGTTGCCGATCCTGCGAACTTTTTCCTTTCTTGCTATTGTGTCTCTGCGTCTTTACGTGGAAGGATGATTTTTGCCTGTAATTCTGACGCAATCACCTTACTTTTCGGGCAGCTCGCGCAGTTCTACTTTTCTAAATTGTATAACCATTGGTGGACCCTGGTGCAGTTGGAACGCGAGGATGCCCGAAGCCGATGCCTTGTCCTGCTGTTCGTCGATAACTTCGGACATTAGCACTCCATTGATGTAGTGTCTTAGATGATTGCCTTGAGCCACCACACGGTACTCATTCCAATCCTCCTTCCGGATTTTCTCCTGGAGCGCGTCGCTGTCTCCCAGGAAACCGACGACGTCTTTGGACCCATCGGGAAGGATGCGTACGGCCTGGCCGCGCTCGGCCAGAATCCCCCTTCCTCGCTCCTCGTAAACTATGCCGGAGTATCGCAGAGCAGCATCAATGTCGGCCTGGTAACCGCCGACGATAAAGCGCTCGGGATCTAACAGCCGGCTTCGGTATTGGATTCCCGAATTTCCGTTGACGATACGATACTCAAGTCGGAGCTCGAAGTTGCGCACCTCGCCGCCTTTCCACACTAGGAACGTATTGTATCGCAGCGGTTGGTCTGCCGTCGTCGTTCCGGTAATGGCACCATCTTGCACAGACCAGTAGCGCTCATCACCGGCCCATCCGGTGAGGTCTTTACCATTGAATAGCGACCGGGGTTCCGCTTGCTGCGCAATTGCCAGCGAGGAAAGGCCGCAGAGGATCGCTACCTGGTAAAGCATTGGAGTCAAAGCCAGCACAACTCGCATGGTCGCTTCCCCTATGTTTGAAGGTCCAACACGCGGTTCGGATCGCGTAGCAGCCACCGGCGCCCGCACAACCAGAACATGGTAGCACTTCGAACGCAATTGGGTACCTAGGTGTACCGGAAGATAGGCGGTCGGTCATTTTCGCCCCGAGCTCGATACAGTAGACTCTGGGCAAACAGGCAACCTCGAAAAAACGCGATTCTTCAGCAATTGCAGGGAAAACACGAGCGGGTGTGGCTGCATGGTGATGGACTTGCTGGCAGGTGTGCATCTGTTGCTAGTCGACGTGGGTGCTGGGGGGCCGTTGCTGGTAGCGGCTATGGAAGGGCTCGACAGCTGCAAGCGAAGCCAGGCCGTAAGTTGGGCACGACATCTTTTGATCGCTTCGCTCATTGGATTGCTGATCGGGAGCATCTTAGGCGTGGCGATGGGCTGGTACGAATGGTCTTCGGGCTTGGATCGAATGATCGCACGCATGCCGTCGAAAGTGTACTATGGGATTTGGGAGTGGTTTTTTTCACTCGTGTGCATCTGCATTCAATTGGCCTGGTGGTATTGGTTTCCGCGTGCTGAAGGAATCGCGCGTGGGTTGCGCGCAATTATCGGGGTGTTAGGCTCGACGAACCTTTTGTATCATTTCCCCGTCTTGTTTGCGGTCATCACGGAGTTGTCGCATCGTGGTGAGCACGCGGGTGAGTTGCTTACGGCTGGCAAGTTCCGCGAATTGCTTGCCGCTACGTCGGCTGGTCCTCGCGCCTTGCATGCGGCGATTGCGGCGATCGGCGTAAGCGCTACTTGGTTACTGTTGTTAGCGTCGTGGCCGCGCCAGCCATTGGAATCCTACTGGGCTCGATGGGCCAGCCGTTGGATTTTCGGCAGCACGGTAGCACAATGGCTTGTGGGTTTCTGGGTTGCTGTGAGCCTTTCGCCGATCGCCTCAGGTCGATTATTAGGGGAGAATCTGTGGTTGAGCGGCGGGTTTGCAATATCTCTCTTGCTGGCATTCCTCGTCACTCAGTTGACCTGGGGCATGTCGTTTGGTCAAGCTACACGCCGACAAGCTTGGGTGACCGCCGGAACCATTATGCTCCTGGTCCTCATCATGACGTGGGTAAGCCGAGTGGCACTGGCGCCGCTGTCGAGCCGGTCACCCGAATTCTCCGGTAGCCCGTCGGCTCGTTTTCATCTAAGGATATCCCTATGATCCGTCAAGACTTCGTGGAATTGCGCGACCCAGCCACGGGAAGCACGGCCAAGATCCATTTCCGGTGCGGGTTCAATTGTTTTTCGTTCGTCGTCAAGGATGCTGGCCAAAGATGCGAGGTGCTTTGGGCAGATCCGGAATTTGTATCCGGACGCGGTCGGCCTTCCGGCAGTGGTATCCCACTATTGTTTCCATTTCCTGGCCGGATCGCTGAAGGGATTTTCCATTGGCGTGGCAAGCGCTACAGTTTAGAACCCAACGATGGACGCGGTAACGCCATCCATGGTTTTGTTTGTACGCGAGCATGGCGTATTTGCGAGCAACAGGAAAACCGGGTACTTGGCGAGTTCCATGCAGCGATCGATGCCCCATCGTTACTTGCTTTCTGGCCGGCCGATTTTCGAATCCAAACGGAATACCGTGTCGAAGGGAACACCTTATACGGCGTCTATTACATCGACAATCCAAGTGATCAGCCGTTGCCGTATGGATTCGGGACCCATCCCTACTTCCGCTTGCCGCTCGGGGGAACCGATGCGTCGCTTTGCCGGGTCGTGGTTCCTGTACATGAAGAATGGGAGCTGGATCGCCTGGTACCTACGGGGATTCGCTTCCCGCTTCGAGACTACCAAGCATTTCATCAGGGCCTGGAATTCGGCTCTCTGCAATTCGACAGCTTGTTTAGTGGCTTGGTATTTGACGAGCAAGGTTGGTGCCGCACAGTGATCATCGATCCGGTTTCCGGATGGCAGGTTACTCAAGAGTTCGATAAGCAGTTTACAGCTTGCGTGATCTATACACCGCCTCATCGGCAGGCGGTCTGCATCGAGCCATACACGTGTGTACCCAACGCAATTCGCTTATATGCAGCGGGGATCCCGTCCGGATTAAAGATCCTTGCGCCCGGAGAAAAGATAACGCTACACGTGCGCCTTACAGCTTGTTATGCGGCGACGGACGACTGACGAGCAGTCACGGATCCTGCTAAGACACGATGTTTTCGATCAAATCGAACTCTCGCTCGAGGAACGCGCGTACCGGTGTCCGTTCTTTGTAAGACCCTGAGAATGTGCGCGTGGTTCATAAGCACACGGAGGACGCGCCATTACTCTCAACCGCTACCAGGACCCCATAAAAAACAAGGCGACCGGATGCACCTCTCATCCGGTCGCCAGCAATGAGGGATGGCCTTAAGGTGCTGAATTACCGCTGGATACCACCAGCCAACACCGCTCCCATCAGGGTCAGTTGCTCTATGCCAACATCCTCGATATTGGTGTAATTGTGGGCTTCCCAGCCGACGCGGCCAAAAAGGAGTGCACCGCGCCATGGACGGCTCCATTGGCCGCCAACTTGAATCTCGTACATTGCTCCGGTTGAGTCGGGCTCAATGGTGCCAAACGCATTCTTGTTACCAACGATGATCGAACCCCGCGTGATGGCGTATAGCGACCATCGATCCGTCAAGTGCCGCTGCAATTCAGCCGTGAGTACCGGACCGACACCCGTGAGTGAGGCTCCTGTGAGAGGATCAGGACTATCTCCCAAAAAGAAGTCCAAATAGCGGATACCTCCGCCGACGGAGATGAACCACGTTTCGTTGTCGACGAGCGAATCGTAAAGTTCCCCATCGAGATAATTAATGTCGACGCGCTCATCCCCCGGAGCACGCTGGAAGTAGTCAAAGAACCGCACGCGGAATCCTAAGCCATCGTAGCGTTGTAAACCGATCGAGCCTCGATATCCGGTACGGTAGTTAAAGTCAAAGGTATTATTCTCGTTGCGGAAAGGTTTGAGGAACAGCAGTTCACTGCTTCCTACCCATCCAGCTCGGCTACATCCGTCGTCGCAGGCGTTGTCGCCTTCCGAGTCCGCTGAAGCGGTATAGTCGATCAGGCGTACGGGGGTCGACTCACCAACGCTTGCGCCGCTTTGTCCAAGCCAGTCGCTGGCGAAACGAAACTGTTGGCCGTAGCCATTGCCTGTGACCCATGCGATGCCAAATAGCACCGCAAACAACACATAGAGCAAACGTAAAACATCTGTTTTCATGGTTAACCTCGGCCTTACCTGGTGTGCTCGATGGAACTGTCCTACCCAGCACTGTTCGTATCGGCCGTCGTGGGGTAAGAAATGGCAAGTCCTTTATTGGTTGATATAACTTGCCGCGATTATCCGGCTTATCGAAGCGTTAGAGCTTCGTTATTTGCTGGACACAGGATGACAGAGATGAACGCGAAAAGGTTTACAAAAGACGTTCTTTTGCGGGCTCCGGAAGTAGTTGTACGGGGGCCAAAATTTGGTCTCACGTGGGCCCCGGAAGTGATACGGCGGGTGGAACTATTGTCAGCCGCATCTGTTGGGAGACAAGCTTGGACTGCGGTCGGAGACATACGTAGAATCAACTCCGCCAATGGTTCCGGCGGTTGGCTATCCAGTGCTCCGGCACTTCCAAGGGCGTTTCCGCTACAACCAGAACGTGGCTAGCGGCACGTCGTGTCGCTTGCAGCAGTTCAAGATGGAGGCCGCGTCAGAACGCGGTGCCCACTAGCCTTCCGAAATGCCCGATGGGTTATCATCAACACATTGCGTGGCTACATAATAGCGTCCATTGCGATGGATCAATTGTTGGTTGGACACCAGGTGACGGATTTGTGTTTCAACCACTTCTTGGAACGCTTTACGCTGGCCCGAGACACCCAGTAGCTGAGCTGCGGCCTGCATCAGCTCGTATTGTGTGATGCCCAGATAAACCTCAGCCAAAGCTAACAAGGCTTGCCGGACCTCCCCAGGTGGCAGCATCCGTGGATCCTGAAGATCGTCATCGGGAACTTTGTCGCGGTTGCGCACCAAGCCCAGCGGGCCATGCGCATCATAGCAAAATGGGCCATCCACCCTAATCTGGCCAGCGGCAACTAGATGTTCAAGGGTTTGGTTGACCACGCGGCGCAATTGAGCGGTACACCGCTTCTGACTGCCATAGGCAATGCGGCGAGCGACCAGCGAGCTATGGATCGGGCCTTCTAACTGGATGATACGATGCACCCATTTAGCCAACTGTTCGCCGGTTCCATCCCTTAAAGCCGTCTCGACAACCCTGCGGGGCACGCGTAGCAGAGCTACCCGATAGGGCTGGCATGAAACCGCGCTGGAAATCATCGAGTTTGTCGTGGCATTCCCGCTATTGCCATCCATCGAACGGCTCGATGCATCCGCCGGGCCATCCGACGTTAGCTCCGTAGAAGTTTGGTTCGAAGAGCGAGGGGACGGCTGTTCGGGCACGTCAGGATCCGTTGGGCTCGTAACCTCCCCGTTACCGGCAGGGCCATCCGGGGATTGAACGGCCGAAAGCAACCGGCGAAGTTCGTGTTCCGGACGACGATACCAGTCGATCGTCCACGTGCGGTGGAGCTTCCAACCGCGATCAACCAGCACCTCAGGACGGATACGTTCCCGATCTCGCGTCGAGGGTAGTTTCAATCGCTGTGGACCATCTAGATCCAGGCCCAAGATGAAGGAATTGGGCTCTTTGGGGTCGCGCACCGCCAACTCGACATAAAGACCCGCTAACCCGACGCTGGGCGCTACTCGGTACCCATGTTCAGCCAATTGTTGAGCGATCTGATGATCCAAGTCCGATACGAACGTACGGCATTCGGTGTCCGGCGCAGAGAAGTCACCTCGTTCAGCAAATTCCAGAAAGGTCCGAAGGACACGTGCTCCGACACCCGTGGCGCGCGATAAATCGATCTGATTTGCTCGCAGAGAAGAAAACACAACACACCGTTTCCGTGCTCGCGTTATCAGAACATTCAAGCGCCGTTCCCCACCCTGCTGAGAAATGGGACCAAAGTTGTAGTGAATATGGCCTTCGTGATCCGGACCGTAACCGATCGAAATGAAAATGACGTCGCGTTCGTCACCCTGGATGTTTTCCAAGTTTTTAATGAAGAAGGGCTCCGGACCGTCCAAGGAAAAAAAGGGCTCGCATTTGGGATGCTCGCGTCGCAATCGCTCCAATTGATCTTCGATAGCGTCCCGTTGCGGGAGACTTAAAGTACCCACACCAAGTGATAGGTGCGGGTACGATTGAGCATGTTGGATGATAGCCTGTGCAACCGCAAGTGCTTCGGGGCGGTTGGTGGCCGATTTACCTCGGTCATAGCGCCCCTCTGCCACGTAACGAAATTCCAAACCCTGATCGGGTGAGCGAGCCGTAGGGCTGGGAATAACGATCAACTGGTTATCATAAAATTCGCGGTTTGACACCGCGATCAACGAGTGGTGGCGGCTGCGATAATGCCAACGCAGCATCCGGCTGGGCATCTGTCGAGCTAAGCACAGAGACAGGATACTTTCCAGGTCCGCCGTTGTGGACGTTGCGTCGTCTGTTGCTTCAGCAACTTCATGGGCGGCTAAGCGTTGGAAAAAGGGAGTGGGGGGAAGCTGTTTGCTGTCACCAACGACTACTATTTGACGGCAACGGGCGATTGCCCCAAAAGCATCTACCGGTTCGATCTGACTGGCCTCATCAATCAGCAGCCAATCGAAGGCAACGGCACCAGGTTCCAAATACTGTGCCACAGACAACGGACTCATCAAAAACACCGGTTTGATCTGCTGAATAACGCGTCCTGCTTCGGATAACAATTTTCGTATCGGCAAATGGCGAGTTTTCTTCGCAAGCTCGCGGCTCAGAACAGCCATTTCGCCTAGCGGGGTATCGAGGCGAGGTAACATTCGGCGGTGGGCAAGTTGTACTTCCTGCACGGCCCAGTGCATCCGCTGGCGGTCCAGGCGGCAAAAGGTCTCGAGCTGCCGTTGGTAGTCCTCAGCCGAAAACCGCGCCAAACACGGACGCTGCTCGAAGGCTACTCGCAAGAGAGCCTCCGAATAGCTTGCTTGCCAGGTTTCTACCAATTGCTCGCCCCCGATCCGATTCTCGGCCAGAGCCCTGCACCAGGGCTCTAACCCCAATAGCATTGCCTCTTTTTCGCGCGTACGATATTGGACCCATGCATCGAGTTGTTCTGGGTAGGCACACCACTGAAGGAAGTAACCGCGCAACGTTTCCAACGGCACTTCCTGCACGCCTACGACACCAAATGCCCTGCCGGTGTCCAAACGGGCCATGTGTACGCAATTCTCTAGTTGCGCCAACAATTCTTGTTGCGTTTGAATTACTCGTCCTGTGGGCGGCGGAGTAGGTAGTTGCGGCAGAGCAGCTGTCGCACGAAGCCAATCTCTGGATATCGCTGCATCGCGTACTCGGCGACGCCAAGCCACGATCTCGTCGACCGCATCCCAGTCAGAATCCACGCCACGCCAATACACACCGAAGGCCCGCTTGCCCACTAGCTCGCTGCTCGGGGCGGTCAACTGTGACTCCAATTGCTGCGCTTCTTGCAACTCCCGCAGCAACGTCAGCCGTTTCTCGAGGTTTCGAGGAAGTTGAGACGCCATGTGGCGCCGCAACTGCCTTATGGCTGTGTAGTAGGAAGGTTTAAAGAAGCGCCACAGCGACGGTCCCAGTCGTTGAAGGGTTTGGTAGACGACTGACCAATCCTGGCGCCAAGCGCTGTGGGCTACGGTTCGATGCCAGTGGTCACGAATTTGGCGAAGTCGCTTGCCCGCGGCGACAAGTTGTTCCAACTGGCCAAGGTTTTTCTCCCAGCTTGCATCAGCTAAACGCGTATGGTCGAGCGGGGGAGCAGCCCCGAGTAACTCTGCCCACCGAACCAAAGCCGATGCCTCACGAATAGTTCGCGGCGATTCCAAATCGAGAACTTGGGCAGCCTCAGCGACAACTTTTTGCCACGTTGCAAAAAGTGGCTCAAGAGCTTGCACTTTATGGATAAGGCGGTCACGATCGCTCGGAAGCACATACTCGAGCTCGACGCCGCGCCACGGGTGATCCACCGGTGGCCGATCCAAATGTTGCCGCGCAGCTTTCAACGCCTGCAGTGCTTCACGCCGCTTTGCTGCCTCTCCGGCCGTCCATTGCTCGACAGCTCCTACCGGCAAATCCTGGGGCCGAATCCCTGAATGGCGTAGTCGCACAAGCGTCCCCAGCAACTGATACGGTGTTTGGCCGCTTGAGCCGATCGGTGCGTGGAGCATCATCAGATGTTCGTCCAACTGGCGACGACAGGCATCCAGTTGCTCGAAGAAGGACTCAAGTTCCACGTTTTCCACCAGCGGGAGCTGTAAGGTTGAGCGCAACTGTTCGAGCACCATCCGCTTGCTGGCCTTGTGGCTGTGCAGTTCCAAAGCCACATCGGCGATACCCAATTGCGCAAGACGACGATAAACGACCTCCAAAGCCGCCAGTTTTTCGGCAACGAAGAGAACTTTTTTTCCGCGCACAATTGCCGCCGCGATCAAATTAGCTATCGTTTGCGACTTGCCGGTTCCCGGTGGACCTTGAATAACAAGGCTGCAGCCGGATTGTACATCGCGTAGCGCCACGGCTTGACTACCGTCGGCATCCAACACGTGTATTTCTTCGCGAGAGGAAACAAAGTCCTCGAGCGGTTTCGAATCGCACAGAGGTTTCCAGGCCGGAGCAGAAGTGCCCAACAGGGGACCAAGAAGCGGATGATCTTCTAACCGAAGACGTTCGGGCCATAAATCGGGATCCAAATCGCGATAGATAAGAAACTTCGAAAATGAGAAAAACCACAGTACGATGTCGTTCGGTAGAATTTCCCAAGCTGGAAGGTGTGCGATGGCCGAACGCACCTCCGCAAAATACGTTTGTGGATCCAAATCCTCGGTGGCCGGAATGTCCGGAAGCGTGATCTGATGATCGGCGCGCAGACGCGCCTGAAGCGATAAGTTGGTGGTGATTTCTTCTTCCCGATACTCCAAAGTGAACCGCGACCATGCCGAAGCGCGCCGTAAACTGACGGGCACCAAAATCAACGGTGCGAATCGCGGTACTTGCGGCCGATCTGGCTCGAACCATTTCAGGAATCCTAATGCCAAGTATAGAATATTGACCCCCAACTCCTCCTCGTAGGTTCGCGCATCATTTAACAACCGGCGCAACCGGTACTGAAGTTGCTCCGGAGAAAGAGTCGTCTGCAATTTGTTATCGGTCGGATCGGTCGGCGGTGCTTGTTCTTCATCCGCATGCGCCAGGGACAAGTTGCCGATCGAGTCGGATTCCCCCGGTATAGGAATTTGCGCTGACGAATTGCTTTCGATCGGTCCGCCACCGTCCTCGATGGGTATCGCCAAACTGGGAGCATCATTTCCGGCAACGATGCCGGCGCTGGACGAGTCGTCCGGTAGGGCCGGTTGTTTGGCCGCAGCAAAATACATTTTGCGGCGCCGCGCGACTAAATAATCGAAAACCTGTGTGGAGCTATGTCCGATAATTTCCAAACGCGAGCTGCGCCCAGCACCGCGCGGAGTATGGAGCAGTCGATTTCGCACCGATAAGTCCAACAGCTCCCGTCTGGCACGATTCAACGCACTATGAAAATCGTGACCTCCCGCGGTCGCTGCATCGGCCATGATATACAATCCTTGCCCACTCGGTAAAAAGTCAACGGATATTATCCTCGGCCTTTATCTAAGTGCAAACCAAGCCATGATGCCAGTGTGTGCACCTTAAATTGTAGATGGCAACCAGCTGTAACGCATGCGGCTGTCAGCCCAGCTTGCCCCTACTGCTTCCGAAGATGGCTAGTTATACGATCTGCAACCGTAAGGGAGCGGCCCGTGGCTCCGGCAAGAAACGCAAAGGCGCAAGACGCTAAGTCCAACAATGCGACCGCTACGGCTTTCCCATTTCCATAGCGCCTTGGCATGAATTCATCCGAGCCGCGACCGTCAGAAAGCGGCAACCAGCGAATCGGCTCGCGTTCCTTCATCGGGCCACGTTGGGAACTCAATCCGAGAGGTCGTGCGCTACCTGAGTGCACCAAGTTTGCGGTGCCATCGCCAAGGCACGGAGAGTTACTTGCGCCGCAGGCTTTCTCAAAAACTTACGATGTCAGGGTACGTTGCTACGTTATTGACGCACGTACCTACAATCGCGACGCACCGAGTGTCAAAGGCTAGTCACGTCGGTGGCTGCACTTAGGCGCTAGCAAAACCCGCAACAAAACCTGTTCTGAAATGACAGCGTCGAACCACCCTAACCGCGCTTTGCGGCGCAACGTAAGGCAACTCGCCACCAGCACGCTCACCTATCCGCCGACAATGGTGGTTTTCGTCACGTTACTGGCGGAACGGACCGGTTTTATCCAATCTTTGTTTGTTGTCTAAAACAGCGGGGTTGTCTCTTTTTTCAGCATTTTCTATTTGTCGCAAACTACTAACCCACCGGGTCATGGTGCCTGTCCCCTAGCCCATGGTGCCTGTCCCTTGGCTCGGAACCACCCATTTTGATTTACGACTATCATTATCGACATACTTGTGTATTGCGCGTTCACGGGTAACGGTTACGGCGTATTAAATCACCTTGCCCCTTCGGGCGTAAAATAGCCATTTCGCTGGACACGGTCCCTTGGAAACCGCTTTATTATCGAGATTGCTAACGCGCCGTGTTGCTTATCGGCACAGATAATTGCTAGCAGGCAAACCCCAACGAGATGTTGTGAGACGCTAGCAAAAGAGACGCTACCAAATGGGTCCATGGCAGTCGTGCGAGTGGCAGTTCCCGCCCCCGACTAGCGGGTTAGGTAACTGTTTGGCGGGACCGCATGATCGATCCACGATACGAGTTGCTCCGACACGTGCGTCGACAGCCATTGTTTTTCGAAGCCGAGCATCCAGCACCGCTAGTTGTGGCCTTAGCGCGCAGACAATCACAACAAGGCTTCGACGAACGGGAACCACGCGAAGACGCCGAGACCCACATAGGCGGTTGCAAGGGACATGCAATCTTCCTTGTGCCTTAGCGCCTTTGCATTGAAGTGAATTGGCCGCTCTTACCAGGAAGAAAACATGGACTATAGCTCTGCTTACTATTGTTTGATCGAGAAAAAGGTAGAACTACCTATTTCAGGCCGGCCAAACTAAGGAATCCTCTCACCGACAATCACGACGCACACACAGCTTGGGCGGCGTTTGAATTCAACGAGTAGGTTGCTTCGGCTGGTGTAGGACGCGAATGGCTCCCATCGCTGTGTGGTTGGCCTTACGAAGCAATTTTGAGCCCTCGCAGCTTGTGGGACCGGCTTTCAACAAAAAAACGGTCGGCGGTTAAGGCGTACCGGACCGACCGCTTCGAAAAAACGAACACTGAGAAAACTCAATTGGCCCGGAGGAACACGAACCGGCGTGTACCTTCGCGCATCACCTGCAGGCGGATACCTTCACGCAAATTCACCGATTTGATCGCCTCTTGATAGTCGCGCAGGTTGCGGGTGGAGCGATTGCCAACTTGAACAATCACGTCACCGGGGCGCAAACCGACGCGCGCTGCCAAGCTTGTTGGATCGACATCGGTAATTACGACACCCTGCTGCTCAGTGGACAAATTGTACTGTTCGGCCAACTGCGGTGTGATGTTGGCAACTGTCAGCCCCAATTCGTCGCTGTGCGAGTCCTGCCCTGCGGCAGAAGCCAATTGCTTCTCGTCTAATTTGGCGATAGTCACTTCAATAGTGCGCTCCTTGCCATCGCGGAACACTTCCAATTTCACGCGAGAACCTGGCGCAGTTCCTGCTACGGCCAATCGTAATTCGGTTGCAGTTTTAACCTTTTTGCCGTTGTAGGAAATCACAATATCGCCTGATTGCAGGCCCGCTTTCGCTGCCGGGCCATCGGGCAACACGTCGCCTATCAACACACCATCGGTCGACGGGTAATTAAATGACTGGGCTAGTTCCGGAGTAAGATCCTGGATCATGGCGCCCAAGTACCCCCGGTTGACTCCACCTTTATTGATGATGCTGTCGAGCACGAAGCGAGCAATATTGCTGGGGATGGCAAATCCAACTCCTTGATACCCGCCCGAGCGCGACGCGATGGCGGTGTTGATACCAATTACTTCACCGCGCAAGTTCACTAAGGGACCACCACTATTGCCGGGGTTAATGGCCGCATCTGTTTGCAGGAAGTCTTCGTAATCCGTTATTCCCAAACGCGCTCGACCCGTCGCACTCACGATTCCAGCTGTTACGGTCTGATCCAGTCCGAACGGGCTGCCGATGGCTAAGACCCAATCGCCGACTTGCATCTGAGCACTATCACCCAAGCGAGCCGGATGGAGGTCGCCGGCTTCCACTTTCAATACGGCAAGATCGGTGGGCCGGTCGGTGCCGACGATCTTGGCTGTCAATTGGCGACCGTCCGATAAATGTACGGTGACCTGGTCGGCCCGGTCCACCACGTGGTAGTTAGTTAGGATATATCCATCTTGACTGACAATCACACCGCTTCCGAGACCTTCCTGCGGCTGGGGCAGAGGGAAGTCAAAGAAACGGTCGAAAAACTCATCATCGCCAAAAAAGCGTCGAAATTCGGGAGAAAGATTCGGACCAAAATCGCGCGGCCGTGGAACCTGCTGGGCTCGTTGCACCGAGGTAATGCTCACCACCGAGGGCCGCAAGGCCTTGGCTACCTGACGGAAAGCTTCCGACAGGTCAGCCGCTGTGGCTAGAGTCTCCTGTGCTGCCTGGGCTTGTCCACGCTCGATCGCATACGTCACTTTGGCCACCAAATTAGGCCATTGCCACGCCAACAAACCACCGACGACACACGCGGAGATCAACAACACTGCCCACCGATCGAATGACCTCTTCATCGCCTTGGTTCCTTTCCTTCTTGCAACCATACGAACCTAAGCCAATTGTATACCGCTGGGCTATAAGTCAAAAAGATTGGCGTTGACGGACTTTGACCCCACCTTGGGAAGACGCGTCGCCTACGCTCCTGCCGTCGGACGACCGGTTGCCGCGACGACAGCCAAGCAAAATGTATGCCAACGCGAGCGGTTTCGTTGGCTTGCTCGAGCCCGTACCAGGCGAGATCAGAAGTGCACGTCAGTATTAGATTATGCTGGGGGCTTTGGCATAACGTTTGCGAAAATGCGGAAGGGAGGCACGACCGCTGCCAATTTGACGTGCCACCTGATGGAAACGTCGTCCGAATGTCGTGGTGGCCGCGCTTCGTTTTGGCAGACAGAGTGTAGGGACGTTCTCGACGGGGACACTTTCTGTCGGGTGAGGCTTACCAAAGGCGCCACACGGTCGGCGCTTACTGTTTGTTAGTAAATACATCGAATAGCTTCTTAGGAGGAGGGGTATCGTATGGCTACATCGGTGGCAGAAAAAGGCAAGGCGAAGGAAGTGAAGTTGCGGTTGGAACCATTGGGAGATCGCGTGGTCATCGAGCGTGATGATACCGAAGAAAGGACCGCCGGCGGAATTGTTTTGCCGGACACAGCGAAGGAAAAGCTCAATCGGGGACGCGTCTTGGCCGTCGGTCCAGGCAAGCTAAACAAGAAAGGAGAGCGTATCCCACTTCAAGTCAAGGTGGGGGACCACGTTTTGTTTTCAAAATATGCTGGCGATGAGTTTAAAGTCGGCGATGACGAATTCGTTTTGGTTCGCGAGGAGGACATTCTAGCAGTCGTGGAAGGCTGAAAAGAAGTTCCGTAGGATGCAGACTTAGGTGGATTAACTTGTACGAGGTGCAAACCGATGCCAAAGATTCTTGCTTTCGATCAAGAAGCGCGCGAGGCCATTCGCCGCGGGGTGACCAAACTGGCCAAGACCGTACGAGCCACGCTTGGTCCCTGTGGGCATAATGTGCTCTTAGCCAAGACGTTCGGTCCCCCGTTGGTCACACGCGATGGTGTGACTGTGGCCAAAGAGATTGATTTGGAAGACCCTTACGAGAACATGGGCGCGCGTTTGGTGCGCGAGGTTGCATCGAAAACCAACGATGTGGCCGGCGACGGTACAACCACCGCCACTGTCTTGGCGGATGCCATTTTCCAGGAGGGCCTGCGGGCTGTTGTTGCTGGTGTTAATCCGCTGTACCTAAAACAAGGCATCGACCAGGCGGTCGAAGACGTTGTTGCTCAACTGAAGGTCATGGCGATTTCGGTTAAAGGTCGCAAGGAGATGGAAGAAGTCGCCACCATTGCGGGCAACAACGATCGACAAATCGGAAAACTCATTGCCGTTGCGCTGGAAAAGGTAGGGAAGAGCGGCGTCGTTACGATCGAAGAAGGTAAGAGCTTAGAGACGACTGTCGAATGGGTCGAGGGGATGCAGTTCGATAAGGGCTACCTATCCCCCTATTTTGTAACCCATCCGGAATCGATGACGTGCGAGTTGGAAGAGCCTTACATCCTCGTGCATGAGAAAAAGATATCGAACGTACGCGAGCTGGTACCGCTTCTGGAGAAAGTCGCCAGGACAGGCCGACCGTTGCTGATAGTGGCCGAGGACGTCGAAGGCGATGCGCTGGCAACATTGGTCGTCAACCGTCTGCGAGGCACCTTTGTGTCGTGTGCCGTTAAAGCACCAGGCTTCGGCGACCGTCGAAAAGCCATGCTCGAGGATATGGCGATCCTCACAGGTTGTACCGCAATTTTTGAAAGTCTGGGCATCAAGCTCGAGAACATCGAGTTGCAACAGTTGGGGCGAGCCAAGCGCGTGAAAGTGGAAAAGGAAGCCACCACCATTATCGAGGGAGCTGGAAAGAGTGAAGCGATCAAGGCTCGCATTGCGCAGATCGAACAGGAGCTGGAAAAGTCGACCAGTGACTACGATCGAGAAAAACTCCAAGAACGCCGTGCGAAGCTTTCCGGGGGCGTGGCCAAAATCAATGTCGGTGGAGCTACCGAAGCTGAAGTCAAAGAGAAAAAGCTGCGGTTCGAAGATGCGTTGAATGCCACGCGAGCCGCGATCGAAGAAGGGATCGTCCCCGGCGGCGGTGTGGCTCTGATACGAGCGGCGGCTTCGTGTAAACCCAAGGAGCTCAATCAAGCGCAACAGACCGGTTACGACATCGTGTTGCGTGCTTGCCGTGCGCCCTTGACATGGATCGCCGAAAATGCCGGCCAAGACGGAAGTTTAGTCTGTGAAAAAGTCGCTGAGATGAAAGGAAACATGGGCTTCAATGCTCTCAGCCTAAAGTACGAAGACCTGGTGGAGGCCGGCGTAATCGATCCGGTAAAAGTGGTACGCACGGCCCTAGAAAATGCAGCCAGCGTCGCATCGCTTTTGCTGACGAGCGACGCATTAATTGCAGAAAAGCCAAAGGAAGAAAAAGGCAAGAAATCAGCAGGAGGCGATTACGATCTGTATTGATCGCTCAAGGCCGGTCGTTACCAGCTTTTCCAGAGTCCGTTGCGAACGCGAAAAGCCCGTCGGTTCCAAAACCGGCGGGCTTTTCTATCGTCTTCACTCGTGGCGCCATTGACCCACGATATAGGTTTTCGAGAGCGCACGTTGCAGTTGCTTTATACCATCGTCGGAAAACTTCGTCTGCACAATCTCGAGGCGACGCAATTGCTGGTACTTACCCAATACATCCACTGCCGCATCCGATACAGCCGTTCGGGTAAGGCGAAGCACTTGCAAGGATCTGATATCTGCTAAGGGCTGTATTCCCGCGTCTGTCAAACGGGTACCCGCTAAGTCCAAATGTTCCAGTTTGGCACACGCAGCAATTGCCCTTGTCCCCTCATCGCTTACGTGCGTGTCCGCCAATTCCAATTCGCGCAGCTCGGGCCATTTATGTAAGTTGGCGAGTCCAGCATTTCCCACGGCTGTGTAGTTGAGCCGCAAGCTCTCCAGTGGTAACCCACCGGCCAATTGCTCCAAAAACCGGTCCGTCACCGCCGTCTGACTAAGATCTAAGCGTCGAAGTTGCACGAGACTCGATAGGCTTTTAGCCGCCGCATCGGTGATCCTCGTTGCCGACAGATCTAAA
>CAYRMD010000017.1:0-71132 GCA_964425225.1 uncultured Pirellulaceae bacterium | reverse complement strand
ACGACTTGCTAAAAGGTTCCGTACAATACGGGTGACTTATGCAGAGGTTCCTAAAAACGGCCGTCGCGGAATCCCCACGAGCGGCAAGCTAGTCCCAAAGCCGCTGCAAAGAATTTTCCAAGAAGCCACCGGGACGCGCCGTTGGCGGGATGTTCATCATCGAGCGACGGCGATTGTAGTCAAGAAATTAATTACGGACTCGGCCACGAACTAGCCGCGGCTGCGCAATGCGATCCAGAAGGACTGGCGTTCGCCGCTAACACGCGAAAAGCTACGTGACGAAAGGCCTACGCAAACGTGCCGCTACACAAGCACACGCACGGAATTCCAATCGTTATTTCTCTCCTCTTGCGCATTTGCGTTGAATTTTTTCGTTCGAAACGGCAAAGCTCGATCTCATGCACACCCGTGTGGCTAAATCGCCTCAGGCCCGCGTTCACCGGTACGGATGCGTATGCAATCCTCCATAGGCAGTATGAAGATCTTACCGTCGCCAATTTCACCCTTTTCGCCCGTGCGTGCACCTTTGATGATCGCGTCGATCGTGGGTTGAACAAAATTTTCGTTCACCGCAATTTGGAGCTGGACCTTTCGGACAAGATTCACACTGAGCTCGTGCCCCCGGTAAAGCTCCGTCTGGCCCTTTTGGCGGCCAAATCCCTGACAATCAAGCACCGTAAGTCGGAAGACCTCCACTTCGGTTAGTGCCTGTTTGACCGACTCTAACTTATGCGGCTGAATAATCGCGATGATTAGTTTCATGGTGCGTGCTCCTGTTTCTTCCGCACCGAGTCACGACTACATCGTCATGCAGCACTCTGCGACGTATTACGCAGATCGCGTCAAGAAAGTTTCCTTTGCTTGACAAAACCCTGCGTGTCGGACCAATCACTGCTACTACGTTGTGAATCTAGCCCGGGGCTCTTAGAACCACAAGGCCGAACAAGCAAATCAAGAGCAAACCGCTGGATAGGTCCCCTCAACAGTTCGGTATCGTAAACCGCATTGCTCGCATGATACCGTAGAGCTTCACCCCATCGCCAAGACGGTTTTAGCATTTGGAACATCGCACACAGCAAAAGAACTTTGAAGATTAGCTCGGAGAAATCGAGCTTATAATCCCCCTCCGGCCCGGCAGACGAGGCGGACGCCTGCCGGACCTTCGGGGAATCCTTCTGGCCCAGGCAAGAGCCGAAGGGAATGCCCAATGGCCGACCGAGGCGCACAGACTGGGCATCAGGCCCAGGCCATTTCGAAGCGATACAGCTCGGTTGGCTGTTAACTTTCATAGGCCGCTTCGGTCGCCACCGTCGGAGCAGCTCGGGCAACTGCGGCGCCGGGAACGACCTGTCCCGGAATGCCCTCCGCCACCAGAGACGGTGGATACGCATGCATGCCATGCTCATGCAGATCGAGGCCTTCGAGTTCTTCCGCTTCGCTCACGCGTAAACCTACGGTTGCTTTCAACGTAAGGAACAGAACCAGCGCTGTAGGAAAGGCCCACAGGAAAGCCGCAAGAACGCCGACCAGCTGAGCCAAGAATTGGGTGGCCGAGCCAGTAGTCAGCCAGCCGCTCTCGGTGGCAAATAACCCGACTGCCAGTGTACCCCACAGACCACAAACAGCGTGTACCGAAATGGCCCCAACAGGATCATCGACGCGAATCCGATCAAAGAAGAGCACCGCGACGACCACTAGCGCTCCAGCGGCCAGACCTGTCAACAGCGCGAACGCGGGACTCAAAACATCGCATCCAGCCGTAATTGCCACAAGACCAGCAAGAGCACCGTTGAGGGTAAAAGAGACATCAGGCTTTTTGAAAAGCACCCAAGACGTCACCATCGCACCCACGGCGCCGGCAGCAGCAGCCAGGTTCGTCGTCACTGCAATGTAGGCAAAGTCGCCGCCTTTGACTGCGGTGGTACTGCCCGGATTAAAGCCAAACCAGCCGAGCCAAAGTATAAATACGCCCAAAGCAGCCAGTGGAATGTTGTGCCCCGGAATGGCGTGAATGCGCCCGTCTTTACCGTACTTGCCCAAACGCGGACCGATCACCAACGCGCCGGCCAATGCACACCAACCGCCAATCGAGTGCACCACCGTCGAGCCTGCGAAGTCGTGAAAGGCCGCACCAGTTCCGGCAAGCCGCTCCAGCAACGAGCCGTCGCCACCTTCGAGCCACCCTCCCCCGTCGCCTAGCCCTCCCCAAGCCCAGGACCCGTACACCGGGTAGATCAAGGCACTAATCACTGCCGAATAAATAAGGTAAGCCACAAACTTCGTTCTTTCCGCCATCGCACCACTAACGATGGTGGCAGCAGTCGCACAAAACACCGTCTGGAAAATGAGAAAAGCCCAGTGGAAGTTGTCCGGAGCATCATAGAAAAAGTTTGTTTTCCCGAACCATCCATTGCTTGCTCCGAACATCAGACCAAAACCGACCATCCAGAAAACGATACTTCCAATGGCAAAGTCCATGGTATTTTTCATGAGGATGTTGCACGCGTTCTTGGCACGCGTAAATCCCGTTTCCACCATCGCAAATCCAGCCTGCATGAAAAACACCAAGAAGGCAGCCAGACACGTCCACAGAGCATCCACGTCCGTTTGGGTCGCCGATTCGGCTGATTCGTTAATCGTTTGTGCTGTAACGGAGGTCGCAGGTGCAACGGAAGGCGCCTCGGATAAAAGCGATTCGGGTGAGGCCAACACCTGGGTATCCAACAGCGCACTGTTTTCCTCAGCGAGGGCAACCACGGGGGTGCAAACCAGGGGTCCTAACAGTCCTACGACGAGTCCTAGCAGAAAACTTGTCCGTCCACTCGCCAAAGCTAAGCAAGCCGCTCGTCCAACGAAGAGTCGCAGTAACAGTCGATGTACAATCATTGGCTATCCCACTTCTTGATAGACTCTGTCACCTGGGCGCGTACCGACCTAATCTCCGCCTGCGTGGATAGAACTCGCGGACATCCAACGGTCAGGCAGCAAGGTTCGTTAAGGCTACGTCCCTACAGGGCCCACAGTAGGACACGCTTTTATACCGAGCGTAAGCAAGCTTCGTGCCAGAAGCCGTTACGGCAGAACAGAAACGAACACTTAACTGCAAGCGCAGTAAAACATTGAATAGATTTGGAATCTATCAAACGCCAAGTGGGCTCCGAAGCGAATGCCTGGAAACGTAGCGAACCTGCCTAAAGCGTGATCACACCCGCGGCAACTCGATCGAGCCTACCTTAAGGCAAATCACCACGGGTGAACGGACCGCCCGTCGTTTCAGAGCTCCCGCATAGAGCCCCGGAACAACAGGCCTACTTCAAATCAAAGTCAAACTCGTTGTCTTGTGCTAAGACTTTGGCTCGCAACAAGGACGTTTCGGGATTCGCATATTCATCCGGAAGAAGCGAACGCGCCACCGGAGGTGTCGGCTCATCGCCCGACGGTTCGTTCGCCTCGTCGTCTTGCAACGGACCAGACTCAAACTTGCTGATGATCACACGGTACTCACCCGGCACGGCGCCATCATCGCGAGTGAACGTCGTCAGTCGATATTTACCCGCGGCATCGGTTCTACCCGTGGCGCTATGCTTTTCGCCGATAAATGTTACGATCGCTCCTTCCACGGGCTGGCCCTGATATCGAACCACTCCGGTAACCGGATAGGTGCGAGGCTGGTCTTCAGACGCCCGGCGGCCCAGGCACCCGATGGAAAGCGCGCATACCGTTATAACGAGAACGGGTACGAGCTTCAAACCAGCCGATTGTCTCGCCCTCAAAGGTACACGGCTCATACACCACCTAACGCCAGACGACCACACATAACAGTCCAGCTTCCT
This sequence comes from uncultured Pirellulaceae bacterium, assembly GCA_964425225.1. Classification (GTDB taxonomy): domain Bacteria; phylum Planctomycetota; class Planctomycetia; order Pirellulales; family Pirellulaceae; genus BPJU01. The sequence goes on along the minus strand of CAYRMD010000017.1, from coordinate 67,299 downwards.
CACCGAATCTCCACAACGTCAGGAAAGCACACCGAAAGTAATGCTAACCCACAGCAACGGAACGCTAATTAGTAAGCCCAGGGCCTACAAAAGACAGTCGAATTTCCTGGAGCCAAAATCCCACCGCACGTTACTCGAGCGTCACGATGTCTTGATTCAGCTTCGATCCCATAGCGCCCCACACCCCGTAGTTGCTCGGACCGCGATAGGTGTTAGCCTGCGCAATACCCAAGTTACCCGTGTCGATATTGTTCTGGATGAATCGCACTGAGCCGTCTCCCATAACCACGACGACTCCTTGCGGGTGATGACTACTCGGCGGATAAACGCCACTGTCAATGTCATTCGGATCTTCCACCGTCGGACCATTGGGAGGAATCACAGTGTTGAACGCGGTAAAACGGCAATGTCCGCGATACCAGCGAAAACCGAATCGACGGATAACTCTGGTTCCTGCCAAGAAAAAGCGCCCGTCCGTGATTGACCGTGCCACAATCGGCGGGCTATTCATAAGTCCCGGAATCGTACCATATGCCAAACGATGGTCCATTTGGCGTGATCCGACGGTGGCATACCCCGTGTTACCCTGCCGTAATCGCTCGCCCATGGCTATCGTATTGCTCAAACCATCCAGCACATCGTGGAACCCGAACCAAAACCCCCTACCAAACATTCCACGCGTGTTAGCTCGGTTGGTGCCATTCATGTTCACATAATCGTCGCCCCCTGAAAAACAGTAGTTGTTCAGGGAAAAGAAACCGACTGGATCGGCGAACCCTGCGGCGTCCGAGGGACAAATCAAGGTAGGAATCTTCACGTTCCAAACCGCCCAATTCACACTGGTACCTGGTCCCCAAGGTGGAATTCCCGCAGCCGGATCGCCTCCAGCGATCCGATCATGGAGCGGCGAATGCTCAAGATACGGCAACATGGCGACAAATCCGGAGAGCATCATATTGCTGGTGCTTGTACCTCCGGATCGAGCTGGAAGCACACGATGAACATCATGATAGTTGTGCAGGGCCAAGCCGAGCTGTTTCAAGTTATTTGAACATTGTGTGCGGCGTGCGGCTTCACGTGCTGCCTGAACCGCCGGCAAAAGTAACGCAACCAGAATTCCGATAATGGCGATAACAACCAAAAGCTCTACTAACGTAAATCCCATCTTGCTCATCTGACCGCACGAGCGGCCCCGCCGAACTACAGCTCCCTGAGAAACAAAGAATTTGAGTAACCATACCCGGCTCCCTAGAAGTGGGGCACAATCCAGCGAAAAAGAACGACGATTCTTGGTTTTCGTTTGAACAGACGATGCGATGACTTTAGGCTCGAGCGTCCGAGAACAGCACCAGCCGTTTCCCCAGCACCCCCACATAGATGTCTCTGCCGTAAACGAAAAACCGTACCCAAGGCAGCCACAATGAAATAAAAGGCGCCATTAATATACCGAGCGTATTAGCCTTAGTCAAACACCGAGTGGACCTGATTTCCCTTCGCTTCAAATAGGCGATTCGCCTGCGGTTAGGGGGTGATCATTTCGCCCGTGCGGTTGTAGATGGCAAGCCACGCAAGCACGGGCCACATTATCGCCAAAGAACCGGCGTGTGTTGCCTTGCAACGTTCCACGACTGCGGTAAACCAGACTCAATCACCGATCGGGCGCACTGGTGGAACAAAGAAGTGGTCACGGCAAGAGGCTACGATGGTGCACTCGGGCACAATCGATTCGCCATGGGGCCGCTACAAATCCACGAGCTGATAACGGTCACAGGTTAGAATCGCCTTGGGCGTCTACACCGGGCACCGTGCTGCAGCTTCCGCTGCCTGCACGGCGCGTACGGTAGCCAGCAGCGTCAATTGAATAGCCCTTCGACAAATTGAACCGGGTCGAATTCAACTAGGTCTTCCAGCTTTTCACCAACGCCGACGAATTTCACCGGGATCTTGAATCGCTCTTGAATCGGCAGAATTACGCCGCCTTTAGCTGTGCCATCGAGCTTAGCCAAGATGATACCGGTGCACCCAGCCGCATCGGAAAAGCCCTTGGCTTGACTGATACCGTTTTGTCCTGCAGTCGCATCCAGCACCAAGAGGACCTCATGAGGAGCTTCCGGGAGTTGTTTCTGAATGACGCGTCGAATTTTTTTCAATTGTTCCATGAGATTCACTTGCGTTTGCAGTCGACCGGCGGTGTCGATAATGCAGACGTTGGCATTGGTTTGGATCGCCTGAGAAACAGCACGGTGTGCCACACTGGCCGGATCGCTCCCGGAGGCTCCCGTAACGATGGGCACTGCTAAGCGTTCGGCCCAAACCTTGAGCTGTTCGACGGCAGCAGCGCGGAAAGTGTCCCCTGCCCCGAGCACCACAGTCAGGCCGCGTTTTTGGAGCATGTAGGCTAGTTTGGCAATCGAGGTCGTTTTACCCGAGCCGTTTACACCCACTACCAAAATTACCGTAGGACCTGAAGCGGCCATTCGCAATTCGACAGCCTCCCGACGCAGCCGCTCCAAAAACGTAGCCTTGACCGATGCTAACAACTCATCCAAGTGCACCAGCCGGCCCCGATACTGTTCAGCGATTCGATTGCAAGCTTCTCGAGCCGCCGCTGGGCCCATGTCGGTTCGAAGCAAGATGATATACAGGTCGTCTAGCAAATGATCGACCAGTTGGCCGTCACGTCGTGCCAAAAGATCGCGAATATCGGTACGCAGTAAATCCGAGGTTCGCTTCAGCCCTTCGCGCAATCGCTGCCACCAACTGCGCGGAGTAGCGTCACTATTCGTCTCGACTTCCGATGCTGTATTATCCGTTCGCACGTTAGGCGAAGCTGCATCTTGCGACTTATTCCAAAACCATCCCATGTTTACGCCTTAATATGTTCGCCCCTTAAACGCTGCCATCCGGGATCCATTCCACATCCGGCCAATTGGCCAAGATGCGGCGCGTGTCACTGTCGGTTGCGGCAAACCATTTCATTGATTTTATGCTACGACCATGAGCGTCAGCAGGGGTCACGGCCAACTTGAGCCTCGACGACCGATGCAGTCGGCAAGCTTCAAAAAGCCGGTCGGTACCGCAAGTCCACGTCACACTCAGGGCCGAAACCGCAAATCGCGCGGTCGAACCTCCGAATTATGATGGCGGGGCGTGGTACCTTCGTGCAATGTCAGTCGAGCAAGGCAGCACAAAGCGGTCGCAACTCCGCGGGTCTGTGTGTGCGTCACGTTTGTACGGGAAAAGTTTTTTAACGCAGGGACGCAGCGGCGCAGAGGAAACACTAGGTAAGCTGGCCCCCCGCTGCCGGTGAGGAAAGGACCATTTTTTGCCTAAGCCTCTCCCTGGGCACCCAGTGATGATAATGCCACGGTTCGGGTTAGCTAGTTTCACCAAAACCACCAGGGTTGTGCGAGAAATACGTGATCCAGCCGCTACCCGATCTTGCCAAGTGTCTGTTTTACCGTCCCTTTGCTCGTTTGCGTTAAATCCTCACGCCTACGAAATCGCAAATGCCGAACACGCATTCCAACGGAGTACTCAGCGCGAACAAATTACCTACAATCAAGAGGCACACACCCCCGGTCAGCATACAACAACTGCTAAAGAGCAAAAGAACACAGAGGGTTCCCTTTGGAAGATAGCCAGTCGTTAGGTAGACTACAAAAGAAAGCGGGGCTTTCAAAAGGCCGACAGTTGCGACTAACCGTGGCTCTGCCGCGTTTGGAGTATATCGATAACGGCTCGATTTGCTTCGAGGTGGGGAATTGTCGATATTTCGGGCGACGGGCGCAACTGGCTGTCGGCGTGTCTGAAAGCGATCCCGTTCGTAATGGACAGGTCGTTGTCCTCAACAAGAGAAGCAGGGGCCTATGCGTCGCCGCAGCCGAGCCCGGGAAGTAGCTTTACAACTGCTTTACGAAGAAGACTTAAATCCGACTCGTTCAGCCGAAGCAGTCGACGAGTTTCTGGCGAATCGCTTGGGTCGTGACGTCCGCTTGATCGAATTTGCCCGATTTTTGATTATCGGCGTGCGCCGCAATCGCACAGAAATCGACGCGGTACTCCGCCAGGCGGCCGAACATTGGACGCTGGAGCGCATGGCGGTAATCGACCGCAATATTTTGCGAATCGGCGCTTTTGAGATTCTTTACACAAATATGCCAGGCCAAGTAGCCATTAACGAGGCGGTTGAGTTGGCCAAGCGCTACGGTGGTGCACAATCCCCTTCATTTGTTAACGGGATTCTCGATCGATTACTCAAACAATACCGAAGCGACTCGTCCGGAGATGGTTCTGGCTAGGCGACCGCCGGAAAGCAGCTTGACTGGGGCATACGGTCTAGTTACGTGTTTGCCAGCACCTGTAGTACCATGCTAGCCACACGGTAATAGGCGTCCAAAATCCAGCCGAAAAACAGGCGACGGATAGCCGTAGCGGGCGCACTATGAACAAGGCCAGATCCCTTGCTGGCGCCATTGGGCGAAAAGGTCGACCATGCGTAGTGCTGCTTCAGCACATTCGGCACCTTTATTGCCAGAGGCCCCCCCGGCACGTTGCAATGCTTGCTCGAGGCTTTGACACGTAAGCACCCCGAATAACACCGGGACACGGGCCTGCCAGGCGATGTGTCCTAAGCTGGTACTTACCTGGAGGTTGATATACTGATCATGCATGGTTTCACCTCGGATGACGGCCCCTAAACAGAGGACGGCGGCATAGCGGCCGCTGAAGGCCAGCACGGCGGCAGCAGCCGGCAACTCCCAGGCACCGGGAACCCAAGCGGTATCGATCCAATCCTCGGGTACACCAGCTTCCAACAACACGCGCCGCGCCGCATCCAGCAGCCGGCGCGTGATGTGCTCGTGATAACGCGATACAACAATCGCAAAGCGCGTTTGGGGTACCCAGCACAATTGGCCTTCCCAGCTTTGCGCCATGCGAATCAGCTCCCGAAACGCACGGGCACTAGCGAACGCTCATGCTCATGAGAAACTCGGCGTTAGTACGAGTCTTTTGAAGCCGCGCTACCAACATCTCCATGGCATCCCACGGACTCAATTCGTTCAACACGCGACGCAAGACACACACCCGCCGGTGCTCTTCGGGGTCCATCAAAATCTCTTCGCGCCGCGTGCCACTTCGATTGATGTCGATAGCCGGCCAGATCCGCTTGTCCACCAAGCGCCGGTCCAACACAATCTCCGAATTACCCGTTCCCTTGAACTCTTCGAAAATCACCTCGTCCATGCGGCTGCCGGTATCCACAAGCGCCGTAGCAATGATCGTCAGCGAGCCACCTTCCTCGACCTTGCGGGCCGAGCCGAAGAAGCGCTTGGGCTGCTGCAATGCATTGGCGTCCAAACCGCCGGTCAGCGTTTTACCCGATTGCTGGCACTCGGTGTTCCAGGCGCGCGCCAAACGCGTTATGGAATCCAGGAAGATTATCACGTCCCAACCGTATTCGACCAGCCGTTTGGCTTTTTCGATTACCATCTGCGAGACTTGTACATGTCGCGACGCCGGCTCGTCGAACGTCGAGCTGATCACCTCACACCGCTTGCCTTTCACCTCGCGCTCCATGTCCGTTACTTCCTCCGGACGCTCGTCGATCAATAACATGATCACATACACATCCGGGTAGTTATGGAGTACGGCGCGGGCCATTTTCTGTAAGAGAATGGTCTTACCAGCCCGCGGCGGACTGACGATCAATCCACGCTGGCCAAAACCGATCGGGGCAATCAAGTCCACCACGCGCGTCGAAATATCATGCGGATCATACTCCATTAAGATCCGCTGATTCGGATGCAGCGGCGTCAGGCTGTCAAAGGGGATGATCCTCGAGGCTTTCTCCGGATCTTCATAGTTGATCGCCTCGACCCGCAACAACGCAAAGTAGCGCTCGTTCTCTTTCGGCGGACGAATCTGCCCGGAAACCGTCATCCCGGTCTGCAACGCAAAACGGCGGATTTGACTTGGAGAAACGTAAATGTCGTCCGGACACGACAAGTAATGATGATCCGGGCTGCGCAAGAACCCGAATCCATCGGGCAAGATCTCCAAGGTTCCCTCGCCATACATCAAGCCGTTGACCTTCAGCCGATGCTTGAGGATCTCGAAGATCAATTCCTGCTTGCGCATGCCGGCTGGGGTATCCAATTTGTCTTTCCGTGCTTCCTCCAAGAGCTCCGCCATGCTCATCTTTTGCAGATCCGCCAATTTCAAACCGCTCTGCTTGAGCGTTTCTTCGGGAATCTGCGGCTCGTCTAATTGCACCCGACCGGTGCGGTTCATTTCGTCGGCAATCTCTTCGGCCAACGACAACGGCTCCTCCTCGTCGCGCCAACAAGCGTTTTCCGGCGGCGCCGATTCGGGACGCCCGTTGCCTGCATTGTTCAAAGGCCGCTCCTTATCAAGGGCCTCGCTTTCCGGTGGGCGCAAGCGCGATTCGCGTGATCGTACATTACGGTACTGTGCCATAGGAAAAGCTCCTTATCCAAGGAACACGACAAGTAATCAGGGACTTGCTCCATAGGCAAGTCGGTGGGTTCTTATTCCATGCAATCTAAATTTACGGGTTTAAAAACCAGGACACAAAACAGCACCAGGCTCCTTGTTAAATGGCGTGGCCGGTGCCCTCATTCAGGCAGGAAACGTTGGCAGGTCTGATAAGACCACCTCCAGTTGCCATATTGTACCCAAATCCACGAGCGTGTCTAGAGCTATGCAAGGCGAACCGGCGACCCTCCACGGCGACGCTCAGAACCCGCCATTGCCGGAGCCAGTTCTCGATCTGGTGCGATGGACCAACGGGTCTGGCTACCCAGGTGCGGCTCGCGCCCGATCGGCGCTTCGTATGGGGTTTCTCTGCGGGCTCGGCCTCGTTAGTTACTGCGTCCCCAAGCGCCAAGAGTGGAGCCGGAGTCCTTTAAGCGCAGGGTTCCATATACCTGGAATTGACCGCGTGCTGAGCGCCGGTCAGGGGTTACGTCACGAATTTCCCGCTGCGGGAGACCTGGCTTGAGTGCGATGGCAACGCCCTGTTCGCCATACCTGCCACCAGGAATCTACCTGGTGGTAAAGCTCGTCGAGTGACCCGTGATTGGGCAATATAGCGGTAGCGTATTGGCGTTTTTTGTCGAGGGGCCATTGTGCAGCCTCACGACGGTGCCACTCCTGGGTTGACCAACCGCGTGCCCGTGCCCGCTCGAGTCGCACAGCTTCCGGTGCATCGATAAACAGAATCTGATCGCACCAGCGGCTCCAACCGGCTTCCAACAGGACAGCCGCATCCAAGACGACCGTGAGTTGCTGACCTGATTTAGCTTGCTGCTGGCAGCGCTGCAAAGCTTCAATTAATTGCGCCTCGATTCGTGGGTGTACAACCCGTTCTAAGAAACGCAACTCTTGGAATTCGTTGTCCGCATTAGAAAACACACGAGCGGCCACTGCCCGCCGATCCACCTTTCCCTGCTGGTCGAATACAGCGTCACCCCACCGCGCTCGCAAAGCCTCCTTCACCTCGGGGTCATCCAACACGAGGTGCCCAATTCGGTCAGCCTCCAATAACACGGCGCCGTGTTCAGCCAGGCGACGCGCCACTTCCGATTTACCACTGCCGATCCCTCCAATGACGCCGAGGATCTCCAGGTGAGCGAACGGTTTGTTGGGCTGGACACTTGTGCTACGGGAATTCATAGGAGCTACATCCAGCTGAGCGACACCCATGCGATGTTCGGCGCGTTCCAGGCTGGGACGTTTTCGGCTATTGGCATTCAGCCCAGTTGGTACCGTTATGGATGTCGACTTTCAAAGGTACCAACAGTGGCAACACTTGGGTCATTTCCTGGACAACCATGTCCACTAAGCGCGGGAGCTCTTCCGGCGGCACTTCGAATACCAACTCGTCGTGAATCTGGAGCAACATCGCGGCTGACCAGCCTTCGGTCTTCAATCGCCGGTGGATACGTACCATCGCCAGTTTAATCAAATCGGCAGCCGAACCTTGAATAACCGTATTGACCGCCATGCGCTCAGGAAGGGTTCGCGATCGGGCCGATCGGCGCGCAGCAGCGCGGACGCCCTGGATCGGGCGCCGCCGGCCCAGGATCGTTGATACAAATCCTTGCTGACGGCAACGATCCAGCGTCTGGTCGATGAAAGCGAGCACCCCTGGATAGCGTGCAAAATACGCCTCGATAAACGCATCGGCATCTTCCACAGGTATGCCTAAGTTTTTTGACAAACCATAGGCGGTCTGGCCGTAGATGATTCCGAAATTGACGGCTTTGGCCCGCCGCCGCTGCTCACTGTTGACGTGTTCGACCGGCACTCCGAACACTTGTGCTGCCACATGCGCATGGATGTCTTGATCCTGATCAAAGGCATCCAGAAGGGTGCGGTCTTGAGAAAAATGAGCCAACAACCGCAACTCGATCTGCGAATAATCGGCACTCACCAACAGCCACCCTGGCTCAGCGACAAACGCAGCACGGATTTCCCGCCCCTCGGAGGTTCGCACAGGAATGTTTTGCAGGTTCGGTTCTTGCGACGTCAGACGCCCGGTAACCGCCACATCCTGTTTAAACGATGTGTGGATTCTACCCGTCTGAGGATGTACTAACGCGGGCAAGGCATCGACGTACGTGCTTTTTAACTTGGCTAACTGCCGATACTCCAAAACCTTGGCCGGCAAGGGATGGACTGCACCCAAAGTCTCTAAGACCTCGACGTCCGTACTGGGACCACTTTTGGAGGTACGCTTTTGTACCGGCAGCTTTAACCGTTCAAAGAGAACTTCGGCCAATTGCCGAGGGGAATCCAGATTGAATTCCAACCCCGCTAGTTGATAGATCTGAGCTTCCAAATTTGCTAACCGTCCACCGAGCTCCGCTGATAACTGTTTTAAGCGCTCGATATCCAGCCGGATGCCCCGGTATTCCATATCCACCAAGGCTTCCACCAACGGCATTTCAAGGTCGTAGAACAGACGGTCTAAATGCACCTGCTTTAGCCGCTGGTCCAACAGAGGTTGAAGTCGTAGCGGTATAACGGCATCTTCCACCGCATAAGGCGCAACCTGTGCGACAGGCACCTGGTCCATGCGCCGTTGTCCGGGGCCACTTCCAATCAAACTGCGGATCTTGATCGTCTTGTAATTCAAATAGCGCCGGGCCAGGTCGTCCAAGGTATGATTCCGTTGACCCGGTTCCAATAAGTAGTCTGCGACCATGGTGTCGAAACTCCATCCACGAGTTTCGATCCCCGCGGCACGCAGTACGATTGCGTCGTATTTGATGTTTTGTCCAATTTTGGCGATAGCAGCGTTTTGCAGAACCGGCCGCAATTGCTCCCACACCTGAGCTTCGTCCAAAACCGACTCCCCTACCGGGGCTCGAACCGGCACGTAGTAACCGTGCTCCGCTTCGGCTGCCAGAGCAATCCCTACAACCTGCGCCCAACGAGGCTGGACCGATGTGGTCTCCAAATCCACAGTCATTGCCGGACTAGCCAACAAGCGCTCGACAACTTGCCGCAGACGGTCGAGGCTGCGGATCACTTCCACCCCGATAGCTTCCGGAACCTTGTCTTGTACTTCCGTACCGCGCAAGCGCGTGATCCGTTCGGCCAACTGCCGGAAACCTAACTGGCGACACAGTTCCTCAAGGCGATCGAATTGATACCGGCCCAGCCGCATGGACGACCAATCGAGTTGTAATGGGACCTGGCCGTCAAGGCGAGCCAAACGCCGACTTAAAAGCGCCTGTTCCCGATGTGCGGTTAACTGGTCACGCTGGCGACTGGGTTTCAGTTCGTCGACATGGGCTAACAGATTATCGAGCGTTCCATAGCGCTGCAGCCACGCAGCGGCTGTTTTCGGCCCAACGGACGGCACACCCGGAACACCATCGGTGCGATCCCCTACCAATGCCTGAAAATCAATTACCTGCTCCGGGCCGATTCCCCATTGCCGTCGCAAATCGTCGGGGCCGAGAAAAACACGAGCGCGACAATCATACAGCCGCACTCCGGGACGCACCAATTGCCAACAATCTTTGTCGTTCGTTACTAAGATACATTCGCCACCCGACTGATTTACCCATCGAGCGACGGTCGCCAAAATATCGTCCGCTTCGTAGCCCGGCACGCTCAATTGGAGAATCCCCAAAGCATCCAGCAATTGCGAAATACTATCCAACTGACTCCGCAAGTCGTCCGGCATCGGCGGCCGGCGTTTTTTGTACTCCGGCAATAGCTCATTGCGAAATGTGACATCGGAATAGTCAAAGGCGCATACCAGGCATGGCGGCTGATGTTGTTCGACAATGTCCAAAAGGTCACGGCAAAACCCAAATACGGCGCCTACCGGTTGCCCACTCGGCCCCATCATCGTCGGCATGGCATGGTAAGCCCGAAAAATAAGAGCGTGGGCGTCGACAGCCCACACGACCGGCTGGCCCGCCAATGCCGTATCACCGTCGACCGTACCGGCAGATACCGGGAACCGATCCGGTCGCCGAGCCTCTACCGTACCTCCTGGTTCTCCAGCGGGGCTTTCCGCCTCGAGATGCCTATCCGACCGGCCGCTTGTCCCGTCACGCGTCTCGCCTATCGCCAGTAGTTGTTGTTGTTCCCAAGACGGCATCGAGACTGTCCTTCGTCGAACGAGTTCATGGAGATCCCAGCCCAACAGCCCGAGACTTGCCGGCCTAACCAACTGTCGCTACAACGTTTATGGTAGCGTGCCTTCCGCCCCAGCGGGAACACCGGCCCTCCGTGGATAATTCTTGCGGCCACCGGTGCCAAAGAAAGCTTTGGATCATCGCGGAGGTCAGGCTATGAGTGACAAATCGCACGAGGTGACTTCCTCCTTTGGAATCGCTCTGGGCACCCTGGTTCCCACTGTGCTGGCGGCCCTTTGTGGAATTGCGTATTTTTTACCTGCCGGTTCGGGCACTTACAGCAAACGCCTCTTGGATGGATCACTCATCGGAAGTGTGTCCATGTTGCTCGCGGCTTTTAGTCTGTCGTGGCACGCCACCGCCGTGCGACAAGCCCCCGAAAAGCTTCGTACCGCACCACTGTGGGGACTGATTCCAGGCGCGCTTGTTGGGGGCACGTTGGCCTCTGTTTTCGGAGGAGTCACCGGCTATCTACGCGATGCGCTTGGTGATGGAATTCGGCTTGGGGCCCTGGGCGTATTGCTGGGTCCTGTGGCCTGGCAACTCGCATATTGGGCCGATGAAATCCGCCAAAGTATCACGCACCGGCGGTTGGCTCCGATAACCGCACAGGAAGGATCCAACGATAGCACATGAACGGCCCGTAGTGGGGCAAGGACTTTTTCACAATAAGACGCTCGATGGACCCATCAAATCGATTAGTTGTCAATACCTAATACAATACCTAATATCTGTATTTGCGAGCTGACTAAGCTGGACGGGTCAGCGTGTGGCTGGGTCAACACTTTAGCCCGATATCGGCCCCTGGCGTTTTCCTCCCCAATCCGCACGGACACTCACCCCTGTGTTGCCCCGCGTATCGACCGCCGTGCGGTTGCCCCCTATCACGACTGATTTCTTGTCCTGACTCGTTCAAAAGAGGCGCTAAGCACTCTCAAAGCGGGCAGGTCTTGCCAATCGCTGCTAGGAAATAGGGAGCTCCGTAATTTGGCCGCTGTGCCGTGCCCTATCTAGGCTGGCGGCGGCTTCGTTCTTACGAACAGGGGTCGGAATAACCAATTGTCGGCCAGGTGCCGACGGCTTTTGATTGACGCATCCCCTGAGTGTAGTTACACTCAAACTGGTACGGCGCTATTGTTTAACGTGAGGTGTGGCGGGAGATTTGGAGTCAAAGACGGCCAGTTTCGCCCGTTTTGACCACGGCTCTCGTTAGGTGTCTTTATGAGGCAATGGGCGTCTTCTTGCTTTTGGGTGCGCTGCTCGGTTTTGGCTTGCGATGAGAGCATTGCTTAACAATCGGTAAGAACCAGTTCTAGAGGCTTGGCGAGCGAAGATAGGTAAGATTATGGCTCGAGAATCGCAAAAAATGCAGGTGGCGGTCATCATCCTGGGGATGGTGAGTATTGTGCTTTTGGTGACGACGTTTTTGGGATGGCGATCCGCCAACGAACTAAAAAAAGGGGTGGACGACGCACGTAAGCGAGCAGATGCGGCCGAACAGGGGCAGCGGCAAATATCGGCCCAACTTCAATTTTTGCTGTTCATGGTTGGAGCCAGCAATCAATCGCTCGATGCGCTCAAGCAGGCAGGTCTCCAGATGACGCCGGAATTGCAGAAGGTCGAGGATCAGTTCAAGCAAGATATGGCTCAATTTGGCGAAGGTCTGCCGACGGAACAGCAGAACTACCACACGGTATGTGCCAACTTAGTAGCCTCGTTACGGCAAAAGAACGAAGCACTCACCAATGCGGACAATCGAATCAAGCAAACGCTTCAAGAACTGAACGCGAAAGTGAATGAACTTACGCAACGAGCGCTGAACGCAGAAGCCGCTCAGGAACTGGCGGAACAGACCCTGATGCGAGAAATACAGAAATTCAATGCCGACCGGCAAAAGTTTCTCCAACAAGCACAGAATGATGCCACAAAAATTAGTGAGCTTACTCAGCAGATCGCGGATCTCCAGGCAAGTTTTCAAACCCGAGAAAAGCAGTTGCTCGATCGAATCAACCAGCAGCAGAATCGGATTGCGGGCCTGCTCGAAGAGCTTTCCAATCTGCGCAAAGAATCGTTCGAGAAACCGGACGGCAACATCGTGACGGTCAATCAGACAGAGGGCTATGTTTGGATTAATTTGGGGTCAGCCGATGCGTTACGCCCTCAAACGATTTTCGGAGTATTCGACCAAAATGTCACTAACGTGCGGCATACGAAACCGAAGGCGAGTGTCGAGGTGACGCGCGTGCTGGATCAGCATTTAGCCGAAGCACGAATCGTCGACGACAATCCGCGAAATCCTGTAATGAAGGGTGATTTCGTGTATAGTCCGACATGGCAGGTCGGTTCGAGAATACGCTTTGCCTTGGCAGGCTTTATGGACATTAACCGCGATGGTGTTTCGGATCGCGAGTTGATTCGAAACATCATCCTCGCTAACAACGGTCAAATCGATGCTGAAGTAACCGACGCGGGGGAGATAGTAGGTAAGGTCGAGGTAGGTACACGTTTCTTGGTAGTGGGACGCGAACCGACCGAACGGGACTCACCGGAAATGCTTAAAAACTTCAGCGCCATACGCGAGCAATGCCAGGACATCGGCGTGCAACTGATCACTGTTGAAGAACTATTGAACTTAATGGGTTGGAAGCCTAGTGTTCAGACAGTGACCTTGGGTTCTGAGTCGGCTTCTGGTTCATTTCGTCCTCGCCAGCCCCCGGCTCGTGGCAGCAATGGCGGCGGGTATTGATACGTTCCCATTGCCACTAGGTTGGTCGACCCGCCGCGGTCATGATAGGCCTCCTGCGGACTGGCGAAAGCTCGTGGTCGTACGCTTTGATTCGGCCCGAAACGACAACGGCTCACCTACTTCCGCTGGCGGCAGCAATCGTTGCCGCAGGTTGTGGAGACGCGCGGCGAGTTCCGCACCCCGCATCTGATTCGCTAACTGATCCCAAACTCCTGGATCGAGAAAGAGGCTGGACGGATATCGAATTCCAGCCAATCGAGCGCCGTGGAGTAACAGCCTTTGCTCGGACCAACTCAGCCGATGCGCACGCGCCAGATCAGCAAACAGGTATTGCTCGCTGGTACGCCGTCGTTGATCGCGCCAGACGACCACCCACCAGCATACGTAGGCCACTAACGCAACCATCACAACAATCCCGACCAGGATAGCAGCACTACGTAGATCGGCCGATGAGCGGAGGCGGAAGTCGACCTGGCTTATCAGCAAGCCAACGTAAGGCGGTGACAGTATCACGGCTGGAAAACCTTCCATCGCACGTGGCGACCGAAAACTGCTGCTCCACCTCAAAGGATCTATCCGGGTTGCTCCCGTGCCTGGACCGGTTCGACAAAGCAAACCATGTCGCTTCGGGCCGGTTCGTCGCATCTGCAACATACCGTTCATGGCTGCTCTCTATGAGCCAACAGCATGGATCCGTCGGTATCGGGAGCGGCTGGGACCGTTTGCAGGAGCCGCCGTGCCTCGTCCCGTACCGGGCTATCTTCAGGCGAATCGGCCAAAGGTTCGATCAGCGAGCGCAACGACTCGATCAGGCCCAGGCGTTCCACATCGCGCAAGGCTTGCACTTGGCGAACACGACTCGGACTTTTCAAGCCGTCGCGTATTTGTTGCTCGATTTCCGGATCGACCTGCAACACCAGGCGTGCCCTAACGCGGCGTTTCTCTTCCGGCAGTTCATCCCAGGGACCAAGATACTGAGCCAAGTCGCATTGGCGCAGAGCTTCACGTGCGACCTGTTGCACTTCCGGATGCGGGCGTTCCAGCATCGCCAACAGAATTTCCAGACGGTTTTCGATCGGCCTTTGGGACAAATGTCGGATCGCTTCGCACTGGACGGTAACGTCCGGATCGTCTAACTCCTTGACGATAAGTGCATCGGCAGTACTCGTTGGCAGTGACGCCAAGGCCCGAACCACAGCGGCGCGCACCGCCGTGTGTTGGCTCCCGCAAAATTGCTGGAAGAATGCAACCTTTTCGTCGGCGGGTGCTTGGCACAGCACAACAGCGCGGAAGAGTGCAACCTGTTCCTGAGGTTCGAGCGCTTGAACTGGAGCTGGATCAGCAATCCAAGCGAATCGGCCCGTGCGCTGCAGGTTCCGTTCCACGACATCTGTTGCCGTTCCCATTAGCGCTCGCGCAAGACGTCGCACGAAGGCGATGTCCTGTCGGCGAGCGACCAGGTGTCGCACGGTAGATGACGCGGGTACTTCCATGAGTTTTACTAGCAACCGCAGCACGCCGGGCCGCGTACTTTTCAGGAGTACCTCGACAAATTCCCCGTGCAAGCCATGTTCTTCATCCTCGAGGATGCGCCGCAACGATGCATTTTCTAAACCCGCTAATAATAAAAAGGCTTCCATGACTTGGGGCGGAACACACTGGGGTTTGGACCACAACAGGCGTTCCAAGCTACTGACAAAATGCGCCCGTATACGTTGCGGATCCCGCCGCTCGCGATAATCGCGCGGTCCACTCAGTTCATCGGACAGTTCTTCGGCCAGCTCAAGCACCGTTTGCGCCGCGATTGTTGCCCGTTGAGCACCTGTTTCGATCCAATCCAAAAGTGCCCCGAGTGCATTGAAGGATCGAGAGGCCACGGCAAAACGGCATGCCAACTTGAATTGATCTGCGTGTTCTGAGCGGAGTGCCAAAGTCAGCCCATCGGACAATTTATCGGCAGCACGGCACAGAGAGTGCTGCCAATAGGTACCCAGCCGGTCCCAGCGAGCCAACAGCGCCAGATGACCTTCCACGTCCCGCCGCTCTAACAAAGCTGCCGCTACGCGATCCCGTATGGCTCCGTACGGACTGTCCAACGCCCCGATCAGTATTTGGGTAGCATGAACGTTAGGCGAATAAATCAACACCTGTAGCGTGCGCTCCAATGCCGACAGCGTCCGGTCGGCGTCGGAAAAATTCGCCTTTCTTGCTCCCTGGTCGGTTAAACCCATGAGCGTGTTTCCTCAAGCACGCTGGATAAACGGGTACATCGGCGAGCGAGAACCGGTTCGGTTCCGTTCGACCATCTTTATCCCGCAACAAGTATAGAAGCGCCCCATGGCCACCCAATGAGCTGCCCCTCGAGGATGCCTCCGCTTACGTATCGCCAACCGCACAGGCCACACGATCCATACGACCGGACCTCTACCTGGCGTCAATCCATTAAGGACACGTGCAGGATAGCAACGGCTTCGACGCAGAAGGGTTAAAGATCGACCTTCGGTCTTTTGCCGAGCTCATGGATTGAAAGTGACTAACGCAGAGGCGCAACGGCGCAGAGTCGCAACGAGGTTAAGTAGAAGAGCTGGTACGACCAAGTGTCGGTTTAGGGAAGAATCTTATCTTCCACAACCCTGCTCGGCTCAAAGCACGGAAAAACTCCATAAGACCAGGCATGGTTTTCTGTGTCCTCACAACCAAATTGGTGTATGCGGCTTGATTGTAGGTGAGATTTTTTCTTTAGTTTGGCCGGCCTTTTTTACTGAAGGGCAATTTTTCAGCAAGTACAGCTTGGCTCTTCGCATGGAAACATTCCGCAAGACCATGCGCTGTTCTCTGTTTCCACAGCCTGCCGTACCGAGGCGTTGCCGAGATGGGCAATCGTCGAGCTTCCTTTGCCCGGCACATTACTTGACCGCGATGCCACATGCGGCAAGCACCGCGTGGTACACCCGC
The DNA here is from genome assembly GCA_964425225.1 of uncultured Pirellulaceae bacterium. Taxonomy (GTDB): domain Bacteria; phylum Planctomycetota; class Planctomycetia; order Pirellulales; family Pirellulaceae; genus BPJU01. The sequence goes on along the minus strand of CAYRMD010000017.1, from coordinate 50,916 downwards.
CGGTCCGTCATCCGCTCTTCTTGAGGAGCTACCGTCGGATCGGATGCTAGAAAAACCGTCCACTGTGCCCGATCCACCGCCGGTGCCCCATGTGACCCTCGAACCAAAGTCGCGTCCAACGGAATGGCCCGCCGCACCGGATCGAAATGCAACTCGACCGGATCGTAACCGGGCTTCGAGTGGATATCGACCGTCCGGGCAAAAGGCGGCGCGCGGTCATCGTCGTACCACCAATAATAGGCTTGCCAACTGTCCGGAGTGGAAATAACCACTAAATCGCCCGCGCGATCACAATCCAACCCATACTTCCTACGCTCCGGTCCGGCCAAGACTTCAGCAACACCGGGTTGATTCAAAAAGAGCCGAATGGCTCGATCTATTGTCTGTGGATCTCGATCGCGAACAAATACGTGGGAATACTGATGATCCACCAGCGCCCAAGCTAGGCTCCTTTGTACGTTCAAGAGCTCGCCTTGTCCGGTTTGTTCAATTACCAGTAGTCCCGCATCTCGTAACAGCCGGTTGGGATACGTGACATGATTGACCGGGCCGATCCGATACTCGCCCGCCACCAACCAAACGATCGGGCGTGGGCCGTATGCATTGCGGAATGCGTCGGCCAGGCGCCCTATTTCCTGGTCCAATTCGCTCACCGCCGTTGCTGCCTGAGGGCTGCCAGGCCCGGTTCGCTGGGCCGCGTAGTCTAGATGCGGCAAGTAGATGAGAAAAAAATCGGGTTGAAAGCGTTCGGCGGCGATCCGTGCCGAAGCGACAATCCAGGCCGTGGAGCGAATATTGGCAAGCGGTCCCCAAAAATGTTGCAACGGGAAATGCCCAAGCGCAGCCAAAAGCTCGTTGTAAAACTCGGCCGGTTTCGTATAACACCAAGGCGATTCGGTGCCGTCCGGATGGTGGATCGGCGCCGGCATACAAACATATGCCGCACGGCAACGTTTGGCCAACATCGGAAACCAGACTGCCGAGCGTAGGCCGGCTGACTCGTGTAATCGATCCCACAGTTGCGGAGCCATGACGACTTCGTTGCTCGCTGTCCACATCTCGACTTGTCCGGTGTCGCGCCAAAAAAATCCATTGCCCACCACCCCATGTTCGCAAGGTAACCGGCCAGTAACCATAGCTGCGTGCACCGGCCAGGTGACGGCCGGAAACGACGGAACTAGGGGAACGCAAGAGCCGCCGGAGGTAATTTGTTGTAAGCGAGGCATCCGCCCAACATCCTCCGGTGCCAAGCCAGGGACCGACAGTAATACCACCGCGGGTGTGCGATCCAAAGCACGATTCATACGACTTGATCCCACATCTTGGTTAGAAAATCAAATGCATGGCGAGCCACACGCGGAGCATCATGGCTATGCCTGCTCAACTCCACGTGCAATGGCCCATCGTAACCGGCTCTACGGAAGGCTCCCAAGATTCTCGGAAAATCGATCTGCCCCTCGCCAAACAACAAATGCTCATGAACCCCGCGCTTGGCATCTTCGATATGCACATTGATCAGTTGCGGAGCCCAATGCAGGATGTGTTGTTCGATCGGCTCTTCATTTTGGCAATAAAGGTGTCCGACGTCGAGCGTCAACCGAAGTAAAGGGTGCGAAAAGCGATCGACCAAACCCTGAAAATCCTCCATGGTGGCGATGAACATGCCAGGCTCCGGCTCGAACCCCAACAATATTCCGTGTTTCTCGGCAAACTGGCATAACCGATCCAGCTCGACAACAAGTCGTTCCCACAAGGTTTCGGCGGGAGCCGCGTCCGCAGCAGCTCCCGACCAGAGCGATACGCACCGACTGCCTAGCTGGGAAGCACAACGAATGGCATGTTCCAAGAAACGGCGACGTACCGCACGCTCTTCTTCTGTAGCACTCAGGAGTGTCGGCTGATGCTTGCGACGTGGATCCAGCAGATAACGAGCGCCGGTTTCAATCACATTGTCCAATCGATAATCCGCCAATAACTTTGCTATGTGCTTGACCTGCTTGTGCCACTGGCTGTCGGGCGCTAGGGCATGATGGTCGATCGTAATCGCCACGCTTCGGTACCCAATCTCAGCTAAGATGGCAATGGCATCTTCTAACCGATGATGGGCAAAACCGTTCGTGTTATATCCAATCAGCATTACGGCAACCAGTTCTCGAAGCGAATCACGGCCTGCGCCGTCTATCGGACTCTTGGCAGGAAACGCGGCAGCAGAAAGCTGCCTCGGACTCCGGCCAATCCTGCCTCGTGCGCACCGCTTCGCGGCATTCGCTTACGTTGAATATATCCAACGGCCAAGCCAACGCATCGGCAACACAAAGCAGACGACGATCACAGCTCCCTTAGCATTCCTTGGGTCCAGGAGCAAGAGGGCTGCATCCCACCAAATCAGCTCCCAAATTGCCAACCGGACCGTTGCTTGTACGTGAGTGGCGCATAAGGTTCGCAGAGCCCGTGCAGCGCGCCCTACCAGCGCAAGAACCCCTGCCAGCAGAAGTGCATACCAAAATAGTAACCGCCACAACGTGAACGCTTCCGGTCGGCCAAGCCCCAACATCGGCATGGCAGCAAGACCACCCCATCCGAAAGCCATAAATACAAGCCCGACCCAGAGGCCGGAGCGAGGGCCGGTTTGCGCTTCGTTTCGGGCAAAGTAAGTAATACCGGCCACATACGTGGTCACAACTGCAGCCACTGCTACATGAACCCAACCGATCACCTCAGCCGTAGCACGGTCCGTGACCAGGCCCGTGAGCATCGCCATCAGGATGTTCACTCCCCGACAACTTCCCATGATCCAAGGTCCCAGGGGGGTCGTTTTTAGCCAGGCATCGTAAAGCACGATCAGCAGTATCAACGCGCTGGCTAAGCTAACCGGTCCCCATCGCAAAACTCCCGACTCACCAAATAGCACAACCCCTAGGACCGACAACCAACCACCAGCGAACAATAAAGCAGCCAACCAGCGCGCATGGTGAATTGGCACGCGCCCACTAGGTAAAGGTCGACTGGGGCGTTGCTGCCGGTCCTGTTGGACATCGCATAGATCGTTAAGCACCATGCCAGCCGAGTAGAGGCAACCGGTACCCAAAAGCACTAGCCCCAAGGTGCTCGACCAGCGGCTTCCCGGCTGAATCATCCAATAGCCCATGAGGCTGTCGGCCAATGCCGTAAAGAGATTGGGCAGCCTTACCAGTTGCAGATACGCCACGAGGACCCCGGACCGGGCCTCTGGAGCGCCGCCCGCAACAACGTTGTGGCTTGACATAAATGCGCTCTCCGAACGCCATGCCAAATTCGGCTAGATTGCCAACCTCGACGGAACAACGACGCTCGGCGTAGCAAGCGTTGGGCAGTTGCGCCGACGGCACGCGCCGAAAGCTCCCCTAGGGGGTTACTGGCCAAGGCCAGCGGATTGCGACGGGACGGTGCCGGTACGACATGGCAACCTGCCGGCACTTTCGCTAGGGGCTGGTGCCATCTACCGCGCAGCTCTCGGCCACGATTACTGGCTTGCGCGCTACCTTAGCGACAATGGGATCGCATGCACGCGACGTTACTGGGATACTGACCCAGCCAGGAATCGCCCCTATTCATCTTGAAATTCCCATACGCCGTCCAACATCATCCAACCGGAACGTCTGCCGTGCGAAACACTACCCGCAAACGGTGCGGCTCGCCAACAGGCCTCGGAAGCTCGCTTCTGTCCTGAAGAGTGCTTTCCCATCCACCGTGTCAGGATCCTCGGCAACTCGTTGCTGCTCAGCTAAGCGATCGCACCTTCCCAAGCTGACACCACCCATGTTCGCCTCCCCTAACATGGTATTTCGCGGCTAGCCTTCAACTACTGGCGCTACGATAGCTCTTCAATGCTCGCTGAAACACCCATCGCGACACTGCCAGGCAACCAAGCGTCGCGACAACGGCGAACCCGGCTAAAGGCCACTCCCACCATGCGCGCGGCACCAACGGCCTTGCCAGGATCCGAGCAGGCACATTTACCACGACCAGCACTGGTACGAGAAACGTGAATACAAACCACAGCCCTTTTCCCCACCCGCGATAATAAATCTCCATTGGATAGCGAGAAAAATTGGTAATGTAAAACCAAAAATCATACAACGACTGATTCCGCCCCAACCAAATGCTCGTCGATGACAAAACAATCATCACACTATATAAGATCGCCACACCACACACAACGTAAAACACATATAACACCACGGTAACAGGTCCGATTATCAGGGGCTGCTCAGGGCGGCTTGTTAGCCGCATCACACTGATCGCCATTAGTCCACCAGCCGTGATCATATTGGACAATGAGGACCAATCCATCCGACGAAACGAGATGAGAAATTGCGTATCGATTGGTTTAAGTAATGCAAAATCGAGGTTGCCTGTACGTATTAGCTCACTAAACTCCTCGGCATTCGGCATAAAGAAGGTCTGCACAAGCGAATTGATGAACCAAGTGGTGGCCAGAAATACAAAAAACTCTGCCTCGCCCCACCCCGTTTCGTGTCCAATCATGCGCGTATGTCGAAATACGATCCAATAAAACCCGATATTCATCAGAGCCCATGAAATAGACGATACGCATTCGATGAGAAAATTCACTCGATACGACATATCCCGCATCAGGCTATTGCGCGCAAAAAGCCATAAGATGCGAAAATACGCCGGCCTTCCGCCCAGGTTTAGCGAGTGCGACGCAGATGGAACAGCAATCCGGTCCATCGTAAGTCCATCATCCTCCAAACGCACTGTAGCGTTTTAGGCCAAATCTCCATGCTAAACGGGAAAGTATGATAAACACGACTAACCAAGTCAATTCGATCAACAACCCCTGTATCATTTCCGAAAATGATAACTTGTTTAAGAAAACGGCAGCCGGAAAATAGGCCAAATATTTGAACGGTAGCCAATCCACCCAAACACGTGCTGGCCCTGGCAGCAAGTCCAACGGAAACATATGCCCGGACAGGAAAAAATTAAGAAGCATATAGACGAACAGCAGAGAACTAATTTCCAAAAACCAGAATCCAATAAGACCGATGCACGCTTCGATGAAGTACCCGAGAAAGAAGCCCAATAGGAGCGAGGCGCAGAAGATCCCGATAACAGACAACGGCGGCCATCCCTCCAGGAAAAAACCTCGACATAAGAAAAACACCAGAGCGAATGGACCAATAGCTACCGAATAGTAAACCAATTTGTGGGCAATTCGGGTCAACAGGAGAAACTCAAGCATATTAACGGGCTGAATAATATACTTCTTGATTTCTCCGTTGCGGATGCTGGTAGCGATCCCAGAAGCTAACCCCGGCATACTCGAAAAGGCCCGCGCTACCATGGTCAACAGGTAATAGGCAACCACGTCTTCGAACCGATATCCGGCAACCTGTGTTCTTCCCGAGGCTTGTACGGCGTCGAACACAGCACGCCACAAGAAAATCTGCGTGATAATAGGCAAGAAGCGCATCAAGGTTCCCAAGGCGAAGTCACCACGGTAGACAAGCCGTTCTTCAAGCGCAATACGGAAAATGACCCACCGAGTAGTCAATCGTTGGATCACAGCAGGTTGTCGTAGTGCAAGTTGCATTGCAGCTTACTCAGTCGGGCAAACCACGTACGACTTCGGAAACTTAGTGCCTGAAGGTCGAAACAGCTTGAGTGGACAAGCAATCTGGCGAATGGTCCCCAGGCGGCTCATTTCGGTTGACGCGATCGAATACTTCGGCGATTACTTGTTCCAAGGGTGGATCCTCCACAGCCACATCCTGGACCGAGTAACTGGCCAGAATGCTGGCCAACGTTTTGGGGACTTCATGCCGCGGTACTCGCAGCCGTGCTTTGGGCTGTTGGAAGCCCAGAACCTGGCCAAAACGTTCCAGGTCGCTCACCGTTTGACCTTCACTAAATTGAAGCGTGATAATTTTGTGTCCGCTGAATTGGTCGATGATACCTGCCAGCGAACCGTCATAGTGGATCTGACCTCGGGCTATGATCACGACGCGGCGGCACAAGGCAGCTACGTCCTTCATGTAGTGACTCGTGAGCAGAATGGTTATCTTGCGCTTTTCTTGATACTGCCGGAGGAACTGCTGAATATTGTGTTGGGCCACCACGTCTAAACCGATCGTCGGCTCGTCCAGAAACAATACGCGCGGCGCGTGCAGCAAAGCGGCAGTTAACTCCATCTTCATCCGCTCGCCCAGCGAAAGCTCGCGCACCGGCTGATACAAGAGCTCACGCACGCCCAGCAGCTCCGTTAACTCGTCACAATTGCGCCGAAAAGTTTCCGACGGAATCGCATAAATCTGTTGATGCAAGCGAAAGGATTCGATCGCCGGCAGATCCCACCATAGTTGATTTTTCTGTCCCATAACCAGCGCAAACTGGCGCCGATAGGCATTGTCCCGTTTCCAGGGCACGAAGCCCATCACGCGAGCCGAACCGGAGGTCGGGTAGATCACACCAGAAAGCAGTTTTAACGTCGTGGTCTTGCCGGCACCGTTCGGACCGAGGAACGCAACAAACTCGCCCTCCTCGACCTCTAAGTCAATACCACGGACCGCCTGTACGTCCACGTAGCGCCGATGAAATAACCCCCGCAATGAAGCCCACAAGCCCTCCGGTTTTTGATAAACGCGGTAGTATTTCGTCAAACCGCGTACTTCGATAATCGCCATGGTTGTCGTGTTTTAGAACCCGTTTTCATGGAAGCTAGCAGCAACACAGCCACGCGGCCCCCTTCGGCGAGTTGCGCTTGCTGGTGAACGCCTGTTCCATTATAAAGAACCGAGTCGTAGATCCACCTGGATCCCTAACGCTTCAGAATAGTCCAAGTACCGATCCTTTTGCCAGGATGGTCATGCGCCGTGACGGAAATGGTGTCTGGCGATTCCATGATTGGCATACCGTGGCGGATTGGCTGGGGGCACGATATCCATCGTGTCGGCCAAGGAGGGCCCCTACGGCTGGGAGGAATAGCGATCCCCTGGGACCATCACTTGGTAGGCCACAGCGATGCCGATGTGCTGCTCCACGCTTTGATCGACGCATTGCTCGGAGCCCTGGCCTGGGGAGATATAGGCGAATGGTTCCCGGATAGCGGCGCCCAGTATCGCCGTAAAGATTCCACGGAAATGGTGCAGTTCGTTGCCGAACGCGTCCGCTCGGCGGGTTGGTCGGTTGTGAATGTGGACAGCACGGTTTTCGCCGAACAACCGAAGCTGACCCCCTACAAGGCTGCCGTCCGGCAGCGCATCGCCGAGCTATTAAAGATCCCCGTTGAGCAGGTTTCGGTCAAGGCCAAGACCGGTGAGAAGCTCGATGCGATCGGTCGCGGGGAAGCTATCGCCGCCGCATGCATCGTATTAGTTGCTCAGACAGGTTCACAAAACGGCCTGGCAGTGCCCACGACGACGGCTGCTCCTGCGGGTCGAACAACGAAAGCGATGGACTCTCGGAAAGGAGTCGAGTAAGGATGGTCAAGTCCAAGTCGCGCAACAGGCTCCAGGACGGAGCGTGTGCCGCCGGTTCCAAGCCATGCACCGCGCCCCATTCGCCACGCAGCGACTCAAAGGGCTACATTGTCGGGATCGATCCAGGGCTGAACCGTACCGGATATGCGATTCTCCGGTCGGCTGACGGACGTTTGGAAGAAGCTGGACTGATCCGTCCCGTACATGGCCCGCTACCGTTGAGACTTTACAAGCTCCATGAAGCCGTACGTGAACTTTTAGGGCAGTACGCTCCAGCCGAGTTGGCCCTGGAGGAGCTGTTTTCACACTATGCCCACCCGCGAACCGCTATCCTCATGGGCCATGCCCGGGGTGTGATCTGTTTAGTGGCGGCAGAGAAACACGTCGAGGTTTTCTCGTATGGGGCTACGCACATCAAGCGGATCATTACTGGCAGCGGACGTGCCACGAAGTCCCAGATGCAACAGGCGATCTGCCACCAGCTCCGGTTGCCCGCGGTACCGCAACCCAGCGATGTGGCCGACGCCCTGGCTGTGGCAGTGTGCCATTGGTACAAACGCCGAAATTCTTCAGAAGCAATAGGTCCGGTAGGGCGGCGAACGGCTTTGCCGTTGGCCCTAACCTGAACTAAACCGTCGCAATTGTCCTCTACACGATGGCCCAATGTCCGAAGCGACTTCGGCCATCCCGGCACGAAATGCACATCATGAGAACTCGAATATGCGGAATACTGGCCGCCGTCGATAACGAGACCGTGACGGTCACAGCCGGAGCCTTCGATTACCAGGTTCTGGTACCCGACATGGTACGGCGGCGTCTTCAAAACAAGCTGGGCCAACCCGTGGAGCTCCACACTCTGGAATACATCGAAGGGAACGCGGCCAGTGGACGCTGGACACCGAGGTTGGTCGGATTTTTGCACACGGCCGAGAGGGAGTTTTTCGAAATGTTTTGTTCGGTCGACGGTGTGGGTGTTAAAAAAGCCCTGAGGGCGATGGTGCGCCCCGTAGCGGATATCGCCATCGATATTGAACAGCAGAATACAAAAAGCCTCGCAGCCCTACCCGGTATCGGGACGGCGACCGCCGAGCGGATCGTCGCCAAATTACGCCGCAAGATGTCGCGTTTTGCGTTACTAGTAACCCCCCAAGCCGACGCGGCATTGGTTGACGCCGCAACAGCCGATATTGTTCAAGCTGCCCACGAAGCCCTGGTGCAACTGGGCCATGGGCCGAGCGAGGCACGGAGCTTGGTCGAAGCCGCTCTGAAAACCGGTGAGAAGTTTAAAGATGTAGAAGGGCTCTTACAGGCGATCTTTAAAATCACCTTTACCACACAACGGCAAAGTTAATAAACCTAGCCATCCAATACGGTACGATGAATCGGGAGCCCGGAGGGCCGCCATTTACCTGCCCAGTGGGCCCGAAAGTTGAGAACGGACTATGTCGAGGCAAAAAGTCATTGGACCCCAGGTTGAGCCGCGTCAGGAGGACGACCCGCGGCTGCGTCCCCAACGATTCGCCGATGTTATCGGACAACAGGAAGTGCTGGAACGGTTGCGGATCGCTGTCGAGGCAGCTCGGCGCCGTGGCGAGGCATTGGGACACGTGCTGTTTGATGGCCCACCAGGATTGGGTAAGACTACCTTGGCAACGTGCCTGCCCAATGAGCTTGGCGTACCCATTACGTTTGCTTCCGGACCAGCCCTGAAAGCCCCTCGCGACTTGCTGCCGTTCTTAACGAACGCGGAAGAAAAATCCGTACTGTTCATCGACGAAATCCATCGCCTGCCTAAGGCAGTCGAAGAATACCTCTACACGGCCATGGAGGATTTTCGAGTCGACATTGTCCTGGGAGAAGGAGTGCACGCACGTACGGTCAGTTTGCCCCTCAAACCATTCACGCTCGTGGGAGCCACGACGCGCGCCGGGCTTTTGTCGGCCCCCCTACGCGACCGGTTTCTGATACGCGAACATCTGGAGTTTTACCGAGTCGAAGAGTTGACCGAATTGCTGCATCGCAACGCCCACAAGCTGCACGTTCAATTGGAATCTGCGGCGGCTGGCATGCTGGCCGAGCGGAGTCGAGGTACTCCGCGCATCGCCAATAACCTACTCCGCTGGGCGCGCGATTATGCCCAAAGCCGGGCGACCGGCGTAATTACCGTCCCGGTGGTCGAACAAGCCATGCGAATGATCGGCGTCGACAGCTTGGGACTCAACCGGCTAGATCGCCGTTACCTAGAAACGCTTATCCGTGTCTTTGGTGGTGGCCCGGCCGGCGTCGAGGCGATCGCCCATACCCTTAATGTTTCGGCCGATACCCTGGAGGACGAGGTCGAGCCGTTCCTGTTGCGGTACGAACTGTTGGTGCGTACGCCCCGCGGCCGAGTTGCCTTGGCCAAGGCCTATCAACATCTTGGGCTGACCCCATCGAAGACTTCTGCACAACCGCCCGACACCCTGTTCTAGCTCTCGCCCAGCATACCACGCGGGCTCCTACGGGCATTGAACGGTGACTTACGTCACGCGGGCAATATGCCAAACGCGCCTATCGCACGTGCAAAAGCAACTGAACATGCACGCTTCACATGGCGGCGTAGTCATCCTACATCCTCGTTGACCGATCGCGCAGCTTGAACACCACGCAGCATCCAGTGGATAATACCATGGCCAGAAAATACTCGAGCCGCAATCGCCCCGCTCGAGCCGCGTCCGTTGGACCAATGGACCAGGGTTGTGCGGATCAGTTGCAGCACGAGGTTGTACGGGTTCGGCTGTACCCAAGTGCCCGATTGCTGGCACGAAGCATTCTTCGAACGCGTCCACGGGGTCCCGAGGTATGCGAGCCGGAAACCAGATCCGCGCCAGTGACAAACGTACCCTTTGGCCACGCACCCTGTGCCGATATACTAAGGTTTCGGTCGGTCGATGGGAACGAGTTGCCAAATCAGTGACCGAATCGAGCTTCTACACGTTTTTTGCCCAGGATCACGCGGTCTCGACGGACCGAGCCGAATTCTAATTTAGAAAGCGCTAGCAGTGAGGGAACCTTGTATGCCTGAAAAAAAAAGCGCCGCTTGTCGAAAAACTCAACGAAATCCTCCGGCATGAGTGGACGGGAGTCGCTCAATACGCTCAGGCTGGGTTCCTTGTCAGCGGACTGTGGCGAGAAGTTTATGCCAAGATGTTCTTCGAAGCAGCCGAGGAATCGTTTCGACACGCGAAACTTATTGGGGAAAAGATCGTGGCTCTGGGGGCCGTTCCGACCATCGAGCGGAATACCGTGCGACAAACCAATAACCTTGAAGAAATGTTGCAGTTGGCCTACGAGTTCGAATCGGCGGCTGTAGAGCTTTACAAGAGCGCATTGACATTGGCTGAAGACGATCGCCCGGTGGTGGTCCTCTTAGAAAGCCTGCTGTTGGAGGAGCAACAGGGCGTCGAGCGACTGGCCAAGATTTTAAATAAGGTGCAAGCCCAAGCTCCTAGTGCGGCAAAACGACGAGCTCGTACCGGTTAATGTGCGATTGGCCTTAGGCTGATTCGGCACGCATTAGGCGAAGGGGCGGTGTCGGATCCGGCAGCTCGTAGGGATCGGGCCGCGAAGCCGCTTGGCCCAAAAGTGCCTTGAAGTGACGAATTTGGCTCGGCAACAAGCCCACAGAATTATACGTATACCAACCGACACCGGTTCCCCAAGCCTGCTGCCAAAGCTCCAGGTAACTCGATACTTGGTTCTGAACCGCTCCTTCCGGGCAGGTTTCGGCTCGAGACGGCGAGCTTTGCCACACTACTAGCACACGCTGTTCGGGTGTTTCTCCGGGCAGTTCTCCTAGGATTACGGAGTTCGAGCGCTTTGACTTGATATTGCCCGAAGACATTTGGCGACGCGGTTTTCGTTTTGTCTGTTTAACAATCACTGCCCGGATTACCTCCATCGAACGATGCAATCCCATACTGATACAGAGTCTCAATCCCAATACAATACTAATCCGTATTGGGGTTGATCGTCAAGCCCCGAGGCGAGTTGCCACCCGTCGCAAGCTCCAGCCGTCGCCAACCGATGCGAAGGCGCCAAATCGGTCGTTGACAGACTGTGGGGATGATCCTTACGATCAGCGAAATTATTCGAAGTATAGGCTAGGATCGGTAAACGGTGCTGACAGCGCGGTGCAGGTAGGGTTTTTTGTGGCGAGGTGAAGCCGCACTTTGGGCTTTCTACAAGGAAAGGGGTTTCGATTATGGCGGTTCCTAAACGAAGGCAATCCAATTCTCGGACGAGGCGTCGCCGTGCACACGATGCGTTGCGGCCCAAGCAGTTGGCTTTTTGTCCGAACTGTCGGCAGGCGCTGCCAACGCATGTGGTTTGTCCGAATTGCGGTCACTACATGGGCCGCAAGGTAATCGAGGTGCCCCAGAAGCGTTGAATCTGGAGGAATCAATCGTGCTTGCGGTTACTACACGGCGCAAGGCACGAGGTGGGATTTGCTGGTGGGCCGTACTTTGGGCGCTCGGATGGAAAGTTGGCGGTAGATCGGCAACGGTCCGTAGGTTGGTTTATAAGCGACGGCGTTCTGCGGAGTGCAACGTGTGGGCTTCGAGCAACGCCAGCGGGAGGGCACGGTGAGCCGCGTTGGTTTTTTGTTTCCTGGTCAAGGTGCTCAGTTTGTTGGCATGGGACGCGTTCTTTTAGAGTCTCTGCCACAGGCGCGCCGGCTATTTGACCAGGCGGCCGAATTGTTGGGTTATGATCTTCGCCAAATCTGTTTGGAAGGACCGGCCGAACAATTGGACTCGACGGTTTATAGCCAGCCTGCTTTGTATGTCACGAGCTTAGCTGCTTTGGAGTTTCTTGAAGTAAACCGACCGGATTACGTTCGTGCTTGCGCTGGAGCGGCGGGGTTGAGTTTGGGAGAATTTACGGCTTTGACCTTTGCAGGAGTCATGGACTTTGCCACGGGTTTGCGCATTGTCCAGCGCCGTGGGCAGGCGATGCAACAGGCTGCTGACGCACGGCCGGGCACGATGATGAGCATTTTGGGACTTCCGGTTGAGCGTGTCGAGCAGTTGTGTGAGGAGCTAGTCGAGTCGGGAGAGGTCCTGCGCGTGGCCAATTATTTGTGTCCGGGCAATACGGTGGTTTCAGGCGATGTTGCTGCGTGCCAGCGTTTAGCCGAACGTGCTTTACAAGCCGGGGCGATGCGCACGGTGCCGTTGGCGGTGGCGGGCGCTTTTCATACGGAATTGATGGCGCCGGCTGGTGATGCACTGCGCGAGGTATTAGAAGAGGCGGTTTTGCAGCCAGCACGCATCCCTGTCTACTCCAATGTGGACGCCGCACCACACACGGATCCCACCGAAATCCGTAATCTTCTGGTGCAGCAACTAATTATGCCCGTCCGGTGGGAGGCATTGATGCGCCGCATGATCGGCGATGGTTATCAGACCTTCCATGAGATCGGACCTGGCCGGGTCTTGAGTGGATTGCTGAAGCGCATCGACAGAAAAATTGGCTGTGAGACAATAGCTTGTTGAGGGAATCGAGATTGGTCGAACGACGATCGAGCGATTAAGACAATAACGGGATATCTTGTGGGTGAGGAGTTCGATACATGGCTGGCTGGGCCGCCGATCTGACAGGGCAGGTAGCACTGGTAACCGGGGCTTCGCAGGGAATTGGTCGCGCGGTCGCTTTGGAATTGGCCCGCAATGGCGCGCAGGTAGCCTGTGTGGCACGGTCGGAAGAGAAGCTAGCCCAAACCGTTCAAGCTATTCGCCAGGCTGGAGGTACAGCCGAAGCCTTTGCCTGTGACGTTCGCGAACGCGACGACGTGGAGAAGACCGTCGAGCAGGTTGTCCAATTGTGGCAGCGACTGGATATCTTGGTTAACAATGCGGGGATAACGCGCGATACGCTATTGCCCAGGATGACCGACGAAGAATGGGATGAGGTACTGGAAACGAATTTGCGCGGGGCGTTTCTCTTTGCGCGAGCCGTGTCCCGCCACATGATGCGAGCCCGGTATGGGCGTATTATCAATATGACGAGTGTCTCGGGACTAATCGGCAATCCGGGTCAGACCAATTATTCGGCATCGAAAGCAGGTTTGATCGGTTTGACACGCAGTTTGAGCCGAGAGCTCGCCAGCCGGCAGATCACCATCAACGCAGTCGCTCCAGGGTTTATCGAAAGTGACATGACGCGAACTTTAAGCCCGACTCTGTTGGAGGAGGCCAAAAAACGTATTCCGGTGCGTCGCTTAGGTACACCCGAGGACGTAGCCGCCGCCGTGCTGTTTTTAGCGAGCCCGGCGGCAGCCTACATTACCGGCCACGTGCTGGTGGTCGATGGAGGAATGACCGCCTAAGACAGGTGGTGGATGTGATCAAGTCGTAGCGCCGTTGCGCTCCAGCTAGGCCAATCCACAGCGGGATACGCTATCTACCTTGACGTTAGGTAGGTCTATCCTCTATCTTGGTGACGCCATGGGCGCTCGGGTTGCCTAAGTCGGTGGGGCGATCCGCAGCACCCGTTCGGCGGAAAAAACGGTCGTTAAAGCGGTTAACGCATTTGGAACCGAGGTACAGTGGGGAATCGGTCGATTCGAGGAGATCCAGATCGTGGGATCGGTAGAAGAACGCGTTATTGAAATTGTCGCCGAACAGCTCGGAGTCGAAAAAGAACGCATCACGCGCGAGTCGTCGTTCGTCAACGACTTAGGAGCCGATTCGCTGGACCAGGTCGAATTGGTGATGGAACTTGAAGACGAGTTCAATTTGGAAATCCCAGAAGAAGAGGCCGAAAAGATCCAGACAGTCGGTCAGGCGATCGACTTTATTGAGCAAAAAGTAAAAAATCGCTGAGAAATCGGCCGGTCCTTAGGGCTACTGGATCTGGCCCATGGAAGGTTCCTGGCAATTGCTACCAGGACGACGGAAAAGGCTATGTCAAGGCAACCGAAGCGTCGAGTCGTGGTCACTGGGTTGGGAGTGGTCACATCCTTAGGCTGCAAAGTGGACGAATTATGGCGCCGGCTGCTCACAGGTGAGAGCGGCATCCATCCGTTGCGGCTGTTTGATCCTACGCCCTTTAAAATCCGTTTCGCCGGAGATATTTACGATTGGGATCCGGGCGATTACATCGACAAAAAGGATTTAAAACGGCTGGATCGATTTACGCAATTCGCCTTGGTTGCCGCTACCGATGCAGTGAACGATGCGCAGATCGATTTCTCAAAAGAGGACCCATACCGCTGTGGCGTCATACTCGGATCGGGCATTGGAGGCCTTCACGAGATCGAAACGCAGATGGAGCGACTCTTGACCAAAGGTCCGGATCGTGTTTCCGCCTTAACGATTCCGAAACTTATGCTGAATGCGGCGGGTGGGAACGTCTCGATTCGTTTCGGCTTAAAAGGCCCCAATTACACGGTAGCTACGGCTTGTGCCAGCGCGGCCAATGCCATTGGTGATGCCCTGCGCGCAATTCAATATGGCGATGCGGATGTGGTAATCACCGGTGGGAGTGAAGCAGCGATCACGCCTATGGGCTTGAGCGGCTTTCAAAACATGCGAGCCCTTTCGGAGCGCAATGAGGAACCGGCGCGAGCCAGCCGTCCGTTTGATCTAGATCGCGACGGGTTTGTGCTGAGCGAAGGTGCCGGCATTCTCTTGTTAGAATCACTGGACCATGCCCTCCAGCGGGGCGCACGCGTCTATTGCGAAGTGCTCGGTTACGGTTGTAGCAGTGACGCGGGGCACATCACCCAGCCCGACGAGCAAGGCTTCGGTGCCGCACGTGCGATGGCGAACGCCATTGACGATGCCGGTTTACTTCCTACCGATATTCAGTACATCAATGCGCATGGTACGAGCACTCCTTTAGGGGACCGAGCAGAAACGCGAGCCATCAAAAACGTGTTTGGCGAGCATGCCTATCGTCTAGCCGTGTCGAGTACGAAAAGTCAGTTGGGACATTCCTTAGGTGCCAGCGGTGGTGTGGAGCTGGTCGTTACGGTCAAGGCCTTGCTCGATAACATCGCCCCGCCCACAATCAATTTAGAAACGCCCGATCCGGATTGCGATTTGGATTACGTACCGAATCAAGCTCGGCCCATGAAGATCGATTACGCCATGAGCAACAGCTTCGGCTTTGGCGGCCATAACGCGGCAATCATTATCGGGCGATGCGACGGCCGCATTTCTTAAACTCATAGCCAAATATCGAGGGCTTTTGTCCCACGATCTTTTACGGAGTTTTCAATTCAGTAGCGCCCCCGCGATAGCTCGTCGGTCGATCCTTGAGCCGCCCGAACCGAAGGCACCAACCGTTCCGAATGAGGAATCGCCCGGCATTCCAACATCAGGAGCGCGTCTGCTCGGTTTTTGGCCGTGGCCGTCATCCAAGTCCAATGGCTGCTGGGACGCTGGTTGGCTGAAGCCACAATACCGCAGGAAAGCAACAGTATTTGATCCGCAGGCCAACGAAAGCGTTCGTGCAAACGCCAGCTAACGATCTGGGGTACTTCTAGTTGAATCCGCTGGAGGTTGCCGGGCGACAGTGGTAGATCTACCGTGACCGGGACGAATCGTTCTACCTGGTCGATGTGGCACTGAACCACCACATCGATATGCTGGCAGTCAGCCGTAAGTAGAGGGCTGAGCCGTAAGGAAAACCCGTCGTCCACGACACCCGCTTCCAATTCCAACGGCGGGTAACCTTCCGGGCGCCAGCGCACGTGGCGCGCATAGTGGCGCGCCTGGCGCCGTTCGATGGTATGCGTCTGACCGTGGGGAACCAATAGCTCGTCGAGGCCGTAGTCAACTACGTCAGCTCGCTTGCGCAATTCGGCCAAAAGGATAGCGGCATTCTCGCGCGATAAGAGCCACGCATCGATCCCGGCAGAACTGGTGCGGATACTTTGCATTAGTGGCCATGCACGTGCCCGCCAATTCGGACTACCCACCGTGATGATCCTAGCTGCCAGCGCGTACGACTCGCAGCGCGGCTCGACAAATCGCTCGACGACCGACTGCACCTGCCCAAGCACTTCCGGCTTATGGTAAACGCGGATCGCCTCTCGGCTAGCGCTCAGCACCGATGCGGGAGTTCCGAACCAAACGTCGCCACCGGTTTCTCTTAGGATCCAATCGACGACCCATCGTTCCGGATGTTCCGCCTCGGGCCAGCGTCCCGTAAATCGGCGAATGTCATATTCGGCCCACTGGTGGCCGGCCTGTTGCGGTAAGAACGTATCGGGAGGGTTCTGAGTATTATCGTATTCTTGCTGCCCCCACAGCAAACCGGCTGCTGATAAGCCGATGGCGACAAACACACCCATGCATTCTACCATCCGTGGATGGGGCATCGTCGGATCTTCCTCCTTGAATTTGAAACCGCCCACTTCAAGGTGGCCAGCGCAGCCGAGAGAGGCGCCCGGACCGTAGCCCTTTATAACACGCGACCGGCATAGCACCAATGGCAATTGTACGAATGGACCTCCCCGGAGCCTGCAAGCTAATCTTTGCAGCGGACGCAATGGCGCTTAGAATGGCCAAGGTCGCTCGGTGTAGACAGCCACTTTTTAAATCGTTACGGTGCCAGCATCGAGCGATGGGGTGTTCCGGACTCAGTGCTAGATTTTTTTTGCTGGGATAGTACGTGAGGTGGCTAGGGTCAGGTCGCCGAAGGATGTTCCTTCCGTCAAGGGCGCATGGTTGGCATAGGATTAGTTTACTAGGCAAGTTGCGCCGCAGGTAAAAGATCGATAGGTAGACAGATGAGTGATCGATCCGGCCCGGCACGACGTGTGGTCATCACTGGCGTGGGGCTCGTCTGTCCGCTCGGCCATTCGGTTGAAGCGTTGTGGGAAACGATCCAGGCGGCGCGCTCCGTAGTCGGCCCACTTCGGTCATTGCCAGCCGACCACCTTCCGATTTGTTTTGGGGCTGAAGCCTGGGGCTTTTCCGGGCAGGCGGAAGACTTTGGGATGCTGGACAAGCTGATGTTACGCAGCATCCGCAAAGGTCTGAAATTGATGTGCCGTGAGATCCAAATGGGAGTCGCAGCGGCAATGCGGGCATTAGAGCATGCCCGGCTCGGGGCCGACCGGCGAGACCCGGAGCGTACTGGGGTCGTATACGGGTCGGACTATATTATGACGAGCCCCGAAGAATTCCTTAATGCCATCCGCGCTTGCGTCAATGGTCAAGGCCGATTTGAGTTTTCCCATTGGGCTGTTAAGGGACTTGGTTTGGTTGATCCGTTGTGGCTTCTGAAGTACTTACCCAACATGCCGGCCAGCCATATCGCGATATTGAACGATTTACGAGGCCCGAACAACTCATTAACGGTCCGGGAAGCCTCTGCTAACCTCGCGGTTGCCGAAGCCGCGGACACCATACGCCGGGGGCATGCGGACGTGATGATAGCCGGTGCCACGGGGAGCCGGTTGCACCCGCTGCGTACGGTGCATGTGCTGTTACAGGAGCCCTTGGCCATGGGCGATGACCCGGGAAACTTAAGTCGTCCCTTCGATGTAGATCGCACGGGTATGGTGGTTGGTGAGGGAGCGGCAGCGGTGGTACTCGAGGAGCTTCGCTTTGCCGAGACCCGCGGCGCGGCTATTTATGGTGAGATTCTCGGGAGCGGCTCATCCCTTGTAGCCCTCCCGGGAGGTCAGGATGGTCGTCGTCGAGCGATCCGCAACGCTATCCAGATGGCCCTTGCCCGAGCGGGCCTTGCACCGCAGGAAGTGGGTCATGTCCATGCGCATGGTCTGTCGACGATCGACAGCGATATCGTGGAGGCAGAAGCTTTGGCGGAGGTTTTCGCACCGTGCGCCGTACCGGTTACCGCTTTGAAAAGCTTCTGTGGGAACTTAGGAGCTGCCGGAGGCTTAGTGGAACTTATTGCCTCGGTATGGGCGATGCGTTGTCGGCAGTCGATCCCCGTGTTGAACCACAGACATACCGATCCCCGTTGTCCGGTGCGGGTGGTCGTGGACGCGGCCGAAGACCCTGGCCGGGTGGTATTAAATGTAAGCTTCACCCCCCAAGGTCAGGCCAGTGCCCTTTTAGTGCGCTGTTGGGATTAGGTCCAACATGTCGACATGTCTGACGTGTCTAACCTTCCCTTGACACAGCCGGGTCAGACGGATAAGGTTGTGTGATGGGCCGGTGGCGTGCTGCTGGCGGCATGGCCGGTTGTGGGCGGTGGCAAAGTGTTCAGGTACACCTCAATCGGGCAAATCGTTCCCCAACAGGAGTTGCCGGAACTATGATGTTGTCGCCGTAATGGGCTCACCGCGAAGCGAGGGGCCATGCCGGAAAGGCGTGTGTCCCGCAACGGCAGCTTGCTTGCCGTCGGCAGGTCGAGCGGTCAAGTCCGCCAGCCGACGGTTTTTTATTTGGTAGGCAATCTACCAAGCCGCCATCAGCCCCGACCCGCGTTCCAACACACCGAAATCGGTTATGGAGCTAGCATGGTAGGGCAATCATGAACCCACACGAGATTTTACGGATTGTGGACACGCTCCATCGCGATAAGAATATCGAACCGGAAGTGGTCTTTCAGGCGATCGAGACCGCCTTGGCTACTGCCGCACGCCGCCGTTACGGGGAAGAAGCGCAAATTACTGTTGCCATAGCACGCGATAGCGGTACGGTAAGCGCCACTTGTAACGGGCGGCAGTTATCCGCCGATGAAATCGAGCTGATTGGCAGAATCGGCGCCCAGACTGCCAAGCAAGTCATCATCCAAAAAATTCGTGAAGCCGAGCGCGATGTGTTGTTCGAAGAATACCAGATGCAAATCGGGCATCTGGTAAGCGGCATTGTGCAGCGCAACGAACCGGGCGCTACACTCGTCTCGTTAGGCAATCTGGAAGCCATATTGCCTCGCAGCGAGCAGATTCCCGGCGAAAGCCATCATCCCCACCAGCGCGTACGCGCGATCATCGTCGACGTACGGCCTCAGGGCAACCGTGTACGCGTGATCCTCAGCCGAACTCGCCCTCAGTTGGTCGAGCGGTTGTTTGAGCAAGAGATTCCGGAAATTGCCGAAGGTGTGATACAAATCAAAGCGTTGGCACGCGAACCGGGGCATCGCACGAAAGTAGCCGTTTACAGTTCCGACCAACGTGTCGACTGCGTTGGTGCCTGCGTCGGGGTACGCGGCAATCGGATTCGCAATATTGTGGACGAGCTGTCCGGCGAGCGAATCGATATCGTCGAATGGAGCAACGATCCGAAGCTGCTCATTTCTCGGTCCCTCCAGCCGGCCGAAGTCGACCAGGTGTTGCTCTGTGAGATGATCGGTCGCGCTATTGTTTTGGTACGGGAAGATCAATTGTCCCTGGCGATCGGCCGCAAAGGACAAAATGTTCGTTTGGCCAGCCGATTGTGCGGTTGGGATATCGAAATTATGACGGAACAAGAGCTGGACGAGCAGATCGATCGAGCGGTCCGAGGATTTGTGCAACTGGACGGCGTCGACGAGGAACTCGCGCAGCGACTGGTCGAACAAGGTTATTTGTCGTACGACGATTTATCGGTCATTGAACCGAATGATTTAATGGAATTGGGCGGCTTAACGGAGGAACAGGTAGCCCATATTGTCGCACAGGCTGAAGCGCGGGCCGAGGAGGCCGAGCGGTTGGTCCAGGAGGAAGAAAAACGCCGATCCCACTCCGAGGAGGGCTCGGGGGGATGGATGCGTGATCGAGCCGGTGGTCAACGTCCTGCCGCAGCGCCAGCTACTCAAGGATTGGAGCAGACTGTCCGAAACGATCGCTCGTCGCAAGCCGACAGTACATCGACTGCTGCCGCGCCCGACGGGCACGGCGCGTCGCTCGAGGCGCCAAATGCCGACGGGCAGTCGGCCTCAGCTTCACTCCTGGTCACACCCAATGACCTGGAAAACGACGTAAGCGATCTATCGGTCGCCAACGATTTGTCGCGTGACCAAGGATCCTAAGCTCAATTCAGGATGTGCAGAGCTTCCAATGCGTCAAGGGAGGCATGAATATGACTGCGTAGCCTACCGTGGCGGCGCGCAGCGTCGCCACCGCTCAGAAAAGAAGGAGAGTCGGCTTGCCAATGCGGATCTACCAACTGGCCAAAGAGCTGCAGCGCGATAGCAAAGAGCTGGTGGAAATTTGCAAGAAAATCGGCCTTGCTCAAAAGGGATCGGCCTTGGCCAGCTTGACCGACGACGAGGTTCAGCAGGTAAAGGCTTATCTGGAGCGAGGTAAAGCGCCGACTCCGGCCCCAGTTGCGGTCGCTTCACCCACCGCAGAGCCAGTCACGAAGCAGCCCGGAGCCGAAAAGCCTGCACCAATTCCGCGCCCCGACGATCTGATCCCAGCGCTCGTAAAGCCCAGTGGCAAGATCAAGGTTCTTGGTGCCAAGTCGAAAAAGTCCTCTGGCGAGCAAAAGCCTGCGACCGACGAGGTTAAGAAAGAACCTCCCAAACCACGGACTCCCGTGATCCACGTGGCCCGATTGCCTGACGTTCAAACGCCTGTACCACCTCCGCCACCCGAAGAGCCACCTGTGCAAAAACCCGAACTGCGGTTGCCGGTCGATGCTATCCGCAGCGCCCGAGCTGGGTCACGGGCACCGATCGAGGAGCTCGCTGAAAAGGTCCGGCAGCGCGAGCGATCTAAGGAAAAGACGAAGGAGCGTGAAAAGGAGTTCCGTGAGGTCGCGACCGAAACCGTCAAAGAGATCGCCAAAAAACCGCCTAAAGGTCGAGGTAAGCGAGATTTCGACGTCGACGAACTCGACGGCGCGATGGCCGATATGATTTCGGCTCGGGCCGATCGCCAGAAACGTCGCTTGCGCCAACTGGAAACACGTGAACTAGAAGAAGACATCGAAGAAACGCAACCGGTCGTTCGCCGCCGACTGCAGCGGCGACGCGGCACGAGCACGGCCGCCCCTCGAAAAAGCAAAATCGTCGTCGAGCTCCCGTGTACCGTGCGAACCTTTTCAGAAGCCACCGGAGTTAGTTCGTCACGTGTTCTGGCCACTGCCATGAAACTCGGACAACTACTGAACATCAATGCAACACTCGATCAGGAATTGGTCGAGCTATTGGCCGTCGAATTGGGGTTGGACATCGAACTGAAGCAACCTGAACTACCTGAAGAGCGGATTCTTCGCCAGATGCGAGAAGAGCAAGATGATCCGGCCCTACTGGTGCCCAGGCCTCCCGTGGTAACGTTCCTGGGTCATGTCGACCACGGCAAGACCTCGATGCTCGACTACCTGATCGGTACCAACGTAGCCTCCCGTGAGGCTGGTGGTATTACGCAGCATATCCGGGCTTATCAAGTTCAGACCAAAGAGGGAAGACGCGTCACGTTCGTCGACACCCCAGGCCACGAAGCCTTTACGGAGTTGCGAGCGCGAGGAGCCAAGGTAACCGATATTGCCGTGATTGTGATCGCGGCCGATGACGGAATTATGCCCCAAACCGAGGAAGCAATTAGTCACGCACGGGCAGCCGGAGTACCGATCGTCG
This sequence comes from uncultured Pirellulaceae bacterium, assembly GCA_964425225.1. Classification (GTDB taxonomy): domain Bacteria; phylum Planctomycetota; class Planctomycetia; order Pirellulales; family Pirellulaceae; genus BPJU01. The sequence continues at coordinate 28,903 of CAYRMD010000017.1, read as the reverse complement.
TGGCGATCAACAAGATTGACTTACAGGGCACACATCCAGAACGCATCTTAATGCAATTGACCGAACACAATCTCACACCCAGCCAATGGGGGGGTGACATAGAAGTAGTACAAACCAGTGCCGTTACCGGACAGGGGATGGACACCTTACTGGAAACGCTATTGACCCTCGCTGACCTGCATGATTATCGGGCTAATCCCACCCGGCGAGCCTACGGTGTGTGCTTGGAAGCCGAACAAGCAGGCAGCCGGGGCGTAATCGCGAAACTCATCGTACGGAACGGTACGTTGCGCGTCGGCGACATCGTGGTCTGCGGCTCGGCCTACGGTCGCGTTAAAGCAATGTTCGACCCTCTCCACACCGACCGCCGCATGGATGAGGCGCCGCCGTCGTGTCCGGTAAATATGATCGGCTTTGACGAACCACCAAGTGCCGGGCAGGTGTTTTTCGTGGTTGATGACGTACAACTAGCACGCGAAATCGCCGAGCGCCGCCGTGAACAAGAGCGCTCGCTGGCGCTAGCCGGCTCGACGGCACGCGTCTCGTTCGATCGCTTCCAGCAAATGCTCCAAGAGGGACCCTTGGCCGTCGGCCAACAGACCGCCACCTTGAATCTGATTATCCGCGCCGACACGCGTGGCTCGATCGACGCCATACTCAAAGAATTAGAAAAACTACAACATCCCGAAGTCACCATCCGAGTTCTGCATAAAGGTGTCGGTGGCGTCACGGTAGGTGACGTGCATTTGGCGGAAGCTTCCGACGCGGTGATCATTGGTTTTAACGTAACTGCCGACGAAAAAGCCCGAGAGTTAGCTGAACAAAAGCAAATAGAAATCCGTCAATACGATATTATTTATCAACTGACCGATGATCTAAAGGCTGTGCTCGAAGGGCGTCTGAAACCCGAGCAGCAGATCATCGATTTGGGGCGAGCTGTAGTCAAACAGGTGTTCACTATTTCACGCGTGGGCAATGTCGCCGGGTGTTACGTAGTGCATGGTAAACTCGAGCGAGGTTGTCGCGTGCGGGTCTTCCGGGATGGGCGAAAGATCGGTGATTATGTGCTCGAATCGCTGCGACGCGAAAAAGACGACGTACGGGAAGTGACGCGAGGCTTCGAATGTGGCGTAAAACTCGGAAACTTCGAGGACATCAAACAAGAGGACATTCTCGAAGCTTATAAAATAGAAGAGGTAGCCAGGAAATTGTGATTCGGTGCGGGAATGCCCACTGGTAACTGGTCCAACGGAGCAGCCGTGGCCCCAGCCGATCATCGCCTGCGGTCCATGGCGACGCCTGGAGGCACGAGCAGCATGAATTCGCGGCGTTTGTTAAAGGCAGCTGAAGCAATCCGCGAAGTGGTGAGCACCTCGATTGTAACCGAATTACGCGATCCGAGGATCCGCGGCGTAACGGTCACGTTTGTCGAGGTGGCTGCCGATATGCGGTCCGCCAAAGTGCATGTGTCGATCATGGGTAATGATTCTCGCCAACACTTGTCCTTGCGTGCCTTGCAGCACGCTGCCGGTTTTCTCCAGCAACGTATTTCCGAACGCATCATCACACGTTATGTCCCCAAGCTTCAGTTCGTCCTGGACAAAGGCGTCAAGAACTCACTGACGGTAAGCCGCATTCTGCGCGAAGTGTTACCACCGAGTGATCCTTCCGTTGATCCAAGTAGCCCGTCCAGTTTGCCGGCCTCGTATGGTGTATCGGACAGTGACTCCAGCGTTCCGCCCGAGGCCGAAGAATTCCCATGAAGCGGTGCCTTCTTCTAACAAGCCAGAGCACCAGCATGGGCATCCGGCAAGTCCATCGGTGTGCAACCACGGAGGCAGCCTGCCCAGGAGCCGAACCCTTTTCCGGCGAACTCTGGGAGCATTCACGGAAAGTAGTTAACCATGCGGCAGCTAGTTTTGCCCTCAAATCGCAAGGCAAAGCGGATCGCTCCCCAAATCGCAAGCCGGTCGATGGGACAGCACCTCCCGGATCCGCGGCGTTCCAGCCCTGCGCCACGAAGCGGCTACCACCGACAAGAACACGGCCATTTGACTGCCCCACTCTGCTCAGCTTTAGGATCGTCCATATGACGCATGCAATCCCATTCAAGGGGTCACCTCCCAGCGCACGGGCCACCATCGAGCAATGCTCGCGGATTCTGAAGCAGTCCCACTGGTGTGGCTCGACAGCAAGTCACGTCTTGATAAAACTTACGAACAAGAACTGTTTGGCAGCGTGACGCACGGTTAGTTTCTTGCACAGGCACCGTATTCGGTAGGGAAACAACACCTATGAGCACGAATCGGATGGCTTTTTTTACCAAGTTATACAAGGTCTTAAAAAAATACTACGAGCCAGCTGTGCCCGTGGAGCGGCCGGTGTTAGAGCATTTGCTCTATGCTTGTTGTTTAGAGAACTCGTCGTTCGACACTGCCGATGAGGCCTTCGCCTTGTTGCAACAATACGTGGATTGGAATGAAGTACGGGTGACGACCGTCAGTGAATTAGCCGAAGTGATGAGTTGTTTAACCGACCCGGTGGATGCTGGCCGTCGGTTGAAGCGTTGCTTGCAGAGTATCTTTGAAACACGCTATTCCTTCGATTTAGAGCATTTGAAGAAGATGCCGCTTAGTAAAGCTCAGGCCGAGCTTCGCCAATACCAAGGGGTAACACCCTTTGGGGTGCAGTATGTCAGCCAACACGCTCTGGGGGGCCATTGTATTCCGGCAAACGCTGGTGTGTACGCTGCTTTAAAAGCTCTTGGTATAATAACCGATAAGGATGTAGCCGCGCAGCGAATTCCGGCTTTGGAGCGGGCAATTCCCAAGTCGAAGGGAGTCGAATTTGGGTCACTGTTGCACCAACTAGGAGTCGATTTTGCCAAGGGGCCGTCAGCTCGTCTGCGCCAGCTACTAAAGGAGTTAGTGCCGAAGTTCGAGTTCGCTCCTAGCCCCGAGCCGGTGGCCACAGGCCAGACGCCGGGCCATGGTGCTTCGGCCGAAAGCGCCACGCCCGCTGGTCAGCCCACGACACCGGTCGAGTCAACGGCACCTGAGCGCGGTTCGGGCAAGAGACGCTCGCGTGTTGCGTCCGAACCGAAAGCTAAAGCGCCGAAAACTCCAACTGGCGAAAGCGCACGTGCTGCCAAATCACGCAGCAAATCGACGCCTACTGCAAAACGTGCGGCGTCGTCCATTACCAAACGTAAACCCAAATAAAAAGGGTCGCGGCCGAGTCAACATGTGCCGTTGCCCATTGGGCAATCAAGTACCTAGTATTGAACGAACAGAGACACTAAACAGCCATGGCCGGTCATTCGCATTGGGCAGGAATCAAACACAAAAAAGCGCTGGTGGATAGCCGCCGTGGGAAGCTTTGGAGTAAACTCTCCAAGGCAATTATCGTGGCTGCCAAACTGGGTGGTGGTGATCCGAACACCAATCCGCGCCTGCGTTCGGCAATCCTCGATGCACGCGCCGTCAGCATGCCGAAGGAAAACATCGAGCGGGCCATCAAACGCGGCACGGGAGAACTGGAGGGAGCAAACCTCGAAGAATTGGTGTACGAAGGTTATGGCCCGGGCGGTGTGGCCGTGATGTGCGATATTCTAACCGACAACCGGAACCGCACCGCCTCCGAGATCCGCAAGTTATTCGACACCCACAACGGTAAACTCGGAGCAGCAAATAGCGTCAGTTGGATGTTCGAACGTAAAGGGCTATTTTACTTCGCCGCTCAAGACGTAAGTGAAGAGAAACTACTGGAAGTGGCTTTGGAAGCGGGTGCTGAAGATGTGCGGCAGGAGTCCGATAAATGGGTTGTGGTTTGTGATCCGAGCGTTTATTCAGACGTCAGTGACGCTCTAGAACAAGCGGGCTTGGTTCCCCTCAGCAAACAGATCACCCGCGTGCCGACGACTACAGTAGCGCTGGACGCTGATACAGCTCGACAAGTCCTAAAACTAATGGAGGCCTTTGACGACCACGATGATGTGCAGAATGTTTCTGCAAACTTCGTGATCCCTGACGAAGTTCTTTCCGAGATCGGCTAAGCTGTTCGATTACGCCATCGGCACGTTGTACGAACGGTCGGCCCATAAAGCTGGCTGTGTGTGTCTCGAATGTCGGCGGGCCATGCTGGAAGTAGCTAGGCAGCACCCAGGTTTGCCGTATTTGGCTCCCAAGAGCACGTAATGCCACGGCGGCAACATTTCGATTCGTGCAAAGAAGGTAAATCCCGCTGGTGCTCCTAGCGTTTCAATAGAGCGGTTCCCGTCAGATAGCGAGACTTCACGAATCGAGCCACGTTCTCGGTGTGTTTTGATTGTAGACAAGTCGTCTCTGAGGTTGCTCGGTTCGACGGTGCCCTTGCCGGGAACGCTTTACGTGGAGAATGTTAGTCTTTGCCGGGATGAGCTATTTTTTTCCAATACCGCTCAAAGGCACCGGGTTGATGAAAATCCGGGCTGTTATCCAAGTCGTGACACTCGACGCATTTTGTTTCAGCTTCCGCCAGGATTAATCGCATTTCTCTGCGCAGTCGAGCCAGCTCGTGGTCGTCTGCTCCACCTTCTTCGGCCGCCACATGCGCCGATCCTGGCCCGTGGCAATTCTCGCAGCCGTTTCCGACCATCCGCGGTGTTGCGTCCAAGGACCAATATCCAGACAGGTATGGCGTAAAACGCTGCGGGTTCCACCCGGTCACATGACAACTCAGGCACTCTGGATCAAAATGCCGCGGGATTTCGGATCGCTCCGTGGGATGGGCGATCGATTCTGTTGCATGCGCATGGGGAGTATCCTTCCAAACGGCGTATGCCTTGGTATGACAATCGCCACAGATCTGGGAGCCGACGAATTCCCGCCCTGAAGGGTGCGGCAAGGGTTTCAGCCCCAGCCCCTCCAGTCCCAGTCGCTCCAGTTGGTGTTGATAAGCGGCCAGAAGATCGAGCATCGGTCGGGCATCGGCGAACCGTGCATCCAACGCTACGCGCTCGTAGCGCCAGCGCTGCGGTTGATCAGGGTAATAGCCAACAACCAAGGCGTACATTCCTTTAGCACCTACCCACACCAATTGGCTCAAGCCGTCACCGATGGACTCGGGCTCCAACGGTGGCGTCTCGCCACCACCTGCCGTGACGACTAGATCAAAATGCGGCACCGCTTGTGCTAAGCTCAACGACTCTCCGCGACTGGCATGGGCCAACAGTACGGCAACATCACACCCACCGGCATTTACAATCTCTTGCCAGGCTTTTTTCAATCCCTCGATAGCCGGTTCGACGATCACCTCAGCGCTTTGCAACTGTTGAGCGTACTGATCTCCGAGCACTCCGGTTACTGCTACGCGCAAACCAGCTACTTCCACCATCCGAAATCGCGGCGTAAACTCGCGGTCCAAAATCGCCACGTTGGCCGAGACAAACGATGGTGACATTAGGTCCGAAGGAGCCGCCGTCGCTGCCAACTGGTCAACCGACAGCCTCAAATCGGCCGGGCCGAAGGTCACAGCTCGATATTCCATTTGTTTTAGTGCCTCAACCGTTAATTGAAACTGAAGTTCGGGCTGTCGACCGAATCGGCGCACCTGATTTCCCAAGTCTACGGGTACCACGGCCCAGCCGCGTTCGCGAAGCTGCTCAACGAGCGTATAACGGCGCGCTAGGCCCCCTTTTTGATTGGCTAAACCCGTACAACCACACGGTTCGAGATAACCGTTTTGGCGACCCGTTATGAGGAAAGCCAATTGCGGTTTGGGCCAAGCATGAAACAACTCCTGTTGATCTTCAGAAAGCAGGAAACCCTCGTCCTGTGTCGACCGCACGGCGGGAACTGCCACCTGCTCACGGCTGGAACCGCCCACCACGGAAACGGACTGTGCCGGTCGATGATCGGATCCGGTTGCTTCTCGCGGCCTCTCGATTGGCATGTGCGTGTCGGTTGCCGGCTGGCCTGTAGTGGAAACCGCCTCTGCTGGTCGCGGCACCCCGGAGGAATGCGACGGGGCTTGGGTCGACCCAGAGTTGGGAGTCGGTTGAGTTTGCGGAGCGACCGCACCGTGTTCGCTGGTGGGATTCAAATAACAGCCGGCCTGCAAGCTGAGCGTGCCGATGACACCAAGGGCTATCCACAGCACGATTCGCCGGAGACACATGGCCACGCTCCTTACGGGGTAACCGACAGCCGCGCCCGGGTCGGTCCTAACTACCTTGATACCATTACCATGCCGGTTGACCTCTCACCGACCTGGAGAGCTGTCGGGAAGATTGGAACCGCCTCGCACCGCACCGGTACTGTGGGGCACTCTTATACCACAAGCGATCATCACATGGGTCAATTGACTGCAAAGCGGACTTTGATCTGTACCTCTTTGGTTAACGAGTTAGCTGCCTTCAGTACGACCATTCCTAACTTACCTTGTTCTGATCCGAGGCGTGTCACCCGTGGTGCCCCAACAGGTACCTCGATCGTCAAAGGAACTGTAATAAGCCGCTCACTCACGCGGCGCTCCCCCAAGGTTACACGCAACGATTCAGCCGGGTCAATCTCAGCTATCGCCAGCTCGATCTGTTCTCGGTTATCACCTTTGAGCAACACCAACAATTCGGCGCGGGCTCCTTGCTTTTGTGCCACCCCACCTAAGTTCAGCAGATTGGTACGCGGATCGAAGCTGGCCAACCGCCCTACCACAGATACATCGCTTTGAATCATACCCCGTATCGGAATAATCTGTTCGGGCATGTCGGGCAGGTTGAGCTTCACGCGCAGATCCTGGTGGATCTCGCCGGTAGGTAGACCCGGTTTCAAAGTGACCAACACCACCTGGCCATCCTTAGCCATGGGCTGCTGAGCCAACTCTTCGTCGGTTAAGTTCCGCACCTGAGCCTCAAAGTACTGAGCGGTGGTGGCATCGACAAAGCCAACGTCTTCGACTCGGATATTATCCTCCTTTCGCGCTGCATAAACATATAGAGGTCGCGTCTGCGATTGATTTCCGGCTACGTTCATAAAAACAATCTCGTCCGGAGTAATGCGCACCAGATCTTCCACATAGCCTTCGATTCGCAATTGGACGGTACCCCGCTCTGGATCGTTGGTGATCAATTCGGCGGTTTGCGAAAAATAGTTCTCATCACTCTTGACTGTCCATTCCAATGTAGCGGCAACCGTCTCGCCAGGCTCAACGGTCCCGTCTTCAAGCGTACTTATGGTGCATTTGCACGTCGTTTGCCCTTTCCGCACGGTAAGCGGCGCACTGCCCACGTTTTGAATGTAAAAAACGTGCCGCCCAGTGGTACCGCGCGGCATCTTGCCAAAATCGAAGCGTTCACTCGGACGCACAAGCACCCGCGGTCGAGCCTCGGTGGTCGGCGTGTTTGGGACGGCCCGGCCCACGCTCTGCCTAGGCCTCTCGGCATTGTTCGGCGCAAAATGTTCGTGCCTCGGGTCCAACGCTCGATGAGCCGACAACCATCCGCCTACCACCCCAGTTGCCAGCGCTACAAGCGCTAAACCCGCCACGGACGGAAACCTCATTTTCACATCTCCTGATATCGGTCCGCTCGATGAACGCCGCACGGAACCTCAAAAGCCGACTGTGGTGTCTTAGTACGCGCCAACACTTCGATCCGAATGGTCGCGTGAGAACCGCCGCTGCATTCATTTATTTAGTCACAAATTCGATCAGTGCAACCGTATTACGCAGTTCGAGCTTTACCGGTTCAGTAATTCACGCATCAATTGCTCAGCGGTCGGCGCTGTAGCCCCTGCGGTACTCTCTAAGACAGGATCCGGTAGACGCCTAGCTGCCAGCTTCCATTCCTGATGCGGGACGCATGCATCCAATTGCAAAGCACGGGCGGCGTAGCGAGCCGCCTGCGACGGCTGACCGACTAACGATGTTACCCATGCCAGTTGTGCATAAGCAAATGCACTATTGGGGTACAACTGACTGGCCCGGGTAAACGCTTTGACGGCACGTTGCAAATCCCTCTGATCGCCGTGCAAACGGTATGCACGCAAGGCTAAGCGTCCCTCCCATTCGGCCAATGGGTGAGAGCGTCGATCGCGACGTTTGGCTTGTTCCAAGGCCTCTTGCCATTCCCGGCGGTGATCATCGATCGGTTGTACGGCCCAACGTTCAAATAGTAATTGAGTCGACCACTTCCACGGCTCGGGATTCCACGGATCGACTTCCGCCGCTTTTTTGAGCAATGCGAATGCCTGGGCGGGCCGGTTGGCTCGGGCTGCCTGGTGGAGGTAGGATAGGCCGCTGATTACAGGCCGGTATCCGGTCCAAACCGCGCCCAAGGCAGTAAGCATCAGTAAAAGAGCAATTGCCGAGCTTGAGCGGAATGCGGGTTGCTCGGAGGCTATTGCGGGTGCCGGCCCCAGCGCCGCGACCAAGCACCACCAACCGATCGCCACGTTCGGGTAGCTAATTCCGCCACATGCCGAAAGGTGCACGGCCAAGGTTAACCACGCGACGCTGTACCAATGGTTCTGGTCGGTACCTCGATGAATCCAAGGCCGCAGTGCTACCAGCATGAGGGCCGCCGCAGGCAAACCGATGCACCAGCTAACGGGTAGTTCCAGATGAGGCTCCATTTCCGCCGGCAGGTCCAAAAGTGCCCCATACCATGGTGCCGCCAACCAAGCGAGAATCGCTCCGAGAACACCAACCGTCAATCGGTTCTGAGGCCCCGACGGTTCATGGGTCTGAACGCTGACCCCACGAAGCATCGACGGTCTGGCCTTCGCCACGACGGCAATTGCCAAGATAACGGCTAACGCTAAACCCGGCATGCCGAAGGTAGAAGCGATTTCGAGAACAAACTGATGGGGATCGGCCACCGTCTCACTTGCTTGGGGTAACTTGTATTGCACGTAATAAATCTGGAAGTTTCCCGGACCGCATCCGAACCAGGGATGCTCCCCGATCAAGTTAACGGTTGCTCGCCAGTATTCCAGTCGATAACGCAACGACACCAGTGCTTCGGTAAGGATCGGTCGATCGAGCGTGCCGCTCCAGATGCCAAGACCTACTACTGCTAGAAGGAAACCGACTATCCCCGACCAAATGAACCACCGTTCTTTCAGTTTCCGGGTTCCCGCCCACAGCACAAAAGGCATACTGAGTATAGCAGCCAGCCAGGCACTACGGCTTTTCGTAAGTACCAGGCATGCACAAAGCACCAGCAGTCCCACGGCCACGATGAATCGCCACGATCGGCCCATTGCCGGCTGCTCGCTTTCGACTAAGAAAAACCCGAAGACCAACCACGGAAGTAGGAAGCCTGCTAAGGAGTTTGGCAAGCCGAAGCCAGCGAATGGTTCGGTGCTTCTTAAGCGATCTTCGAATTGTCTGAGTGTGGGCGAATATGAATCGACACTTATCCCGGCTTCGCGGAGCATCCTGGCACGTTGCTCCGGGGTTGCTTTTTCGTATTCTGCTCTCTGTGCCGGTAGGCTCACTGAGAATTGATATATTCCATGGCTGGCGTTGCCTACGGCTAAGGCGAGCATCATGGCCAGAAAGGTTCGCTTGGTGGCTGGATCGGAGAATAATCTTCGCAAGACCACGAAAGCTGCCAACAAAGCTGCCCACGTCCATCCGCCATTCCACGCAGCGCGTGCATTGGATTGCTGTCCGGCGATAAAAGCATCCAGAACAACCCAAGTGATTCCCACCAGAACTATCGCGTCGATTCTGTCCCAAGGGTACGCTGGACAGACACAAACTTGCCGGAGCGCCAGCAATGCAGCCAACACCAACCAGAACGTTGCCCAGCCAATCGTGACCCCTTCTACGATAGCTTCACCGGGGACAAGTCCACCAAGAACCATGCCAAAAGCAGCTGCTGCCACCAGCCACCCCGGTGGCGGATGTAGCGAGGGGGACTTGGCAGACGAGCGGCTCCTGTGAGGGCCAGTCATGATGAGGACTCCCCGTGATAGCGCCGCGCGGTAAATTCCAATAGTGCGACGACACACAGCACGCACAGGACCATCAAGAATAGACAAACGGCACCGAAAAGATCCACCCGCGGAAGAGCCAGAGCTCCTAGACCGCACGTGGCACTTACCAGGTAGATGACTAACACCGCCTGACCTCGTCGGAAGCCCAGCTCCACCAATCGATGGGAAAAATGGTTTTTGTCGCCCTCGAATGGGCTTCGGCCTTGCCATAATCGAATGGCCACTACAGTGACCATGTCATACAGGGGCACGGCCATGAGGCACACTGGAGCCAGTACGGCGTGGCGGCGCGGCGATTCATAGCCCGTGTAGGTCGCCACCAACGAGGCTACGGCCAATGCATAGCCGATAAAATAGCTTCCGGCGTCACCCAAGAACAAACGAGCCGGGGGGCGATTGTGCCAGAGAAACCCGACTAGGCTACCGACGAGCACGAGCAGGAATCCGCCGACAAATAGTTGCGGGCCCGTCGGCGCTGCAGCCGCGGGTACCAACAATAATACGGCTAACAAAAAGCCCGTAATCGCGGCGACTCCAGCCGAAAGTCCATCCATGTTGTCGAGCATATTGAAAGCGTTAATCAAGGCGACGATCCACAGAACGGACAAAGTCCACGTTATCGGTTTCCACGGCAGGAAAGCAGTCAGTTGCCATTCGCCTCCTTGCGACGCAACCAGGGTTATGGCGACGGCGAATTGCACCAACAGCCTGCTTTGCCACGGCAATCTCCGGCAATCGTCGTACAATCCCAAAAGCATCAGCACGGTCCCACCGAGGAGCACAACGGCTAATGGACCGCTGCGGCTGACCAGCCCCGGCAGATGAACTCGAATGGCTGGCGGAATCCACTCCTCGAGTTGCGGGATTTGCCGAGCGACGGCTAGGCCGATGGCCCCCGAGACGAATACGAGCATGACGCATGCCCACACGGCAACACCACCGCCGAAGGGAATGGGTTGCACGTGGATTTTGCGCCCCCCTGGTAGGTCCAGCCAACCGAGGCGCAGTGCCAATCGCCGCACCGCCGCACAAAGTACGAGGGAAACAAAGGTCGGTCCCAATAGCGCGCCGACCACCAAAGCGACCACCACCGGCGGTTCCATATAAGGCGTGCACCTTAATCACAACAAATTACGATTCTTCGCTCCAATTGCGTTGGCATTCGCGCAAGTACCGTCGACACTCGTCGAAGAATTGATGATACTCGCCGCGACAATAGTCCGGATAGGTCCATGGCCGCGGACACCACCGGCCCGCGTGATAGTACAGGGTGTTTTCGGCAAAAATTCCATCGTTAAGATAGATCCGATGATCGCGATCTTTGGTGGTGGCTAGGACGAGTTTCGCTTCGGTTAAATAGCCGGGATCCAGATTGATGGGTCGCTCTTCGGGGTAAATCTGCTGCTCGGCGAGTTCGGCTTCCCATTGGTTGGTAAGGAGTTTCCAGCGAGCCAGCTCGGCTGGATCCGCCAACCGCTGAAAGGCCCAAAAGACCTTTACTAAATCAGGGCCCATCGTCGCTTCGTAATAGCGCGATTCGGTAAAAGGAAAGTAGGGACTTTCTAACCACACAGGCCCCCAAACGCTTTGCGCTTTGCGGCGGGCCCAATCCAGTGCTGAGGCATGGCGGCTAAAAGCCGCCAGCACTCGCAAGACCGGCCGGTGAGGACGCACCTGACCCATAGGGCACCTAGGAGAACCCAATGCGGAATGACGATAGCCCACCAATCACATAAAGGCTGAACTCTCGGACTATTTTTTCTTTCTACCTTTTTTCTTTTTGCGCTTTTTCGACGAGGAATGCCACTCGGGGGTGGCGCTGGGAGTGGAGGCTTTCTTCGGCGCGCTCTTGGCCCGGAACATGGGCGCTTGCAGCTTGTGGGAAGCGTCCAGCTTGCGGACCACACGGAAGTCCAACTCGCGTCGCGCCAGGTCAACATGCGCCACTTCGACCACAAGTAGATCGCCGAGCCGATATTGGTGGCCAGATCGAAACCCAACCAGCGAGCGCAAAGCAGCATCAAATCGGTAGCGATCGTCCTGCAAGGAAGACACACTTATGAAGCCTTCGGCAGGTATTTCCACGCCTTGAGCGAACAGGCCGAATTCTTCCACACCGGTTACAACAGCGTCCATGCGCTGACCGATGCGGTCATGCAAGTAGTGCAGCAGTTTCAATTTTACCAGTTCGCGTTCGGCTGCTTCGGCTCGCTGCTCGCGCTCCGAGCAGTGTTCGCCCAGCGCCCGCAACATGCCGCGCTCGGCCTGGGGCTTGCGCCCTTCTTCCCACGAGGCGAAAATCCTGTGGGTCACCAGATCCGGATATCGGCGGATGGGGGAAGTAAAGTGGCAGTAATGAGGCCAATACAGGGCATAGTGTCCCAGGGGCCGAGGACTATAGATGGCCTTCTGCATGCTGCGCAACACGGCATAGTTGACCGCGTACTCGGTAGGTTGTCCGGCTACCAATTCCAGCACCCGTTTGATTTCAAAGCGGCTCTCCATACTGGAACAGGGTATTCCCAGCAGCCGTACGAATTCGGTCAGGCTTTTTAACTTGATCGGATTTGGCGGTTCGTGAACACGGCGCAAAAACAACCCGTGCCGTTCGGCCAATATTTCGGCCACTGCACGGTTTGCAGCCAACATGAACTCTTCGATGATCTGATGGCTAACGGTACGACGTACCAGACGCGCGCCCGAAACGCGACCATTCTCATCCAAAAGAATCTTCACCTCGGGCATTGCCAGCTCGATGGCTCCGTGTTCCAGACGGCGACGGCGCAAGAGCATCGCCAAGTCACGCATGCGCGGCACTAATTCCCAAACTTCGGGTGCCAGCTTTTTCTTCCACGCCCGCGGATGCTCTAAAACCTGGTCAACTTCGTCGTAGCTGAAGCGGTGGCGACTACGGATGGCTGAACGAGCCACGCGGCTCGAGATCAACTGCCCTTCCGGTGAAAATTCCATCAACACACTGCGTGTGTAGCGAATCCGATGGGGTTGAAGACTGGCCAAGTGATTCGAGATGAGCTCCGGTAACATCGGAATCACGCGGTCCGGAAGATAGACGCTCGTACCGCGTCGGCGAGCCTCACGGTCCAACGCCGAACCTTCGGGCACAAAGTGAGCCACATCGGCAATGTGAACGGCTAAGCGCCAATTGCCTTGCGGCGTGACAACCACCGAAACGGCATCGTCAAAATCTCGAGCATCTTCCGGGTCGATCGTGACCGCGACATCCGCCGTAAAATCCTGGCGATCTGGGCCAATCGATTCATCGAACTGTTCAGCCTGCGCGCGGGCTGCTCGCTGTACATCCTCCGGAAAGTCGCCCGGCAAGTCGTATTCGCGGATGATGGCCAGGGTATCGACACCGGGTTGGCCGCGAGGCCCTAAGACCTCGACGATCACGGCTTCACCCGGATCATAGTGGTGCGGGAACCGCACCATCTCGATGACCACTTGGTCGCCTGGCCGTACCCCTTTAGCCGTCGGGTCTCCAACCGGCACGGGTCGAGAGAAAACGCGTCCATCCACGATGACTTGGGGTTGACCCTCTATGGACTGAAAGGTGCCGACGAATCGGAAATCTTCGCGACGCAACACCTCCACCACTTCCCCTCGGCGTCGCCCCTGCTGAGAAGCCTGCCATACGCGGGCAAGCACCAAATCACCCGTTGCGGCATCAAGCGCGCGACGCGCCGGTATGAACACATCGGCACGCCTTTCGTCTACCTGCCCTTGCCCCGAAGCTTCCGGGCGCACGTAACCGTTGCCAGACAAGGTGCGCCGAAACACGCCCACGATCAAATTCGGACGCTTAGCAGCTTGACGTCTGGCGCGAGCGATCAGCGCTGATTCATCTTCACCTGCAGCCCCCCCCAGGAAATCAAACAAATCGTCCGGCCCGTACCGATCCTGCTTCTCTACGTCTCGATCAACTGGGTCCGAAGCAGTTCCTTGGCCCATATGGGGCCGCTCATTGCCGTCCGTCAAACGATGCTCATTCCAGCCACCAGCAAGCTCGACATCCTCGGGGTTCGGCCGACGGATCGGTTTAACCCGATGGCGCGGGCCCCATTGGACGAATCCCTCGCGTGCCAGGGCCGACAGCAACCGGCACAGTAACTTACGCTGTTCCGGCGCAAAACCCAATTTCTTGGCGATAACACCCGGTTTGACCGGCTGATAGTTAGGCCGAAATAGATATTCAATCAAACGGCTACACAGTTCCTGCCGTTCCTGTTGTTCACGTTCGTCCATGGGCAACTACCCTCCGTTATTCGGTATCGGAGGGTCATAAGTTCGAAAAAGTTTCCGGCTCAGGTGTGGTTGATAGGCGGTCCAGCCATTGGGCTGTGCCCCCTCCTGCAAGATACGAGCGAAGCTGTAAAGCTGTGCATCCAGCGAATCGATATAGTGCAACGCTAGCGCTTCGAGGGTCATCGGTAACTTGGGGCTGCCAAACTCATAGCTGCCATGGTGGCTAAGAATCATATGTTTCAGTTGCAAGGCGAGCGGCTCCGGAAACGGTTCGTCCAGCAGTCGTTCGGCTTGCGCAATATACCGATCCAGGATCTGGACACCTTGAACGACATGCCCCACCAATTGTCCGGCATCGGTGTAACCCAATTCCCGTTCAAAGGCTAATTCCTCGACTTTGCCTAAATCGTGGAGGAAAATGCCCATTTTCAGTAGATCTCGGTTCAATTGTGGGTAGAGGGGGCTAATGGCTTCTGCCACATCGAGCATCGTAACGACATGCTGCAACAATCCACCACGAAAAGCGTGATGATGCTTGATAGCGGCCGGGACCTGCTGCAACCGCCGCATAAAATGTTCGTCCATTAAAAAACACTCGGCCAAACAGCGCAACAAATTGTCTTGTATGCCACGCAAGTGCCGCTCCAGTCGCTGAGCAAGTCGATCGAGCTCCACTTCGGAAAGAGGGAAAAAATCACTCTCCTCGACCTCACGACTCGGTACACGCTCGATGCGCGTGGCAATCACTTGAAGCGTTCCGTTATAGATCTGAGTCGTCCCCTGAACGCGCACATAATTCCCGGCCTCGAACATCTCGACCATCTTGTCGTTGGCGTTCCAGAGCATCGCTACGAGCTGTCCTGTGCGATCCATCAACCGCACCAGCAAATAGCGTCCCCCCGATCGGTTGGTACGCAACTGTTTTTCCGCCGCGTAGTAGACGTCGTCGATGGCTTCACCGTCAGTTAAATCCTGGATAAATCGGCGGGGCATGGAAAAAAGACTTCCCTCACATACCAATGTCCAAGCACGGGTGCTCAGACAAACCTCGTTCTGTTCCCACCCGAATACCGCGGTCGCCAGGTTACGTACCATTCACCAGAAGTCTAGCGACATGCAACACAATCCTATTATTCTACGCGAAGAAGCCATAGCCGCCAGTCCCAAATAACGGGGCATGGAAACCACCGTCTTCCAAAAATCGCGTTTTTTTGTGGTAAGACGGTTGTATGGATTCAAGCGAACAAAGTGCGGTTTGGCCTGCGTGCTGTCTGGCTTACGAGCTGCTGGCCTTGTTCGCCGGGAGTAACGGCCGTTAAATAGGCGCGCTCTGTAGCTCGTCGGGTCCGAGCCGGTTCGGCCCTGGCGAGATCGTTCGGAATTGCCGAGCCCATTGCCCTAAAGGAGTCCGTGTCCATGGCCAAGAGTGCCGCGACCGCCATCCAACCGACTCGGGAAGAAAACTATCCAGAATGGTACCAGCAAGTAATTCGGGCAGCAGATTTGGCCGAAATCTCGCCGGTGCGAGGATGCATGGTAATCAAACCGTGGGGTTGGGCCATATGGGAAAATATGCAGCGCATCTTGGATCGGATGTTTAAGGAAACGGGCCACGAAAATGCCTATTTTCCCCTTTTTATACCCATCAGCTTCTTAGAAAAAGAAGCAGAGCACGTCGAAGGTTTCGCCAAAGAATGTGCCGTGGTAACTCACCATCGCCTGGAACCCGGTCCCGATGGTCGGCTGCGGCCGGCAGCTCCCCTGGAAGAACCGTTGATCGTCCGACCTACCAGCGAAACGATTATCGGAGCGATGTATGCCAAATGGGTGCAATCGTACCGCGACTTGCCGATCAAGATCAATCAATGGGCAAACGTAGTGCGTTGGGAGATGCGCACGCGGATGTTTTTGCGTACAGCCGAGTTTTTATGGCAAGAGGGGCACACCGCGCATGCCACGGCCGAGGAAGCTTGGGAGGAAACGCGCCTGATGCTGGACGTGTATGCCCAATTCGCCGAACAGTACATGGCCATGCCAGTGGTCAAAGGCGAGAAAACCGCAGGTGAGCGTTTTCCAGGTGCCGTGGCCACGTTGTCGATCGAAGCCATGATGCAGGATCGAAAGGCACTGCAAGCTGGTACCTCACACTTTCTTGGCCAAAACTTCTCGCGAGCACAAGGGATCCGCTTTCAGGATTCCCACGGCCAGGAGGTTTATGCTTGGACCACAAGCTGGGGGGTGTCGACTCGCCTTGTCGGCGCACTGATCATGACCCACGCAGACGATAACGGTTTGATCCTGCCCCCCCGCCTAGCTCCGAAACATGTGGTGATCTTGCCCATCTATCGGAGCGACCAGGATCGACAATCGGTCGGTGATTATTGCCGGCGGCTGGAAAAAGAGTTAGCGGCACTGTGTTACGACGGCGAACCGGTGCGCGTGCTGGTGGATGATCGGGAAATGCGAGGTGGAGAAAAGAATTGGTTGCACATCAAACGGGGAGTTCCTGTGCGCCTGGAAATTGGCCCGCGAGACGTCGCTGCCGACAGTGTGTTCTTGGCACGACGGGACACACAAGAAAAACGCTCCGTACCACGAAGCGAACTGCTGGCCACCTTGCCGCAGTTGTTGGCCGAAATCCAAGACCATCTTTTTGACCGCGCTTTGCGTTTTCGGGAACAACACACACGCTACTTTACGTCGCTCGAGGAGTTCGACGCCTTTTTCACTCCCCGGAACGAAGAGAATCCTGAAATCCACGGAGGATTTGCTCTAGCCCATTTTGTGGACGAGCCGGCGGTGGCCGAACACCTCGCGCGATTGAAGGTGACGATCCGCTGCATACCATTCGATCTAAAGTGGCGGGGCGAACCGGGCAAATGCCTATTTACGGGAAAGCCCGCTACGTGCCGAGCGCTTTTTGCCAAAGCCTACTGAAGCCGATTTGAGCCATTTTGCGCTGCGCAGCATCGCGAATTGGGCAACACCACTACGCAGTACAACACCGAACGAAACCTGCATTCGTGTGCACATCTTTATTGGAGCTGGAATGTTGATGCAAAAGGGGGAGCCGTCGCGGCAGGTTGCCTATTTTCCACGGTAGAAGTGGAAACGCTATGACCGTCTTGATGGTAAGAGAAGTGGTTCCTTCAATTGCCGGACCTGGCGTCGGTCTACCTTTTTCCTTTCCACCCGCTGTGCCCTGACGTGGGTGCTTTTTGGCAAAGGCGTTCGTTCGGGCGACGGTTCAACAGAGCCGCGACCGTAAGGGAGCAGCAAACCCAACAGAGTCGCCACCGTAAGCGAACGGCATTTTTCGAGTCGGGACCAGTTGTTGGATCGGGTTGGTTTGACAACCGACCCCTACAGGCGCGCATCGCGCGGGTGCCGCTAGGTTGCGTAGCCTTCGCCAAAGGATGAAGATTGACTTATGCCGTAGGCCATTGGAAACTTCATGTCTTAGGGTACGTCCCTGCTCCAATAACGCAACATAGCTACACTCAAAACGCATACTTTTCGGTACGTGGACCGGTCAATTGTGAAAAAACTCAAAGTATCCAATGGCTTTATAACAAGGAGAAGCGTAGAGAAGCGTATGAGCGGCTCGTATCCGGGTTTGATTGCTGCGTTTTTTGGAGGACTGGTGGGGGACATGATCTTGGCAAGTACCAATGCCATCTGTGTTTCGGTATAGCGCCGGCGATTGGCGGCGCGATGCAGCATGCACGGCACCGACGGGGTGTGTGAACAATATCTCGGAGTGTCTTGGTGGCTCAACAACCCAGTCGTGGTTTCAACAGGAGTTTCAGTAGCAGAAAAGCCGAGTTATAAGCGTTCCTGTTTGCTACGACTGTGTGACGTTGACAAAAACGAGAGTGTGCGTTCAGCGTGATTTTTACTGTTACCCCAATTGCTTGATCTACAGGTGTACCCGGGAAATTAGGCAACCCGAATGCTGGACGGACACGTCCAAGTGTGGCCCAGGAGACTAGCGCATAGAATGAACAACCATAAACTGGGTCGAATGTAGCTTATCTTCGTTAGAGAGGTAGGTATGTTGACATTTACGAATGAGGGTAAGTGTCATGGCAACGACCGGTATCTTGTCGCAAGTTCGGCGGTGCCCTTGCGGGAAATTCAATCGGTGGGCAGTTTTCGTGTGAATGCTGGTGGGAACGGGAGTCTGTTTAAGCGATGTTTATGCTCAGGGGACTGAATCGGACCTAGCGCTTGTCAAGGCATTGGAAGCGGCGATTGATCGATTGCAGTCGGAGGTCGACTGTTATTACGAAGCTGAATTGTTAGAGACCACGGCCGCAAGTTATCAGGACGCTGTGGAAGGAAAATACGAGTCGCCGCCGAAGCGGACCTATACCGTTATCTATGCGAAGTCGGCAACGCTGTTGCGCGAAACGGTTGATTTCGGTCAACCGCCAGTGCGTCTGGGGAATAACGAGTACACAAATTCTTCCTTTGAATAAACAAGAAGCGTCGAGTCTAACCTACGTTTCGAACACTATCTACACGATCCGAAATTGAACGATGGCCACCTTCACTTCAGCGAGAGTTTTTGGCCGAGAGATCCGCGCAACTGGAATTCGACGTCTGCTTTAGGTCGGTCGCAATTTTTGAATCCGATGATGCCCCTTGGCTCTAACCCGTATCCGAATAGCCTTCGTCATTTTCGTACGATACCTGATTATCAGGACAAGCTGCTGATCGGAACCAGCGCGGAAGACGGCGGTAAGTATGTTACGGTGACGATGGTCGTTAACGATGAGACTGCGCCTACATCTACCAGCCGGTTTTGGATGGAGCCTGCTATACCGGTTTTGGTGCGGGGTATCTTCAAAGGTACAGTCATGGGTGTCGAGTCGATCTACGAACAGATACACGAAGACTTCATCGACATCAACGGTTATCTCGTACCTCGGTCCATCAGGCAGTTTGCCAGCTTGGGTCCCAAATACGGTAACCGTTTCAACGTGCGGATTTGGCGAGCGAACCAATTACGACGGTCGCGACCGGAAGACTTTGTCCTTCGTGTTCCCGTACATCATGACATCGCTTGCGTACGGCCAACGTCGATGCCGCCGGTGATAGACGGGTAAAGCTATTTTGACATTACCAAATTTACGATCGATGACCTCCCACCGGAGTCTCGTTTGGACGAGACAATGTTCACGGCTCGACCTCGTCGGTTGCTGTGGTGGTTATGGCTCCTTCTTGGCGTGGCGGTGGGTCTAGTCGGTTACGACATTTACCGTTGGAGGCGAGCCAGATAGAGAGGGTTCTAGAGCGGCACAGAGGTGCTGCCAGCCGAATCACAAGGAAAAAGGGGTGGAGCAGTGGCGCTTCGTCTATAGCTTGCCCAACGCTACCTCTTAATGATCTTTGCTGCGGGTGTTGGCTTTGCCTAAGGAATTGGGATGTGTTTTCTTGGGGTTAGAGAAATCCGTGAAATCAATGTCTCCATCCCGTTAACTCTAGTCTCTTTTGAGAAGGCCATGTGGGGCAAGCTTTGACGCAAAGGCGCCAAGGCGAAAGCAACCAGATAAAAGCAGAAGCAAGATCGGACAAGCGGGTTGGTCACGACTTTTTTGCCCCCCTGGTTATTTTGGCGAAAGTGGCTAACCGAAGCCGTGGCGACATCATCAGGCAATTCGCGTGTAGAGGCCTTAGGCAAGAGTGTTTGTTTCCCAACCGGCAGCGGGTGTGGCCTGCTTACTTCTTTCCTCTGCGTCTCTGCGCTAAAAATTTTTCACCCACAAATGTGACACTCGCGCGAGCCCACACCATCTGCCGTTGTCCACTTCCGGCGACCTGCTGAAGATTTTAGAATTTTCGACGGTTGTTGCTTGGCGCAGCAATGCGGGCTTGACCCTGGCGCGTAGCAGAAGCTTTTGGATCGGGAATGTCCGATGGACGAACTTCTCCGCACCCCAATGTACGAGTGGCACCTCGAACAAGGTGCGCGGATGGTGGCTTTTGCCGGGTGGGAAATGCCGATCCAATATCGGTCGATCCTCGAAGAGCATCATGCGACGCGGCGGCAGGTAGGCCTTTTCGATATTTCGCATATGGGTCGATTGCGATTCGAAGGACCAGACGCAGCGCGATTCTTGGAGCGACTGCTGACTCGAAACGTGATCGACATGCGTCCCGGAGCGGTTCGTTATGCATTGGTGACGCGTGACGATGCAGGAGTGCTCGACGACGTACTTGTGTATCGTCTGGCGGATCCGACCGACCAATTCTTCTTGGTAGTCAACGCTGCGAATCGGCAGAAGTTGATCGCATGGTTCGCGCAGCATCGGTACCCAACCGATCGGATGCACTGGACGGACGAAACGTGTTCCACGGCGATGATTGCCGTACAGGGACCCTTGGCGGCAACGCTGGTCGACCGGCTCTTGGATGGCGAGCGTCTGGAGGATTTGCGTTACTATCAAGCCAAACCAGCACGGTTGGCTGGCGTCAGTGTGTTGCTGAGCCGAACTGGTTACACAGGGGAAGACGGCTGCGAATTGATTTCCAGCGCGGAGGATGGCCTGAGGCTCTGGGAGCGATTATTAGCCGAAGGACGTTCCCTGGGAGCACGCGCTGCGGGGCTTGGCGCACGCGATACGTTGCGATTGGAAGCAGGGATGCCGCTTTATGGACACGAGCTGACCGAATCGATTACCCCCCTGGAGGCTGGCTTGGAATTCGCTGTAAAAATCGAAGGCCGATCGTTCCCAGGTGTGGAGGTACTGAAAGCCATTGAAGCTCGCGGCCCGGCTCGCCGACGCGTGGGCTTACTATTCGAGGGTCGTCGTGTCCCGCGAGAAGGCTGTCCGGTATTGGTCAACGCCCATCCCATCGGCTCGATCACCAGTGGCACATTCTCACCTACCTTGGAACGCCCCATTGCCCAAGCCTATGTGGCAGCAGATCAAGTGGAATTGGGACGCACCGTTGAGGTGCAGATTCGCCAGCATCGGGAAAACGCTCAAATTGTTGCGCTGCCGTTTTACCGGCGGCCCCAAAGAAGGATCTCCCCCGTTTCATGATCGCGCACTGCGATACAATGGGCATCCTAAATGTTGACCGACACGCAACGAAGTCATGAATCCGTAGGATGATTTTATGCACGAACTAGAAAAGCTTTGGTACACCGAAACGCATGAGTGGGTACGTTTGGAAGGTGACGCGCCTGGCCAAGTGGCTACGGTTGGTATCACCGCGTTTGCCGTCGAACAATTGACCGATATCGTCTACTTGGAACTGCCCTCGCTCGGCAGGCAGTTCGAAATAGGCGAGGAGTTTGGGGAAGTCGAGTCGGTCAAAGCAGTAAGCCCCCTATATTGCCCGGTAGCTGGAACGGTGATCGACGTGAATCAGGAGTTACCGAATCATTTGGAAAAATTGACTCAGGATCCTTACGGTGAAGGCTGGATGATCCGCTTGCGCGTGGACAAGGTAGCATTTGATCGATTGCTTTCCTACGAACAATACCAAAGGCAGTGCGCTGAAGGGGCTTGAGACCAACTTTTTTCGGATGGGACGCGATGACTTATTGCTCGAATACAGCAGACGAACAGCGGGAGATGCTCAAGACAATTGGCGTCGAGTCGATCGAAGCGCTGTTCGCGGCAATTCCTGAAGAGGTACGTCTGCGTCGGCCCTTGGCTCTTCCCCCAGCGGTGGGCGAGCTTGAGCTCACGCAGCACCTGCATCAAATGGCCGCTCGTAACCGCCACACGGGAACGAGCCTTTGTTTTTTAGGAGGCGGCGCTTACGACCATTTCATCCCAGCAGCCGTAGATGCCCTAGCCTCTCGAGGCGAATTCTATACGTCCTATACGCCCTACCAGCCAGAGGTCAGTCAAGGCAATCTCCAGGCGATGTTCGAATACCAAACACTGATTTGCCAGCTAACCGGCATGGAGGTTGCCAACGCCAGTCTTTACGATGGCGCCAGCGCTACAGCGGAAGCCGTCTTACTTGCCATCAATGCCACAGGACGTACCGGGCGCGTGGTCGTTGCGAATTCGGTACATCCCGAGTATCGGCAGGTTCTGGCAACGTATCTGCGTCCTTTCGATGTCGAGTTGTGTACTGTGCCGGCTCTAGACGGGTCAGTGCCGGCAGCGAGTTGGTCATCGGTAGTTGACGACCAGACAGCCTGCGTGGTAGTACAACATCCGAATTTCTTTGGTTACTTCGAGAACGTACCGGAAGTGGTAGCAGCCGCCCATCGGCACGGCGCTTTGTGCATCGAAATTTTCGATCCGATTAGTCTTGGTTTGCTGCGACACCCGGGTGACTTGGGCGTGGACATTGCGGTGGCGGAAGGCCAATCGCTTGGTTCCCCCCTGCAATTTGGCGGGCCTTACCTGGGGATCCTCGCCTGCCGCGAATCTCTGGTACGCCGATTGCCCGGTCGTTTGGTCGGGCAAACGATTGACCGGCACGGTCGGCGCTGCTGGGTGTTAACACTTCAGACGCGTGAGCAGCACATACGGCGCGAAAAAGCAACCAGTAACATCTGCACCAATCAGGGGCTCTTGGCGTTACGTGCCTCGATTTATTTGGCGCTTCTGGGACCCGCAGGGCTGCGTGAAGTAGCAACCCTCTGCTTGCACAAAAGCCATTATGCTCTGCGACGCCTAACAGCCTCCGATACTTTCCAGCCGGCTTTTCGCGGCCATTTTTTCAAAGAGTTTGTCGTACGTGTCTTGGATCGACGTGTTGAGGAGCGACTACGGTTAGCCGAACAAAAAAACATTTTAGCTGGATTACCGCTGGGCCGCTGGTACCCAGAATATGCGGATTGTCTGCTCGTGTGTGTAACAGAAAGCCGGACTCGAGCCGAGATTGACGCATGGGCCGAATGCCTACTTCAATCCCCGGCCACCAGTCCGGAACATGCCTTACGGGTAGAAGGATATCCGTCGATGGCGCCGGGCCACACGACACGCTAGACGTGGCTGCCGTGCCCCAGCTACCGATCGACCACGGGAGCCTCTACGATGCGCAATCAACAAGCGACCGCTCTCTTGTTCGAGCTTTCGCGACCTGGGCGACGCGCCGTGCGTTTTGGTCCGCCCGATGTGCCTGTCGAGGATACTCCCCCATTGCCGGATTGGGCCGTAGCGCCCCAGGCGCCGCCTTTGCCGGAGGTTTCCGAACCCGATGTGGTGCGTCACTTCACCAATTTGTCGACGCTCAACATGTCGGTTGATGCGCACTTTTATCCGCTCGGCTCCTGCACCATGAAATACAATCCCAAGCGTAACGAGCGGCTTGCTTCACTTGCGGGTTTTTCGCAGGTGCATCCCTATCAGAGCGAACAGACGATCCAAGGACTGTTGGCTTGTTTGTACACCTTGCAACAAATGCTGGCCGAAATATCGGGGCTACCAGCCGTTTCCCTTCAGCCGGCAGCCGGCGCGCACGGCGAATTGACGGCGCTTTTGGTCGCGGCAGCCTTTTTCCGGGATCGCCAACAGCGGCGCACGAAGGTGCTCGTACCGGATAGCGCCCATGGCACGAACCCAGCCAGCGCACGGATGGCCGGTTTCACTTCGGTAACCGTGCGCAGCACCCCGTCAGGGTTTGTTGATCTTGAGGACCTTCAACGACAGTTAGACGATCAAGTGGCCGTGTTGATGATCACCAATCCCAACACGCTGGGCTTGTTCGATCCCAATATTCGCACCATTTCCGAGCAGGTACATCGTGTCGGTGGTTTGGTCTACCTGGATGGGGCCAATATGAATGCGATCCTCGGTATTAGCCGCCCGGGTGATTGCGGTGCAGACATGATGCATTTTAATCCCCATAAGACGTTCAGTGGTCCCCACGGCGGAGGCGGGCCCGGTGCCGGGCCGATCTGCGTGCGCGCCGAGCTTGCGCCCTACTTACCGATTCCGGTGGTCGTGCAGCGCGATCACGTTTATGCATTGGATTATGACCGGCCGAAAACGATCGGCCGCGTGCGCGCCTTTTTCGGCAATGTGGGTGTGCTCCTACGGGCCTATTGTTACATCCGTACGCACGGTCCGGAAGGATTGCGAACCGTGGCGGAGCAGGCCGTCTTGAACGCCAATTATCTGCTGGCACGGTTGCAACATCTTTTACCCTGCCCACAAGGCCAACGGTGCATGCATGAGTTTGTGCTGACGGCTGAACCATTGCGACAACGCGGCTTGAAGCAACCGGCGCGTGAGTTGGCCAAACGCCTGCTCGATTACGGTTTTCATGCTCCTACGGTATATTTTCCGCTCACGGTACCCGAGGCACTGATGATTGAGCCGACAGAAACCGAAAGCAAGGAAACACTGGATGCGTTCGCAGAGGCCATGGAGAAAATCTTACAGGAACCAACTTCCGTCTTAGAAAGCGCACCGCATACGACGCCTATTAGTCGTCCCGATGAAGTTCGTGCTGCTCGAAATCCGCGTTTGCGATGGACGCCCGATTAATCATTCACCCGCCTGCTGACGGCCCATGGAACATGGCCGTGGACGAGGCGCTCCTGGAATCGGTCGCACGCGAGGCGCGGCCCTGTCTGCGCTTCTACCAATGGGAACCTCCTTGCGTATCGCTCGGCTATTTTCAATCCCATGCCGAACGCCACAAGCATCCCTCGAGTGCTTCCGCTCCTTGGGTGCGACGCATTACCGGGGGTGGCGCCATAGTGCATCATCGAGAAGTCACGTACTCGTTAACCGTTCCTGACTCGATCCTCCCTCCTATGCAACTGTACCGCACCGTCCATGAAGCTTTACGCCGTGCCTTGGCCGACTACGGTATTGAAGCTCAATTGGCAACGGCTCCTACCCTTCCACAAGGCAGCGATATTCCGTTTCTCTGCTTTTTGCGACGAGCAGCATTCGACCTCCTGATCGATGACCACAAACTCGTGGGTAGCGCCCAACGCCGTCGAAAAAAGGCGCTCCTGCAACACGGTAGCTTCCTTTTGGCTAAATCCCCTCTTGCTCCAGAAATCCAGGGCCTGTGCGACCTATTTGCCAACGTGTCAGCCGAACCGTTGTTCTGGGTCGAGTCCTGGTTGCACCATCTTGCTCAAGTCCTAGATTGGCACTGGATTGGTGATCAACTCACAGAGAAGGAGACGCAGCAAGCTCTGCAACTACGTTCCAGCCGATACTCAGACGAGCGGTGGAACCGGCGACGTTAAACAAAGCAGTGGCGCATGATCCCATTCATTTGGATGTTTATAGCACACCCAGGCGTACCATTGCGGGCGAAACGTCCACTGCTTCTACTTACAATCGGGCAAATTATCCTACCCAATAAAAGGCGTAATGGGCGGTCTTATATGTCAGTTTAGGGCAAAATCCTCGTCCTACCAATTGCAAGGCATGGTCTTTGGCTTCATAATAACCACGGCACGGTAAGGAAGTGCGGTTACTACTCCCCAGCAAACCGACCGGTTGGTTTGCATTCGTTGAGGAATAATCCAGATGTGATGGGTTCATCGCGTTACGGTTGGTGGTTGGGAGCGTACCCGCAGAGTGATCATCCGTGAGTGAGGGGGAACCATGCGCGTCAGTTTAAGAGTCGCATCGGGAAAAAGTGTGGGTAAGGAGTTGGTGGTCCCTCATCAAGAATTCTTGATCGGGCGCAGCGACGCGTGCCATTTACGTCCCAAGAGCGACGCGGTTAGTCGCAAACATTGTCGCTTGCTCGTAGAAGAAGACGCCGTGTATATCGAGGACTTGGGTAGCCGCAATGGTACGTATGTCAACGGCGAGAAAATAACGGAGCGGCATCGACTGCAATCGGGCGACGTGTTGCGCATCGCTAAACTTGAATTCGAAGTTGTAATCGATCGGGGGGTTAAAACCGAGACACCGCCGGTTGAAATAGACGAGGTAGGGTCCAACAAAGAGGAAACATGGGCTGACGAAGAGATCACTCGGTGGCTGGAAGAAGGAGGACCGGCGGAGACGGAAAACAACCGGCATTTGCGGCTCGATCCTCAGGAGCGTTCGCTGGTGGATACGGCGTTGAACCGGGGGGTAACCGAAACAACCATAGTAAGTCCAGTTAAAGAGGACGCTGTGGCTAAAACAGCCGAAAAAACGGATCAAGCTGCTTCTTCCGAGAGCAAGCCGGATCTGAAGAAGCCGGGTAAGTTACCTCCGCGTCCTGTGGTTCAAGCGCCAACTTCGGGGGAAGCTGCCGCGCAGATGCTCAAGAAGTTTTTCACTCGTCCGTAATACCCTTCGGTGCAAACATGGGTTCGCGTCGTTGCCCGTAGGTACCCTTCGAGTATTGCGGCTTCTGTGAAACCGTTGGTCGAAACCGGCGGTATACAACAATAGTGACCTGGGAATTCTTGAATGTCTGATGCCATTACCGCTGTTGTAACCGGATGCCTGCGTGGCGATGCATCATCGATGCGAGCGCTGGTGGAGCGGTATTACCGCATGGTGTTCGCGGTATGTTTACGACTGCTCGGACGCCACGACGATGCCGAAGATGCTGTACAAGAGACGTTTCTGCGAGCGTTTCGTAGTTTGGCAAGTTACGATCCGAATCGGCGTTTTGAACCGTGGTTGTTGACCATTGCCATAAATCGCTGCCGCACCCGGCTTGCTGCTCGCCGCCACCAACCCACCGTCGAAATCGTCTGGGAAAGCATAGCTGATGAACATTCCGAAGTCTCGTCGTTCGAACAATTCAAAGAAGAGGTAGCACGGGCTGTAGAAAAACTACGTCCCGAATATCGACAAGCCTTCTTGATGTTTCATCAACGGGGGATGTCCTACGTCGACATTTCTCGGGCGTTGGGCCGACCGATCAACACCATTAAGACGTGGATCCATCGTGCCCGTCGCGAGATTGTCGCGGAACTCAAATCACGTGATGTACTGTCACCGAAACGGCTGACACGATGAATTGTCGTCACTTCGAAAAGCGTATACACGCTCTGTTGGATCGGCACCAGTCGATCGATCGGGATCCGGCTTTGCAGCGCCATGCGCAGCATTGCAAAAACTGCTGGGAATTATGGCATCATTATCAATTGCTCATCACAGTACTTGGCGATGTAGAACTGAAAGGCGACGCGGCCTGGGAGGCGGTCCAAGATCCGGTCGCCTACCCACGAACATCCTCGGACCGGGTAGCTGATAAGCCACATCGCACGATTCGGATTCGTACAGCTCCACGGTCGGCGTTCTACTTTAGCACAAGCATTTTAGCGGCCACCGTTCTGTTGCTGACGTTCGCCCTGTGGTACCGCAATAATGGGCGGGAACCCGACGTGGCCCACCAGCCGACGGCCGTTTCTGAATCATTTTGGTATCCACCTGCAACCACGATATCCGTAGATACGAGTTTGGTTGATTTAGACGAGCCGCGGCAAGAACTGAACAACGATCTGTGGTGCGCCGCTGGTTCCGCCACAGAGCTACTGACGGCCGTGTCCCTGGACGGTCTTGTGCCGGAGTTGGCCTGGGATCCGATTCTCGCTCTTGGCGACTTCGGCCGGGTTGGTGAAGGTAAGCCGCAGAGCCCAATGTCCGAGCGGCCCTTGGAGAACGTCGCTGCGCCGCGCGTAAAACCGCCCACGCTGGACGCAATTCGATCGGGTTTGAGCCCCTTTGCGCAATGGGTCCAAGATGCGCTACAACCGGTCGCCACTCCTTGGCAGTGGTTGACTTCGCCATCAAAAGATGCGTCTAGAGCCTGACGTAGGCTGCTCGGTCATTGTGGGGGTAATTGATTCGTGCAGTCGTTGAGAATTTCCGGAGCTGCCGACGTACCCTGCTCCGGTCCACTCTGTGACGTCAGCTCATTCGTTATACGCCGATAGCCCAGTCCGCGCAGAACTTCCAATATTTCACTGCACGTCGGGAACATACGCCCGCTGCGTCGCTTGTACTCGTCAAGCGCCTCCATAAACTCGATTTCTTCGGCCGTATAATCGCGCTCGCATGTCGTTGGGTCAATGTGGCGGCGCCGATTCACTTTACGCCGCTCTCCCTGCCGACGCTCTACGGCTACCGGAACATTCTGTTGACGGCGGTCCACGCCGCTTCGTCGATCCTCACCGGAACGTCGATCGATCGTTACGTTCTTGGACATGATGTTCCCCTCTATGACAGCCTGGTGGTGCTCAGCGGTGTTCACCCCTGGGACAGATAGGCCGTTACCCGGGATTCAGCCGTCGCCAGATACTTTTGGACACCTCATGGTAAAGTTTACTGACTGGAAAAAATAGGCAAGTGAGAGACCTTTTATGGACGTTAATTTCTGGGCGTTCTGGTTCTACGATCGTTACGCCCGTTACAGCACCCCAGGGCAGCCACGCCCAGATTGAAGCTGAACCGTCGAATAACCTTTGAAAAGTTGGCATGAATGGCATCAGGTGGGCCGACCGGTGGAGGGGTTCGTTAGCGAAATAGTTGAACAAGCCCGTGCGTCTCTTTTACAGGGTAAGACGTGGCTGTAACGGAGTTGGCTATCACTTGGCTTGTCCCTATCGGTTCCGAAGACGGATAGCTTTACAGAGCCGCGACCGTAAGAGAGCGGCAGTATGCGAAACGGGCCACGTTCTTGGATCGGGGTCGGCTGCGAACCCGCTGTTAAGGAACGTCTGATCAACTGGCGGTAAACGAGCGTATTGGCTCGATGGA
>CAYRMD010000016.1:0-72171 GCA_964425225.1 uncultured Pirellulaceae bacterium | reverse complement strand
CTTAAAAAGCCACAAAGCAAAGCCCCCCGGGCCTTAGTTCTTCTACCCCAAAACGGCTTTAGGAGTTAGCATACCGATACGGAATGGCGCATTTTGCAGCATGTATTTGGCCGATTGTGCGGACCGTGGGAGGGGAGCATGCGTTTTGTGAAAATGCACGGGGCCGGGAATGATTACGTGTATGTAGACTGCTTTGAACAACGGGCTCCTGAAAATCCCGGGGATCTTGCACGCCGCATTTCCCACCGTCGTTTCGGAGTGGGTTCCGACGGGCTGATCCTGATTCGTCCCTCTGAAGCAGCCGATGCGCGAATGCAAATGTTCAACTCGGATGGCTCCGAGGCCGAAATGTGCGGCAACGGTATTCGTTGCGTGGCGAAGTATCTGTATGAACGCCGGGGCATTCGAAAGGAACAAATGAGGATCCAGACCGGTCGTGGAATACTCAACGTACAACTGTTAACACGCGGCAACAAAGTCGAACGCGTTCGGGCCGATATGGGAGAACCTGTGTTGGATGCGGATCGCATTCCGTCACGATTCCTCGAGTCCCCCGTGGTCGAACAGCCACTGGAAGTAGCCGGTCAAACCATACGCGTAACGTGCGTGTCGATGGGGAATCCTCATTGTGTCGTATTTGTCCAAGAAGCAACAGATCATTGGGTGCTCCATATAGGCCCTATGTTGGAAACCCACCGCATGTTTCCCGCTCGTACAAACGTGGAGTTTGTCGAGGTGCTGGGAACCAACGAAGTGCGGCAGCGCACGTGGGAGCGTGGATCGGGCGAAACATGGGCCTGCGGCACCGGAGCCAGCGCCGTGTGCGTCGCGGGTGTACTCACAGGACGCACCTCACGCCGGATTGTCAATCATCTTTTAGGCGGCGATCTCGAATTGGAGTGGAACGAACAGGACAATCATGTGTATATGACAGGGCCGGCCGTCGAAGTATTCGAAGGGACGTGGCCCGATGAAGCGTCTTTCGGTGCGTAGCGTACAACGAGAGGATTCGGAGTCTCAAGGTGGCGGACGGCGTGCGCCACGGCAACTGATGCTGCTGGATGCCGTTTTTGGGAGTCGGGCATTGCCCACAGGCGAAGGCCGTAGCCATGAGCCACCTGATACCCACTCAGCGGTTGGAGTTATCCAACATCAGAAGATCCGTCCGGTTAAGGAGTGTTCCAGATGCCCGCGCGATGGATGCGCCGGCTCGGCGGCCTAGCCCTTGCAGCTCTGACTGAGTCTTGGATGTGCAGCCTGGACTTTCGGGCTGTTTTCTACGATCCAACCGTCGATCCAGCCGATGCGGCGTTCGAAGGTCCCGGTATCTATCTTTTTTGGCATGAGTACATTCCCTTTTTATTTTATTTGCGCGGACATTGCAGGATTGCCATGCTTTTGAGCCGCCACCGCGATGCCGACTGGCTAGCTCACGCGGCACGATTCCGAGGTTTCCAAACGGTCCGCGGCTCGACGCAGCGCGGCGGAGTCATGGCGGTGTTGGAGTGCCTGCGCCAAGGACCGTCGATCAATCTAGCCATTACTCCCGACGGACCGCGTGGACCACGACGCCGGATGGCTGCTGGTTCGGTATTCCTTGCATCGCGTCTTAGGCTACCCTTGATTCCCATTGGATTGGGTTACGAACGTCCCTGGCGGTTACCAACGTGGGATCGGTTTGCCGTGCCCCGGCCAGCCAGCCGTGCTCGATGCGTTGTCGGGCCTCGAATCCACGTCCCGCCTGGAGCCGACCGTGCTCAATTAGAAGCCTACCGTAGCTATGTCGAACAGATACTGTCTTTACTGACCGCTCATGCCGAACATTGGGCCAATAGCGGAGTTTGCCACTCCCAAGAACAAGGTATGCGAAAAGCCGCCACCAGATGGCAACCCCACCGGAATGAGGAGAAAAACGTCCCTCGAAGAATCGATCAAAACGCAACAGCAGTGCGCACAGCGATAGTACCAACTTTCGATGAAAACGTACCGAGCGCCGTCGTGGATCTTAAAACCGCGTGGTATAATTTATGTAATGTGGTACGAGGATAACTTGCACCAAGCCACGTGATATCTCGCATCGTGCTGTTGTTCTCAAGAACTGGCGCTCGGAAGAATTTATTGGTCTGGCGTGATACAAGTCAACGGTCAATATCGGTTTCCAGGGCTATTTCACACAACAATAACTAGCGCTTGCGCGTTATGGCAACCGCAGAACAGCTGGATCAATGGCCCACGGCCGAAGAGCCATGGACGGTCAGTCAATTAACGGCTCACATCAAACTGCTGCTAGAAGAGTCGTTTGTCGACGTTTGGGTATCGGGCGAGGTTTCCAATTTGGCACGCCCCAAATCGGGCCACCTCTATTTTCGTTTGAAGGACGAGCACGCCCAAATACGTGCTGTGATTTGGCGTAGCTACGTGTACGACCTTGGCTTTGATCTGGAAGACGGACAACAGGTAGTTTGCTTCGGGAGAATAGACGTTTATGCGCCGCGGGGTGAGTACCAGTTGGTGGTACGCCGCGTTGAACCGTTGGGAGTCGGTATTTGGCACACGCGTTTGCGTCAGCTATTTGAGCGTCTTCAGCGCGAGGGGCTTTTCGCCCCGGAACACAAGAAACCCTTGCCGTGTTTTCCCAAAAGAATTGGTTTGATCACCAGCCCGACCGGAGCGGCCCTTTACGATTTTGTGGAGACCGTAAAAAAACGTTGGAAGGCCGTACACATCTTATTGTTTCCTGTGCAAGTTCAGGGAGACGGAGCGGCTGAACAAGTGATCGCAGCCATTGGCAAAGCCCATCGTCTGGTAGAACGTCCGGATGTCTTGGTGATCACGCGCGGTGGCGGAAGTATCGAAGACTTGTGGTGTTTTAATGAAGAGGCACTTGTGCGCGCTGTCCATCGGTCGAAAATTCCAGTAGTGTCCGCCATCGGCCACGATATCGATGTAACGCTCTGCGATCTGGCGGCGGACGTGCGAGCCTTAACACCTACGGAGGCCGCCCAGCGGGTCGTCCCGTCAGAACAGGAACTAAGGGAGCGGCTCCAACATGTGCGCCGACGCCTGGAACAGGCTATCCGCCGGCGCTTAGATCAAGCGCGACAATCGATCCGACACTGGGCCAGCCGCCCCGTCCTGAGGCGGCCCGACGATTTCATCCACCGATTTGCCCAACAAGTCGACGACTTGGCCATGCGTTTGGAAAACGGTATGCGACGCATTTTGGAACGCACGCGCCAACGCTTGGAGCGACATGCAGCCCAATTGGAAGCCCTTAGCCCCTTGGCTACGTTAGCACGTGGTTACACGGTTACGCTCCGCGCGGATGGCCAGTTGGTCCGCACCATTTCCGATATAGCCATAGGAGATACGCTCGATACCATTCTGGCTCGAGGTCGTATCCGTAGTCGCGTGGAAACCACTCAGGAGCAATGGCAAGAGTAATGCCCGAGAAAATTCGCAAAGAAACACCGTCGGAAAAACTTACCTTCGAAGAAGCGCTCCAGCGGTTGGAGAATGCTGTCCAGCAGCTAGAGTCCGGTGAACTTGGCTTGAGTGAAGCACTGCAGGTATTCGCCGAGGGAATTCAACATCTTAAACTCTGCTATCAGCAGTTGGATCAAGCTCAAGTTGTCGTCGAAAAGCTCTTAGATGTCGATCAGAATAACCAGCCGGTAACCGAATCGATTGCGATCGACGACATATCGCTGGAGGAAAAACAACAGTCCCGCTCGCGGCGTCGCTCCAGCCAGTAAAACAGACTCATCGGGTGTATGTCGTCTCCCATTATGCAATGGTCCCCAAATTCGATCTGCTAATTGCAACGCTTGCCATTCTGGTGTGTGCATCTCAGTTTTAGCTGGCACCGGTCGATAACATGGCTGGCTGTCATCAGTGGTTGCCTCGTCTCCAATCGCTCGATTAGATGCCGCTAGCCTGAAGATGGGCACGATGGGGCGCGACGGCGCCTCGAAGGTGTGGTCCGTAAACGACTCGCCGACCACCCTTACTCGGACACGGGCCCGCGACATACGTCTACAATGGGAGTTTCGCGTGAGCGGACCCGATTCCCAAAGCCCCTGCGACTCTCGTCAAACTCGAGGGGCCACACGCGGCTTTCGGTGGTTTGGGCTCTTGGATCCACCTGTGAACAAGCGGGTTCTACGGTCCAACAACAGCGGGTATAATACGCCCGTTTGGTTCTTGTTATAACAGCTTGTGTGATCACGACAACGAGGCCAAACCTTACAAATGCGGTTGTTGGATATGCGATGAGTAACCTATCATGCTTGGTGAGCGACGAATTGGGTGGTTTTTGGGAGTGGGCGGAGCCGCTGCGGCAGGAAATAAATTTGGCACTGGATCGGTACAGTCGATTCGGTGCCGGTTGCCCACCGAAATTAGAAGAGGCTATCCGCTATAGCCTTTTGGCACCTGGAAAGCGTCTGCGGCCATTGCTCGTGTTGCTAACTACGGAAGCGTGTGGAAGCGATTATCGGCGCGCCATGCCGGCTGCTTGTGCCGTTGAGATGGTGCACACCTATTCGTTGATCCACGACGATCTACCGGCCATGGACGACGATGACCTAAGGAGGGGACGACCGACGTGTCACGTGCAATTCGGCGAGGCTCTGGCTATTTTGGCCGGGGATGCTCTCCTGGCACGTGCTTTTGAGCTGTTAGCTGCGGAGGTGTCCCCCCCACATATCGCGGCTTTGTGCTGTCAGGAACTGAGCCGAGCGGCGGGAGCCACGGCACTTGTCGGTGGGCAAGTCGACGACTTACAAGCTCAGCACCGGCCGGGTGATCTGGACGTGCTACAAAGCATTCATCAGCGGAAAACCGGCGCGCTCTTTCAGGCATCCATGCGACTGGGGGCGCTGATCGGGCAGGCCGACCCCGATCGGTTATCCTCGCTTTCGCGTTACGGTCAGTGTATTGGGATGGCTTTCCAGATAGTGGACGATTTGTTGGACTGCGGCAACGCTTCAACATGCGTCGGGAAACGGACGGGAAAGGATCGCACTCTGGGAAAACTCACGTTCCCGGCCTTACTCGGGGTCGAGCAAAGTCGGCAGAAAGTGGCCGAATTGATCGCCGAAGCGCAGGCAGTTGTCATGCCGCTCGGAAAGCCAGGAAAACGGCTGGCTTCCTTAGCCAGCTTCGTGATGTCGCGCAGCCATTGAAGCAAATTCTATGGAATCGCGCGACCGAAGCAGTTGTTGTTGGGTTCATCGGCTGCCCAGGTCCGAACTCTAACGCTTGACGGCTTTGCTCCCAAGATAGGTGTTCGACACCAGACGGCAGAACTGGTCTACTTCCTCCGGGTGGAAATCGGGTAAATAAAGGAGATAGGTAAGCGTAATTCGTGTTAGGATCGGGCAAGCAAAGCTCGGCGGACTTTCCATGCTGCGGCAGGTAAATCATCCACAAGTGGCAAACCACTATCCGCCATTGGGCTAGGTGTCCGGGAGGATCCAATTTTGGCAGCAATCGATTATCGTACAACAAAGAAAGATCGACGCGTGCCGCTGTGCGGCTACTTGAGGATCAGAACCCATGAACTGAGAGGTTAACCAGCGGCCGACGGTATGCGCTTACGACCTTACTATTTGCGCAGGAGTGCATTGTGAGCAGGAGTACATTTCGGGGATCCGCCTGGCACAGGACAAATCTAGACTGAAGTCCGGTTTTGTACGGCTCGTGCAGGACGAGTCCATTGCCCGGGGGCACTACGGAGCGGTCGTCATAGTTTTCCCCGGAGCGCAGGGAGGCGGCGAGTCGCTCCGTACCTTCCGCTCGTGTGTTTCAAAACGCTCACGGGAACAACGTTATTTCACGTTACGTATATCCGAGTGCAGGACGATACCAAATGAGTGTCGATTTCGAAGAACACCGATTTGTGGACCGGAAGATGGCTAGGAACCGTGCTTCGGGAGTCGTGGATACCGTAACCTAATCTATGAAGTACTTTTGCGATCACAAGTTGGGTTGGCATGATTCACGAAGCGTGGCGAGCAAAAACGGGAGGTTAAGCGCTCTTAAGTTCGAGCCTTTTGGGAGATCTAATTGCCGGTCGCGCGCCGGGTGACTCACAACCGTTTGCGGGCGCTAGCGGTTGACAGTGGGCAGCCTGGAAATCAGGGAGCAAAAGACTCGCTATGGGCAAGCTACTTGCGGAGCTGAAATCGCCTTTGGATCTACATCACATGAGCGTGCGGGAGCTGGAGCAATTAGCGCACGAAATTCGCCAAGTTTTGTACGATTTACTCACCTGCCGATCGGCGCATTTTGCATCGAATTTGGGGGTCGTCGAGTTGTGCTTGGCTTTACATAGCGTCTACGATTTCCGCTACGACCGATTGATTTGGGATACGGGTCATCAGATTTATCCCCACAAGCTCATCACGGGACGTTACCATCAATTTCATACGATCCGTACCAAGGGTGGGCTGATGGGTTACCCGAACCCTCAGGAAAGCCCGTATGATCTTTTTATGACGGGACATGCTGGCTGTAGTGTCTCGACGGTTTTGGGGCTTCATACAGCGGATGTATTGCGGGGTGAAAAAAACCGGCGCGCAGTAGCCGTCATAGGCGACGGTGCCTTTCCATCGGGTATCGTCCACGAAGCGCTGAACAACGCCGGCGGCATGGCGGCCCAGATTTTAGTGGTGTTGAACGACAACAAGATGTCCATTTGCCCCCGCGTGGGAGGCCTGGCACAGTATCTGGATCGCTTGCGCACTAACCCCCTATACACTGGCTTCAAGACGGAAGTTCAGAAGATGCTGAACCGCGTGCCGGTGTTCGGAGATCCCGCCGAGCGCATGTTGTTACAAATCAAGGAGGCCATCAAAGCCGGTCTCCATGGCGGTATGCTCTTCGAAGAGCTGGGATTCCGTTACTTGGGACCGATCGACGGCCACAACTTGGCACTATTGCGGAAGTATTTTCGCATGGTGAAAGATCTTCCCGGCCCCATACTCTTGCATGTGGTAACGGAAAAAGGACGTGGTTTTCGGCCGGCAGAAGCCGATCCCGTGTTTTTCCACGCTCCGCCTGCCTTCGAAGCGAAAGAGGGCAAACCCGTCCCGAAAGAAAAAACATCCGGGTCGACCTTTACACATCATGCAAGTAAAGCGATTTTCGATCAAATGAGCACCCGGCCGGATGTGACGGTGATGACTGCGGCAATGTGCCAAGGCAACAAGCTCGAAAAGGTACGCGATACTTTTCCCACCCGTTTTTTTGATACGGGAATCTGCGAAGCTCACACCGTGGCCTTTGCGGCCGGACAAGCTAAAGCGGGATTGCGACCCATTGTTGACATCTATAGCACTTTCTTACAGCGCAGTTTCGACCAAATCTTCCAGGAAGTCTCTCTGCAAAACCTGCCTGTCTTATTCACGATGGATCGTGCAGGTCTGGCCGGACCGGACGGGCCGACACATCACGGCGTTTTCGATATCGCCTATTTACGGATTTTCCCGAATATGACCCTCTTAGCACCCGCCGACGGTCGCGAGCTCGAACAAATGGTAGCCTGGGCCTTGGAACTCCCAGGACCAGCAGCGATCCGTTACCCGAAGGCAGTGGCTCCAGAACCGGCACGACCTTGGGTTCCGTTGGAATTGGGAAAAGCAGAGCTGATACAATGGGGCAGTGACGGGGCCGTTGTCAGCTATGGAGCATTATTGAACGAAGCTCTCCGTGCAGTCGAGCGACTCGAACAGGAACACGGCTTGCGCCTTACGCTCGTAAATGCGCGCTTCGCCAAGCCGCTCGACACGGAACTCCTGGAGAAACTCCTGCGCGAAGTTCCATTTCTAGTTACGTTGGAAGAGGGGTGTTTAGCCGGAGGTTTTGGCAGCGCCGTGTTGGAGTGGGCTGCCGAGCATGGGTTGACCCTACCGAAACTGCGCCGACTCGGCATACCAGACCACTTTGTGATGCATGGGGAACGTCACGAGCTATTGGCCGACCTCGGTTTGGATGCCGAAGGAATTGTGCGCACGTGTCTGGAGTCAGCCTGCATCGGTTATCAGCCGGTATCCGCGTAACACTCTCGTGGGCCACGCGTGAGCGTCTCGATTGTCGCTGCGATTCCCCCAATAACGTGCGAGTAATTTAGCGCAAAGGCGCTAAGGCGCAAGCAATACAGCGCACAGGCGCTAAGGCACATTGGCGCAAAGAAGACGGTGTGTCCATTGCGATCGACGTGGGCGGCGGCGACTTTGCGTTATTCCAGATCGTTCAAGCCGACGTGTAATTGTCTGTGTGCCAATCCGCGCAACTGGCGGTGGTGCTAACCGCTCGGCTTCGAGCAACCTCGGCCATCGAGGAACGTATCGAAGTAACTGGTGTGGTGGACCGATCGTGCCGTGCCCGCCGAACGGCTACCCTACCCACTAGCCGCCGACGCCGATTCGCGTTCGGAACGCCGCCGTGCACCGATTTGGTAGCGTTTCTTTTGTTAGCGTGTTACAACGTCTTGTTGAGCTTTAGCTGCTAGCGGTTATCTACGCCGATAAGCAACACCGCGTGCCAGCAATTTCGATAGTAAATCGGTTTTCTATAGACCGCGTCAACCAACGTTAGCGCCGTGCGGCCCAAGGGGCAAGGCCTTATAAGCCGCCGCAACCGTTCGATGTGAACGTTCCATACACAAGTATGTCGATAATCATAGTCGTGAATCGAAGAGGGTGGTACCGCGCCCGGGGACAGGCACCGTCGGCGAGGGGACAGGCACTGCGACCCTTTGTTTTGGAAATTTGATACAACTAGGAATGTCAAAGAAACACGAC
Organism: uncultured Pirellulaceae bacterium; assembly: GCA_964425225.1. Lineage (GTDB taxonomy): Bacteria > Planctomycetota > Planctomycetia > Pirellulales > Pirellulaceae > BPJU01. The sequence continues at coordinate 63,364 of CAYRMD010000016.1, read as the reverse complement.
AGCCTGACTACTCTAGACAACAAGGAAAAACTCGACAAAACGCGTCCCGTTTCCCAGCAACGTGAAGAAAACCGCCATTGTCGGGATAGGTTAGCGAACTGGTACCCAGTTGACCTAAGTCGCGCCGCGAGGCGGCTTGGGGTTGTACAAGGCTGTCGTTCGGAATACGTTCCCTTGCGAGTTTTGCTAGCACAAGGTGCTGCCTGCGACGTCGCGAGCCTGTGACGCTGTTTGTGGTCGCGAATGGAAGGACAGGCGTCATCCGAGCAGCACGTCTCCTAATTAGTGCGTTTTTGAGAAGGCTTACGGAATAAGTTAACCTGCATCCCCTGGCGTTAGCACCACGAACGCGGTGCACCCGGGGAACACACAACCTGTAGGAGCGGATTCACAAGCCGACCCGGTGAAAGAACCTGGCCCGATTCGCACAGTGCTGCTCCCTCACGGTCGCGGCCCTGTTGGGGTGCAGCTCCCTAACAGTCGCGTCTCCAAAAACTATCCCTCTTCGGAAACGATCGGCAAAACCCAGGTGCTGGCCAACTCGGTCACAGCCACGTACTACCTGCAAAACAGACGTAAACACGGTTGTGAGTCATCAGAGCTTTTCAAACTTTCGCACAGGTTTAGGCGGTTCCAATCGCCGCGCCTGGTCGTCCGGAGGGGTAGCTGGCCGGTTGTTGTTATTATTGTTATTGGCCGGGCGGCTAGGAGGTGGTGAAAGGTCCGTAAAGGATTCTTTCCACTTCCACCCCATCGGAGTGGCTAACTCTTGTTGTGCTACATAGGCCCAGGGTGTACCGGGATGTTCGCGCACTACTCGTTCCAAATAAAACCGCGCCTGTTGTGCTAACCTTTCCAACTGACTGCCTAATTCGGACAAATCGTCAGACGGTTCCAATTCCCAGGTGTTGTTTTTCGGGTCACGAAATGCCATTCCCCGCTTGGCCTTCGCCAACATGGCATTGTAGGATTCGGTACGGGCTCGTCCTGCCAGCACGCGTCCCATAGCCAGATCGTAACCGGCTTGCCAGCGCGGCGCGGCCTCTTGCTCACGATCGGTTTCTCCGGCTTTCAGTACCTCGTGCAGTTGTTGCAGCTTCGGTTCCAGTAGAGCAGCGACTTTTTGCGCTTCGGTCAATTCGGATACAAACTGTGCATCGTCTTGTTTGATGAAACGCCGTTTCGGCATCGGCGGCACCTCGACCCAACTCATCTGAGCGGCCGTTACCAGGGCGGCGCGCGCCTTGTTCGCTTGCAGCCGCCGCTGATACTCTTCCATTGAAACATAATCCGGGCGATAAAACCGCATCACTTCCGGGTCGAAAAAGCGCCTCAGATGCGCAGCATAGACCTCCGTCTCACGGCGCCCCACCCCACGATCCAACCTGCGGTTCGGATGAACGGCAAAATAGATGCCCCCTGTCTCATAACACAATCGAGTCAGACCATAGGGGCCGAAACCTGAGTCAATCGGTTCTTCATCCTCTGGAGCAACACCAAAGGTTAATTTGAGCCGTTCGGGCATCAGCGACTCAGGTCCCTGATCGACCACTCCCCACCGCACCGATTGATCGTACTTTGGGTCCGGATCGACGAACTTCAGGTACGCCTCTTTGCGGCCGAACGGAGCGGGAGCTCCGACGACATAGACGACGATCCCATTACGGCGGCAAAAGCGCACCGTGGTTTCCAAGCCATCCTGATCCTCACCCGCTTCATCCGTAAAGACAATCAGCAAGACGTTCCGATCCGTTTCTCCACGATCCGAGTTCGGCTCACGATATTCGGCCGCATCGCGGGCTGCCACATAAATTGCCGAAAAAACCCGCTCGATCCCGCTTTCATCCATCGGTACGTTTTCCACCGACTTAAGCACCTCTTCGACCCGGTCGGTGGGCTTTTTCAGAACACGAGTCACCTTATCGCCGAACCAATACACCGACGTTAACAACGGCTTGTCGTTGTGCCGACGGAATGCTGCATTATCTGCCGCTTCGAGGATCCCAAGTTCCTCGTATACCCTCGCCAATCGATCACGGATTTCTCGGTGTTGTTTGGCCAGACTAGGCGACTGATCTAACAACCAGACGACGAGTGTTTTTCGTTCATTGAGCGAGTTGAGGATCTCTTGTGTCAGCCGATCGATCGCTCCCTCAGCCGCAGTGACTCCCTCTCCAGCGGCACCCTTGACTCGCTTGTTCTCCTGGAAGTGCCGCCCCGTAGGTACTTCCAGAAGCCGCTCGATCTGGATTTCCCCGCGAGGCGATTCAAGGTAGTCGAGCGGGTTGGCGACAATGGATATTTCCGACAACTCGGGAGCTTGCGAAAGAAGCGATTCCATGCCACTGAGACTTAATGCCCCAATCGCCTCTTGGGGCACATCAGCAGCCACGAATTGCTCGGGCAGTTGAAATTGAGGTACGTCTTGAGGCAATGCATCCAACAACAACGGTGCGGGCTGAGACCGCTCGGGCAAGCGCAATACACCCATCAACACCAGCACGACCAGGTGGAAGGTTAAGCTTACGGCAAACGGAAAGGCGCTCTCCCGCCACACATTATGCGTGCCCAGCCATTGCGCTACGCCGCCGTGCGATGGGAATGACACACTATTCACTGGCGGTACCTCCCGGCTGTTTCGTAAAATTGCTGGTAATGTTAGCTATAAGGCGTGCCGCACACTTGAATCCAGCTTTATTCTCTACGATGACACGGTTTTACGCAAGTCTTTCACTCCATATCGTTCTGCATCCTATTCGACGCTCGATGGCGAATGTCTTTACTTGAACGTCATGAGGCGGGCCGGCGAAGAAACCACGATATCTCGCGGCATTCTCGGCGTAGATGCCCTTTCGAGGCAGGACACACCGCACGGCGCACAACGCATGTTTCACTAAAACGTTGACCAGGCCCAGTGGTTAGCCTACCATGGGTAATGGTGACGTCGTTCGTACTGCCGTTCGGTGGGTGATAAGGTGGCAAGTTATGATGCGCTGTTGGCACGCATATGGGTCAACCTCCGGCTTACGTTGGGCTTGCACCGTCGTGATTTTTTCGCTGCTTAGCCTGACAATTCCGCCGGCAGTATTCGGTCAAACGAAATCAGGAAAGTCAGCCCCAGGCTCGCAGTCGAAAAAAGATCAAGACGAGGAGCTACAAATCCCGCCGCGACAGTCTCTGATCTTATCAACGCGCGATGGCGTGACTCTCTTCGTACAGTACTACCCTGGCGGCTATATAAAAACACCGCAGGAAGTGAAAAAAATTGAGCCCAAACAAGTTGTACCGCTGATTCTCATACACGACTGGAACGGACGGGGCGCGGACTTTGCTGAGTTGGCGGCCGGTTTGCAACAGTACGGTTACGCCGTCGCCGTACCCGACCTGCGCGGTCATGGTCAAAGTACCGTCATGCGCACCGTTGCTGGCCCCGTGACGTTGGATGTAAGCCAAATGAACAACCGTGAAATCAATGCTCTATTGGCTGGGATGATCGAGGATATCGATACGGTAAAGGCACACCTCTTGGGAGAAAACAATAAAGGTCAACTGAACATCGAGCTTCTAGGTGTCATAGGTGCCGGTACCGGCACGCTTGTCGCCATGAACTGGGCGGTACACGATTGGAATAAGCAGTCATTGCCTGCGTACAAGCAGGGTAAAGATGTGAAAGCACTCGTACTACTTTCGCCTATAGAAAGTTTTCGAAGCATGAATAATCGGGCTGCCTTGAGTCATCCTGTCGTGTCGCAACTGCCCATGTTGATCGCATTCGGCACCGGCAATCGCCAGGTCGAACAAGCTGCAGAAAAGTTGTACCGGTTTTTAGAGAAGCGTCACCAAAATCCCGAGGAAACCTTGAGATATCTTCCGGTCGACGTAAACCTTCAAGGTTCTCAGTTGCTCCAGCGCGGTACCCCGGTAGCAGCGGAAGTGTTGCGATTCGTTTACAAGCAACTGAACGAGAAGGCCAAGGTATGGCCATGGACAGACCGCTCGCTACCGTTGGCCCAATGACAAGGCTTTTCATTAAAGCGATTACAACGAACACTTGTTCTGGTCGGTGTGCGTCTTGATTGCAAATGAGAGTATTCGTCAGTGGGGCAAGCTAAGGCTCATTCCGCCTTTTTTGGCTTGAACGGATGTGACCCAGTACGTGCTCACCCAATACGTGCTCGATGGGTACTTCCGAGCCCTAGTGTTCCATTAAGCGTGTATCTTTACAGCGCCCGCGCCGAAAGGGAGCAGCTAAACCAATTCAACGCAAAAGCGCCAACGGCAATCGTTGTGTGAATTACAACTGTACGTTTCTCCCGTTTACGCGAATTATTGTAAGGTTCCACCCTCGGGCCATGCGATAAACAACCTGGGATGGAGTCTATCTAACCCAAAGGGCAGGCGGACGAAGGTCCCTTCGATTAAGGCATGCACATGCCCGCAGAGTTTGCCTAAACCTTTCCGCAGTTGCCGCTCGGCACGGACGCGCACCTTTACCCGGTTTTCGTAAACGATATAGGTAGCGCGTCATGGCTAAAAACCTTCCCGTTTTTTACGTTGATCGCTCCTCCGGCAAGCACGCCACCGGTAGGATAAAACGGCGAATACTTGGGCGCCGCACATCCCCGAGCCCTCGACCGCGCGTTCGAAAGGAAAAGGCAGTGCAGGGTACCGGCAGACAAATCGTGATGGGATTCGCAATCATCGCCTTGGGAGTCGCAGTCGCCTGGTGTTTTCGACAGGGAACAACCAGTTGGACGGTGGATGGCACAGCGCGGCCAATGTCGGGACAAACTCAATTGTCGAGCGATAATGGCCCCTTGCTACTTCACGTGCCGCCGGTCGCGGCTGGGGGCAACGGCAATAGCACATCGTCCACCTCTTACGTTCGCGCTGGGTTGCCCAACACAGCTCCACCAACGCCTGTCCAACCTCGAACCCCTTTAGACAATCCGCGACGCGAGGACGGGCCACCGCTGATCGAAAAACAGTACGGCCAGCTATCGCAACGACTCGCTCCGCTTAATTGGACCGATACCGCACGCACGACAGACGCTAACGACTCGCTTCTACCGCGGCGGTCGAACCCCGTTACGGGTCTACCGGTGAGTGATGATCGATCTGTGGTGCCCGAGCCCGCGCTTCCCGCATCGAGGAACGTCGTTTCTAAGCCCGTTCGGGGCTCGTCAGCCATGCGGACGCATACAGTACGCGATCGCGATACCCTGGATTCCATCGCCCAGCGCTACTATGGAAACGCCGCGCTCGCCTGGAAAATCCTTGCTGCGAATCGTGAGTTGATCTCCAACCCCCAATTGCTACCGGTCGGAGCGCAACTGGCGATTCCCGATCCAGACACCCCCTTAGTAGCAACACAGTTGACACCACTTGACCGAGGTAGCTCGGAGGGTCATCTGGCGCGGGTAACAGGAACCACCAATGACTCGAGCCATTCATCTGAGAGTGACTCGAACCCCCCAAGCATTCGCCCGATTCGTCGGCCGGTGACGCGACTGGTGCCTCTCGAAAGCGCTAACCCGTAGCTCGATTCCTACCATTTCGTCAGCTCGAGGACGGAAAAAAACGTACCAGCCAGGCGCATGGGCGCTGCCAAGAAATCGGGAGCGCTACGAAGCTCCACTGCGGTTCGGAAAACTTTTTTGCAGGAACGCGGTATTCAAGGAGCGCCGTTTGCCCGCCTCAAACAACGTTGAAAAACTGGAGCAAAACCGCGTCTTTAGAAACGCGGCTCCAAAGCGCCGGAACGATGTAGGAGCGTAAATACACTATCGGATTGCTTATCGCGGTTTCTCTTTGCGCCTTGGGGCCTCTGCGCGTTTGCGTTAACCATCTTTGCCTTTTGAATACCCCAACACTCGAGCAAAAAAACGCTCTGCCGGCGGGCTCAAAGGGCAGAGGAAACCTTTGCTGCTTGCCGCCGAATCATCCACACCAGAATGGGGGACGCAATGAAAATAGAGCTATAGGTGCCAACGATAAGGCCGACCAATAGTGTGAAGGCGAAACCGTGGATTCCTTCACCACCTAAGGCATAGAGAATCACAACCACAAGCAACGTGGTACCGGCCGTCAGGAGCGTACGACTCAGAGTCTGACTTGCACTTAGGTTGATCATTTCCGCAGTCAATTGGGGATTTCTTCCGCGCACCTCGCGAATACGGTCGAAGATCACGATGGTATCGTTGAGCGAATACCCGATAAGGGTCATCAACGCAGCGACGACGGGGAGACTGATTTTGAATTCTTCAATCAATAGAACCGAACCCACGGGGGCTAAATAGTGGCTAATGGCGATCAACCCCAAAGCGACGAGCACGTCATGTACCAGTGCCACGACAGCCGCTAGACCAAAAGCCACTTTTTGGAAACGGATCCAAATATAAATCACAATACCGATTAAGCTGGCGATCGCGGCCGCTACAGCTTGATTGCGAGTTCCACGGGCTACTTGGCTACCGATAGCACTGGCCTGAATCCAGACGGGCATCTGGTTGATATGCTCTTGGACAATCCGTAGAACTTTTTCCATTTCTTCAGGTGGTAGACTCATTTCGACATGCCAGATGTTGCTCGCCTGCCGGCCGGTCGGATCGATTTGCTCGGCGATTAGTTGGATGACAACCGGTCCTTCAAGTAAATCGGCCGCCGCTTGTTCCAAAAGCGACTGAAGCGTCGCCTTCTCGACTTGGTTGACGAACCGCACCACGGTTCGCGACAGAACGGTAGCCGGCGGAGGGCTGGCCGTTGGCGAGCTACTTGGGGATGGGGTGCTCGACTGAGGCGGCTGGGACGATGGGCTGGTGGACGATTCTGCCGACGGCTGCATCGGCGGGGCATCGCTGGGCACGTTTTCCGGGGCTTGGGCTGCTTGGGAACCAGCGGGCGATGTTGGAATCGGCTTGCCGTTTTCCTCGGACGGAACCTGCTCGCCGCTCGGCCGAACGCTCAACTCACCTTTTTCAGAAAGCTCCGTTGGGAGCGCGGCGGTTTTCTCGGCCAGCTGGCCGTTGTCAGCCAGCGCACCATCTGCTACCAGAATTCCCGTGTAGTGCCAATCAAGCGCCGCGCTGTCGTGCCGCGCTCCCTGATTTTCGGTTTTCCCTTCTGGCGTTGGCGCCGATGGCGCGCGGTTCTGAATGTCAGGTGCGCTGCCACTTGTCGCCGGGGCAGATGAAGGCGACGAGGCCGGTTCTATCTTGTTCTGAGAGACAAGTTGTGGCGGTTCAAACTGCATCGAGTACGTAACCAGATCGAACGTATTGGCCAACAGCTCTTTGAGTCGTTCGACATCGCTAAAGGAGGAATCCACTTTCCAGATCGTTCCCGGCTGACGACCTTCGACCTTCATATGATTGAGGGAATACTCGAAACGAATTCCCCGCTCCCGCTCCTTACGAACGGCGTCATCCAGACGACGGCGCACCTCGGCGTCAGTCATCGGTTCGCGCAGCGCCATGACGACGGAGACGCCACCGGCGATATCCTTATCGAGCAATCGCTGGTTACGCTCGACCATCGCCACGATACCGGCCAAGATCAATACTAACGAACCGATAATACAAACTCGCGCCTTGCCCATGAAATCAAATGCCGGCACGCCGACCCAATCAAGCATCCGCAGTTTCGTAATCCACCGATTTCGCTCGCCAATCTCGAAAGCGACTCTCGAACAGTACACGCCCGTGTAGAGGCACATGAGGATGCCAAGGTTAAGCGTAACGGCAAAACCCCGTACCTGGTCCGTACCGATCACATACAGCACGATACCGGTGATGAGCGTGGTCACGTTAGCGTCCACGATCGTATTGAGTGCCCGATCAAAACCGTTGCGGATGGCCATACGCAGAGCTGCTCCTTTGCGGAGCTCCTCACGAATACGTTCGAAAATCAGCACATTGGCATCCACTGACATTCCAACCGTCAATACCAAGCCGGCCAAACCAGGAAGGGTAAGCGAAGCGCTAAGCACGATCAACAACGAGTACGTCAGCAAAAGATTCAGGAGCAGCGCCAAGCAAGCAACTCCGCCTGCCCATCTATAATAAAACAACATGAACAGTAATACGGCAAGTAACGAAACGGCAATTGCCACACTCCCTTGACGGATGGTTTGCAAGCCCAGCATCGGTCCGATTTGGTTTTCACTAATCGGCTCTTTGTGTAGTACGGCTGGCAATTTCCCTGCCCGCAATATCCGGACAAGTTCGTCGACTTCCTGTTGGGTGAAACGGCCGGTAATCTGCCCGTTGTCGGCAATCGTCGACATGATGCGAGGGGCCGACAGCAACTGGTTATCCAGAATGATTCCCAGTCGTCGATAGAATTCTGGATCCTTATCGGGGCGATAGCGACTGGTTAAGGCCGCCATTCGTGCCGAGCCGATGCCCTTGGTGGTAAAGCGCACGCACGGCCGCAGATTTTCATCGAAATCTGCCCGCACCATTCCCAAAAAATCACCGCGCACGTCGTACATCTCATGGTCCGGCTCGACCATCAACACTTCGACCGTTTCGATGCCCTGCGAAGCCAACCATTTTTCAAAAGCGACCGGTTGCGAGTCGCTGTTGTACGCCTCACGTGGAATATTCACAATGCGGTTGCCGGTACGTCCGTCGCGAATAATGTCTGCGGCAACGTTTTCCTTTAGCGGGTGAATGCCCTCTATGGTTTCTTGAGCCCGAGCGACCGGTACCCAACGTGCCACGATACGCCCGTCGGGATCCCGTACCTCCCGCAACATTCGCCGTACGGGGTCATCCAACTGCCTTTCCGCATACTGTATAAGATCCATGTGATCCTTCGTGTTGGCCACAATGCGAAACAGGAGCACTCCCGCCGTCGCAATGCTCCGCTTGACAGCTTCGATTTCGGCGCCCTCGGCCTGCGGCACGATAATCTCCACCTGTTCGACGCCGAACGGCCGAATGACGATTTCCTTTAGCCCATCGGGATTCAACCGACGTTTGAGAGCTTCAACCAGGTCACCCATTTGAAAGTCGGCCACTTGCCGTCCCGCCGATGGGCCGGCCTGGTTATTGGAGGTGTCCGATGGGGTAGTTTGGCCTGCGGCTGTCGATTCGATATCCACTTTATAAACCAGAATCACTCCACCGCGCAAATCCACACCGAATCGCGGATAACGGGCGATGGCCACGACAGCAATACCGGCCAAGAATGAAAAAAGGATGATACCGAGCCGCGTGCGATACTCCGGTACGCGCAAACGCCGCGCAAGCGGGTAGGAAGTCAAGTAGGGAACCAGAAACAAAGCCACGACACCCGCTACGTAAGCCGCAGTCCGCCAGAATTCTGCCTGACCCCAAAGCCACATACCGGAAAGGCCGAATGGCCCCATTCCAAGATCTGCCATCTTCATCCCACTTCCGTTACTTGGATTCCTTTTCCTTCAATTTCTCGGTGTACAGCCGCGCAATGGCCGAGCGTAGCACCTTCACCCGAACGTTGTCATCCAGCCGAATGGTAAACGTGTCAGAGTCAGCGCTGACAATTTTGCCGACGAGACCACCGATAGTCACTACTTCGTCGCCGGGTTTTAGATCTTTCAGCATCTGTTCATGGCGTTTACGGCTGGAGAGCTCCGGCCGAATGAGCAAGAAATAAAACATGATGCCAATCAATATTAAAACAGGCCAGATCGGAAGCCCGCCCGGGCGGTCTTGCTGAGCCCACAATACTATTCCCGGTAGGAGGCTCGCCGTTGCGTCAAACCCGATCTGCATGCCGATTCCTTAACATTCTAAGAACCGCCCACAGTCGTGCCGCAGGTCCACACCGGGCGGCCTCCCGGCTTGGAGGGCCGGTCCAATGGGGTAATGAATGAGCCCCATGGCGCGCATGGGCCTTCAACTAATGGGCTTTTATCATACGTCCCGGCTAATTTGCGAACAAGGCGGGCCACGCTAGGCCGATAAGCTTGCGCTCCTAAAAAGCCCCGTTAATCGGAGAACTCAGCCTGCGCATGCTGCCACCGTGCCCGTTTTTGCTCGGCATATTCGAGAAAACAGCCTTGTTCAATTGCCATGCGGATCTCCGCCATCAAACGCTGGTAGTAGGCCACATTATGCGCCGATATCAGAAGCGGGCCAAGCATCTCACCGGACAAAAACAGGTGCCTCAAATAAGCCCGACTAAACCGGCTAGCCAAGGATGGCGTATCGGGGTCCAAAGGGCGAGGGTCATTACGGTACTGAGCATTACGAATACGGATGGGGCCGGCGTCGGTAAATGCCATCGCATTGCGGCCGTTGCGCGTCGGCAGCACGCAATCAAACAGGTCCACTCCAGCCGCCACCGCCTGTAGAATGTCCTGTGGCCTACCGACACCCATCAAGTACCGAGGGCGATCGGCCGGAAGCGCGGGACACGTTTCCTCTACAATCCGATACATCTGGGCGGCAGGTTCTCCGACGCTTAGTCCCCCGAGGGCAAACCCGTCGAAGGGCATAGCTGCCAGTTCTTGAGCACACCACAGTCGAAGGCCCACGTCCAATCCGCCTTGGACGATGGCAAAGAGTGCTTGATCCCTTCGCCGATGAGCAGCTAGTGATCGCTGTGCCCATCGAACGGTGCGCCGGCATGCCAGCTCGATCCGCTCGGCTGTATTCGGCAAACCCACCACATCATCCAACACCATCGCGATGTCGCTGCCGAACTGCTGTTGCAACTCGATTGCCTTTTCCGGACTAAGGTCGACACGCGCACCGTCGATATGAGACTGGAAAGTGACCTGTTGTTCAGTTATCTCGACACGTGCAGCCAGGCTATAGAGCTGGAAACCGCCGCTGTCCGTCAGGATCGCTCCATCCCAGGCCATGAAACGGTGCAGACCACCCAATTCCGCGATTAGCTCAGCGCCGGGACGCAACATCAAGTGATACGTATTGGCCAAGAGGATCTGCGTACCACACTCTCGCAGTACATCGGGCAAGAGCCCTTTGACCGAGCCCTGTGTTCCGACAGGCATGAAAGCAGGCAAGTCCACCGAACCGTGAGGTGTTTGCAACACCGAACGGCGGGCGGCTGACTGACGATCAACGGCCAGCAACCGGAACGCGAGGGGTTTTGGGTTATTCACCGCGGAGTTTCAACCCCAACTGAGCGAGTTTTTCGCGCACTTCGTTGAGGCTAGTGACACCGAAATTCTTGCATTCCAGCAGGTCGTCGGCCGACTTGCGAATCAGATCCCCCAGCGTTACGACATTGAGGCGCTGCATACATTTTCGAGAGCGGACCGAAAGGTTGAGGTCCGTAATCGGGCGTTCCAAAAGTGCCTGCGCATCGGGTGAAATGACGGCTGTCTCGACGACCGGCTCGACTTCGCGCTTCTCGTGAGCAAATTGCCCCAAGCGCAGTCCGCGCTGCGCCAGCATTTCCTTGATTTCAGCCAGCGACGTCTCACCAAAATTCTTGCTGGCTAACAGCTCCTGCTCGGTTAATCGCGTCAAGTCCCCTAAAGTACGCACGCCCATCTTTTGCAAACAGTTGCGACTGCGGACGGAAAGTTCAAAGTCGCTAACCGGAATATTCAGCACCTGTTCGATCCGCTCGCGTTGCCGCTGAGCTTCCTCATCGACGTAAACGTCGCTAGCGCCCGCTACGTCTTTGAAAAACAACCGAGCACGCGGATGGTTCGGATAAGCATCCAGAATCCGTTGATAACACTGGCGGGCGCGGTCGTACTGCTGTCGATCCTCGTAGAGGATTCCCAAATTGAGCAGCGATCCGACATGCGCCGGGAAACAACTGGCTGCCCGTCGATACAACTCGATAGCCTCCTCATCATTGCCCCGGCGGTCGTTTTCCAAAGCCAAGCCGAATAACGCTCCCGGGTGATTCTCTCCGGTTTGCACCGCCCGTTCATAGAGCGCAATCACCTCGGGGGGATTGGAGCGCAATGCCGCAATCGTCGCGGCCCGTTGATACAAATACTCGGCCGTCTGTTCGATCGGTCCGTATAAATCGTCCACCACCTTCATGGCCTCTTCAGCCTTGCCAGCATATCGCAGACATTCTGCAATGCCCAGCTTGCAATAATCGGCGTCGTATCCTGCTTTCTGCGCGGCCTGATAGTGAGCAATCGCGTCGTCGTAGCGTTCCAGAGCAAAAAGGGCTTTGGCCATATAAAACTGAGCTAAAGCCCCACCATCGGATTTTTTCAGAACCTCCAACGCCCGTTCATTGCGCCCCAACAAGTACAAGCACACTCCTAAACGTACCGCTGCTGCCGGCGTTAAATCCTCGCGCTGTTCCAATTGAGCGACCGCGTCACGAAAGACCGGCAATTTCGAATAATCCTCGGAAATGGTGCGCGTTATGAGCCGAATCTCGTGCGGACCAAATGTCGTGTTCGACAAAACGACCTCTCGTAAATCCACGGTCGCTGTTTCCGTCATACCTGCGCTTCTCCTGGTCTAGGACTTCGCATAACGTGACCATCTCACCCTCAAGAGCCAGCGGCGGGAGTCGAACCCGCAACCCCCGCATTACGAATGCGGTGCTCTGCCAATTGAAGCTACGCTGGCATCCGTACTAACTCGCAGCCGAGAGTCGGCTGAAAGGGGTAGCACGATCCTCCCATCTACCCAGCCCCGTAAACCCTGAATTCTATGTTGCATTACCTATGCCTTCAATAGCAGGCTAAGCGGTGTCGCGCTTGCATCTCTGTGTCTTTACTTCCGGCACGTTCCCCCTTACCCCGTTTCCATACCGGTTCGCCCGATCTCCCCACCAAAAAGTTGTCGCTGTGGAGCGTGTGGGCCGCACCACTGCTGGTGGCCGACGTGCGCACCCCAATTGGCGATTGGCGCAAGGATCTCGACGAGTCGGATCGCATTCGGTCGGGGCATGCCATGCCGTGTTCCTTTATGGGTTTCGGCTGGTCGTCATTGCGACTCTGCGCCTTTGCGTTTAATTGCTTAGCCACTACCGCTGGCGGGCTCGGTTGCAACTGAATCCCCCGAGGATAAGCGGCCCCGCCCTCCGCTCACCGATTGCTGTCCAATTCGCCTTGCCCTAACGGCCCGATTCGGTAACGATCTTGGTAGCAGGCGGGACTCTTGAAAAATACTGCGCCATCGAAATAGTATCGCTGCTAGTGTTGCCGTAAGACCAACGGCAACGCGTCCTGTCATGAATCACGTGCCGTGGGACAAACTACCCGAGCCCTGGCTTGTGCGGGACGAGCGCCGCACGGTTCTCGTATTGCGCAACCCCAAAGCTGGACCTCGGGATCGAACTTCCATCGTTTCCCAGGCCGCCCGGGCGATGGCCGAGGCCGGTTATCGCGTTGAGCAATACGAGGATCGACAGGAATTCGCCAACCGAGTAGCCGATCCGGACCTGGTTCGCCAGTTGCGGTGCGTCGTACCAGCAGGCGGCGACGGCACCTCGACACTCGCGGCGACGCTACTACCACCTTCGGTGCCATTGGCCCCACTTTGTATCGGTAACGAAAACGTGATGGCGCGCTGGATCGGCTATCGCGGCTCCATAAGCCAATTACTGCGGGCTATCGACACGGGCCGGGCAGTCACCCTAGATGCCGGTCAAGCCAACGGCCGGTTGTTCCTGTTCACGCTAACATGTGGTTTTGATGCTCAGGTTGTGTGGCTGATGCACCAGCGCCGCCGCGGCCATGCCGGACACGCTGCTTACGTGGCTCCGTTGCTGCGCACCATTTGGTGCTACCAATACCCATCCATCCAGCTTCAACTCGATGTGACCGACTCAACTGCCAACGTGCAAGAATCCGCCTGGAAAGCACCCTGGGTGTTCGTGTTTAACATGCCGTGCTATGCCATGGGCATTCCCGTATGTCGCGAGGCTCGACCGACCGACGGCTTGTTGGATGTCTGTACGTTCCCACCGCGCCACTTCTGGAGCAGTCTCGTGTACCTGGTACTGATCCTTCTTGGGCGGCACGATCGATGCCGCGGAGCTCGCCATGAGCGTGTGGCGCATATACGCCTGGAAGCGGAAAAGCCCATACCCTATCAAATGGACGGAGATCCGGGAGACCGGATGCCCGTATCGATCCGAGTGTGCCCTAAGCGTTGGTCGATATTACTACCTTAAGGTACCTGGTTCGTGAGTGGGCCCCGTGGCAATGCCCCAACGTGCGTCACAGTTGTAAGCCAAAATGCTTTAACGCACATGCGCAAAGCCAAAGACGCGTTCTCGATAAAAAATAGGTCCTGTTGGCTATGCCGCTAAACCTCGCTCAGTCATTTCGCTGTGGACGAGAGTGTAACGAACATGGGATAATCCGCAAAAGATTAAGCAAGGGGCTAGAGCCCCTTGGTAGAGGGGACCAGTCGAAAGTTTTTAGCATGATCGATGTAGGAGTTGGCGGCGGTGCGCGTACTGGCTCAAATCGGACCCTATCTGTGTGGCGATGACCAACCCTTACTTCTGATTGCCGGGCCGTGTGTCATCGAGTCTCGTGATCTTACGATGCGCATTGCCGAGCAGCTAAGCGCCATCGTACGAGCCATGCCTGTCCAGTGGGTATTTAAGGCCTCCTTCGACAAGGCCAATCGTACGCGGGGCGACAGTTTCCGAGGCGTCGGACTGGAGGAGGGACTAAAAATTCTGGATGACGTACGCCGGGAATTCGCTATTCCCGTAACCACGGATGTGCACGAATCGCCTCAAGCATCAGCGGCAGCCGAGGTATGTGACCTATTGCAAATACCGGCATTCCTATGCCGCCAAACCGATCTACTCGTGGCAGCAGCTCGGACCGGCAAAGCTATCCATGTCAAGAAAGGCCAGTTCGTAGCACCGAACGACATGCAGTTCGTGGTTCAAAAGTTGAGCAGCGCCGGCCCTCGCCACATCCTTCTTTGTGAACGGGGTACCTTTTTTGGCTATGGTCGCTTGGTGAATGATTTTCGAGCTCTCGTGATCATGCGCCAATTCGGCTGCCCGGTGGTGTTCGACGCAACGCACAGCGTCCAGGAGCCAGGTGGTTTGGGCGGTGCAACGGGTGGAAATCGCGCGATGGTGGAACCCCTGGCACGAGCCGCTGTGGCTGTTGGAGTGGACGGGCTCTTTTTCGAAACCCATCCGGACCCAGATCGTGCCCCAAGCGATGGACCAAACATGGTGCCCCTGGCGCAGTTCCAGCCGCTGCTGTGCCGGTTGGTTGAGCTATGGAGCACGGCCCGTCGTATAAGTTCGTTGAGACAGTTGCCATAGGCTCGGTTGGAGCCTTGGCATAGAGTAGGCGTGCGGGATGGGAAATGATGTCACGGAAAGGCACAATTGCCCCCGGGCAGAAATAAAAAGAGTCTGAGACGTTGCCTTGGGAGACTCATTTTTTTCCTTCAACCTGCCTGGTACAAAAGAGGGAGAACCGCGGCAAGGGGAGGCGACGCTTTTGGCCGGCCCGGTTTAGAAAGAGCCGCCAAATGCCGCGAACGGCAAACGTCGAGCTGCAACCCAGTACTAACCCAATGCTAATAGACAAGGCCATACTCCAGTCGATTGCCCATCCCGGCGTACGCGCCTCGGGTTTTTTCATTGGCCCACTTCTCACGTAGGATTGTAGTGTCGGAGCTATCGAAAAACCGTTCGGCGTGTTTGTGCGTAGAATCACCAATGGCCTAGCCCCTGTTCGATTTCGGCTTGATATGATGCTGGTTGGGCCAAGGTCAGCCACGCGGGCCGCACGTGCCAATAAAGCTAGGCCATGCGGCACAGTCTAAATCCAGGGATACTCCGGCGGGGGGTTGCCAAAACTCTGCCCTGGCCGGGACCAACCCGTTTGAGAGCATTGACCGCGAATCGGAGAGCACGAGTGGATCACGTCACCATGGAGCAAAAGCCGCCGCGTTACCAGCGTAAAATTCGCGTGGCCTTCACACTCCTACTGGCCGTTGGGGTCATGTTCGGCTGCGGCCAGTCGCAGGATCCGGTCTTATCGGAGTTCCGCCGAGGACACACGGAGCTAACTGGTTTAGAACACTTCCAGAAGGCGTTCGACCTAATCCGCCGGTTGGATGAATTCGACGCAGAACAAGCCATGGCGCAGGTGGCATATCACCTTAATCGATGGCTGGATGTCCAAAACCGACCGGCTGGCTGGAGGCCCGATCCGTTAGTGCAGGACGAGGCTTTGGGAGCGCTGCGTCGCTTGCCGTCCCTCCTGCAATTGGACAAGACGGAAATCACGTTGCGCGATGTGCTGTATTTGCGTGAAAGCCGTTGGCTACGGGATATTGCCACCTGGGTGCCCGACGGTTCCGTGCCGGCCGATCTAGCTGCCTGGTTAGAACAAAAAACTCAGCAATTGCCCAGCGAAGAGGCCCGTCAACTGGTCGTTGCATCCAAGTTGTTCGATTGGACCGTGCGGCACATCCAACTGGATGCTTTGGCATCTTGGCCTGACGATGGTTCGCAGCGATTGCCCGCCGAACGCGCTGAAGCGGGTCCTGGCTATACCCTGGCACCTTGGGAATGCCTTTTACTGGGACATGGAGATCCGTGGCAACGAGCCAGAGTTTTCATGTTGCTCTTGCGCCAGGTGAGCATCCCTTCCGTGCTCTTGGCTGTCAGCACGACCGGAAAGCCTTTCGGAGAGACGCCATGGGCTGTAGGGGTGTTGATTGGTGAGGAGCTTTACCTTTTCGATCCGGAGTTGGGCTTGGCAATACCGGAAGAAGGGGATCAAGGAATTGCAACCCTGTCGCAGATCGTGAAAAACCCTCAATGGTTGCGCCGACTGGATATTAGTCAGTCGTTGACCTATAGGGTTCGTGCTGAGGACCTCGAGCGTTTAGTAGCCCTAGTGGACGCTTCGTCTGAAGCCCTTTCGTTGCGAATGCAATTAATCGAACGCCAGCTAGCCGGCGAGCAGCGGATGATTCTGGCGGTTGACTTGGCCGGTCTCAAACAACGTCTCCAGTCCATACCCCATATTCGGCACGTGCGTTTATGGCGGATTCCGTTTGATACCGAACTTTATGCGTTGGCCTACCAAGAAAAGCGGCGGCAGGATAGTCGATTGGAAGCCCAGTACCAAGCCGAGCGTTTTATGTTCAGCGGTGTTTCTCCGCTAATGCAGGCTCGGCAATTGCACTTTCGACATGAATTCGAACCGACGGCCAGCCGCCCTGGTGCAGTAGCCAAGTACATGGAGGTTCGGCATCCAGAAGCCCAGATCGCAAAACTCGAGTCCGACGTCGACCTGCAAGAGCTGTATGGCTTGCAACAGCGACCAGGCGAACCGGTGGAGTTGTGGCAAGCACGACTGAGGAACGGCCAGCAATTGCTGCGCGCTGCTCGTTATCATGCCAGTTATTTCTTGGGGCTCTTGCATTATGACAATGGCGATTACGAAAGTGCGGCCAACTGGTTGCGCAAGCGTACGTTGGAGGATTCACCGGAGAGTCCGTGGCAGCATGGAGCTCGTTATAACTTAGCTCGAGCTCAGGAAGCGCAAGGCGATTTTCAGTCTGCGCGCGAAACGTATCTGCTCGATGAGTCCCCGCAGCGGCACGGCAACCTGTTGCGCGCTCGCTGGATCCGTCTGCACGCCTCGACCAGCAGCCCACCCACGACTACCAACCCATGACACAACCAACGAGTAACCCTAGTCTGCTTACAATCGACCGCTAAAAAGGTGCGCATGACCTAGACAGCAGACCACCACGGTCCGATTGTTTGCACGGCCCTTTATTTCCAAAGAAACGGACGCTCGGTCAGCCGTTCATACGCTTCGATGTAGCGAGAACGGGTGCCGCATACGATTGCCTCGGGCAACTCCGGCGGCGGACTTTGTTTGTCCCAACCCGATTGTTCCAGCCAGTCCCGCACAAACTGCTTGTCGAACGACGGTTGGCTGCCACCCGGCTGGTATTGATCCAGTGGCCAGAATCGGGAACTGTCAGGCGTGAGCACTTCATCGATAAGAATCACTTGGCCATCGATCAATCCCCACTCGAACTTCGTATCGGCGATCAGAATGCCGTGTTGGGATGCATACTCAGCTCCGCGGCAGTATAGCTCGATGCTCTTGTCGCGCAGTTGCCGCGCCAGCTCGCCGCCAATACGATCCGCCATGTACGCAAAACTAACATTGACATCGTGACCCGTAGTAGCTTTGGTAGCGGGAGTAAAGATCGGCTCGTGCAGTTTTTGCCCTTGGATCAGGCCGGCCGGAAGCTGTAGCCCACAAACATTTCCGGTTTGTCGATACTCTTTCCACGCCGATCCATCGAGATAACCGCGGACAACACACTCGAAAGGAACGACTTCGGCCTTCTTGACCAGCATCAGGCGCCCAGCCAATTGAGTTCGATCGGCTCCTTCAGGCAAGGGAATCTGCTCTACGTCACTACAAAGCACGTGGTTGGGTACCGCGAGATATTCGAACCAAAACAAGCTCAATAAATTCAATACGCGCCCTTTGTCGGGAATGGCGGTTGGTAAAACCCAGTCGAAAGCACTAATCCGATCCGTGCTAACGATGAGCAGTCGATCCCCCAAGTCGAAAATGTCGCGCACTTTTCCGCGGCGAAACGGGTAGGGGCTACCCGGGAAGGTGCACTGCACAAACGCTTGGCGAGCTGAAGACTTTGCGCCGTACGATGCATGCGACCCATCCGTCACAGGCGTGAACTCCCTGGCTGAACTCGGACCGGTGCACCTGCGGACCAGCCACGCCGCGTTCCGGACCGAGAGGGCTCTTTGGAATCTTTGGCAACCGGCTGGTGAGCCTGGTTGCCGTTTACTATAAACTTGTCATCGACTTTGATACAATTTGGGGCATTCCCAAAACCCATTTGTCCAGTACCCATTGCCCATCGGCGGGAACGGGCCACTATCATGATTTAGGAGACGCAACTCATCATTTGACGTGCACTTATGGGAAGGCTGAGTTTTACGATCCCCGCCGAATTGCAACTTCCGCCCTATGCCGCTGAAACGGCTTATGTGGTGGGACTTGATGATGTTCCGTGGAGATGTCACGTTTCGGTGAGCGACCGGTGTTTGACCGTTCTGCGGAGCACTCCCGAGTCAGGGTGCCTGTATATTGCTTGGCCGACAGCCCGAGGTTGTTTTATGCTGCGCACGGCCAGTTTACGCGAGCAAGAGGAGCCGTATCGCTTGGACATCGAAGTGGCTCGCGGGACGCTGGCACGCGTGCGCGAGTTTTACGCCCAGGCGGTTTGGGCCGGTTGCTCTATTCCTGAATCGATCGCTGCCGACATTGGTCGGGCAGAAACCCATTTTCTCGATGCGTTGCTCGCCGTGCGTACTGATCCGCAGGGAGCCTTGCACGCCGCACAAGCGGCGATTGACACGAGCTTGTCCGTAACCGATACGCTCATCCGTGGCGTCGTCGAGGTCGCGCTGGCGGCTCGAAAACAATTCACGCGCCCCTTGCCCACTTTGCTTGTGGGGCGTCTAGAAGCCGAGCCAAGAGATGCTCAGCAGGAAGCGGACTTTCTTCAAACATTCAACGTCGCTGCCATACCGGTCTACTGGCGACGCCTCCAAACCGACTCCGGACAGTGGCAATGGCAGGCCCTGGATCAACAATTGCACTGGTGCCACCAACGCGGGTTGCGTGTCGGCATGGGACCACTGATCAGTCCGTACCGCGAAGTGCTACCCGATTGGTTATTTTTGTGGCAAGACGACTTCGACCAGTTGCGACAGTCGGTGATCGAATTCGTCGACCAGCTTATAGCGCATTGTCGAGGCCGCGTACAGTATTGGCACGTCGCATCGGCCATGAATTTACCGGGCGATTTACAATTGTGCGAAGAAGATCGCGTGAAGTTGCTCTTGTCGGTTATCGAGCGGGTGCGGCGTGCCGACAGCCAAACCCCCATGATTGTCACATTCGACCAACCTTGGGGGCAGTATTTGGCCCACACCGATGGCGAACTGTCCCCCCTTTATTTTGCTGAAATGCTCGTGCGTGGCGAGCTGGGTTTAGCCGGTGTGGGGCTGGAACTTCAATTGGGATGTTGGCCCGGCAGTGGTCCTCCGTGTGACATGGTGGAAGTGTCACGCCTGCTGGATCACTGGTCAGCCCTGAATTGTCCCTTACTCGTCGTGCTGACGATTCCAAGTGATGCCGACCAGGATCCCAATGCATGGCAACCGAAGATACAAACCGTGTGGGGACAGTACCGCCCGTCATTGGAGAGCCAGCGGTACTGGGTGGAACAGTTAGTGCCGTTATTGTTAGCGCAGCCGTCGGTGCACGGGATTCTCTTTAATCAAAGTCGTGATTCACTTCCGCATCGGATTCCCCACGGCGGGCTTTGGGATCGGAACGAGCGTGCTAAGCCGGCGCTGGAGGCCCTGCGAAAGCTGCGGGAAACGTGGTTAACCTAATTCAACCTCACGCGGCTCTTGAATTCTGGTGGTGATCGAAAGAAACTAACAATTCCAATGAAATTCGTCATAACTTTGAGGGTAGAGTATCATGGTGCGTAGTTTTGCGACGCAGTGCGTTACCATAGCCGTTCTTATTGCGCTGGCGTCTATCCTGGGTGCCGAGCAAGAAACTCGCCCACGCCGCAATGCGGCCATTTCCCTCGAAGAAGTACAAGAGCCCGATTTCCTTTACCAGGGCGAATGGTGGGGAAGACCCATTGCTGGTAGAGCGGCCGGAAATATCGGCCTACAAGTCGTAGCGCTCGGGGATGGGCACTTTCAAGCCAGGTGGTTCGAAGGAGGCTTACCCGGCGCCGGACCGGTGATCTTGCCGGGTTACGTGCTGACGGGCAAGCGCCTCGACGGACGTCTGGAGCTGTCCGATGCCGACGGACGACGAGTGATCCTCGATACCCAGACCGGGCTGGCCTCACTGGGCAATCGGCAATGGCACTGTGTCCGTTTTTCTCGCCGCAGTAGCACCCTGGGACTACGTCCCCCACCAGGAGCCGTCGTGCTGTTTGCCGACGGGGCTTCGGACCGGCTGTCCAACGTGCGTTTAGCGCCGGATGGCAGTTTGTTAGCCGGGGCCGTTACGCGCGAGGCTTTCGGCGATTGTTACTTGCACGTGGAATTTCGTACGCCATACATGCCCAAGGCGCGAGGCCAAGGCCGGGGCAACAGTGGCATTTACCTGCAACGGCGTTACGAAGTGCAGATTCTTGATTCCTTTGGCTTGGATCCATTAGATGACGGTTGCGGTGCTTTATACAAGCTGTGCAAACCGGACCTGAGTGTATGTTTGCCGCCGTTGGAGTGGCAAACCTATGATATTTATTTTCGAGCTCCCCGATTCGATAGCCAGGGCAATAAGATAACCCAGGCCGAAATTACGGTGTTTCACAATGGAATTGGCGTCCACTACCACCGCGCTGTACCCCGCAAAACCGGTAATGGACGACCGGAAGGCCCTGAACCGCTACCGATTCTGTTTCAGGATCACGGCAATCCGGTGACGTTTCGCAATATTTGGGTTGTCCCAGACCGTGCCGAGCCCAAACCACCGGTTAGCTCGGTCTTGTGGCGGCGACGAGCCCGGTTGTGTTGGTAATCATCCCTGGCGTTGCAGGCAGACGATACACATATCATCACTTTGGGCGTTGCGACCTGCGAATTGTTTGACTTCTTGAATTAATCCTTCACCCACTTCCTGAGCTGTACCGGTTGTTCGGCCCAAGAATGTGCGGATCCGGTCTATCCCGAAGCACTCCCCCTCTGGATTCATCGCCTCACTGATGCCGTCGGTATAGAACAGCAAGAGTTCCCCGGGCTGAATCTCGACTTCGGCTGTCGCATATGCCACATCAGGTACAATGCCGATCGGAACATCGGATACATCTTCGCCAACCTCGATCACGCTGCCGTCCGTGCGCTGGCAAAGGGGAGGCATGTGACCTGCGATCGAGATCTGTAAGCGATGCTTTTCGTGATCCAGCACGCCAGCCACCAAGGTGATGAATCGATCAGGAGTCGGACCCAGGAATCGGGCGTTAAGTTTGTTGAGTGCTTGACCCACGGTTGACTCCGTGGCCAAACAAAAACGCGTTTCTGCAGATAGACGCGCCATGAGCAAGGCAGCAGCCACACCGTGGCCGACAACATCCGCAAGGACGATGCTCAGACGGTTTTCCGCAAGGGTGATATAGTCAAAATAGTCACCGCCAACCTGGTTGGCTGCCCGATAATAGTGATAGAACGAATAACCGGGAATACCGGGCATCTCCGAGGGCAAGAAGCTTCGTTGCACTTGATTAGCCAAATGCAGATCCCGTTCCAGAGTCTTTTGACGCAGAATCTGCTCATGCAATTGTGCGTTGGCGATGGCAATACCGGCTTGAGCAGCCACGGCGGCTAAGATCTCCAGATCCTGCGCATCGAATCGCTTCCGCTGGTCCAGCGTATCGAGTTGCAGGACGCCCAAGGGTTGGCCGTCACTCGACAGCAGAGGAGCACACATCAGCGAGCGGATGCGGAAATCCGCAAGGCTTTGACTCATGTCGAAACGACTGTCGCTTGCCGCGTCAGCCGACAGCACAGCCTCCTTTGTCTGCAGCACTTGCCGGACAATCGTGCGGCTAATGCGTGCCGATTCTCCTGCCTTCGGCCGCCGTGTGTGCATCCAACGTGGCACTAACTCTCCATTAGGTTCCACCAGGACAATGAACCCGCGGTCGGCTTGCACAAAAATGCGAAACAACGACTCTAAGACCTTGGGCAACACCCGATCCAGTGCCAGGGCATCGGCTAACGCGCGATTGATTTCTAACAGTGCGGCCAACTTTGCCTCGGGTGAAGCTTTTAACGGCGCTGCTGCACCGCTCGCTAGGTCAAGCTTGGTGATAATCGTCGAGCTACTTTCCGGTTCATCAGCAAGCTGAAAACTCGAATGCGTGCTGCTCTCATTCGGCACAGCGAACGCTTGTAAAGGTTCGCGAACGTAACGGAATGACACACCACCGATGCGGATTTCATCGCCGTCCCGCAGCGGGTGCGGCCGAGGATCGTTCGAGGCCGGTGCCCCTATCGGGATTCCATTTAGCCACGTGCCATTGCGACTCTTTAGATCCACGATGACATGGCCTTCCGGTTCCGCCACGATTTTCGCATGGAACCGACTCACATTACTGTCGTCCAGGACCACGTCACAATCCGGATGCCTTCCGATGAGAGTCTCGCGCTTCGAGAGCTCCGTCTTCTTACCCGTTTCCGAGCCAACTTGTGTCACCAGATAAGCCATTTCTGACACTCCCCAAAATCGCCCCCAGCTATTTCTCTGTCAGTTTAGCCACTAGCGTTTGCCTTCGGTAGAGTTCCCCCGGAGTGCGGATTGGTAGACGCGTAAAAAGAGAATACTCTAACGCAAAGGTATGTAGGTCTCATGTGTGGGTAGGGGGCGGCTGACAAGCAGCTTTCTAGCACCCGGGTTCGCCCCATCGCTTCCGAAGATGGATAGCTTTACGGAGCCGCGACCGTAAGCGAGCCGCACCCCACCAGAACCGCGACCACTAGGGAGCGGCATCCGAACAGAGCCGCGATGGTAAGCGAACGGCACCCCAACCGAGCCGCGACCGTTCGGAAGCGGCAGAATAATGCAACGTAAAGCCACAGAGGCGCAACGAAGACAAGAGGTATCCGTCAATTGCCTAGTTGCGCCTCAGCGCCTTGCCGCCTTTGCGTTCAATCTCCTTGCCCTTGGCGTCGAGTTTTTGTAACCGGTCCCTTGCGGTTACGTCTCCGAGGTCCGCCGTTCAACAGAACACCTTTGCCACGAAACACACATTGACCACGCATCCGGTCAATCTCTCGTTGCCGGAAAAAGTTAGACGTACGCCAGGCTCGGCAAACCAAGGAAAAAGTCTCACCCACCTTCAAGATGCACGAAAGCCACGTCCGACTTGACGCGCTCCTAGCGCCGCCGTAGGCTTTATGGCGGTAGGATACATCGCTTGCCGTTGTTCCTGGGGAGTAGTGTAACGGTAGCACAACTGACTCTGGATCAGTTAGTCGGGGTTCGAATCCCTGCTCCCCAGCTTTCTAACGCGCGTTTTGCTCTATCCCCCAGGACTTGTGTGACTTAGGTTCATGTGCGGATAAGTGGCTTTTCTAGCGTACCGCAATTGGAGAATTCTCGGGCCGGGCGCATGAGGCGTGCGGCGTATTAAGGCTTGACCTCGCTGCCGGATCCTTCGACAATCGTGGATCGACAGTTGTCCGCGATCGAATAGCGTGACGATGACGGTAATTAGTCGATCGTGCGACGTATGGCAAGCATCTGAGGCAGAGACATCCGAGGGGCTCAAATGACGTCATCGGCTAGCCATCCGCTCGTCAATCCTAGCCCCCCGGCTTCGATCAAATGGTGGCTTTGTGGTTTATTGTTGCTAGCCACCATGCTCAATTACATGGACCGCCAAACTCTATCCCTTACGATCACCGACATATCGCGAGAATTGGGGCTGTCCAACGAACAGTACGGCAAGTTGGAGGCCGGCTTTGGTTTTGCTTTCGCTGCTGGCGGGCTTGTCGTGGGATTTCTCGTCGACCGCATTCCGGTGCGATGGATGTATCCGGCCGTACTCATTGGCTGGTCGTTGTCCGGGTTGTTGACGGCCTACAGCGCACAACTCGGTACGTGGCTCTTTGCGGTCGGTAACAGCCTTGGGCTCATCTGCGATGGAGCCTCATGGTCGATGTCCGAACGGGCTTATTTGGGAATGATGCTGTGTCGAGTGACGCTCGGATTCTTTGAAGCTGGCCACTGGCCATGTGCGCTCGTAACGACCCAGCGTATCTTGCGGCGAGAAGAACGTCCGTTAGGAAACAGCCTTCTGCAAAGTGGAGCTGCTTTTGGCGCTATTTTTACTCCACTGGTAGTGCAGGCTTTGGTATCCGATCTTCCGGGTAGTTGGCGAGGACCGTTCGTCGTCATTGGCTTGGTGGGAATGTCTTGGGTAGTTCCTTGGTTTGTCGTGGCCCGTCCTGGTTATCTGGCTCGCCAATCGACTTTGATGGAAAGTTCGCCTCAGTCGCTGCCGGCCGAAATGGTGGAGGCAGCCGATCGGCTGCTATTGGTGCGCCGCTTTTTAGCTTTGGTTGTCGTTGTCGTAATGATTAACCTTACCTGGCAGTTTTTCCGCGTATGGTTGCCGAAATTTCTTCGCGAATTTCATCACTACGACCGCACCACCGTGAATTTATTTACGTCGGCGTACTACATCGCCACGGACGCAGGCTGTTTGTCGATCGGATTTTTGACGCGCTCTTTGGCAGCGCGGGGTTGGCCCATCCACTCGGCTCGCATGACGAGCTTTGCCGGATGCACCGCGCTGACGGCATTAGCCTTGTGGACCGCAATCTTGCCCCGTGGTCCATTGCTGCTGGGGCTATTTCTTTTGATCGGCTTTGGTGCCTTGGGGCTGTTTCCCAATTACTACTCGTTTACCCAGGAGCTTTCGATGCGTCACCAAGGAAAGGTGACCGGCGTGCTAGGAGCCACCACGTGGCTGGTTACATCGCTGTTTCAGATCTATGTGGGGCGGTACGTCGACCAGACCCAGTCCTACGGACTCGGCATTGCCTTGGCGGGCCTTGCCCCGCTCATAGCACTAGCCGCACTAATCATACTTTGGCCAACGCGAAAGTTCCCTGCAGTAGCCACGCCCACCACGAAGCTTTCTTGACAGAGTGTTGCACTTGAGGTTTTGGCGGATCCGGTGTCCGATTGAGCCTGTGCTGAGAGCACGCCATGTGGTAGACTGATATGGTTGTAAGCTACGAAGCGATAATCAATCCGTTATTGCAAGGCGACCACAGCGCTATTCGTTGAGCGTTATTCTATGCAGTTACCGATAGTCCCTGATGCGGCTCCTCGCGACGACCGCTTGGTGGAGTGGCTGAAACCAGACCATGGTCCGGTTGCACCACTGCCCATGACATCTGCGGAGGTAGAGGCGCGTGGCTGGGATGCTGTTGATGTGGTGATTGTCACCGGCGACGCTTATGTGGATCACCCAAGTTTTGCCATGGCGATACTGGGTAGGGTCCTGGAGGCGGCCGGATTTCGCGTGGCCATTTTGAGCCAGCCGGATTGGCACTCGTGTGCAGCGTGGCGTCGTTTTGGCCGACCTCGACTGTTCTTCGGCATCAGTGCCGGCAACATGGACTCGATGATCAATCACTACACCGCCAATAAAAAAGTGCGCAACGATGACGCCTATTCGCCGGGCGGTCGAATCGGACTTCGGCCGGATCGAGCGACCTTGGCATACTGCCAGCGTGCTCGAGAAGCCTATAAGGGCGTGCCGATCATTGCTGGGGGAGTTGAAGCGTCACTGCGACGGCTCGCCCACTACGATTACTGGTCGGACAAGGTGAGGCGCTCGATCCTGCTCGATTCAAAAGCCGACTTGCTCGTCTATGGCATGGGGGAAGCAGCCATCGTCGAAATTGCTCGGCGCTTGGCGGCTGGCCAGACGGTGCGCGACCTGCGCAACATGCGGGGTGTGGCCTATGCTTTGGGAGCGAAAGAGACGCCGCCGGACGACGCGATCCAACTGCCCAGCTATGAGGAAGTGTGTCGCGACAAATGGGCTTTCGCTGAGGCGACACGCATTATCCACAACGAAACCAACCCCTACAACGCGCGCCGCCTGGTCCAATACCATGATCGCCAAGCCGTCGTGGTTAACCCTCCGGCTCTACCTTTGAGTCAAGCAGCGATGGATCGCATTTATGGATTGCCATTTACCCGTCGACCGCATCCAAGCTATCGCGAGTCGATTCCGGCTTATGAGATGATCAAAGATTCGGTAACTATCATGCGCGGCTGTTTTGGCGGCTGCACGTTCTGTTCGATTACCGCCCACCAAGGACGCATTATCCAATCGCGAAGTCAAGAGTCGGTACTGGGCGAAATCCGTCGCATGACCGAGGATCGCGCCTTTAAGGGGATCATTAGCGACATCGGTGGCCCGACGGCCAACATGTATCAGATGCGGTGCACGCGGCCTGAGGTCGAAGCACGCTGCCGGCGGCAATCCTGTGTCCATCCAACCATCTGCAAATTGCTGGGCACAGATCACGGGCCACTCATGGAACTGATGCGCCAAGCTCGCCAGGTGCCAGGCGTGCGCAAGGTATTCGTCGCCAGTGGTATCCGCATGGATCTGGCTCGGCGGTCGCCCGAATACATCCGCGAATTAGTGCGGCATCATGTGGGCGGACAACTGAAAGTAGCACCCGAACACGTCAACCCTCAAGTATTGTCTCTAATGCGCAAACCGTGCAGCGATGATTTCGAACACTTTGCCGAATTGTTTCGCAAAGAATCCAAAAAAGTCGGTAAGAGACAACGCATTGTGCCGTATTTTATTGCCAGTCATCCGGGTAGTGATTTGGATGCCATGATCGAGTTGGCACTTTTCTTGAAACGCAATGGTTACCGGCCCGATCAAGTTCAAGACTTTATCCCCGCTCCGATGGACGTGGCAACTGCTATGTACTACACCGGCATAGATCCTTTCACGAAAAAACCGGTTTATGTGGCCAGGCACCTGAAAGATCGAAAACTGCAACGGGCATTGATGCAGTTTTTCAAGCCGGAAAACTACTTTGAAGTTCGAGAAGCTCTCCGGCGCGCGGGCCGACAGGATTTGATTGGTGACGGCTGTGACTGCCTCATCCCGTCGCGACCTCCTCGCGAAGCCATTCTCAAGCGGCGAGCGGACGCCAACCGCCGGTTTCAGGGCGAATATGTGCATACGATTCGAGTCTCGCGGCAGCAATCTGGTGAAGTTGCACATGCACCTACCCCATCCTGCGACTCGATGGCACCGGGACCCATTGCGGCACCGCGACGCCAATCGCGCCATCGCCCAACCCCCGGCTACCGCCCCGGCCGGCCCAGTGCTCAGCAGTAACTGACTGATTGGCCTGCCGAGGTTACTGACTTCCATGGTTGTTTACTTCCACGCGTAAGTTGGATTAAATCCGATCCGAACAACACCGATGGGGAAACGATCCTTGCAAGAAAAGCAGTACCACCGGCGCTGTACATCCGAAGGGTTCTAGAACAACATCTCTTCCGATCAACGCACACCTCCCCACATTCCGACTGTCACACAATTCGCTTGACAACATTCCCTATTCGGGTTGCAATGCAAGTAGGCAGCGAACCTTTGCACAGTCGAAGTCGATAGAGTGTCGTGGATCGAGCAGGATGATTTAGCCAGCCAAGCTCATCAGCGGGACTGTAACACGACCTCCTACAGAAAACCAAATGCCAGTCGTCTTGGTCCGTGCCACAACGGTAAAATACGATGCCCTTGATGTGGTCGGCTTAGATCCGTCGGCGCATCGTGCAGACGGGAGGTCCCCACCACGCCAACATGGCAACAGCAGTGAACACGCCAGCGAGGAGAAACATAAGATGAAAGGGTCGGCGGGCAGGCGAGCTGTTACGATTGTCGAATTACTCATCGCTATGGCGATCTCGCTTGTGGTGCTCTATGCCCTAATGTGGCAGTTCAATGTTGGTGTTTCCCAGGTGGCTGAGGGGCGTGCGTCGGTTGAGCTACTCGGGCAACTGCGAGGAACGACTCGTAGTCTGCAACAGGACTTACGACGGGTAACGAGTTCGGCTCGTCCGTGGGCCACACCGGCTACGGCCGACGGCTACCTCGAGCTGATTGAAGGCTCCGCCTACGACACCGGGCAATTATCCATTTTCTCTGCAACACCCTCTGGCTTTACGGATGTGCCATCAGCCGATATGAGTTTCGGAGATTTTGACGACGTAGTAGCGCTCACCGCGCGCAGCGAAGGTAGCCCTTTCGTGGGTTTCTTCCTCGACACATCAACCCTGACCCCGGTGCGACGATCGATCGACTCGCATTATGCCGAGATTATCTGGTGGGCCATTTGGGATGACCGTAATGGAGACGGACAACCCACTGCCGGTGCTCAACCTTCGGAAATTACCCTGTATCGACGAGTCCTTTTGATCCGGCCCGACTTGGGTGCGGTCTTTAGTCGCACGGTACCCACCAGCAATCTAGCTCAGTTGTGGAACGAATTAAAAACCTTTTATGACAACACGGATATATCCACCCATCCGGTCGTAACGGTCGCCGGTGGGAATATAACCGTTAACTTGATCGCAAATTCGCTGACTGATTTGGTCAAACGTGAGAATCGATTCTGCCACCATCCGATCTTGGCCTTCGACAACTCAACGAACAGTTTCAGTGTTCTATCACCGGCTTATCCGTTCGATATGGTACGCAACCGTATCGGTTCGGTGGATTTTTTGCCGGCGCTGAACACCATGGTTAAGACTGGCGACCGGCAAGGTGAAGACGTAATTCAGGGCAATCTACTGGCGTTTGACGTAAAAGTTTACGATCCGCATGCCCCGTTGATCGCTTCTACATCAGGTTCGGACGTGTTAAGCCCAAATGATCCTGGATTTGCCCGTTTGGGGACGGGCCCGGGCGCCATCAGCGTGGGAGAGTTTGTTGATATGTTTTATATGCGCTACGTGTTACCTCGGCTAATTGCCGGTTACGGCAGCAACCCTAGCAATTGGCCGGCTTGGGCTGTTTCCGAACCAACCCGCGTTTATCCCTTGCCAGAGTACCGATCGCACTTTTCGGCACCACCGTCGTTCTATGATCTGAATAACAACGGTGCTTGGAATCCTGGCGAACCATTCCGTGGGCCAACCGTGCCGACGTACGACACCTGGTCATACCACTACGAGCAGGACGGAATTAACCAAGACCAGGCGCTAGTTAGCGGAGCCCCCATGTTGTTTAGTTGGCGAAGCGCAGTGGACCAGGGTACCGATGGGCTGGACAACGACGGCATCAAGGGCGTCGACAACCCGGAAGAACGCGAAACCTGGCCGGCCTACACCGAGCCTCTCCGGGCTGTGAAAGTAACTATTCGCGCAATTGAACCGACGTCGCGTGTTGTTCGCCAATTGAGCGTTATCCAAGACTTCGTGCCGTTCTAGGTATTTGTTTCAAGCTTTCCTTGCGCCTTTGCGTTAAACGCTCGAGCCTCGTTTCCATTCGATGAGCTCACGGATGATTGTCTCAAGATCGTATCGAGGTCGATAATCAATAAGCTGCCGCAGACGGGTAAGATCAGGCACCCGACGCCGCACATCTTCAAAATCCGCGTCGTACGCTTCGGTGTAGCTCTGATAAGCAATCGTTGAGGTCGAATCGGCAAGGCGGATGACCAACTTGGCCAGCTCTCGTATCGTGATAGGTTGATCACTGCCGATGTTGATCACCGCACCCAAAGCGGCGGGAGTGCGCATAAGTTGAGCTACAGCGTGGATCACGTCTTGGACGTGTGCAAAACATCGTACCTGTTGTCCGTCGTCGTGCACCACCAGCGGCCGCCCCTCCAGCGCAGCCTCGATGAAGCGCGGCAAGACCATTCCGTACGCCCCGGTTTGTCGTGGTCCCACCACATTGAAAAAACGCCCAATAACCACCGGCAATCGATATTGCCGCCAATAGGCCAGTGCCAAGAACTCGTCAATTGCCTTCGACGCGCCATAAGACCAGCGCGCACGACTGGTGCTTCCGAACACCAGATCATCCTCCTCGGACCACTTGTCTTTGGGATTCTTCCCATAGACTTCGCTAGTACTGGCCAGAAAAAGCTGTACGGCTCTTCCCGCGCGATGGTGCCGGCATAGCTCGGCCAATAACAACTCGGTCGGATAAATGTTCCGCTCGATCGTCTGAATCGGATCGCGCGCAATAAGCGCTACACCAACAGCGGCCGCCAAGTGGTAAACCTGATCGACTTGGGCCACCACTTCCGTAACCAGATCTCCGTCAGAAACGGACCCTCGGATGTAAGTCAGTTGTGGATGCTCTTTAACCCGTAACAAGTTTGCCGCCGATCCGGTGGATTCATCGTCCACTACGACAACCCGGCAGCCGTCATGCAGCAGCTTTTCAACCAGGTGCGAGCCGATAAAGCCGGCTCCGCCCGTAACTAGGACGTTCTTCACGAAACACCTTTCATTCGTACGCTCCTCGCAGGCTGCCCGTATGCATCAGGATCGCTCCGCGGAATTTCCATTCGACTAATCCAATCGCAACCGAATCGGCTAATTCGGCTGGAACCTGCTCGTACACCGGCATGCCGCCTAACACGTAGCTTAGGCACCTCCGCATGGGGAAGGTATCCGCGAACGGCCACGGAAGAATCTCCCAAAGAATTCGGTTGACTTGTTACTGGCGGATACGTATGCCTGGGAATCCATCCGGTACGCAAGCCAGTCCCGTAGCAATATAGTAATTACGTAACAGGGTCAACGAATAGTTCTCAAAGGGTCTTGATTGTTGTGGGATGTACCTGGGAACTCGGGTGGCTATCACTTGGTGGTCCCGTCGATGTAGGAAAAGAGGTTACACTGGGCTCTAGCTTATTTGAGCCACGACCATTAGAGAGCAGCACCCAAAAGTGCGGCGACCGTAAGAAAGCGACACTACGCGAATCGGGCCAGGTTTTTTCACCGGTTCGGCTTGTGAATCCGCTCTTATAGGTCGTGCGTTCCCCCGGGGTGCACCAAGTTCGCAGCGTCACCGCTACGGGATGCAGATGAACTTGTGCCGTAAGCTTTTTCAAAAACGAACTAATGAGGGTACGTGCTGCTCGCGGATGACGCACATACTCACAGTCACCACCGAAGACAGCGTCAAGGCCTCGCGACGCCGCTGAGCGCATCTCATGCTAGCAAAACCCACAAGAGAACGTGTTCTGAACTACCGCGTCGTACAACAAGCAGCCTTGTAACGCGACTTAAGCCATCAGGGCACCAGTTCGCTATCCTATCCCGATAATGGCGGTTTTCTTCACGTTACAGTGGAACGGTACCGTTTTTTCCAATGTCACTTATTTGACCAAAACAGCCAGACCGTCTCGTTTATTTAATGTGCCTCGTTTTCTACAATTACCAAAACAATTGGTCTCAGTGCCTGTCCCCTTGCCGAGGGTGCCTGTCACCAGGGCGGCGGTGCCACCCTCTTTAATTTACGACCATGATTATCGACATACTTATGTATTGCAGGTCCGCCTGCAAGGTTACGGTACTTAAAAGCACCTTGCTCCTTGTGGCGCACGATGCCGACGTTACGGGACGCGGGCTTTTGGAAACCGCCTTATTGTCGAGATTGCTGACACGCGCTGTTGCCTTATTGGCATAAATAATCGCTAGCAGCCAAAGCCCAACAGTAAGACGCTAATAAAAGAAGGGCTACGCAATCTCACTGCACGGCAGCTTTACGAATGGGAATTGGCGCCGGCGGCAAGTGGGTTAGGTAACCGTTGGGCGACACTGCGCGAACGATCCACAATAACGGTTACTTCGATACGTTCCTCGCGTGGCATCGTTGCTCGAATCCGAGCGTCCAGCACCGCTGCCCGTTGCGGCGATTGCCGCACAGATCAAGTCGTCTTTGGACTAACTGAAATAGCGCAAAGACGCCTCGGCCATGCCGACGATCGGATGTACATGCAGTCTTACGTGCGCCTTTGCGCCTTAGGGCCGTTGCGTTGAATTGGCCGCTCCCTTAGGGTCGCGGTTCTGTTGAGCCGTCGCTCGACAGAACGCCTTTGTCAAAAACCACCCGCGCCGCGTTAGAACTGGTGGACCGAAAAAAGCCAGACGTACCCCTGGTCGGGCGAAGAAAAGAACGATGTCCCTTACCGTCAACACTCGCACACCCTTTTCCACCTGCCGCGGAAAATAGGTACGTTTCCGCGAAGGCGCGGCTTTTATACCAAAATTCCACTTACAACCAGGACGCACACACACGAAACCGGTGAGCACGCAATTTCCCTTTGACGCGCCTGGCCGGATAACATGACAATACATAGAAAGCCGAAGCGGGGTGTAGTTACCTGGAGCGGCTCGGATTGTGAAACAGATGCGCGTTGCAGGCTATGGCAAGCATGGGAGAGGTCCGATGACGGGCAGGCTACGGCAGGCATGGTGGGGGTGCTGGGCTTGGTGGTGGTGTGCGTGTGGGCTGTGGCTGGCTGTCGCGGCCCAACAGAACGCGTCCTCCGACCCCAGGGCAGTCCAGCTTTTCCAGGCGGCCACGAATCTTTTTCAAAATCAGCAATATGACCTGGCACTAGAAGAGTTCCAGCGCGTTGTCGATCGATTTCCCAAGGACCCAATTGTACCGCGGGCACGGTATCAAGCAGCCGTGTGTCAGGTGCACCTGGAACAATGGCAACCTGCAATTGAACAATTTGCCAGTTTGTTGAAGGACGAGCCGCGTTTCGAGCTCCGGGAAGAGGCGCTGCTCAATTTGGGCTGGTGTCAGTTGCGCCTTGCCGAATCGATGACCGACCCAGAAGCGAAACGGAAAACAGCCGAAGCAGCCACCGGCACCCTCGGCACCTTGCTGAAGGATTTCCCGAGAGGCCGGTATGTGGATCAAGGACTTTATTTCCATGGGGAAGCCAGTTTGCTGTTGGGCCAGTATCGTCAAGCCGCGGAGCTGTTGGGGCGCGTCGTGGCGGAGTTCCCCGAATCGTCGGTGATCCCCGATGCTATGGTGGCGCTGAGCATGGCACAGCGCGGTCAAGCTCAGTGGCCAACGGCTTTGGAGACACTAGAAACTTTTTTGAATCGTTTTCAGGAACACCCGCTAAGCACAGATGCACTTTTCGGCAAGGCCGAGTGTTTAATGCAGTTGAATCGATGGGACGAAGCGGCGCCGCTTTTTGAGAAGCTTGCCAGCAGCGACACACCGTTGGCCGAACCGGCGCGGCGCTATTGGGCCTACTGCTTGGAGCAGCGAGGCGAACAAGAAAAGGCGGCAGCTATCTACCACGATTTGGCCCAGCGAAGCGCCGACATGCACCTTGTAGGTGAATCGCTTTTGGCAGCCGGTCGTATCTGGTATCGACTCGATCAACTCGATAAAGCCCAGCAACTTTTCCAGCAAGTCCAAGAACGGTGGCCAGAGGGCCGTTGGGAAGCCGGCCACTGGTTAGTGCGGATTGCCTTAAAACGCCAGGATCTTTCGAGTGGCGAGCAATTGGCTCGGCAGCTACTCGATCAACAGCCGCCGCGCCCGTGGGATCTTCGACTCACGTTCGATTTGGCCGACGCCTTGGCAGCGCAACCTGAAAAGATGTCCGAAGCCCTCGCCACTTACGAACGACTTATCGAGCTGGCCCGCGGCGACGTTCTTGCGCCGCAGTCCCTCTACGCGGCAGCTCTCGTGGCATGGCAACTTCGCCAATATGATCGTTCGGAAAGCTTGGCGCAGCGCCTGCGCACTGAATACCCGTCCGACCCACTCGTTGCCGATGCGCGGCGCATTTTGGCCGAGTGCCTCATTTTGAAGCAACAACTAGCGGCTGCTGAATCCGAATGGACACGGCTGATTGCTGAGTATCCAGACCACCCGGATCGAAGCGTGTGGCGATTGCGCCTGGCCACGGTCTACCTGACCCAGAAGCAGTTCAACCGCTTAGCCGAATACCTGGAAAAACTGCGTGGAAGCTGGCCGCAACCCGAGCTGCACGTCCAGGCAGCCCTACTTGAAGGACAAGCGTATTTCTATCGCGAACAGTACGACACGGCTGTGAGTTTGCTCGAAGCTACCTACAACGCACATCCTGCCGTTCCGCGGGCGGAAGAGCTGCTATTATGGGCTGCTCGTGCGCGGCAAAAGCAGCAACGCATTCTTGAGGCAATCTCGCTTCTAACTACGATTGCCGACAATGCTCCTAACAGCTCAGTGATCGACGAGGTCTACTATCGCCTCGGGGAATGCCACCACGCCCAAGGTGATTATGCAAAAGCAGCAACGTTGTACCAGCAAGTCATCAGCCAGTATCCAAAGTCGAACTTTCGTCCGTTTGCACTTTATAGACGTGCTGGGTGCATGTTCCAGGACAGCAAATTCGACGAGGCGGTTACGGATACGACCCGACTTCTCGAAGAATATCCAGAGAGCGAACTGGCATTGGACGCGATTCTCCTGCGGGGTACCGCTCGCCGATCCTTGCGTCAATATGCATTGGCAATCGAGGATTTTCGTAGCTTCGCAGAAAAAACGGCAGACCCGGTTCGCCGCGCCGACGTGTGGCTCGACTGGGCTGCCACCTTGAACGACGCTGGTAATCTGCAGGCCGCGCGCGAGCTTCTAGAAAAAATTCTCGAAACACTACCCGATTATCCTCGACGGGATCGAGCCATTTACGACCTGGCATGGACCTATCGAGCACTAGACCAGAAAGAAGCAGCGCTCGACAACTTCCGAAAACTCGCCGAGCAGTTTCCCGATAGTCCTTTGGCCGCTGAAGCTCATTTTCATCTTGCAGAAAATCATTATGAAAAAAATGAGTTTGATGCTGCTATACAGCAGTATGTGATGGCCCTTAAGAGTGCCACGGGAGATCTAAAAGAAAAAACCTTGTATAAGTTGGGATTTTCTTATTTCCAAAAGAAGGACTATTCTAATAGTTTTGATAGTTTTGAGCGGCAAACTCGCGAATTCCCCGACGGTTCGTTACTGGGCGATGCTCTGTTGATGCAAGGGGAAACGCTCTTTCAACAAGGCAAGTATCAAGAAGCACTCGTACTGTTCGATAAAGCAGAGACAACCAAACTCGCTTCCGAGGCTTCTCGCCCATTACTTTGGCTACATGCCGGTCAAGCGGCAAACGAGCTTCAGCAGTGGGATGCAGCCGTGGCGTGGTTCGACAAATTGCTGGAGGACCGACAATCTCCGTTGGTGCCTGAAGCGATACTCGGGCGGGCTCTAGCCTTGTATAAACTTCGCCGCTTTGCAGAAGCCGCAGAAGGTTTACCCGAAGTGGCCGACCAGCAGAACGTCGTCGGCCTGCGCGCGCGATTCTTGCTCGGGGAAATCCTCTTCCAGGAACAGAAGATCGAGGAGGCTCACCGGGAGTTCCGCCGGGCAATGTACTCGTACGGCGGAACGAATCCTCCGGACGATATGAAACCATGGTTAGCCAAGGCCGCATTAGAAGCAGGGCGTTGTGCTGAGGTACTGTTGCAAAAAGCAACGCGACCGGATGCTAAACAAAGGGCTTTGGACGATGCGCGTAAGGCTTACCAATATATTGTGGACCGAAAACTCGAAGGGCCCGAAGCAACAGCTGCCATGAAGCGACTGAGCGAGCTGAACCAATTGAGATTCTAAGCCACGAAGCGTTGCAGTTTTTGCATCGAGTCGGATGCCGAACGATGGGCAACACCTTCGTGACGCGCACAGGTTAGTAACAGAAGAGAACCTTGTGATGGTATAGGCTGGCCGCTGATGTATGACCAACACTCGATCATTGCGACACGATTGCGCCCTCGATGGCCGTACCGATACCTTGCTTTGGCAATACTCGGGACGGCAGGGTGGCTAGTGCTGCCGGTCCTTGCCCAAGAGTCGGGGGCCGTACGCGACTCGGGCGCTTCGTCGCACGATACGCCGGAACGCAAAGAATTGAACTTATTTCAATTGTTTTGGCAGTCCCGCGCGTGGATGGTGCCGATTGTCGCTCTTTCCTTCTTGTCGGCTGCTGTGACGGTTGAGCGATTTATCCAGTTGCGCCGTTCGCGTGTTATTCCCGAGGGGTTGTTGCGTGAATTGGGGCGGTTGGGTTCCGGCAACACTCCGTTCGATCCTCGAGAAGCCTACCGAATTTGTCAAAAGTATCCCTCGGCCACTGCCACGGTAATCCGCGCGATGCTCTTGAAAATTGGACGGCCACACAGTGAAGTAGAGCATGCGGTCAAGGAAGCCAGCGATCGCGAAGCGCAGCGTCTTTATAACAATGTGCGCTGGTTGAACCTCTCGGCTGCTGTAGCCCCGCTATTTGGCCTCATGGGAACTGTGTGGGGCATGATTCGCGCTTTTCACGACACGACTCAGTTGGTACCCGGACAAAACAAGGCCGATTATCTTGCCGAGGGGATTTATCTAGCGTTGGTCACCACGCTGGCTGGATTAGCTGTGGCTATTCCGTCTGCTATTTTGTCGCATTATTTTGAAAGCCGCATCGTTTCGCTGTTTCATCAAATTGATGAGTTGCTTTTTCATTTACTACCGCAGATCGAGCGATTCGAGGGGCGCGTGCGCTTTGCTCAGACTGTGCCAGAAGCCGAGGACGGACGCTCGGGGGCCATGGTCCGCGGTAACTCCGCCGGTGAACCAACGGTCAGCACCTAACGTGCTTTCCCCGACAGTGTAAAGTACCACCGGCGATCCACAGGGTTCAACGGCATGACTGTGCAACTGAAAAAAGGGCAGGCGTTTACCGTGTTAAACCTAACGCCCTTGATCGACGTGGTATTTTTGTTGTTGATATTCTTTCTGGTAGCAAGCCGTTTTGCAGAGGAGGATCGGCAGTTGGAGGTCGCCTTGCCCCAGGCCAGTGAAGCTCGACCACTGCTCGATCAACCGCGCGATTTCGTCGTCAATATCGACGAAACCGGACGGTACTTTGTAAACGAAACAATCATGTCGCTCGAAGAAGTCGACCAAGCGCTGCGGCAGGCCATCGCCAATAATCCCTTAACGCAAACCGTCAACATTCGCGCCGACAAGAGGGTAGACTTCCAATATGTGCTGCAGATTTTAAATCTCTGCAAACGCTACGACGTGCAAAACTATACCATCGATACGGAATGATTGATTCCTACGGCCGGACCATGGGGTCGCACCGCGTCCACAAAGTAGACACTCAGCCGCCTCGAGCCGACGCCACGCACTGGCCGATTGATGTTTTGTTGTTAACTCTTGGGGGATTCGGCGTCGGAACGGCACTGGCATTCCAGCGATTCGACGACCCTCTTTGGTACCGAAGCGCTTGGGTATCGGTCATTGGCGTACCATGGTTGGTGGCGTGTGGCATGGTGATTACGCGACTGGTGTCACGTCGCTGGATGCGTCGCTCCATGCAGGTAGGCTTGCTGGCGAGCCTGGTACTGCACCTTCTGTTGGTGCTGGCCACCGTACATGTGGTATTACCCGCACGGTTGTGGCGACCAAACGAGGCGGCCGAAGTTACCCGGTCGCGCCGTGAAGTCCCGCGGGTCGAACACTTGGTGCTCAGCGCCAACCGTCCGTACCAACCCGCGCCGTTTGTTCCCGATCCCAACAACCAAGTAACCGCCGCAGTAGTCGATCGGGAGCCCACCAGTCAAGAACCGCAAGTTCTATCGAACTGGCAGCCGGTCGAGTTGGCACCGTCACCGGATACTCCCAACCTTGCACGGCGCGCGGTGGAAGTACCGGCTCCGGCACGGCAAGCTCCCACTCTTTCCTTACTGAGCAAGAACACGACACGGCAGCCGGAAACAAGCTCGGCAGCCCACCCCATGTCGGTAACGGAACCGGGTAGGGTCGGGCCGACAGCGGTCGCTCTGCAGTTACAGCCGACTCGCCCTCAACCGACCCTGGCGGCACTGCAAGACCCGCGCGCTGAGGTCGCGCCGCCCGTGATTCGTGCCGCTCCCGCGACAGAGCCGGAAGCGATTCAACCGCGCATCGCATCCCACCAATTACCCCGGCGACAGTCTCCGGAACCGACGCTGTCCCAAGAGTCGCCTCAAGAAGTGATGGCACAGCAGTCGGCGCCGGCTACCTTTAGCGCCAGGAAAATCGCCGTGGCTCCACAACGCCATTTGCCAGCATCGCTCGGTGTCGAGCAGGCTGTGGCTGAATTGGCCTCCGAGCAACCGTCCGATATACAAATGCCCGATTTTGTGGCCGACGAAACCGACTCGCTCATAGCCCAGGTTCCGGAACCACTCTCGGGACAGCGGCGGGTGCCAATTATACGCCCCAGCGTCGACCTTGCTCCGTCGCCGATCAGCACTACCACCTCCGACGCAATGCGTGCGACGGCTGCGGATGTAACAGTGTCGCGTGCTTTGTCTGGTGATCAAAGAACGCTAGCCCTTGCGGGGCGATTGCCGGAGGAAAACAAGGAGACACTCGCCGCATCGAGCGCGCCGTCCGAGCTGTCGCGTGCGGCACTCTCGCTTTCCGAACCGCCATTGTCCGAGCTACCTACGGTAAGCCAGCCGCGACGCTCGACTAGTGCTAGTCGGCCTAACTTCGCCGGGCACAGCATAAGCGACACCCCGCTGGCCAGTAGCTCTCCGATTGACCCGACGAACGGTTTGCGGCCAACGGACGTTACTCTGGAAAGACAGGTGGCTCGGGGCGAGCAATTGCCGTCGCGTCAACCGGCTGAGCAACCTCAATCGAGTCCCGAGGCTACTCTGGCCGAATCGGTGTTCCGGCGACAATTGTCGGCGCCCGAGGCCAGCCTTCAGCCGCTTGCGCGTCCAGAAATTACGGCTAACCGGGCCGTGCGGAATGCCGAAACGCAATCTCCGCCGCTAGCCGAACAGCCGTCGCCGCAAGTTGGTAAGCCACCCGTGCAGCCAACTCCCGCTCCGATGCCGTTGGCTATTGCACGAGCTGCTGTCGGCACGGCTGGAGCCCAAGCTGGTCCGAATCTCCTACGTGATCTTCCGGCGGCAGATAGTCCTGCGCTGTTTGCTTCCGGTGCCAGCCACTTACAGGCTACGCAGGAAGCTGAGCCTGCCGCCGCATTAAGTCCATCGATCCCATCGTGGGCCGCACGAACAGCGTCACGCGGTCCGGTTCCGGGTTCGCTTACCACTGCGCCATTGGCGCCGGAGGGCAGTGAATCGGTTCCACTTGTGCATCAACCGGCTGCTGCCGCCTCCGTTGCCGACACGTCATTGGCAGCGCAAGTGGAGCGAGGATCCGTTACGGTGGACCAAGGGCCAACCGAGGTGGATCTTGGGCCGCAGCGTGTGGTGGCGGAAATGCAGGTGGCTCGTGGTTTAGGGGGAGGGCAGCCTGAGTTGTGGCAGATTCCGGCTCCGGCAACCATGCGAGCTTCGCGAAGTGGCCTCCCACGTCCATCTTTGCCCACGGATACGCAGGCTCCCGTAGCCGTTGCACCGGCTGCCCCAGGCGGCTCGCGCCCGCTTGCCATCGACGCCTCACCCACGGCGGTACGCCAAATGCGGCTGGACCCAGCGGGTACGGCCAGTACAAGCGGCTCGCCATCGGAAGCACCTCTTGAAGGTAGCCCCGCCGAAGCCAATGCGGCAGACGCGCTCGCGCAAGTAAACTTGCGTCAGGCTCCGTCAACCGAAGCCACTTCGCCCATGGGCCTGCCGGGGTTAGCCACGAGTAGCCCCGCAGCTCGTGGCCGCACACTGCCATCGGTATCGGCACCCGTTTTACCTACCGAAAGTTCCTCTGAAACGGTGAGCTTGACCAGTCGTGTTCCATCACCGGCAGACTTAGCAGTTTCGCCGGGCGACCTGGCCGCATCGCCAATGGTAGTGCGCCAAGCAGACCAGCCCGCGCGAGCCGCCTCGGCTACCGGAGCCGCAGCAACGATACCAGATGCAACGTTGAGCGCTGCAGGTAAACCAGGCCAAGTACTCCGGGTCCGATCGAATGTCGCCGAAGCCGTCCCTGGACCAGCCCTTCCTGGTAGTGGCGGCTCCAAAATGACTCGTTCCGTGCGTTCACCAGTGACCGGTATTGGGTTGGAAGGACAATCGGCTGCCGAGCAAGTAGCTTTGGCATCCTCGGCATCGGACCCAACGCCTGCCCCTGCCATCGCCCAGAGCGTAGGGACCCAATATCGACCAAGTCAGCCTGAAATGCCGTCAGCTCTTGAAGTGTCCGGCCCAACCGGGATGCAGAGCTACGCACATGCTCAGCTCCTGGAGCCCTCCAGAGTGATGGCTAATCGAGAACAGGTTAAGTCCGAGCCACATCCGATAGCTTCGACACGTTCGAGCGGCGTGCGTACAGCTCCACGGCTTACATCCGCAACGGAAACACTCGATGGCTTGATGGCCGATCACTCACGGTCGACCGGCAATACCGCGGTCACTCCCGCTGATCTTGCTGTCGTGGACAGTGATCGGCCCGGCGTGCGGCCGGCGGAGGCACAATTACCTGTGGACGTCGATCGCTCACCCGGTGACGGGGGGCTAGGAGTCGAAGTTGCCTCCGAC
The DNA here is from genome assembly GCA_964425225.1 of uncultured Pirellulaceae bacterium. Taxonomy (GTDB): domain Bacteria; phylum Planctomycetota; class Planctomycetia; order Pirellulales; family Pirellulaceae; genus BPJU01. The sequence continues at coordinate 22,281 of CAYRMD010000016.1, read as the reverse complement.
GTGGGACTGGAAGACCGCCGTGCAAGGCGAGAAGCGGAAACGGTTCAAATGCAACTGGTTCGAATTCCGCGGCGCACGCCCAGCGGACTGCCGTCGACCTTGTCGGCGGCGACCATTCCAACCGATGCGTTTCGAGGACGTGTCGAGCGGAATCGGCCAGAGACCGGTCGTCAACTGGGGCCTGAAACGGAGCGTGCGATCGAGCTGGGGCTGGCCTTCTTGGCACGATATCAGCGTAGCGACGGTCGGTGGACATTGGACGGCTTCGATGAGCCACCACCGGTTATGCGCTCGGATGTCGCAGCCACAGGCCTAGCTTTGCTGGCGTTTCAGGGAGCCGGATACACTCATCGCGAATATCAATACCGGGATATAGTACGCCGAGGAATCGATTACCTGCTCAGCACCCAACAAGCCGACGGTGTACTGTTCGCAGAGTCCGATCCAGAATCGAATCGTGTAGCTCGCCTCTATTCCCACGCCATCGCGACTCTGGCATTAACTGAAGCATACGGGATGACACAAGATCCCTTGCTTCGCCAGCCAGCGCAACGAGCGCTTGATTATATTGTCGCGGCCCAATCCCCAGAGCTCGGCGGATGGCGTTACACCCCACAAGTCAGCAGTGATACGTCCGTCTCCGGTTGGATGTTAATGGCGCTAAAAAGTGGCGAATTAGCGGGGCTATCTGTACCAAAATCCACGTACCAACGGGTCATTTATTGGCTCGATCGGGCCCAGGCTCCGAAGGAGCCCTACTTGTACCGGTATAATCCGTATGCTCCGGACACCCCCGCGCAACGGCATGGCCGAGTTCCTTCACCAACTATGACCTCCGTGGGGCTACTGATGCGGCTGTATACCGGATGGCGCCGCGACCATCCGGCTCTCCAAGCGGGCGGAGACTACTTACGCGACAACTTGCCGGGAATGAGCGATTTATCCGATCCGGTAGCCAGTCGCCGCCGCGATACTTACTACTGGTACTATGCCACGCAAGTAATGTTCCACTTAGGTGGTGAGTATTGGCGTACGTGGAACGGTAAACTCCATCCGCTCTTGTTGAGCACTCAGGTCCAGGAAGGCCCCTATGCCGGAAGTTGGGATCCGTTCCGTCCCGTCCCCGACCGCTGGGCTGCTCATGCCGGACGCATTTACGTTACGACCATGAACCTGCTGTCGCTGGAGGTGACCTACCGTCACTTACCACTTTATGAATTGACATCCCAATAGAATCTGGAAACGTGTTATCTCAATCTAATTATTAGAAAATACCATTAGAAAACAACCTTAGTGCTTTTTACTACCTTTTTGGCTGGCTCTGGTGACCGAAACAGTCGCGCCCAGGATTCAACATGATTCAACACGAAGGCGAATACAAGTAAGCGCAGTGTGCCTCCTGCTCCCCTTGCGCCTTCGCGCCTTTGCACCAAATATTCACGCCGTTCGCTACATGTCACGGCTCGGTTCCTGCTACTTTACATGCTAAACGCGCACGGTGCTCGGTCGATTCTCGCCGGGCAAACTCATGTGCCTGCTGTTTACCTGTCCGGTCCGCGCTCTTCAATCCCACAACCGTGGTTGCCCCCGGGATCGGATATCGAGCGCGGGCGAGAACGACTCGAATTGCCTCTGGGCCTACCCCACACCCGGCTCGACATGTGGATTCTCGTCCCCATATAAAGTTCCATGGCTTTCTGGTCAGAATTCCCTTCGATTTACGGGGACCGTGCGATGCTACGCGTGATCAGTCTTTTGGGATTAGCTGTATTGGTATGCATTTCCTGGCTTTTGAGCCGGCGGCGAGATGCCATACGGTGGCGCCTGGTATGGATAGGGCTAATTCTCCAATGGGCGTTGGCCGCTCTGGTTTTCGCTTCGCAAAATTGGACATTTGGTGGCCGTTTCCCCGAAGGCGTTCTGTTTGCGGCTATCTCGGGCTTCTTTCAGTTAGTCAATAGCTGGGTTCGGACTGGCGCGTCATTTGTTTTTGCACTTCGCCCTAACCAAGAGAACACATCCGAATCGATTGTGCTACTGACTTCATTCGCTTTTGGAGTAATGCCCACGGTGATTTTCTTTGCCGCTTTGATGTCCGTGCTCTATCACGTCGGAATGATGCAGCGCATCGTCGGGTGTATTGCCTGGTGTATGCAACGAACGTTGGGCACGAGTGGGGCAGAGAGTTTCGCGGTAGCTGCGAACATTTTCGTAGGTCATACCGAGGCACCGCTGGTCGTGCGGCCCTATTTGGCGACGCTGACACGCTCAGAATTATGCACGTTGATGGTCTCGGGTTTTGCCACGATCTCCGGAGGTCTTCTGGCGGCTTTCGCCGCAATGGGCATCCATCCGGGGCATCTGGTTACAGCGTCCATCATTTCCGCTCCGGCTGCCCTGGTAATTGCGAAGATGCTCGAGCCGGAAACCGAACAGCCGGTAACCAGCGATGCTCGGCGTGTGTACTGTCCGCCAACGAGCATCAACCTGATCGATGCGGCAGCTCAGGGCGCGGCGGACGGCTTGCGGTTAGCTTTGAACATTGTGGCCATGCTGATCGCTTTTCTGGCTTTGATTGCCATGTGCGATACGCTCATTGGGGCCTTAGGAGCAGTCGCTGCCTGGTTCATGAATCATCTGCCGTGGGTCGAGAAGCCCGTCTCGTGGCACTGGTCTTTAAAGGGTCTACTGGCGGTTGTCTTCTGGCCGTTCGCCTGGTTAATGGGTATTCCAAAGAACGAGTGTTCCACAGCAGCCGCGTTGTTAGGTGAAAAAACGGTTTTGAACGAGTTCGTCGCTTACGTGAGTTTGAGCCAGATTTTAGCCAATAATGGACATGCCGTCTCCGACGCAGCCAGACTTAGCCCGCGTACGATCGTGGTGTTGACATATGCCTTATGCGGCTTTTCGAACTTGGGAGCCATCGCGATTCAAATCGGGGGCATCGGGGCTTTGGTCCCGGAACGGCGCGGCGAATTGGCCCAGTTGGGGCTAAAAGCGATGATAGGCGGCAGTTTGGCTTGCTTGATGACAGCCTGTATCGCGGGTACTCTCCTTTAGCGTGCGGATCACTTCCAGTAGTCCGGGCATTAACGCTATAATTGCGGTGTGTGGCTTGGCCACGGGCTGCGCGCCGCTTATAGTTTTTCAGGAGGGAATCGTACATGGAAGCGATCGCGGAAGTGGGGATTTCCCCCAAGGCTGCTATCGGTTTCACGGCCGGTAAGGTTTGGCATGTACTTCATGATCAAGGGCGCATGTCGGTCCGAAAAGTGATCGAGTCGGTTGATGCGCCTCGGGACCTGGTGCTACAAGCCATCGGTTGGTTAGCGCGTGAAGACAAAATCGAAATCGAGGAGACCAGCCGAGGCCGGCTTATTTGGCTCAAAGAAGAGTAATCTCGACTCGCCCTTACTTAATCCCAATATGCCTGCGCTTTACGACCGCCACGGCGTGCGATTCCAATATCCAGAGAATTGGTCCCTTTGCGAGGAATCGACGCGCTGGCCGCGGGAAATCACACTGGAAAGCCCGACTGGAGCCTTGTGGGCCCTGCACGTCTATTTTCCCCCGGATTCCCCAGCTCGCCTACTAGATGATGCCCTAGCCGCGATGCAGCGCGAATATCAAGGGGTTGAATCGACCAGCGTGACCGAACAACTTCATGCCTCGACCTCTGCCGCCGGTTACGACCTATGTTTCTTCTATCTGGATCTGATCGTCGAATGCCATTTGCGCGCGTTCACGTACCGCGACAAAACGTTTCTGATTTTGATGCAGGCCGAAGAACGGGAATTCCAACAGTTGCATCCAGTTTTTCAAGCTATGACCACCAGCCTGATCCGCCATCTGGTCGAGCAAGCCGCCTCGCTCTAGGATCGCGTTTTGCCGTTAAGGAGTGCAACTTGACGCCAAGGCGCTGAGGCGCAGGAAGAACAAACAGAAATAAAAAAGTGATGGCGGATCGCTTCTGTACATAGGGTTAGTCAATACGCTAAGCCGAAAAAGGGCCGATCCTTTTAAGAAGGCAACCTCAAGTAGTTTTCTTGTAACCTAATTGAACCAATACTTCCAACAGTTCATCGCACGAGATGAATTTGCGCCGGCGCACGAGCTTGTACCGGTCGATTGCTTCGGCCAGCTCTCTACCGGCTGGCGACAGGTCGTGATACGTATTTCCGAATTGACGTCTTTCAGCGTGCTCCGGGAAAAAAGCACTAGCCCGTACGCGCCGATCCATGAAGCGAGGCGATGAACCCAAGAGAGCAGGAAATTCTTGTGCGAAAGGAACGGTGTTTGGGAGTGCGGTGTTGGCTTGGGAATTGACCGACATAGAGTTCACTCTTTCAAGAAGTGTACGGGAGCGTTTAAACCGAGCGGTTCTTGGTTAGCCTAGGAAGTCTAGCCCACTGCGACGGGTGCGGGATAAGAAAAGAGGCTGATTTAGCGCGTCTCTGTCAGGCGATCCCTGTCTGCTGGTAGTGAATTTATCGGATGTAACGATGCCAGGGAGGCCTCAGACATTTCGTCGGCCAGTTGGCGTGCAGCCGGATGATTAGGGATTGCCTGCTGGACAGCCTCCAGGTGGGCTTGCGCTTCGGGAACGCGTCCGGTTTGCCACAAAGTGCGAGCTAGCTCGATACGCCACTCCCACTGTGTTGCGGAACACTCGACCGCCCGCTGTAAACAAAATAGTGCATCAGGAAGGTGATGGAGTTCGCGATGAGCCATCGCCAACAAGTACCAATAACGGCCCACGTCATCGCCAGCCAACGAAGATCGATCGCAGGCTTGAAGTGTCGAGAGCAATCGCCACGGTTGGCCTTGCGCCCGATAGATTTCAGCCACGGCTAGCGTGACCTTCGCATCACGATTGCCCGAGTCCAGCGCACGATGATAATAGCTTAAAGCATCTTCGAGCTGCCCGCGTTGGGCCATGATGTCCCCGAGCAGGCCATAAGCCTGGCCACGAATTGTTGGCGATCGTAATGCTTGGCGGGCTAATTGCTCGGCCGCCTGGTCCTCACCTATCGCCAAACGCATCCATCCAAGGTCGATAAGCCACGATGCGTTGTTGCCCGACCAGGCGACAGCTCGTTCCATAAGTTGCACGGCCTCGGGTTGCCGGCCTTGCTGCCACAACACGCGACTCAATTGATACATGACACGCTCATCATGGGGAGCTAAATCATGTGCCGCGCGCAAAAGCTCTTCCGCCAACGTCCAGTCCGCTCGCTCCGCAGCCTCCAACGCGGCCAAAAGTTGTTGTCGGGCAATCAGTGTGCTTTCCGAGGGCCCAGCAACACGCAACGTGGTACAAGCTCCAGACAACAATGCAAGTGCCAGTCCAAGGTACAACCACAGCCCTGTATCGATCGGCCGACATAAAGCCGATCCGCGGGCAAACCGCACGAAGATCCCGAGCCCCGCATTGAAAGTTTCTACTGCGATGAACACCGCCGGCGTGCTCCCGTGGCATCAAGTGGATCCGCACGATGTTTCGGCCGACGACGGAATCTACCCGCGACAATTCGCAATTACGGCGAAACGGGTTTATAAGGTAGCACGATCCGCTTTACGAGGCTACATCAAAATCAAGAACGCTGTGGTGCGTGCGTCCCGACAGGAGTTGGGACGTCGCTGTAACGCGGATGGACAGATGGCTGCTGGTTGGGTTGACTCTATCACCGAAGATGGCAAACGAGGTGTGCCTGATCCTGGTACGGATTGACGCAAAGAGCTAAGATCATTCTCTTGCTTTACAGAGCCACGACCGTAAGGGAGCGGCACCCGAGGTGGCAACGAAGACAAAAACGCAGGGAACGCAATTGCTCCGTTTATCCGTTTCCATAGCGCCTTTGCGCCTCTGCGTTAAATAGCCCCCTTATAACTTCCTACGTCTTTGCGTTAAATCCCTTCCTCCCCTTCATTAGCCCGAGTCCGCCCCATGGCGATGTCAAACTCGCTGATTGCCGGGATTAGCAAAGCGGCCGTGGCGAAACCATAAGTGCCACACGTGACGGTAAACGCCGATAGCGTGCGTCCTAACAAGAAGCTAGTGATGGCATTGAACGTCATCCACGGCAACAACAGCGAAGCCACCAAAATTGCGGTCGACGGGTTACGCAACCCCAGTGCGTAATACAAGCCTACGGAACCGCCCAGGATAAAAGCCAAAAAGGGTGCCAACTGGCTTTGGAACGAGCCGCTAAACGAAATCATCATGGCCATGACGGTGACGACGCCGAGAAACAAGAAGAACACCGTCCCTAGACTCAAGCCAATAGCGGCTCGCGAACTGGCGTAGCTCATTCCAATGTGCAGGCCTAACATAGTGACAAATAGATCGAGAACGATCCAGCCCAGGCCGAGCAGCACAGCGCCTTCAGCATCGACACCTTCCCGCCACCATAAATAGCCGATTGCCACCAGCGGCAACAATAAGGTTTCCCGCGTAACCCACATGACACCGAATAGTTTACCCAACACGAATTCTTGTGGCGTCAAGTCGGTCGCCAGAAGTAGGTCAAGTGCCTGTCCATCGCGTTCGTTGGTAATGGCGGTGACCGCCAGCGCATTGCGCACAACCAAGCTGACCAGGAGGAACGGGGCGAGCACCAACGCGGTTCTGGGAACCAGTCCCGCCCATGCCTCTTTTATCAGGGATGGATCGGTCGTCATGGCCTTCAGTGCAAAGATCACAGCCGCAAATAGCACGACATACACGAGGCGAATCAGGATCACTTTGCGCCCGTAGGCCCACGTACACACTTCGCGCCACAAGACCGGATTGTCCCAGACTTCGCGACTTTTATCCTTGCCTTGTGCCACGCGAGCGTCGATATGCTGCATGCGCCGCCGCTCGACCTCATCTTCCGTTAATGGCGCCGCGCCCTCGGCGTCTACCGCTGTGAAAATACTGGCCTCCTCGTCTTCGGTTCGCCGCCCGCGATCCAATTCCTGCGACGGATTCCAGACACGTACTTTGAAAATGGCATAACCGTTAATCAACAGCGCAGTCGCAACAGAAAAAAGTACAAACCCCTCTATGCCCCGAACCCAATCGCGCCACGTCCCGGTTTCTGGTACAGGCAGAGCTGCGGCCAGCACCGCCCGAATCGGGCTAATCGATTCGGATAACGCTATGCCTGACGGTAACCACTCATCGAAGGGAATCACTCGCCAATAAGCCAATTCACCGATCCCTAACCAAACCAACAGTCCTAGCGCTGTCAAAGCCAGCGTTTGAAACGTCTTGTCCCGTGCAAACGCGACGGTGCAGCCCCAACTGCCCGAGACAATGCCAGCCAGCACCGTCACCACGTAAACGCGCCCCACTTGCGGGTACGATACGCCACCAAATAACGTAATTGCCCAGAACAAGGGCAAGGCCGAAACCAACATGACAAGCAGACTCAACAAACCTGCAAACAGCTTACCTAAGACGATCTCGTGATTCGACAAACGAGTCATCATCAACAAGACGAGTGTCCGCCGGTCCTTTTCCTGACTAACGACGGCGGCTCCCATCAGAGACGCAAAAAACAGGGTTAGCGCCAGTTGTAATGGAGCAAGAATCTGAAACACCATAGCTCCGAATCGCGCCATGTCACCAATGTTGCGTATCCACTGGGTCCCGGCCAACACGGCCCAGGAGGTGGCCATTACAATCAAAAGCCCCGTGACGTACACGGCGCGCAAGACGAAAAACCGCGGCCGCCGTGGTAACATCACCGCTTCACGCGTAAAGATGGGACCTAAGATCACGCTAGGCTCCTCTGCACTTGCTTACCTGGTGCCGTTCCGGCAATATCGGGTTGTCACTTCCACGGATGCACCTTAGTGCCGCTGTCCGATATTGTATTTTTGTTGTGCCAAAATCGGCCAGTTCGACTTTTGAGTCCGTAATTAAGGGCTGCGTCGGTACGTGCTAATTGCTCATCATAGAGCGGTACGCCGACGTTTCCAATGCGACGAGCGGCAAACCACGGCGGGCTATTTAACGCAAAGGCGCAAAATCGCAGAGCGACAAGAATTTAGCGCCGAGGCGGGAAGACGCAATGGCGCCATGAAAAAAATGGGAAAAAATATGCACGGCCGTACTGAGCCGTAGCGTCGCCCCCCGTGCGTTGCATAAAGCTTTTGGCCCCATCGCGATTGGCGTATCGATGCGGCATCGGCGAAACACCGAACAATCAGTGTAAATCTTTTCAGGTCGCAACTTCTTTGTAGGCCGTTTTTATACTGCGAAAAGTTATTTCGGTGGAAAGGAACCAAATAAACGGAGGGTCGCGCGCATCTTAATAGAACGGATCGGTGAGTGCCGCAGACGTTCGGGCTTAGGAGTTTTGCCAGATTGGCCGGCGATGTTACGGGCAGAATCGATCCCGAGCAAATCGCTCGTATTTATGAGTCGTTGGCAGAGCCGTTACGACGGTTTTTGAAGAGCTTGCTAGCCGACGAAGCGCTCGCGGAAGACGTAGTGCAAACGGCCTTTGCCAAGTTGGTCGAACAGGGAGCGAACGTTCAGCCCGGAGCCTTGCGAGCTTGGCTGTTTCAGGTGGCGTACCGCGAAGCCATGCTGGTAAAACGGCGCGGTAGGACGCATGCGCACGCGGCACGGCAATGGGCCGAAAGCCAGTCAACTGTTTCCGAAGCCGACGTTGCAGCAGCATTGGTATCGGCGGAAACCCTAGAGCAGGTACGAGGGGCACTAACGAAACTTTCGCCCGCACAACAACAAGTTTTACGGATGCGCGTGTACGAAAATAAAGCTTTTGCCGAAATCGCGAAAGAGTTGCGGCTGCCCCTCGGTACGGTTCTCAGCCGCATGCATGCGGCGCTCCAACGATTGCGAATCGAATTGCAAAAGCTGCGTGGCAAAGGAATACGCGAATGAGTTTCCAACACAGCCACGACGACGATTGGACAGCATTTCGGTACTTGTACGGCGAGCTTGACCAACAGCAGGAGCAGCTATGGGTCGAGCGCTTGTCGAGCGACCCTGGTGCGCAGGAGGCGATGGCCCGGATCGTTCGATTGACCGACGCGCTAGGGCGGGTTCTTGGTGAACCAGAGTTGCTCCAGCAACGGCGCGTGCTCGCAACCAACATCTGGGTACGGGCTGTTGGGTGGCTCGTTCCGATTGCCGCCGCAGCCCTATTATTCCTTTTCGCCTATAGCGTACCGCGTCCCCATCCAGAACGAGGTGACTTTCCACCAACAGCGATGCTTCCGGATCCAAAGACGGAAGTGTCCTATTTAGCGAACGCTTGGTTGCAAGCTCACCAAACAACTGGCTGGAATTCGGACGAGCAGCAGGCCTCCGACGGAACGGAATGGTCGAACGAATTACTGGACGTCGATCTAGCGGACGAGCCGTTGGTGGGCGTGTCACGTGGTGGAGCAAATATTGCACCGTCGTGGTTGATGTTAGCTGTCGTGGAACTACATGGGGGAAGGCAACCAGACGGTGTGATTGGGGGTCGTCCATGAAGCAAATTGCCCGCTGCACATCCACCGGTAGGAAGCTAAGCGGCCCCGCGGCGACCTTGGGGTTGTGCTTGGTTCTCTGCGCGGGCATGCTTGCTGCCCAAACGTCCGATACGAAATCGAGGGGAAGCACCACCAGTTTGAAAACCGAGGCGGCCCTCACGAAACCGGAAATCACGGAGGGACAACAACGAGCTGTTCAAGAATTCGTTCGGGCCCATCATCCAGAACTCGACGTATTGCTTGCCTATTTGCAGCAGCACCGCCCGACGGAATACGACCGCGCCGTACGCGACTTATATCGAAATGTGGCGCGTATCGAGTCGTGGCGCGAGCGTGATCCAGAGCGGTACCAACTGGAACTTCGCTTGTGGCAATTGGAGTCCCAAACGCAATTGCTGGCTGCTCGTGTGACGATGCTCGATGAGCAACAAAGACACGACGAATTGCGCGAACTGCTGAGACAGCAATTGGCATTGCGCATCGAACTATTGAAGCGCGAACGAAGTAGGGTGGCGGAACGCTTAAGCAAACTCGATCAGCAAATTGCCGAAATGCAGGATAACCAAGATCAAATGATCTCGCGCCAACTGCAAACCCTGTTACGCTCATTTGAAAGTGCCAAACCGAAACGTGCCACCAACAGTCCTACGACTACGCCGAATCCAAGACGCAATGAGAAAACGGAAAAATCCGGTGCAGCCAGCAAGCCGACACCGCCTCAGACAAACCCCGTTGGAGCCGACCCGGACAAGCCAAACGTCAGGGAGCCAAGAAAACCAGCGAATGCTGCTGGCGCCAATAAGCCAACCAAACCTTAACTTCTTGTGGAATCGGAGACGGGGGTGTCCAAGGAAAAACGAAATACAGTTACCGGACAAGAAGCTAACCAATTTGCGCGAAAGGTAGACGTCAGAGGAGCAGAAAAATGTTACGTCGCCTGATTGTGTTACTCGTGCTATGCAGTACGGGATTCTGTTGGAATGTAATGGCCCGTGCTGACGAAGCCTCCGACGTACTTCCATCGGTGGCCATCCGATTTGCCGACGAAAACGTCACGGAGGTTCCCAATTTTCAGCGCCACGTCGTACCGCTGTTTGGCACATTAGGCTGCAATGGCAGAGCATGCCACGGCTCGTTTCAGGGAAGAGGCGGTTTTCGGTTATCGTTGTTCGGTTACGATTTCCAGGCGGACTATGAAGCACTCTTGGATCCGAGTAGCACTCGTGTCAATCGAGAGCAACCTCTTGAGAGCCTGATTCTGCTGAAACCGACTAACGCGGACGAACACGAAGGTGGTTTACGATATGCAAAAGGTAGCTGGCAGTATCACGTTTTCCGTCGATGGATTGAGGGCGGCGCCAAATTCGATGCGAAAGAGGTCCAGCGTCTAATAGCGCTGGAAGTAACTCCGTCAGAAATTATTTTCCACAAAAAGGGAGATAAGTTCGCTTTACGGGCTGTAGCCGTATGGGAAGATGGAACGCGTGAAGATGTTACCCCACTATGCCGTTTTCAGTCTAATGACACGCAAATTGCCGTAATCGATGAAAATGGCCAGGTAACAGGCGGTGATCCCGGTGATACACATTTGGTAGTTTTCTATGATAAAGCCGTAGTGCCGATTCCCATTATGCGACCCGTATCACCTCCGGTTGCCCGAAACTATCCCCCAGTACCCACCCCGACAAAAATCGACGAATTGGTAGTGGCCAAACTGCGCAAGCTCGGCGTGATACCGTCTGAATTGTGTACGGACGAGGAGTTTTTGCGTCGTGTGAGTCTCGACTTAACGGGCACATTGCCGTTGGCCGAAGAAGTCGAGCAATTCGTAAATGATCCAGACCCCAATAAACGAGCTCGCAAAATCGAGGAACTTCTGGATTCCACTGGCTATGCCGCGTGGTGGACTACCAAACTGTGTGATTTTACCGGGAACAATGAAACAGAATTAGTCAATGTGTTGCCCATGCGAGGTGCCGCAAGCCAGGCATGGTATGACTGGATCTATCAGCGGGTTAAAGACAATGTACCGTACGACGCATTAGTTGCCGGCATTGTCACGGCAACGAGTCGTGTTGAGGGCGAGTCATACTATGAGTTTTGCAAGAATTTGAGTGATATTCTTCGCCCAGGTTCGGGGCGATCCTTTGCCGAACGACCATCGATGCCGTTTTATTGGGCCCGCCGTAATTTCCGGCAAGCTCCCGAGCGGGCAATCAGCTTCGCGTACGCCTTCTTAGGCGTGCGAATCGAGTGTGCTCAGTGCCACAAGCACCCGTTCGATCAATGGTCGAAACACGATTTCGAGGAATTTGCCAAGTTCTTTGGTAGTGTGCAATTAGCAGCACAGGCGGCACCCGAGAGCCGTGATGCGTATCGCAAAATCTTGGAAGATCTCGGATTTAAAGATGGACGAATTACGAATCAGAATCGCAATCAGTTGATCGATTCTCTGCGGGAAGGCAAAGTCATCCCGTTTGCCGAAGTTTATGTCGCCAATCGCCCGACGTCCGTCGATCGGCGCCGGCGGAATGCTACGGCAGCCCCAGAGCGCACGGCGACGTTGTTGGGTGGTCAAGTCGTCGACTTGAACACCGTCAACGATCCTCGCGAGGCACTTATGGAATGGTTGCGGTCGCCGGACAACCCGTATTTTGCTCGTGCCTTCGTGAATCGAGTATGGGCGCACTATTTCGGCGTTGGCATTGTCGAACCACCCGACGATCACAGCTTGGCCAATCCACCGAGCAATGCTCCTTTGTTGGATTATCTCACCAAAGGTTTCATTGAAAGTGGGTTCGACATGAAGTGGGTACATCGGGAAATCCTAAACAGCCGCACATATCAACTTAGCTGGCGTACGAACGATACCAACCAGCATGATAAACGCAATTTCGCCCGGGCTTATTTGCGGCGGCTACCGGCGGAAGTGGCTATCGACGCGGTACGCATGGCGACAGCCAGTGACAGCGAGGCGGCCAGGATGAAGCAAGAGCGTGACGGGCGCGCCATTGCTATGGCCAGTCCCGATCCACGGCAAGGCAATGCCGCTTCGACCTATGCGCTGACAGTCTTTGGCCGGTCAACACGCGAAAGCAATTGTGACTGCGATCGCTCGATGACGCCGAGTCTTTTGCAAACCATTTATCTACAAAACGACAGTGAAGTGCTGAACCTGTTAGCACGCCGCCAGTCCGGTTGGATCGACCAGGTGGCGCGCCAACTGGATCCAACTCGCGCATCCAACGGCCGGCGAAATCGGGGCGATACTTCCTCCGACAGTTCATCCACAACAGCGTCCGGCAGTCAACCCTCCGATGCCGAACTCCAGCGGCTCATCCAACAGGCCTACCTGCGGACCGTAAGCCGTCGGCCCCGTGCAGACGAATTGAAGCGAGCCGAGCAATATGTGCGAGAATCGACCTCACCTGTTGCTGGATTGGCAGATTTGCTGTGGGCATTGATCAATACCAAGGAGTTTATCGTGAACCATTAGTGATCCACTGGTTTAGGCGAGGACTCTCGGGTAACAGAATCTGACGCTGACGCGAACGTAAGCGAAAACCATTTCGGGGAAAGGAGAAGTTATGGCTATCCATCGAACGTGTGACGGGATGTATCGGCGCGATTTCCTAAAGGTCGGCACGATTGGCAGCTTGGGCTTTACGTTGGCCAATTACCTGCGCTGGGCTAGGGCAGGAGAAGTAAAGCCGACAAAGGGCAAGTCAGCCATTTTTATTCATTTGGCAGGTGGCCCGTCTCACCTGGATACGTTCGATTTGAAACCCGAGGCTCCCGCGGAGTATCGAGGCAAGTTCCAGCCGATTGCTACCAACGTCAGCGGTATTTACATCAGTGAACATCTGCCCAAACTGGCAGCATGCATGGATAAGTATGTGATCCTCCGCGGTGTTACTCACACGCTGGCGGCACATCAGTTGGGCAGCCAATATGTCAACACCGGTACACGGCCAATCGCGTCGCTAGAATACCCGGGATACGGTGCTGTTGTGACTAAGGAAACGTGGCAGCCGTCTGACCTACCGCCCTTTGTGGCTATTCCCAACAACAATTACCAGACGCCTGGTTTCTTAGGCGTGAAGTACGCCCCGCTGAACACCGGAACCACGCCGCGGCCTGGTCAACCATTCAGTGTGCGGGGCATTAGTTTGGGCAATGGATTAACGGTGGCGGAAGTCGAGCGACGCCATCAACTGTTGCGAGACCTGGACGTGGCATTCCGGGGTTTCGAGCAAAACGATCAACTGCTCGAAGGACTCGATGAGTTCAGCCGGCAAGCCTACGCCATTATTACTTCACGCCGCTCACGCGATGCGTTTGATATCAGTAAGGAATCACCGGCATTCGCCAAAATGTTTGGCGAAACCCCGTTTGGCACAAGTTGTCATTTGGCTTGCCGCTTAATCGAGTCGGGCGTGCGTTTTGTGACGTTGTCCTACGGTGGCTGGGATACGCATCAGGACAATTTCACTCGGCTCAAAGACCGAATCCTGCCACCATTCGATGAAGGCTTAGCAGCGCTGTTCGAAGGTCTCCATCAGAAAGGTCTGTTGGAGTCGACCGTGGTGTTCGTGACCGGTGAATTCGGCCGCACTCCCAAGATCAATAATCGATCGGCCGATGGTGGTCGTGACCACTATCCTCGCTGCATGTTCATGTTGTTGGCCGGTGGTGGCATTAGCGGCGGTCGAGTGCTCGGCGAAAGCGATGATAAGGCTACTCAACCGCTGCATGAAGGATTCAAACCGGACGACGTTGCTGCCAGCTTCTATCATGCCCTAGGTATCGACCATACCAAAGAATATCACACGGATACAGGTCGACCTATCACGATCGTTCGCGATGGGCGAGTGATACGAGAGCTGTTCGCTTAAGAGAATGTTCCCGTTGTGGGAAATTGCGGGCTTAAGGTGGCTTTCTAATATTTAAGGGAGGGTAAGAAAATGTTTCGATTGCAAAGCCTACTTGCGATTGGTGTGGTATTAGCCTTGGTTGCAAGTTCCATCGCGCAAGAAGAGAAGAAACCAAAACAGCCGCGCGAAAAGCCGAAACAAGCAGCAGAACAACCCAAACAAGCAGCGCAGAAGGCCAAAAAGGCCGAACCGGCTGCTATCAAGAATGTGACCGACAAGTTGGCGGGATTGGATCTGACCGCGGAACAGAGCGAAAAGATCAAACAGCTTGCGGCTAAAGCTTCCGAGCAAATTGCGGCGATCAATAAAGAGCGAACGGCTATTCTTGGACCAGGTGGTAACAAGAAGCTGGCCGACGCTCGCAAAGAAGCCCAAGCGGCTGGCAAGAAAGGTAAAGAACTGCAGGATGCCATCTACACCGCTGCGGGACTTTCAAGTGAACAGGTAGCCAAATTGCGCGATCTGCAGGCCAAGCAGCAACAGGTGATACAAGAATTCCGTAGGGCAGTTTCGGAGATCCTAACACCTGAGCAACGAGCAAAAGCCGGGCTCACTGGGCGGGCCGGAGGCCAAAAGAAAGCCCAAAAAGGGTCATCGTCGTAGCAAATGGACAAGCTGTTTACGGTCCACATACGGAGCTGTCGTGTAACGGCAGCTCCGTTTTTCTGAGGCTACTCGTCTGATCACCCAGTTTGTAGCGACACCGTTGGCGGTGCATGTGGAACCGTTTTATTGGGCTGTACAAATCCTCCCCAGCGCTTCTAAGCTCTTTTTTTACACTCATGCGCCTCTGCGCTAAGTTCTTTGGGCCTTTGCGTTTAATGCCCCTACGAACATTTCAGTCAAACCCTTGGCCCCAACTAACCCAAAAACGCGGGGCACAGAGATGCTCCACAGCTGGTGCAGCCAACCGTGCCATTGTCCGTCCAGGCGGTGAGCCAACCGACAGGCTCTTGCGTCCTACCGCCCATCGAGCCGCTGTACGGGATAGCAACTCCGCGCCTCCGCATAGGTTGCCCCCTGAGCTTCGATTGAATATTGGGGCACAGGAGTACCGTTTCGATTCGAGCCGAATAGAGCCAAGCTTAGCGTTCTTCTCGTGCTTGGTGTCGTGCCCGTTGCTGCTTGCAACACGTAGACACGGAGGGCACAGAGGACCGGGAAAACGTCGGCTCGAATCTATCGCCAGCAGACAACGGGGCCATCGAGCGAACACGTCGCACAGCCGTCGGTTGATCAGAGCTTTCTTAATCTGTGAATCAATTCTTGCCATCCGTTCCCATCCTCCGGGGAACGCCCTGCGTCGTCGTCCAGATGCCTATGGGCCCGATGTGCGGTGCGCGTTAAGCGTGTAAGCCCGAGGACTTTGCGGGCCGCGGCTGGAACTGGCCACCACCATGTACCGCTTTGCATTTCGGCATCCGCGGTTGTAGGCGTTCGTTTTCCGGGTGGCTTCGGAGGATCGCGTCGAAAAAGGCATGAGCGGGTGCGGCTGTCTCACGCCTAAAAGACAAGCTCGCAAGTCCCGCTCTGCCTCTCACCGGCATCCCGTGCCCGAGTGGTCTAACCATCCTGGTCAGCCGTCAGCCCTGCTCGGTGCCGTTATGGGTTTTGATTGCCCCGAGGCCGTCGCGTGGTGGTGCGAGCCGGTGGAGGTGCCTGCGGTTCTTCAGCCGATTCTTCTTCAGAATCAGCATCGGTTTGGCTATCGCCTGCCGCTCGCGCCGCCTCGCGCCGCTGCCGCAACTCCTCCATCCAAGCCGCAATTTGCTTCTGTTGTTCAGGAGTCAACACGGCATGGATTTCTTCGTCGCGTTGCGCCTGGAGGGCGCGTAATTGAGCGGTTAGCTCATCGATCTGCTTTTGATATTTGCGCTGTATCGCATAAATCTGCTCGCGCTGCTCCGACGTCACCACTCGCGAGTAAAACATCGGCAAGCGCCCGCGGAATTCGCTACGGGCTTTACCTTGATTAGCTGGCGGAGCCTCCTCTTGAACTGCCCCCGTGGCAGCTGCTAATCCTGCGCTCAACAGACCAACAAGCAACCATGTCGAAAACCATCGCCAAGACAACCAACCATTCGCAGCAAATTGCTTCATGCTCTACTCCTTGGAGCTGTGCCTCAACTTTTATCGTGTCCATATACGTTGTCGCGCGACACCTCAATTTTCTCGACGAGTCAACCGGCCGTCTGGAAAAGGGATTCGAACAGTGACAACCCTCTGGCACACTCGCCCTGACTCCTGTGACACACTGTCTGTCACCGCTAGCACAGGTACAAGCTACTGGACACTTGGTTGTCCCGCCTCAAGCACGCCGGCAGGGCACACAACAAACAGATCAGATCCGACCTGGAAAACGAGGGCAGGACAGGAACCCGGGTGCGTCACATTTGTGGATTAAGAATGATTTAACGCAGAGGCGCAAAGGCGTAGAGGCGCGATCAAGGAAGTAGATACAGAGGGATTTCACGCAAAGGCGCACTGAGGGTAACATGCAGCGCCAATCGCCTAACTTGGCCTTTGCGTTAAATTCACGTTGCTCCGTGTTGTCTTGAGCCGTCGCTCGGCAGACCGCCTTTGCCAAGAAGCACGCTTATCGGGGCACATCTGGTAGAGCGGAAAGAGGCGGAACTCCGGCAGGCCCGGCAAAAGAAGGAACCATTCAGTTACCATCAAGACGAACACATCCTGTCCACTCCTGCCGCGAACAACAGGCAAGGTACCGCGATCGCCTACCTCTTACACCAAACTTGCCCCGATAACACAACGCACACACCCGTCAGGGCACCGCCCGCGTTTGGTGTTTCACGAGAGCATCGACGAGTTGAGGAGCTTCGAACCGGCGCAAAAGATTGGCTACGACTTGCGTCAGCGCCTGGTAGTCGCGTTGCGGCAGCACACTCTGAGGATCGGCACATTCACCCTTCTCATTGCGAAACCCACTCCATCCGAGAACCACAGGCCAACCTGCAGATTGACAAGCGGCATTAATGCCTAACCATACACGCAGGGCCCAGAGTGTCCCGAATCGGCGCCGAAAGCTGCGCCAACACTGACTAAGATCCGCCGAACGAGCCGACGGAACGGACGTTAGGTAGCAGGTCCAGTGGTAGACAACGAGTGCCAGGCACGCCACCAGAAAGGCCGAGCTGTCCAGTTTCCATGGCCAGCCGGGTAACCAATCGCCCAGCAAAGAAATTTGAGCCGCAGCCATCGCCCAGCCGATCAGCGCGGAACCACTCCCTACACGGTTGAGGATCTCTAAGACAATAAGCACCCAAAGGAAGCTGCCTCGCACACTCCCGGGGCTAAACGCGCGGCCCGATGCCGCCCAGAGCAACTCGATCGACGGCAGGAGGAGAATCACCCACAACGTGGCGACCACCAGGTGCCACGCTCGATGTTGTGGTCGCTTGGCGCCCAGTAGAGCCACATTCGGGCAGAACAAGGCCACCACTGCAAACCACCGCATAAGAACCCAGCGCGCTTCATCGCTGCCACTTGCGCTGAGAAGAGCAGCACCGAAAACCGCACCGCAACTTACCGCCTGCCAAAGCCATACTTCCTGCAACGTGGTCTTTCGTATGTGCCTCCATGCCGCTATCCAGGCCCAGGTTGTCAAGGTGCCACATAATATAAGGACGGAAACCATCCCGGACACCTTCTTGGTATTAGGAACTGTATCAATTAGCGGTTCATTTATTCATCAGCTATTTTCCTAACTCGTGTATAATTCGATTAGCATGATAGATCTTTTCTAATGCTTCACGGATGGCGCTGCTATGGACAGCCACAGCACGAGCTACTTCATCTGAATAGTAATAGTCAGCTGTGAGGGACTGAATATTACCATCGAAAATAATACCCACAAACTCAGCATTCTTATTGATAACCGGGCTGCCGGAATTTCCTCCGATGATATCCGCCGTGCATACGAAATTGAGCGGAGTTTGGGGATTCAACTGAGCCTTACCGCGATGCCAGCTTGCCGGCAGTTGCCAAGGTGGTCGCGCACCATGTTGCTCTTCATGGCGAAAGGCACCTCCAAGTGTTGTCCACGCAGGAATAGCCTTCCCATTTTCCACATAGCCTTTAATTGGTCCAAAGGATAATCGCAGGGTGAATGTAGCATCGGGATAAGTTGTAGTTCCATAAAGCGCAAACCGTGCCTCGGCTAGCTCGGCGTAAGCTTGCTGCTCGATTTCGTCGAGTTCCTCTTCGATTTGCCGCAACCGCCTATATTCGGCATTCATATGGCGTGCCAACTGGATCATGGGATCAGTACTTTTTTCAATCGTTTCTTTGCCACCCTTGGCCAGGCGTTTGCGCACGTCAACGGAAGCCAATTGTGTCCCGGCCACCAACTCGGCTGCACGTTCTTGGGGATTTTTTCCCTGGAGCACAACAGCTACTAACGGATGGTTACCACCTCGTCGCTCGACGAACAACCCGATGCTGTCGGCGAGCAACGTCTCTTCCAGTTCCGGATAGATCGGAGCAGGGGAGTAAAGCTGCTGGAGGAGGGAGGGGCGAGCCGAATCGCGGAATTCCCGTAGTCTTTGTGCACTTGGCTTTTGATCTTCTTCGGCCATGAGCACAAGCGTTTCAGCGATCTGATAAAGCTGGCTACGGAAGGTAGCCGTTTGTCGAATGATTTCTGCACGCTTCTTCTGCACGTCCGCAATCCGGTCCCAAGCCGAGAGGCATCGCTTGAGCTGCTCTGATTGTGCCACGCGGTGGCGGAACTCGTCTTCGGCCCGACGTTTGGCCTCCATGAACCGTGGGTCCTGTAGGCCAAGCAGCATACCGGTAAGCGCTTTGCGCGAATTCTGAATACCAAAAAGATCTTCTTGGGCTTGGCGCTGTTTCTCTTCGTCTTCCAGACCATACTGTTGCAGCAGGATTTCGCGGCGTCGGAGCAAATCCAGCGTCAATGGCAACCGGAAATCTCGCTGGAATTCCAAAGCAGCTACGGTATAGATGCGCCGCGTACGACCAGGATTTCCCGACACAAAAACCAGTTCGCCCTCAGCGGCTCCCGGATTCGACCAGCGCAAAAAATGTTCCGTATGTGCCGGCTTTCCGTCCTCGTAAACCCGGAATAGACATACATCGAGACAATACCGCGGGTATTCGAAGTTATCGGCATCGCCCCCGAAAAAAGCGGCTGCCATTTCGGGAGCCCAGACCAATCGGACGTCCGTATAACGCTTATAACGATACAAATGGTACCGGCCTCCGCCATAGAGCGTGATGACATCACTACGAAGTCCCGTTTGGTCGAACGATTCTTTTTCGATGGTTGCCATCGCAGCTCGTCGTGCCGCCGCGGCTTCTGCGGGCGCCATTTCCGGACGCACCGCAGCTCGTACCCGCTCCGTTACGTCCTCGATCGATACCAATTGATTCAGTTCCAAGTCCGGCGCCGGCAATTCGTCCTCGAGCCGTTCGGCATAAAATCCGTCGCGATAGTAGTTGTGTTCCGGAGTCGAAAGTTTTTGCAACACATCCGAGCCAACGTGGTGATTGGTAATTACCAGCCCTCGACTGGAAACAAACGACGCCGAACCTCCTGTGCTGAATCGGACCGAAGCCAACATCACATGGCGGGCCCACTCGTCGGACGGTTCGAAACCATAGCGTTCGCGTAACAAGGCTTTCGGCAAATCGTTGAACAGCCACATCCCCTCATCAGCTCCAATAGGTCCCGCGAAGAAGCTCCACGCAACGGCGACCCCAACCAGGACCGCGTTTCGGACCGTCCCATTTTGGCTCGGCATTCGGATGGAATACCACCCTTTCATGAATAATCTCCTAACGTTATGTGGTACGCATCGGTTCGGTACAAACTGGTTATGAGGCGTAGCGACTGATTTTTCCACGGCATTGGGAGCTAGTCTTACGGATTGCCCGTTGCTTCACAAGCCGGGATTCGTTGCTCGGTGCGCTATTACGCGTAAATAACCACCAAAAACAATACGGAAGTAGAGCGTCCGAGGTTTTCAATGGCATGTGCTACGTCGGCGCGGTAACTAGCCGAGTCGCCTCGATGCAATTCGACCGCATCCTGAGCTGAAACCACGCGCACTCGCCCGCGCTCGACCGTTAGAAATTCTCGAGTTCCCTGGTAGCGCGGCGCACTTCGCAAGGCGCCACCGGCTTGTAACCGAATCTCGTAGAATTCCACATCTTTCTCCAAATGTAACGGCGACAACGTGCGGATGGTGCACGTGGCATCCGAGCGGTAATGGTATTGGCGGTCCTCAGCCCGGATCACCTCGATCGAAGCAGCAGCCGACGGTTGCTCGACCATCTCGCCCAGTGAGACGCTTAGCGCATGCGCAATGCGCAGCGTCACATTCAACGTCGGGTTAGCACGATTACGCTCGATTTGGCTCAACATCGAACGACTCACGCCGCTGGCGGTCGAAAGCCGCTCTAGCGACCACCCTCGAGCTAACCGCAACTGGCGAATTCGAGTGCCTACCTTGCTACCCAGCTCTTCGTGTTGGCCTGCCGGATCACGCCGCGCCGTGGGTTTGCGTCCCATGGATCTGAGCCCATCCAATTGCCAAGTTCAATATATAGAACACATGGTATTGTAAATTGAACAGCGGGCAAGTATATTGCCCGCCATAGGAACGATACACACCGTCGCGAGGTATCGGCATCATGAAGGCATTGGTCAAGAGTAAGCGTGCGCCGGGTTTGTGGCTCGAAGAAGTCCCCGAACCAGAAATCGGCATCAACGACGTACTAATCAAAATTGACCGCACCGGCATCTGTGGAACCGACGTGCATATCTATCAATGGGACCCATGGGCGCAAAAAACCATACCGGTACCCATGGTAGTTGGACATGAGTTTGTAGGCGAGGTAGTTGCCGTGGGAGCCAATGTGGCCGACTTCCATCCGGGGGAACTGGTGAGCGGTGAAGGGCACGTCGTGTGCGGGCGTTGCCGCAATTGCTTGGCCGGACGTCGCCACCTGTGCGCTAAGACGCAAGGTATCGGCGTAAACCGTCCTGGGGCTTTCGCCGAGTATTTAGCCTTGCCCATGACGAATGTTTGGCACCATGATCCTGCGATCGACCGAGACGTGGCGGCAATTTTTGACCCGTTTGGGAACGCCGTCCACACCGCTTTGTCCTTCCCGGTCCTCGGAGAAGACGTGCTCATTACCGGTGCTGGCCCTATCGGCATTATGGCGGCCGCCGTCGTACGGCATGCGGGAGCCCGCTACGTCGTCATTACGGACGTCAACCCCTACCGTTTGGAATTGGCGCGCCGGATGAACGTCACGCGCGCCCTGGACGTACGCACTGAATCGATCGCCGATGTGCAACGAGAACTGGGGATGAAGGAAGGCTTCGACGTGGGCCTGGAAATGTCTGGAAATCCGCAAGCCTTTCGCGATATGCTCGCCAATATGTGTCACGGCGGACGTATCGCCATGCTCGGCATTCCCTCCCAGGAAATGGCCATCGACTGGCATACCGTGGTTTTCAATATGCTCACGATCAAGGGCATCTATGGCAGAGAAATGTATGAAACATGGTACAAGATGACCGTCATGCTTCAAAGCGGCTTGGATATCAAACCGGTAATTACTCACCATTTTCATTACACAGAATACGAGGAAGCCTTTCGAGTTATGATTTCGGGCCAAAGTGGAAAAGTGATACTGCACTGGGATTAACAAGCACCACGTGGCCACCGCACTGTTTACCTCTAGGGCACCGCTGCGCCTCTGCCTTAACCCCCCTTGTCCCCTAGCGTCCCTGCGTCTCTGCGTTTTCTTCCCCCCTGCGTCTCTGCGTCCCTGCGTTTCCTCCCCCCTGCATCTCTGC
>CAYRMD010000015.1:0-73284 GCA_964425225.1 uncultured Pirellulaceae bacterium | reverse complement strand
ATCTTGTGGCGCCGTCGCATTGGCCGGCTAGCCCCTCGCGCCAGGAAACCAGATCCACCCACGTACCGGATCGGCCGTCGGGCGAGAGCCAGTAACAACAGCGCTGCTGTATTTGACGTAGGATTTCGATCAAGGACACACGATCCACGCCGCTCGATAACTTGTACAGTTCATCTGCAGCGCGTGATTCGTGCAGCGTTCCCAGCGCTTGTAGTTCAGCCAGGCCGATGGAGAAAACGTTGGCATAAATCGGTTCGTCGACATGGCCCAACAATTGTGTAACGGCGGTACTTCCGCGCGCTTGACCATCGGATCCCAATAGTTGTACCGCACCACGATCGTGCCCATCCGGAGTTTCGGGGCCGCGGCGTACCAAACAATAGTCGCCGCTCATGGTACGAAGGTAAATTGAACCGCCGTTGCCGCCATGCACTGGCGGCCAGAATCGCCGTTTACGCTCGTCGGAAAAGCCGTAAAACACGGTGCGAACGAACTGCATCAGCGTGGTCTTGCCAGCTTCGTTCGGTCCGTATATTACCGTCAGGCCAGGTGAGAGGTCCTCGAGGATGAGGTTGGTCCAGATTCCGAATCCTTCGACGTGCAATCTGACGATTCTCACCGTCGGTCTCCTTCCCGGTACTCCTACGGACCTCGTAGTGCCACGGCTCCCAGAACACTTGCCTCGCGAACCTCAAAGCTGTCGATGCAGGCAAGGTTCTCTGGCAAGGCAAAAACCTCGTTGTTTGCCAAATAATCTGGTGTCGAAACTTCCGACTCGAAGTGCTCCGCCTGGCGCGTAATCCGCAGGAAATCACCCACCAGAGATTGCTCTTCGTACCAGGCGGCCGGAAGTTCACCGTCCAGTAACGGCACAATGGCCCATGGCCACCAACCAGTGGCAATGGCGACCGGGGTCAATTGCTCGACAAGGTTCTCGAGAGTCTCTTCCCTCATGATCCACGCCGCGGTCGTTGGACCCGATTCGATCTGCCACGTAATCAGCATCCATCTTCCGTTGGCTGATGCACACACGTGCCTGCCGCGTTCCGTCAGCAGCCGCAGCAGTTCTTCCAACGATACGGCGTCACGAACCAGCAGCCGCTCGGTCGTATACCGCACCACGTCGACCGGCACATGGATCGCCTTTAAGGTGCCATCGGCTGCTGCTTCTACCAGTGTGCATCCGAATGACTGGACGTCATTGGGCACGCGCGCTTGTGGGGTGCCGCAATAGTGAGCGATACGGGTGGGTTGTTCGATAAGCGTTCGTTTCACGGGCCGGCCGCCTAAGGCCCAGTAACGAACGGGGCTGCCAGTTACGTTTTCGGCTTGTAGTTCACTGTTCGTTACCACTACGGCAAAGCCGTCGGCTGAGACCGGGGGCAAGTCCCGATCAAGATTGCGCCCAGCGGCCGATGCGCTTCGGCCGTAAATCGCTACAGCCGTGGTGCTGTCAATCCAATGCGGTTGTTGGCACCAACGGCGCGACGGAAAGTGGAACACATTGGCCGGGAATTCCATGGCGGCCGGCCAATGGTCCGGTCCATCCAATCGTCCACCCGCCCAATAAACGGGAATTTTGGATTGAGCAAGACGGTCGAACTGCTCCCGCAGCGCAGTCCAACTTCGCGGAGTGGTTTGATAAGGATGCAATAGGTCTCCAGATAGTAATACGAAGTCTACTTGCTCGTCGATGGCAAGGTCGAATACTCGACACATGGCTTTCAGCGGCGCTTCGAGGAGAGTGTCGGCCACAGTGTCGTTCCAGTGAAGCCCGATACGAACCGGCTCCTGAAGCCGAAAGTCTCCAGCGTGCAGAAAGCGAATAGGTCGCGGGAGCATGCCACACCTCCTTGCATGGTCTGCCAAGGCGTCGACCAAGCGCGACTCGTCCATTCCAATACTGCGGCAATATAAACGGAACGTGAGAAGATAGGCTAGAGCGCTTTGTGTGTGCGTCTTTTTTGTAAGTGAGATCTTTCCTTAGTTTGGCCGTCCTGGCATAGGCGTGCCTTATTTTCGGTCAAGGAGAAGTAAGCGGAGCTGTTGTCCACGTCCGCTCCTTGGCAAAGGCGCTGCGTCAAGCCACAGCGTAACAGAGCCGCGACCGTAAGGGAGCGGCCATTTCAACGCAAAGGCCCTAAGACGCACGGAAAACTGTACGCCCGTTGCGATCGCCTACGTGAGCCACGGCGTCTTTGCGCTATTCGAGTTCGTCCAAAGCCTACTTGCAATTGTCTGTGCGCCAATCTCCGCAGGCTGGCGGCGGTGCTGGACGCTCGGCTTTGAGCAACGTTGGCCATCGAGGAACGTCTCGGAGCAACTCGTATAGTGGACCAATCGTTCGTTGTCGCCAACGGTTAGCTAACCCGAAGCTGCGGGCGAGAATTCCCATTCGGAAAGCTGCCATGCACCGATTTGCTAGCGTTTCTTTTCCTGGCGTCTCAAACGTCATGTTGAGCTTTGGCTGCTAGCGATTATCTATGCCCATAAGCAACACCGCGTGTCAGCAATCTCGATAGTTAAGAGGTTTCCAAGGTCGCGTGTCCAGAACGTCGGCAGCGTGCGCTTCAAGGCTCAAGGTATTTTTAACCGCCGTAACCACTACAGGCGAACCTACTATACGTAAGTATGTCGATAATCATACTCGTAAGTTAAAGAGGGTGGTACCAAGTTTGGGGACAGTTTCCTCCGGCCCGGGGACAGGCACCTTGGAACGCGGGACAGGCACCACGCCTCGTTGGTTTAGTAATTTGCTGCGAGCGGTGAGATTAGTGAAAAAAAGTATGATCGGAATCTCTAGAGAAAGGAGGGATTTTGGAAAGTTTTTGACCCGTTCCTCAGTAACGTGGCGAAAACCGCCGTTGTCCCGATAGGTTAGAGTACGTGTGCCCAAGACGGCTTAAGTCGCGCTACAAGGTTGCTTGGGGGTGTGCCACACTGTCGTTGGTAAAACGTTCTCGTGCGGGTCTTGCTAGCACAAGATGCGACCAGCGACGTGACTAGCCTTTGACGCTGTTTGCGATCGTGACTGTAAGTAGGTGCGTCATCGGAGCAGCACGTGCCCTAATTTGTGCGTTTGTGGGGAAGCGTACGGCATAAGTTCATCGGCATCCACGGCGGTGGCGCCGCGGACTTGGTGCACCCGGGGAGCGCACGACCTGTAGAAGCGGATTTACAAGCCGACCGGGTGAAAGAACCTGGCGCGATTCGCATTGTGGCGCTCCTGAACGGTTGCGGGTCTGTTGGGGCACCGCTCGCTAACAGTCGCGGCTCTGTGGAGCCCTCGCTCGACGCAGCGCCTTGTCAAGAACCACCCGCAGCAGCTCACGTTAGGTCGAGCCGAAAAAAAGCACGCCCGTGCCAGCTTCGGCAAATGACCGAACCATTTTATCTCCTCGAGACAGATATCTCGTTTCCACTGTTGCCGCGGAAAATAGGCAAACTTCCGCCATGGCCAGCTTTTTCAGCAGAATTCCACCTACAACCAAGACCCACGCACCATTCTGTCAGCTTAACACTCGTGTTGATCTTGCCACCATCTGGCAATGCGACTATTGTCTGCCACGAGCCGGGATGCTGCATGGAATAAAAGGCATGACATCGTTCGGGCAACGTCAAGCAAGGTAGTCCTGTCGATTAAGGGGCGAAGGAAAGCACCATGGGGCGAAGCACCGTAGGGAAGCGGCTTGTCCATTGGTGGTTGGGTACAAGCGCGTTGTTGAGCTGGATGAGTTACGGATGTCAATCTCCGTTGTTGTGTACCCAAAGCCCGGATTTGGAGCCCGCCGTGGCCGAAAGTGCCACCGGTTCGCCTTTGGTGGGTGACTTAGCTCTACCTGCGGGAATGAACTACTATTTGGTTGAGGGAGTCGGGCTAGTGACACGGTTAGAGAACACCGGGAGCGACCCGCCACCGTCGCCGGAACGGGACGCACTACTGGCCGAGATGCTTTCGCATGAGACGGCACAGCCACAGGTGGTGTTGGCTTCCAAACGCACTTCGCTTGTCCGCTTACGGGCTTATTTACCTCCGGGCGTTCAGAAAGGTGACCGTGTCGATGTGGAAGTTATGACGCCGCCCGGTTCCGAAACGACTTCACTGGCCGGTGGTTGGCTCATGCAAGCTCGTTTGCGGCAGGTAGCCCTGGTTTACCACCAGGTGCGTCAGGGGGACGTCGATGCGTTGGCTGGCGGGGACGTGTTGGTCGACGCAGTGTTCGAGGAACCGGGAACGGCGCGGCCCGAGCAATGGGTCCGCGGGCGTGTGCTCGGTGGCGGCGTATCGCTCATTTCTCGGAAACTGGGACTGGCTCTTCGAGAGAACGCCGCTTCGGTGCGTGCCAGTGCGCAGATTGGGGCAGCGATCAACGAGCGCTTTTATCACTACGAAAATGGCGACAAAAAAGGGGTGGCTCGGCCCCTTAATTCCAATTACATCGAACTTTCCATACCACCGCGCTACCGTAACAACGTCGCACGTTACATGCGGGTAGTACGCAGCATCCCCCTTCCGGAATCCTCCACGGACCGAGCGCTGCGTTTGCAGCGGTTGGAAGGCAAACTACTGGAGCCCACTACGTCCGCAGAAGCTGCGTTGGAATTAGAGGCGATCGGCAAAGATGGACTGGAGGTGCTTCGCAAAGGCCTGGCCTCCAGCGACCCGGAGGTGCAATTTTATGCTGCCGAGGCTATCGCATACTTAGGTGAACCGGAAGGAGTACGGGTGTTGGCCCAAGCGGCTCGAAAGCATCGTGCCTTTCGTTGGTATGCGCTGACCGCCCTGTCGACCTTGGATCACGTGGAAGCCTATGACGCGCTGTACGAGTTGCTCTCCGAGCCGAGTGCCGAAACGCGCTACGGAGCATTTCGGGCAATGTACGCTCGCAATCCGCGCGACCCAATGATCAAAGGCGAGCTTCTCGGTGATTCGTTCGCCTTGCATGTGTTACCCGTGAGCGGCGAGCCAATGGTTCATTTTGCCCGAAGTCGTCGACAAGAAATCGTACTTTACGGATCGGACCTGCAACTTACTCCCCCTCCGTTTCTCCTAGCCGGCAAGCGCCTGATGATCAAGCGGCTGGATGATCACCAGCTAAAAGTGATCCGCTTTGAGCCTGGTGAAGAAGATCACGAGGTGGTCTGTTCGTACCGGTTAGACGATGTGATTCGTACGCTGGTCAGCCAGGGGGCTCGTTATGACGACGTGTTTCAACTGATTCGTGCTGCCAAAGTAGGGGGATTCCTGTCGGCACGCTTGGCAGTAAACGCGCAACCGCTCGCCGGACGCACGTTCCAACGAACCGAAGAGTCACCGCCGGACGATTCGGTGCCGGCCAACCGCTCGTTGCTGCCGGTGCCAGAGCTTTTCCGCGACCGGCTGCCCACGGAGGCGAACGACCGCTCCGCCCGCGCTAGCTCATCAGAAGACCACACGGCTGAGCCGTCGCCCGTAGCCTCCTCTGTCAATGACCAGAGTTGGTGGCGTACAATCGCCGGATGGTGGAAAAGCGATCGTTCTTGATTAGCCAGCAGGCCCTCCACGGTGCGCTGCTCGGCTAGTGACCCAAGCTCAGCATGGATTGGATATGCTGCAGGCATTGGAACTATACGGCTTTAAGAGTTTTGCCGACAAAACGCGTTTTGAGTTCCCCCCGGGTATCACTGTCATTGTTGGACCAAATGGGTCGGGCAAGTCCAATGTGGTGGACGCGATCCGATGGGTGTTGGGTGAGCAGAGTGCCAAGAGTCTGCGCGGAAAAGAGATGGCCGATGTGATTTTTAAAGGGACCAATGCCCGCAAAATGATGGGGATGGCCGAGGCGACCCTCTTCTTTGATAACCACCAGCGACTTTTGGCTATCGATGCCGATGAGGTACGGATTACGCGGCGCGTCTACCGCAGCGGCGAAGGTGAATACCTTATCAATGGCCAGCCATGCCGATTGAAGGATGTGCGCGACCTGTTTCGCGGCACGGGTTTGGGAACCGATGCCTATAGCATCATCGAACAGGGCAAAGTCGATCAACTGCTGCAAGCTAGTCCCAAAGAACGGCGGGCACTATTTGAGGAAGCAGCCGGAATCAGTCGCTTCCGGGCCAAGCGGCAAGAAGCCGAGCGGCGATTAGAGCGTGTCGAACAGAATTTGTTGCGGCTTGGCGATCTGGTGGACGAGGTTCGGCAGAGGTTGGAGACGGTTCGGTCGCAAGCCGAAAAGGCTCGCCAGTATCGGCAGCTAAGCGAACAACTTAGCCAACTGCGGGCAGAGGTAGCCTGGTGTGATTGGCAGCGATTGGTACGGCGCTTCGACGAGGCCCACAAGCGCCTCCAGGAGGAACAGCAGAAGTTGGGGCAGGTTGTCGCCGAGCGCGAATCGCTGGAAAGGCAGTTGCACGACTTCGAACAGCAAGCCGCGCAACTGGACACGCAATGGCGCACGTGCCAAGAGCAGTTGGTAACCTTGCGCGATCAGATTGCTGCACGCCAATCAGTGGCGGAATTGGAGCGAGCGCGACTCGACGAACTCCATGAAGAAGTCAGATTGCATCTTGAGCACGAACGAGCTGCCGTGCGTCGAGCTGACCAGTTACAGGATCGCGTCAAACATGGGCGGATGCATGTAGAAGAGCAGCACCGCCGATGGTTGGCGCTGCAAGAGGATTGCCGCGAGCAGGATCAATTGCTGGCAGATCTTAGTTCCCAATGGGCTCAACTCGATCAGCAGGTTCACGCCCTGCGACTCGAACAGCTCAACATCATGCGGCTGCTCGGCCGTCTGGGTAGTGAGGAGAGTCGGCTAGGAGCCGAATTGGCGGCGGCAGAAGCGAATCGCGCCGAGGCCCTGCGGCAAGCAGATGAACAGTCGCGGGAACTGGAGCAGTGGCAGGAGCGATTGGGTCGGTTCCTGGCCGAGCAAGAGCAGCTTTCGGCTGAACTCCATTCGGCACAACGCGCCGTACAACAGGCCCAACATGAGTTGGCTCAAGCTCGACGTGTCCATGACCGAAGGCACCAAGAGGCATTGCAATGGCGGCATAGCCAACAGGCCATCGAACAGCGGCTAAAGCTTCTGGAGGAGTGGCAACAGAACGACCAAAGTATCGGGCCAGGGGAGCGGCAATTGCTGGAGTACCGCGATCGGGGACACAGCGAGATTCTAGGTACGCTCGCCGATCTATTGCAGTGCGAACCGTTTGATGCGCCATACGTGGATGCGGCGCTCGGCGATGCGGCACGATGGGTGGTGCTGACTTCCAACGAAGCTTTGGAGCATTGGTCCAGTCAGGCCGGCGATTTGAAAGGGCCCGTGCATCTGGTAAGCCTCCAGAATGTGCCGCAGCGTATCGACCGGCGTCCGGCCCGCTGGGAGGGCCGGCCTGGCGTTCTCCGCCGACTGGACCGAATGGTCGAATGCCCTCACAATGTCCGTCTCTTGGTCGAGTATCTGTTGGGGCGCACCTACTTAGTCGAATCCCTGGCCATCGCGTGGCAATGCCATCGCTCGACCCCCGGCCGGGCGCGATTCGTAACACTCGACGGCGCGGTTCTTGAACGCGATGGGCGGCTTGTCGTGGGACCTCGACCTTCGGACCAACAACCCATCACGCGTCGCACCGAGATTCAAGCTCTCCGGAGCGAACTGGCACGCGTAGAACGATTGGCATCCGAAGCAGAGCTGGAAGTGCGGCGCTGGGCTGAGCACGTCGAACAACTGGAAGTCCAAATGCGGCGTTTGGTTGAAGAGGAGCGGACCGCCCACGAAGCTTTGGTGCAAAAACGTGCGATGATTCAAGCTGCCTCTCATGAACAAGCTGCGTGCCGAAACCGCCTGGAACAAGCCGAACGCAAGAAACAGCAATCCCTTCAGTTGATTGACGTGCTGGGTGCAAAACTGCGCAGCGTAAGCCGGCAGCGCGAAGAAGGCGAACAACAACTGCGGCAAACGGAAGAGCAACTCACCAAAGCATTGGATGAGCGGGACCGTGCTGACCGCAGACGGCAACAACAAGTCGAGCTCCGAGCGCAGCGACAGATCGAACTGAGCGCGGCCCGCCAACGTCTGGAAGCCCTTCAGTCTCAACTGCAGCAACTCGAAGAGACGTGCGCCGAGGTGCACCGCGTGCTTGATGAAGCGCGTGGGAATTTGGAGCGCGTTACCGAACGGAGGCGGTTGAGCGAACGAGTAATTCTGACGGCCACCTCAGAGCTGGCTCAATTCTATTGGGACAAGCAACAGCTCGAACAATTGCTCGACACCACCGTTCGGGCTCGAAGCGATTTGGAAATCCACCGGCAGCGGCTGCAACGAACGATCCAACAACTGCTCCGCCGCCAACAGCAGCTTCAAGAAACCGCTCACCGCCTGGAGCTGGACGTCGAACAACTGCGACAGGCCCGTTCGTTGCTGGAGGCCCGTGTCCGCGATGAATTGGGAATCGAAATTACCGATTGGCAGGGCACGGCCGCATCGGAGCAATCAACCGAACAGCGCGCTGCCATGGCCAACCAGATCGAAAACCTCCGGCAGCAAATCCAACAGTTTGGTGCCGTCAACCTCCAGGCCGTGGAAGAACTAGAGTCTCTGGAGAGCCGCTACAACCACCTGGCTGCCCAATACGATGATCTTCGCCATGCCAAGCAGTCCTTAGAGCGGCTTATTCAAAGGACCAATTCCGATTGTCGCCGATTGTTCTTGGAAACCTTAGAAGCTGTTCGGGCAAACTTTCAGTCCATTTATCGCAAGGCATTTGGCGGCGGGCGAGCTGACTTGGCCCTCGAACCGAATGTCGACGTCCTGGAAGCCGGAGTGGATATTGTGGCAACACCACCTGGCAAACCAACATTCTCGAACTCATTGCTAAGCGGTGGTGAACGAGCGTTGACGGCAGTAGCCTTGCTTCTGGCTATCTTCCAATACCGCCCCAGTCCGTTTTGTATCTTGGACGAAGTGGACGCACCGTTTGATGAGGCGAACATCGAGCGGTTTATCGACGTATTGCATGACTTCTTGGCCTGGACCAAGTTTGTCATCGTTACGCACTCGAAAAAAACGATGACCGCCGCCAATACTCTGCACGGTGTGACGATGCAGGAATCCGGCGTGTCGAAGCGGGTCTCGGTCCGATTCGACGATGTAAGTGAAGATGGCCAAATTGCCTCGACGGCTCTGGTTAGGGAAGCTGGCTAAATTCTACTCCCAACACAACTCGGCGACTTGTTTACTCGGTGGGTATGCAACAGGCCTCTGCCTGTGAATGGTAGTTGCGACGGATCTGGAACGCGAACTACTGTCCGGGTTGGCCGTATCCCCATCCCTATATGTGGAAGAGTACGTGGTCAACGTTTCGATTCGTCCAGGAAAGGTAGATCGAGCCGCAGCTTTAGAGATCCGCGACCGTCACGGAGCGGTACCTTAGCCAATCGAAGCTGTTGCTTGCAGCCGGGCGAGTTGCGAGCCGGCTCCTGTCAGATGGCAGATCGAGGAGCCGCCCCTGCCAAGGTAGGTTTTCTTCGCCGCGCGTCCCCCGACGTTCGCCACGCCAGCGCACGGCGCAAACGACGCAGCTCGACGGATGCCCTCCTTTTCGGAAAACTCACAATTTGCGGTACGTTGTTAATACGATGAGGTTATGCACGTACAACCAAAATGCACGCCTGTGCACCCGACGTCGCGACGCGGACCATCGCACGACTCAACGAGCGATTTATCCGCTTTTCCCGTTCCTGACGCCGGTTGTAGCGTAGCATTAAGATAGCCAGCGGGAACGTTCAATAGCCGACCGTGGTGCCTCGG
This sequence comes from uncultured Pirellulaceae bacterium, assembly GCA_964425225.1. Classification (GTDB taxonomy): domain Bacteria; phylum Planctomycetota; class Planctomycetia; order Pirellulales; family Pirellulaceae; genus BPJU01. Next base: position 63,490 of record CAYRMD010000015.1, on the reverse strand, counting down.
CTCATCGTAGCACCATGCTAGGTCCAGCACCTTTGGATGCACCATTCACGCTGGAGTGCCGGTTGTAACGATTCGGCTAACCGTATCGGTTGGGAAAAGCCGGTAACGAGGACTTGTCAAGCCTGTTGTGCAAACGAGTTAAAGAACGCCGCGCACTCTATTCGAAATTAACTTGCGGATGGTTCCTGATGAGGCGCCGTTGACGAACCACCGCAGTTGATGGTTCGGCAAACGGATTGGCCCCATCAGGACATCCGCAGGGGGGCACCTGCCGGGGCGCCGTCGGCGCTCCGATTGCCGGCTTGCGGTAAGCATACCGCGCAAGCTGACTTTTGGTGTTTCTCTGCTGCGACGTCGCGCTTGGGCGTGGGGAATTCCCAAGATGCCGTGTAAGCCGGTCGAACGGAAATTCCCAATTTTCCCTGCCCAACGTGCCGAAGTAACTGCTGAGGTGCAGAACAGAGGGAACTGCGATTCTGCGACAGAAGCAAAACCACCGTTTGCCCCGACCCAGGTGTTCGTGTTAAACCGGTCCCCACAGCCGGTACGGTTGGCGTAGCGAGTCAACCGGCGCGAACAAGGGGCTAGATCCGCTCGGTTCGCCCACACATGGCCGAACTTGAGCATGAAAGTCAAACGATTGACGAATGGAGAGCCTGCGATGAAGGTTTTCACTACTGGACAGGTCGCCAAGATCTGTAAAGTGGCCCCGCGCACGGTCAGCAAATGGTTCGACTCGGGGCGCCTGAAAGGCTACCGGATCCCCGGATCTCAAGACCGCCGCATCCCGCGTGAGTATCTGATCAAATTCTTGAAGGAACACGGCATGCCCTTGGGCGACTTGGAAGATGAAACCCTCGCCAAGGTGCTCATCGTGGCCCAAGATCAGATCCTCATTGAGAACCTGAAGCGGGAATTGCCACCAGAAAAGTCGTTCAAAGTCGCGACAGCCGCCAGCGGTTTTGAGGCTGGGATTCAGGCCGAAAGTTTCCATCCGGATTGCATCATCGTCGATTTCTCGATCGGCCGCGTGGAAGCGCAACAGATCTGCCAAAATCTGCGAAAGAACGCTGACTTCGCCGATACGATCCTCATTGCCCTGTTGCCGGACGACGGCAGCGCATCGAACATCGACCGCTCCAACATCAACGAAACGTTCAAGAAACCGTTCGACGCTCGCTTGCTCGCCGAACGGTTGCGCACCCTGATTGGGGCGAAAAAGGAGCTGGTTTGACCACCGCTAGATTCCACTCGGTCGCCGCTTCCCCCTTGATCCACCGTCACGGCGGACCCCCGTGACGGCCACCATACGCCAGCTGAGACATCGTCCTAGTTCTGCTATGGCCAGGGAATCCCCCTGGCTTTTTCTGTCGCTTTTCTCCGTGCGCCGCTTGGTCCCCACGAAGCTCTGTGTGTCTGCACGAACGATGTACTTTTCCACACACCAATAGATGTATAGGGCTCGGTCGGTACGCTCCGCCGCCTGCCGTTCCTTGAAGACGTACGGGCGTGCCGGTGGCGGTGCAGGTGAAAGTTGCCGCGCTTCTGCGGTTAAGTACAGGATAAGTAGCCGCCCGACGATCGGTCCTGTCCACGGTTACTGGATCGTTGATAGAATACCGCCATTCGTGACTAAGCAGGTGTCCGGCATACGCAGGCTGGTTTCGGGAAATGAGTTCGAACGAGTTCACGCATTTTGACGAGAGCGGTGCCATTCGGATGGTGGACGTATCCGACAAGCCGGTTACGCGCCGCGTGGCACGAGCCAGTGCTCTGGTGTGTATGGAGCCTCATACGCTCAAGCAGATCAAGGAGCGTGCCATTGCCAAAGGGGACGTCTGCCAGGTGGCTCGCTTAGCCGGTATCCTAGCCGCTAAACGAACCGCGGAACTTATCCCGCTGTGCCATCTTTTGCCGCTGGACGCGGTGACGGTGGAGTTCGAGTTCGCAGACGATCGACACTTGAAGATCGTCGCGCAGGCAATGACCGAGGCCAAAACCGGGGTGGAAATGGAGGCGATGACCGCGGCGGCGGTGGCTGCTTTGACCATTTATGATATGTGCAAGGCGGTGGATCGGTCGATGGTCATCGCGTCGATCCAATTGGAAGAGAAGTCCGGTGGTCGCTCGGGGCTGTTTCGACGCGAGGAGACGACGTGACGACCGATGCTCCAGCTAACCCGCGTCGCGCGCTGTTAGAAAGGCTCTATCAGCCGATCGTCTCGGATCTGGAGCAAGTCGAAGCGATTTTAGCGCGCGAACTTGCAACGGCCGACCCCCAGTTGGGACCGCTCTTGCAACACGCTCGCCAACTGGGTGGCAAACGCCTGCGCCCGGCCCTGCTATTGCTGGTAGCCAAGGTCTGCGGGGCGGTCACCCCCGCGCATCATGTGATGGCGGCTGTAGTGGAAATGATCCACACAGCCACGCTGCTACATGATGACGTATTAGATGAAGCAGTTTTGCGGCGACATCTAACGACGGTAAATGTCCGCTGGGGGCATTCCGTAGCGATTTTACTGGGCGACTACCTTTTCTCTCACGCTTTTTACCTTGCTTCCTCGACGGGAAATGCCGGGGCCTGCGCTCGAATCGGTCGAGCTACCAACACCGTTTGCGCCGGCGAATTGCGGCAGCACTGGGCTCGAGGAATGCTTGACCTGGAGGAACCTCAATACCTGGAAATCGTCTCGGCAAAGACAGGCGCCTTGTGTGCATGTAGTTGTGAGCTGGGAGCCCTGTTGGCCGACAAACCGGAAATAGAGGTTACACGTTGGGCTGAATTTGGGCGTGTGCTGGGTATTGCTTTTCAGATTACAGATGATCTACTCGATTTATTGGGAAACGAATCCGTGGCAGGGAAGTCGTTAGGACGTGATGCTGCTCAGCGGGTCGTTAGCCTCCCGTGGATTTATCTTTGGCAAAAGCTCTCACCGGATCGCCGACGGGATTTAGCTGCGCGGTTCGATTCGAATGACGGCTTTTATACGAGCGCCGCTAGTGGCGGATCCAAGCAGGCCCACGGGCGGCCGTTGGCAAGCACCATGGACTACTGGTTGTCTTGTTTGGAGGAAACGGGGGCGCTACAGCGTTCCTGGCAGCGTGCCGCAAAGTATGCCGACTTGGCACGCCAGACATTGAGACTTTACGAACATTCGCCGAGCGTCGCTGCGCTGCATGGTATCATCGATTTTGTTTTGGATCGCCCGTGTTAATCACGGCCGAAGGGAAGGAGCGTAAGTTTTCGTCGCCCTGCGGTGTGGTGCGGTATCTATCACGGTGTGGACCAGCCATGGATTGGGACTTAGGTCGACTGGCGGCTGCGATTCATCCGGCGCATTTGGTCTATCATGAGACGATCGGCTCTACTAACGATGTAGCGCTGGACCGATGCCGCACTCGGGTCGACGATTCGCCCTTCTTGGTTTTGACACGCCATCAGCTCCGCGGTCGGGGGCGGGGAAGCAATCGGTGGTGGGCCGCCGAGGGCGCTTTGACGTTTTCGTGGGTACCATCGAACGCTTCGCTGCGTGGCGTACCGGATTCGCTCCTTCCGCTGGCTGCTGGTTTAGCGGTGACGCGCGCATTGGAGCAGCGACACCCAAAAAGCGCGGTTGGACTCAAGTGGCCCAATGACGTGTGGATGGCCGACCGAAAACTCGGCGGGATTCTCGTCGAAAAAGCCGCGTCGTTTCATCCGCGATATGTTATCGGCGTCGGACTGAATATCAACAACTCACTCAAAGATGCCCCGGGTGACATTCAACAACGAGCGACTTCGTGGATCGATGCTTGTGGCGAGTACCTTCCGCGGGTCCCCCTCGTAATTGACATCCTCAGTGAATGGTTCCAGGTGCTCGAACTCCTGTCCAAGGACCGGGATCGGTTCTTCGACGAGTGGCGTTACCACTGCATTTTGGTAGGACGCTATGTGGAAATCGACGTGGGTAAACGTCTATTGGTCGGCCAGTGCCAAGGAATCGACCCAAGCGGAGCCTTGTGCGTAGCCACTACCAACGGGCGCGAATTAGTCCATTGTGGGACCGTGGTGAAAGCCGAGGGGTTGCTGTTGGGATGACGGTCGCCAGTGCCGCAAGTTGAAGACTACGCGCCGGCTTTACGTTACCGCTCGGCGGCAAATCGAGCGCGCAAATAGGCCGGGTGCTCAGGATCTGCGAAGAGGGCACAAAGGCGCAGCGATTCAATGGCCCTGCGTAAGGAGGGCAGGCGAAGGCCGGTTGAGACGTTATTGCAAAGCTCGCCTCTTGCCATTTTTGGTACTTCAAGATACTTGGTGATGCTCGTGGCGAGACAATGATGCAACGGCCGGCCGCGTATTTCCATGCTTTGGACCGCGCCGAGTGGGAAAGGGCTTTTCCGCAAACCGCCCCACCATCTAGCCATTACGGATCGCTCTTTTGCGCGTATGCCGCACTCTCTGAAAGACATGGTTTCCCGTAAAAATGCGCTCTCGACACTCTTTAAGGGAAAATCATGTCCAGTTACGGGCGGGCCACGGATGGACCGTAGCAATTTTTGCGTTTCCGAAGCTGTGGGATGAAGGAACCCAACGGCTAGTGGGCGCCTTGGACGACCGCAATCGCTGGCGACTGCCCCCAAAGTCTGGCCGGGATACTTTTCACGCAAGGCACTCGCACCGTCAACAATCGGCTACGGCCGTCGCTCTTCAGCACCGGCTACCCAGAGTACTAGTACTTTCTAAACTCCGTGCGGAAGAAGCTCAAAGATGTGTCTTGCACAGTGCTGGAGTTTGTACAGGAGAAGCTGCCACTTGCAGATCGCGTGCTTCTGGTGGTAAATGGTGCGCCTACGAAGCGATATGTTCAATGTGTGCAGAGACCCAATGTGCATCGCAACCGCAGTCCTGGCACAGCCAATGAGGAATTTCTCTATGGTCACATCTGGATGACGTTATCGCTGGCAGTGCGGCATCTGGAATCTGGTCCTTTGGTCTTGCCGTTGGAGACGCTGCTTTACTTACGGAAGCCGTCGTTGAACTCGATTCCGGCGGAGCGCGGTGGGAAGTTTCACACCACGCTCAAGCAGGCAGCCGAGTTAATCGAACGTGCGGCCGATGTCGTGAAAGCTGTACGGAAAAGGGTGTCGGTTTTGTTCGACGGGGAGTATGCCAATCGTTCCTTGTTCCGTCGCTTGCTCGAGCAAGGTGTGACGCTGTTCAGTCGGTTGCAGAAGACTTCCTACCCGAGGAGTTTTCCCCCACCGGTTTCGAAAGTGAGGCGCGTCACGGACGTCCGCGGAAGTATGGCCCGGAGCCCATTGACCTCGCCGAGCATGCCCCACAGAGGGGCGTGGTTGGCGGAAGATTCGATATACATTGTAGAACAAAGAGGTGACCTTAAGCTCCAAGAGCTTCCTAGCAACGCATCCATTGTCTGGCGGCGTGATTCGCGTGGTGCTGGTTAGGGTGAGGGAAGATTGGTGTGCCATTTACTGCGCCGATCCGAATGCTTGTGTCAAAGAGATTCTGAAAGCGTTCGCCGACCGGTGGACCATCAAGCAGAGATTTAAGGGCCTGAAGGAAGTTTAGGGGCTAGGCAACCACAGGTGCGTAACCTGTGGAGCAATGCCGGCGCATTTCATGTGATTTTATGGCTGCATACGTTCATCGAGCTGTGCTCTTGGGGGCTTTCGCACCCGGAGCTTTGCGACGGTAGCGACTCGCCCCGGGATGACCTTCAACAAAGAGCTTCCCCCGGCGATCGCCGCAAAGCCTTTCGTCAAAAGATCCTAGAAAATGAATGAAACGAGGTTAGCGATGGCGATCGAAACTTGGAAAAAGTCCTTGCCCTCACCTGGTGGCTGATACGACTAGCCGCGTGATTCGGCTGGTTTTTCAGGCCGTACAGCAAAGGCGCAGAGTAATGTGAATACACATGTGGCCGCTTCTTTACGGTAACCGCTCTGATGTGTCGGGCCGCGCCAAACGTGGTCCAAAAGTTCGGTTCGCGCTTCGAAATGGCTTCGGAATATCCAGTTAAAAAAGGAGCGACCGGGAGGGGCCGCCCCCAGGAACCCCGATCGCTCGCATGAAACACACGTGTCGCTTGGCGTGCCGCGAGTCGATGTGCGATGCACGCACCGGCACCCCGGTTGCTATTCGATACGGAGCCGATAGCTCAGCATCCCGACGGCTCGACCCGTGGGTACGTCTTTGTAGTGCGGGTGGCACATGGCGCACTTGGGCATCACAACGGGAATGGCCGTAGCGGCTCGCAAGTACCTGCCATCGGAGGTTGATTCGATTTTTTCGACATAGTTTTGACCATTTAGCAACTGCCGCGCGGCTTCTTTTTCGAACACATCGCGTGGAACATTGGCATCGTTGTAGGGCTCACCGCTTACGTCCAGTAACCGAACGTCGTGCCAACCTTTCTTGCGGATCACATCGAATAAAGCGATCGCGGCGCTTCCGGCGGGGAAATCGCCTTCATCATGGACGTATTTGTCGGTGATGAGCACCACCGCCGTTTTATAGACGTCGTCGAGCATGCGAACCGTTTTTCGCGTCCGTTCCACTGCCGGATCCGGCTCATCACCCGAACCATTTGGGGTCACCCAGCCCATGGCGACCGCGAGCACTCCGGCGACAGCCATCTTCAACCTGTTGTGCAGCATCATTTGGACCTCCACAGCTTTAGTTAGGAACGTTTCTGGCGGCGCCCCCGTGGAGCCGCCTGGCGCGAGTCGCGTCGCGTGCGCACGATTTGTTGCGGCTGAGGCAGAACGTCACTGAGTTTGACGCTCTGGAGGTATTCGACTTGCCGCCGTTCGGCCTCCTGGAGCACACGCCGGAGCTTGCAATACGACTCGATGACACAAACACCTTCCGAGCCGGCGCAGTCCAGCAAGTGCAAGGCACCTTCCATGGCTTGGATCACTTCGCCGACGGAAATGTGTTCCGCCGGCCGGCTCAGCCAAATACCGCCGCCCGCCCCACGCACACTGTGAACAAAACCTCGCCGGGCTAACTGGTTCACCACTTTGGCCACATGGTCGGTGGAAATTCCATAGAATTCGGCGACCTCACGTGCCGTGGCTCGTCGTCCGACGACAGCCAGGTACATCAATGTGCGGAGGGCATAGTCGGTGTGGAGCGCAAGACGCATGGAGCGACTCCCGCCAGGCGTTAAATATGTATAATATGTACCACTTTGCCAAGTACCCTACAGCCATTTCGTGCCGCTTGAGTCCCCCAGAGCCGGTTGCCGAGACCCGCGGCGTCGCGTATGGTATTTTACTCGGCGTTTCTGGAAAAACCCTCCCCATTGGCCGATCGATCAGCACGTATCACAACCGGAGGTCGCTCAAGTATGAAACGACGCCGCATCGGCCGCTCAAGCTTGGTAGTGTCGGAAATCGCGTTGGGTACCATGACGTTCGGTTCGACCTGTAGCGAATCGGAATCGCTCCGTATTTTGGATCGAGCCGTTGATGCCGGGATCGACTTTTTTGACACAGCGGAAATTTACCCGGTACCTCCGGATGCTAGTTACGTACATCGAAGTGAGGAAATTCTGGGGCGCTGGCTTGTGGCACGGCCCCGAGAAAGCGTCTTTATTGCCACCAAATTCTGCGGCCCCGGACACGGATGGTTCGTGCCGCCAGTGCGATCGGGCCGCACGGCAATCGATCGGCATCACATCCGCCGAGCGATTGAGGGGAGTTTGCGGCGGCTGCAAACCGATTACATCGATCTGTATCAAACCCATTGGCCGGACCCCGATTTTCCCTATGAGGCTACGCTCGAAGCGCTCAACGAGCTCATCGACGAAGGTTTGGTGCGTTACATCGGCTGTAGCAATGAGACTGCCTGGGGATTAATGAAGTCGCTGTGGGTGGCAGATCTTCATGGCTGGAATCGCTATGAGTCGGTCCAAAACAACTATAGTCTTTTGAATCGTCGCTTCGAGGATGCACTGGCCGAGATTTGCCGGCGTGAACAGGTGAGCCTGCTCGCCTATTCGCCCATGGCGGGCGGAGTGCTCACGGGCAAATACAACCAACCGGAGCCCCCCGCAGAGGCTCGCTTCATGCAGTATCGCCACATGGGTGAGCGGCAGCAGGCGATGGCTCGCCGGTTCGTTAATGAAAAGAGCCTGGCCGTCACGGCTGAGTTGGTGGAACTGGCTGCTGAACTGGGTGTTCATCCCGGAGTTTTGGCCGTGGCCTGGTCCAAGCAGCACGATTTTGTGGCTTCCACTGTTATCGGCACAAATTCATTGGAACAATTCGAGCAAATCGTTCCCGCAGCCGACCTGGTGTTGGACGAAGAGGTCTTGCGGCGCGTGGATGCCATTCTGGCCCGCTATCCTTATCCGCTGGGGTAACGATGTGCGGGTTGACTCTGGCGTGGTTCGTCACTGGCGGTAGGACCCGGCTGTTTGCGCCGGGTAAAGTGCACCTCGACACCTCGAGGGCCATGTTGGACAATGAATGGCAAGGCACACCGATCCTTCAGAAGTTGAGCGACAGCAAAAACGACAATGACCGGAGTTCTTTTGGAAAACGTTTATAAATGGTATCCGGGGCCCGGTGGGGGGATCGAGGCTCTGCGTGGCATTTCGTTACAGATCGAGTCGGGCGAGTTCGTCGCGTTGTGGGGGCCATCCGGATGTGGCAAGTCGACGCTGTTACACGTGATCGGGGCGATGGACCGCCCGACGCGAGGTGCGGTGTGGCTGGCCGGAGAGCGTCTGGATCAATTGTCTGCGGCCGAGCGTGCGGCCGTGCGGCGGCGCAAGGTGGGGTTCGTGTTCCAATCGTATCACCTGCTACCCACGTTGACGGTTTGGGAAAATGCGGTTTTGCCGTTGCTGCTGGAAGGATCTCACTTAAACGACGCGCGCCGAGAGGCACGCCGGTGGCTGGAATGGGTGGGATTGGCCGAGCGCACCGATCATTATCCGAGCCAACTGTCTGGGGGCGAGATGCAGCGTGTGGCGGTTGTCCGCGCGATAGTGCACCGTCCTCGGGTCTTGCTGGCAGACGAGCCGACAGGAAGTCTGGATAGCGCCAACGGCCGGCGGATTTTGGAGCTGTTGGTGGAGCTGAACCGCCGCGAAGGTATAACCGTGTTGCTGGCTACTCACTCGCCCGAGGCAGCGGCTGTGGCCGCTCGCATTTTGCGAATGCGAGACGGCCAGATCGACGGGATCGACGTACGTGACGGCGTGGACCATCGTTAAAGGGTTCGTCCTGCGACCGCTTGGCCGCCGACCCCTGCGCGCCGCTCCGGCAGCAGTCGGTATGGCGCTCGGCGTGGCGGTGATCCTGGCGATTCGGTTAGCGAACGTGGCGGTTCTCGAAGCTTTCGTAGCAGCCACGGACTCGTTGGGAGGTCAAACCGATCTGCGCATCTATGGCGCCTCGGGGCCGTTCGCTGAACGGCAGTTGAACGACCTGCGGTGGCTGGAGCAGTTCGGCACCATTTCCCCGGTGCTCGAAGCCTATGCGATGTTGGTAAGCCCGGAAGTCGAACAACTGGCTGAACGGCGCCAACCCCTAGCACGCGGTGAAGTGTTGCTCGTCTTGGGAGTGGACGTACTTCAGGATCAGCAGATACGTCGCTACGAAGTATGGCAGTGGCACGACACGTATAGGGACAGGCCGGAACGATTGCGGATGTTGGAGTTGTTGATCGAGCCGGATTCGATTGTGCTCACGGAACGCTTTGCCCGCAAACATGGCATCCGTATCGGCGATCCCGTCCGACTGGCGTTTGGTAGCCGGGTGGAAGCGTTTCGAGTGCGCGGGTTGCTCCGCGACACCGGACCGGCCCGCACCTGGCAGGGAAATTTCGCGCTGATGGACCTGTCGGTTGTTCAGTCGGTAACCGGAAGGCTGGGTTTCCTGGACGCAATCGATATTCGTTTGCATGCCGCACGGGATTTCACAGAAGTTTTCGAAGCGATACGGTCGCGGTTACCCTCGGGACTGGTGCTCGAGCCGCCCGCATCGCGCTTGGGACGCACGCAAACGATGGTAGCCGCTTTTCAATTTAATTTGACAGCGCTTAGCCTGGTGGCGCTGGTGGTAGGCTTGTTTTTGGTGGCAACCACGGTCAGTTATTCGGTCACCAGTCGGCGACAAGAAATTGCCGTTCTTCTGGCCTTAGGCACACCACGCACGGCGGTCGCCCGGATGTTCGTTGTTGAGGCGGCCCTCGTGGCAGCCGTCGGCATTTGCCTAGGAATCCCGCTGGGCCATTTTCTGGCGCGAGGGGCCGTCAAGGCGACTAGCCAAACGGTCGAAACGTTCTATGTAGCAGCCGTCGCGGAAGCCGCCGCAAAACCTCTGGTGCTTTTCGGGTGGGAGTCGCTGCGCTGTAGTGTTTTGGCCCTACTCGTGGCGATCGTAGCTGCGGCGGGCCCGGCTTGGCAGGCGGCTTCGCTCGATCCGCTCGTGGTTCTTCGCGACGTTTACCTCCCGGTCTCGAGCGGCACGCGGTTGCCGTGGCGCCTGGCGATACTGGGCCTGGTGCTGGGAGCCTTCGCCGTCCAGATCCCGCCTGTCGATGGGTTGCCTTTAGGAGGTTACGTGGCGGCCCTGTCGTGGGCTATGGCGATTGCCGCTCTAACACCGATGGCCCTGGTAGTCCTGGCGGCGCTGACGCGGCGCTATGTCCGAAACCCGCGGTGGCTAGCACTCCGCTTAGCTATCTTTCAATTGTCCGGTAGTCGCAGCACGCTCAGCACCTCGGTCGCCGCACTGGCGATGGCTCTGGGAATGATGTTTGCCATCGCCATTATGGTCGGTAGTTTTCGTACCACGGTCGTCTATTGGCTCGACTCGGTATTGACTTCCGACCTAGTCATCAAGCCCATCATGAGTTCGGCCACTCTCTGGTCGGCTACCCTCGACTCAGAGGTCGTCCAATGCGCGCGGCAACGGCCTGAGGTCGAAGCCGTAGCCTGGTATAGCTCCCGTCAAATTCCTTACGGCCGATCCACCATCCGCCTGGATACCAGTGACTTAAAGGTGCTGTTGGATCGTGGTCGCATTCGCTTCAAAGAGCCAGCCGATGCCGTCCCCAAGCTCCGTAGTTGGATCCAGACGAATAAGCCGCTGGTGTTGATTTCCGAGAGTTTCTCTTTAAGGTACGAGAAGTACCCGGGAGATCACGTTTCGTTGGATACTCCTCGAGGTCGCGTCGAGCTGCCCGTTGGGGCGGTCTACTATGATTATTCTAGCAACCTGGGAACCATATTAATCGACTTTGATCTTTATCAGCGCCTGTTCGACGACGAACATCCCCAACGGGCTCCCATGGCACTTTCGCTTTACGTTCGTCCGGGCACCGATGTAGAAAAACTACGCGCTACGATGATCGAATTATTAAAAGACAGACATCTTCTCTATTTTGTGACAAATAAAGATCTTCGCGAGGAGGCGTTAAAGATTTTTGATAGTACTTTTGCAATTACCTATGCCTTGTTAGTCATTGCTCTGTTCGTAGCTATCGTAGGAATTGTAGCGGCGCTTTTTCGGCTCGTTCGACTGCGACGGCATGAAATAGCTCTGTTGGCTTGTCTAGGATTAACGCCCTACGGCGTTCGGCTCATAGTATTTTTCAAGTCGTTAATCGTGACATTGCTTAGCTATATTCTTGGTTGGTGTATCGGATTGGTGTTGGCTTGGGTTCTTATTTACGTCATTAATGTTCAGTCGTTTGGGTGGACGATTCAATTCCATTTGCCTTGGGACTTTTTGTGGCAGTCGTTGGTGATGGTACTGGCAACGGCGTTGGTGTGCGGCTGGTGGCCGGCCCAGGCGGCCGCTATGATGGATCCGGTTGTAGTCCTCCGCGAAGAATAGATGGCATTCGCGATCTGCAGCAAAGCGGCATCCGCATCCTGTAGTGCAGTTGGCAAAGATGCGGTGGTCGAAGAATCGAACTGAGAGCGACCGGACATTGGCATTCGAAGATGTGGAATGAGCGACAAACGCCCAGCCAAAGATGGTCATGGCCGGTGATGATGATTTTAGGAGCCGCGTGGGCGGTGCCCACGGGGTGTAAGGATCGATCCGAATTACCATTTCCGGCGGTTGGTCCTTCGGAATCGAGTGTGGCCGAAGTCGTCGAGGATCGATGGTTGCGTGCCGAGCGGCCCCGCATGTGGCAGTTTCCGGATGACCACGGACCGCACCCAGACTATCGTATCGAGTGGTGGTATTACACAGGCAATCTTTGGGACACCCAAGGAAGGCGGTATGGCTACCAGTTGACGTTTTTCCGTACGGGAATTCGTGTTGAACCGGCAAATCCGTCATCGTGGGCCGTCCGCGACATCTACATCGCACATCTAGCGGTATCGGACGTAAACCGGCGTCGCCATCGATTTTGGCAGAGGGTTCACCGCAAGGGACCGGGCTGGGCTGGCGCCGAGCGGGCCGCAAGCCGCGTCTGGAATGGAGATTGGGAACTTTCTATCGAATCGGATCCAAGCGGCTGCACCACACGACATATTTTGAAGGCACAAGCTGACGATTTTCGCTTGGATCTGGAGCTTCTTTCTGTTAAAGAGCTTGTCTTGCACGGTGAGCAGGGGCTGAGCCGAAAAGGTTCCTCGCCGGGCAACGCTTCCTATTATTACTCGTTTACTCGACTGGAAACAAAAGGCCAGTTGGAACTCGACGGCAAACGGCTGCCGGTCCGCGGCGAAAGTTGGATGGACCACGAATTTAGCTCCAGTTTCCTGGAAGAATCTCAAGAAGGGTGGGACTGGTTCAGCATTCAGTTAGCGGACGGGACGGAGTTAATGCTCTACCAGATTCGTCAGCGAAACGGTCAGCGGGATCCGGCTCCTTCGGGAACGATGGTATACGCCGACGGCCGCCACGAGACGTTGTCGAACGATCAATTCCGACTCGAGCCGGGACATGTATGGAAATCTCCCGGGACGGGTGGGCGGTACCCCATGCAATGGAAAGTGGAACTACCTCAACATGGCTTATCGCTAAACGTTCATGCTGTCTTTGAAGCGCAGGAAATGCAAACTCAAGCAACGACCGGAATGGCATATTGGGAAGGTGCTGTGGACGTACATGGATTCTGGCAAGGCCGGTCGGTCAAGGGTTACGGGTATCTGGAAATGACGGGGAGAGTACCGGCAAGTGACGCCCCGTAATTCATGCGGTGAATCTTGTAGTAGAAACGGGTGCAATTGTTTACCATGACCTTTGCTAAAACGACGTGGCTGCGCAATTCTGGGATACAGGTTTCTATGCAGTATGAGGTTCGGCTTTAGGTGAATAAGACGCACGTCGTGAACGCGTAAGCTGCTTCAGCACGTCGGTCTGACGGTTCCATTATGTGGCAGCTCCGGCTCTGAACTGATATAACGCAACGACAGAGCCAACGCATGGTGCACGGTGCGCTAGCCTAAGTGGAGATCGAGTGAGCGGATATGAAGAATTTCCGACGGACGAACGAGCGGCTTTTTCCGCGAACGGTAGCGTCCAGGCTCCTGTTGTACCCGTGTTGCTAGCCGTTGTGACTGCAATAAAATGAGGCCTTGCCCGAATAACATATCAGTATTCCATGCTCGTATGTGTCCCGGCGCGTAGTGCGGAGTCGAAAGATTCTTTTTGAAAGAGGCAAACTATGTTGCTGCAATCAACGAGACGAACCAATTGGCGGATTCCGTTTCTTTGCGGAACGCTCTTGATTACCGGGTCTTCTTTGCTCGTGGGGCAAGAAAGAACTGCAAAGGATGCTACGGCTAAGACGGTAGCGTTCGTATCGGTGCCGGTGGTGGTAACGGAGTCGGAAACGCAGGATGAGTTTGCGGCGTTGTTTGGTGGCCAGACGCTTTCGTTTCGGTCGTTGGTCGAGCGACTCAAACAAGCGCGTGACGACTCGAAGGTGGCCGCTTTGGTTCTACGCGTCGGCTCGTTAGGGTTGGGCTCGGCGCAAACCGAAGAGGTCCGACGGTTGTTGGAGGAAATCAAACAGCGGGGGAAAGCGGTCTATGCGCACGTCGACAACCTCACCATGGAGCAGTATGTGTTGTTGTCGGGCGTATCACGCTTGAGTATTACACCCACGGGAGACATCTGGATCACGGGGATTTACGCTGAATCTCCCTATTTGCGGGGCTTGTTGGATAAGATGGGTATCGAGCCAGACTATCTGAGCTGCGGGGCGTATAAGAGCGCGGCGGAAATTTTCACGCGGTCTGAACCGAGCGTCGAAGCCAAAGAGAACCTCGAGTGGTTGACCGATGGGATTTTCGCCACTTATGTGAAGCTCATCGGTGAAGGACGGAAGGTACCTCCGGAAAAAGTTCGCAGTTGGGTGGATCGTGGGCTGTTTAGCGCTAGCGATGCGGTTCGGGAGGGAATTGTCGATGCGGTCGAGTATGCTGAGGATTTTTTGGCCTTTTTGAAAACCACTCATGGTGACGATATCCAGCTTGACAAACGATACGGGCGTCCGGCCGCCAAGAAAATCGATTTGTCATCTCCCCTTGGAATATTGCAATTTTATGCCGAGTTGTTGGGTGGCTCGAAACCGAAGCCATCGACACAAGACGCTGTCGCGGTCATTTATGTCGAAGGTCCAATAACGCCGGGTACCGGTCGCTCAGACCCGTGGGAGCTCCTGGGTGGACCGGCTGCGTACGGTACAGTGATCCGGCGAGCCCTGGATGAAGCAGCTAACGATGCGTCGATCAAGGCTGTGGTCCTTCGTGTTGACTCGCCGGGCGGCTCGGTCGTGGCAAGCGAAACGATCTTGCAAGCCACCCGGCACGTCAAACGCAATAAGCCCATTGTTGTCTCCATGGGCAATGTCGCGGGTAGTGGCGGTTATTATGTCGCCTGTGGCGTCGACACGATCTTTGCGGAAGAGACGACGATCACCGGATCGATTGGCGTCGTGGGAGGAAAGTTGGCCACACGCGGATTATGGGACAAATTGGGGATCCAGTGGCATGGGGTGCAGCGAGGAGCGCATGCGGGGATGTTGCTGTCGGCCGAAAAGTTTTCTCCATCGGAACGGCAGCGGCTACAAGAATGGATGGATGAAGTCTATGCCGGGTTCAAAGCGCAGGTAACCGCCGCGCGCGGAGAGCGCCTGAAAAAGGACATCGAGGACTTGGCCGGCGGACGCGTCTATACGGGACGGCAAGCCCTCGAACTGGGGCTCGTAGATCAAATCGGCGGTCTTGGCGACGCCGTGCGGTTCGTCGCTGCACAAGCTGGTTTGGAAGAGGGTAAATACCAGGTGCGCGTCTTACCGCGATCACGCAGTTTCCTGGAAGTGCTGCTCGAAACCGAGTCGGACGAAGAGTCTCACACCATCGGTCTGCCGTGGCGTACCGGCGGCTGGACCCAACCGTGGTACGCCGAGCTACAGGCTGTACGCGCTATTGAACCACGACGGGCGCACCTGATCGGTCAGTCGCTTTGCTTGCTCGGAATGTTGCAGGGCGAACGGGTCGTCATGGCAATGGCACCCGTTTGGGTACACAGTGGCCGACCTTAAAACATCTCGTCTAGCTGTTATTCGAAGAATGCTTCACAATGGTAAGGTGCATGGGAAGGAACGTCGCCTGGGAAAAGGCGATTGGTCCAAAGAAAACCGATTCGCAGGGTGGCAGCCGAGTGTATCGAGCTGAATGTCGAGCTCGAAAAAGGAGCAGTGACGAATGATAGAGAGCCACTGGCGCCGTTGTTGCTGGGGTGCGATCCTTTGGTTGTGCGTGGCGATCAGTACCACGTGGGCTGTTGATTTGCCCAGCGAGCCACCGCCGCGCAGTCGCCAAGTGACCTTCTATGTAACCTATTTTTTGACGCGGCAGCAGATTTCGAAGCATGTGCTGGATGACGAGATATCGCGGCGGCTATTTGATGAGTTTCTCGAGGAACTTGATCCGCAAAAGACGGTGTTTTTAGCCAGCGATGTCGACGAGTTTCGTTCCGATCGCAACGCACTCGATGATGCCTTGCAGCGCTTAGATGTGTCGTTTGCCCATCGCGTTTTCCGCCGTTACCAAGAGCGCGTTCGCCAACGCTATGCGTGGACTGAGGAGTTTCTGGCAAGCCCGCTGGATTTCACCAAGGACGAGGAGCTGTTACTGGATGCCGAGCAGTTGGCGTTTCCAGCCGATGAAGCTGAGGCGAAAGACCGCTGGCAGAAGCGGCTCAAGTACGAGTGCCTCCGCTTGAAACTGAATAATGACAACGACCAGGCCGTACGTGACATCGTACGACGCCGATATAAGAACTGGTTAAACAATGCGGAACAAACCACATCGGATAATGTATTGGAACGCTATTTGAATGCACTAGCCATTTGCTATGATCCCCACTCGTCGTATTTTTCACCGTCCACGTATGAAGATTTCCAGATCCGCATGTCGCTTAATTATCAGGGGATCGGAGCGGAATTAGAGTCGCGCGATGGTTACGCAGTGATTCGGCGCATTATTCCTGGTGGTGCAGCCGCCAAGGGGGGCGAACTAAGAGCCAACGACCGAATTGTCAGTGTCGGGCAAGGCGATGACGGCCCGATGGTGGATGTGGTCGACATGAAGCTCGATGACATTATCGATTTGATTCGCGGAAAGGAAGGTACCGTGGTGCGACTCGGTGTGCTGCGCGAAGGGGAAAGCGATGTGCGTATCATCAAAATCACCCGCGCGCGGATCGAGCTCCAAGAAAACGCGGCTACGGGCGAAGTCTTCTCCCACGGAAAGAAACCGGATGGAAATCCATACCGTATCGGAGTCATCGATTTGCCCAGTTTCTATT
Organism: uncultured Pirellulaceae bacterium; assembly: GCA_964425225.1. GTDB lineage: Bacteria > Planctomycetota > Planctomycetia > Pirellulales > Pirellulaceae > BPJU01. The sequence goes on along the minus strand of CAYRMD010000015.1, from coordinate 46,693 downwards.
TGGATATCGAGGGAGCACGGCATAACAACGGTCATTTCCGCAGCAGCGCCCGCGATGTGCGGCAATTACTCGAGCGCTTCCAGCAGGAAAAAGTGGATTTGGTAGTGCTCGATTTGCGGCGCAACGGAGGTGGGAGTCTCAGCGAAGCCATTGCTGTCACGGGATTGTTTCTGGACCAAGGCCCCATCGTGCAAGTGAAAGATTCGGCAGGGCATGTCGAAGTGCACCGCGATCTAGAACCCGGAGCGGCATGGAGTGGACCTTTGATTGTATTGGTGAGCCGTTTTAGTGCCAGCGCAAGCGAGATCCTTGCCGGGGCGATCCAAGATTATCGTCGCGGGTTGGTGATCGGAGATCCGTCGACCCATGGTAAAGGCACCGTTCAAACTCTGGTCGACATCGGCCCCACGGTGATGAAGTTCAGCGAAGCGGTGAATCTGGGAGCCGTCAAAATTACCATGCAGCAGTTTTATCGTCCGAGCGGTGCGAGCACGCAGAATCGGGGTGTGGTTTCCGACATTGTGATCCCCTCACTTTCGGCCCATCTGTCCAAAGGCGAATCGGAATTGAAATATGCATTAGCCTTCGATGAGATTCCGGCGTGTGACTATCAGCTCGTCGAGGGATATGTTTCCGATTCGCTCGTGGAGGCTTTACGTGCGGCATCCGCCGAGCGCATTAAGGCTTCCCCCGATTTCGCTCGCGTGGAACGCCGCATCGCCCTATTCCAGAAGTCCTCGAAGCGCAACATGGTCCCTTTGCAGTGGGAGAAGTTTGTGGCGTGGCAGAAGGAACAGACATCTGAGGAGATGGTCGATCCGGAGAATGCCGCGCATCCAGAACCTCCCGGGGATCCCCAGCAGCCTCGTATTAAACGGGATTATTACCTGGAGGAAGTTTTCAATATTGCTGCGGATTATTTGCAGCACCAGCCTGCACTCGTGGCGGCAAAATAGCAGGGAGGTGCGAGTGCCATGGATGCATGGTTGACGGTTCTGGATCAGGCTGTAGCGGAAAAGTCGTTGTCTGCCAGCGCTCGAGATAACATGCGCCGGTGGCTAGAAGAGCCTAGCTATGCGCCGTACCGCGAGCTATTGATCGATCATATTCGTCGAGCGGACTGGAAGACATTGGACGATGTGTTCTGGACCATCATACCGTTTGGTACCGGCGGTCGCCGCGGGCGGATGTACCCGATCGGCACCAATGCCATCAATGACCGAACCATTGGGGAAAGTGCTCAAGGCGTGGCGGATTACGTCTTGAGTCAGTGGAATAAGCCCGAGCCCCCCTCGTGTGCCATTGCCTATGATACCCGCCATCGGTCTCGCCATTTTGCCGAATTGTGCGCAGGCGTTTTGGTTGCCGCAGGTTTGCGGATCTATTTTTTAGATGAATTTCGCAGCACACCACAATTGTCGTTTTTGGTGCGCCACACGAAATCAAGTTGCGGCATTATGGTAACTGCTAGTCATAATCCGCCTTCGGACAACGCAGTCAAAGTCTATTGGTCCACCGGCGGACAGGTTCTGCCACCTCACGATCAGGGAATTATCGATCGCGTGATGGCGGTGCGGGAGATTCGTTGCCAGCCATTTCTAGAGGCTCTACGAGACGGAAAAATCATTATTTGCACACGAGAAATCGATCAAGCTTATCAGCAAGCTGTTTTGCGGGAACGATTTGAAGGGCCACGTCAATTGCGCGTGCTCTATAGCCCCTTGCACGGCGTTGGTGCCGCATCCGTCGTGCCGATTTTGAAGGCGGACGGATTTGAAGATGTGGCCGTGTTCGAGCCTCACGCGACGCCCGACGGCGACTTTCCCAATGTTCCCGGCCGCTCTGCGAATCCAGAAAACCCCGCCGTCTTCGATGCCATCATCCAGCAAGCACGCCAAGAGGGCTTTGATTTAGCGTTGGCTACTGATCCGGATTGCGACCGGCTGGGTTGCGCCGCTCCGGTGACGGCAGAGCGTACCGGACCCTGGAAACCGCTGACCGGGAACCAAATTGGCGCCTTGTTGACCGACTTTGTTTTGTCCCAACGCAAACGACTCAATACGCTGACCCCCGAACACTATGTTGTTAAGACCCTGGTTACCACCGAATTGATCCGGCGCATTGCCGGATCCTACGGCGTGCGCACGGTGGGCAATTTGCACGTCGGTTTCAAGTGGATCGGCGGCATCATGGATCAATTGGGACCGGATCAATTCGTGTTAGGAACCGAAGAATCGCATGGGTATTTGGTCGGCTCCTATGCACGCGACAAGGACGGGGCCGTAGCTGCTATGTTGCTGGCCGAATTGGCGGCTGAACTACGGGCCCAGGGACAGACTCTGCACGAGAAACTCTATGAGCTGTACCGAAAATACGGCTGTCACGTAGAGCGACTGCTGAACGTGCATATGGAAGGATCTGAAGGCATGCAGCGCATGGAAAGGCTCATGCAGAGCCTCCGCGACTCACCCCCCGCACGACTAGGTGGAGAGCCGATTGTCGCGGTGTGTGATTACAAACGGTTGATCCGCACGCGCCGCGATGGGTCGCAGCATCCTCTGGACGCTCCACGCGGTAACATGATCGTCTTAGAGTTGGATGATCAGGGCAATGCTGTCGCTGTGCGGCCTTCAGGCACAGAGCCCAAAGTGAAAATTTACTATTTTGCGTATGCGCCACCGGAACAATCTTACAATGTTCCGGCAACTGTTGCACAGCTTCAAAAGCGCATCGACTCGTGGGAACAAGATCTAAAACAACTCATAGCGCTTCAGGCATAATGCAGCAAGCTTTTTCATCGTGCATGGAACCTTGGTGGCCTTGGGCGAAGCTGCTGCCGTAAGGCACCCGTACTTAACCCGTCAAGCCTGTAGGATGACGTCTCGTAGGGAACACAGTGCAACGCAAAGACGCGAAAGCGAAGTTAGGTGATTCCCGCTCGATGTGATCTTCCCTGCGCCTCAGCGCGATAGCGCCGTTGCGTTACGTTACTCCACTCGCTCAATAGAACGCCATTACCATGAATCACGTATCGACGACGCCGTTCGCGTCGCGTTGCGCGTAAAAAAGCCAGACGTACGCTGGGACAGCTAAAAGCATAGTTGCTCTTAACTACAATCTAGGACGTGTACAGCAGGGTGGGTCGCACTTGCTTAGAGGAAGGAACCGCCCGCCGTGCCGCACCGCGGGCTACCACACCGAAGCAACGTTCAGGTATTTTCGGGTCGGCCTTTTTTCAAACAGAGGCCCCGTGTGAGAGTAAAAGGATGCTATGGTGCCGCTAAACGTTTTTCTGCTTCTAGAATCGGTTCCAAGATCTGATCCAGCTCGAGCATCTCTTCGCGCGTCAACCAACGTTGCGGCGGGCGTGGGGGACCGAAGTCTAGCCCGCACCGCTGGAGTGCATATTTTAGGGTCGTGACGTTATAGGAATTCTTGTCCCGCGCCCGGTGGTACTCGATCGGTAAGATCACGCGCTGCCAGCGCATGGCCTCTTGCCAATCGCCCTTGGCGAGTGATTCAAATAGCCGCAGTGTGATCCGGGGACAGACATTCCCGGCACCGCTCGTATAACCGGCTGCCCCGGCCCAGTGGAAATAGGGGGCGTAGCGCTCGGCAAGCCCACAATACCATGCGGATCGCTGTGCGTCCCGTTCGACCACTTGTTGGAAGGCGGGGATGTCAGGAACGGCGTACTTGACACCGACCAACCACGGATGATTACTCAAATCCAATAGCAGTTTATCGCTAGGGACGTCGCCTTTCTTGTAGAGTAAGACAGGAGCTTGGAGTGTATCGAGCAACGCTTCGTAATATGTTCTGGCACCGACGTCGGACAGATAGGGGAACTCCAGCGGCATAACGAGCAGCCCGTTGGCTCCTACTTCCAAACAACGTTCAGCCAGTCGACGGGCAACGACCAACGCTCCGCCGATCGGAGCCAGCACCAACACCTGGTTGCCCACGGTGCGGCGTGCAGCACGGATAACCGTGACGATTTCGTCTTCACTTAGACTGTGAAACTCAGCGCTTCCGGCACAGGGAATTAATACTCGAATCCCCGCATTCTCAAGCCGTTCCCAGAGTTTCCGCATGGGATCGAGCGTCACATTACCTGCCGCGTCGAATGCAGTGGCAGGAATGACCTGTACCGTTTTCAGTTGCTGTGCCACAGGCTGCGTTTTTGCTACAATCACCCACGTACCTCCCAGAAAACGTTACACAGATCCAGCGGGCTATCTTTCCCTGGCGCCACTGCTCTTGCACGATTTTTCAACCTTCTTGTCTCCAATTGCGGATCAATCGCGAGCTACTCATGGACGGGAACGATTCCAGTAGATCTTCACGTTTTTCGTAGCACGACCGGCTGCGATGACATCCAACCGTCCGTCCTGATCCAAGTCAGCCAATCGTGCATCTTCGGTGGCCATACCGTTTGCATCTAGCCAGCTCGATTCCCATTGCCGGGCTTGACCGTCGATTGGCCAATACAACTTCAATCCAACTTTGCCGTCTTGGTTCGGAAGCCGCCAACCGGCGACTATTTCTTCACCTGATCCTGGCAGCAGGTCACCAGCGGCGATGGCATGGCCACCTTGAAAACGATCGTCCAGCACTATGCGATCGATGATGTCGACGGGAGTCCCCGGCACTTCGTCGCCCCGTTGATCGGTGACATACAACACCAGGCGATCGCCGTGCATCGGCTCGATCGTGGCCACGGCCCGACGCCCATCCGGCAGAACCACCATGCGGATTTCACCTCCGCCTTCGATGCGCGGCAACGCCCGTTTTTTCCAGTCGCCTTTTTCGAAGTACAAGAGCATGGCTCCTTCGCGGCCGATGTACAAGAGCTCCTCGGCTGCCGTGTGGGCATACCACTGACAAGGATCCAAGTTGTGCGTCATGTGCATCGAGTCGTCTAAGAGCGTGGTCGGCCATGGCTCTTGTAATTGACGCGGCACCGCGTATGCCAGAAGTCGTACGCCGACACCTTCTCCGTTGCGGTTGCCCCTTCCGTGCAAGGGCGAGACCACCAGGACGAACTGTTCCTGGTCGCATTTGACCCAATGCATGCGATGCACCGTTGGCTCGTGGGGCAAAGCGAGAGCTTGCCAGCGTTCCTGGCGGTTTTCGGGTGCAACCAAGTAATGGACCGATCCGGAGTTCACCGTGTCGGCAGGGTTCCAGTTGGCTCCCACAGCGATTTCGGCTTTGCCGTCACCATCCAGGTCACGAGCGGCTACGCAGACATTGTCTTGCACGGTAAGCCGCTCGGCCAGAATAAACTTTTTCCAATCCGGATTACGGTACCACACGAATTGCGTCTTATCGGCCAACACAATGTCCGTCCTACCGTCGCCGTCGATGTCAGCGGGGGCTAAGCCATAACCAATTTCAATTTGTGAGTCAATGGTTTGCGGTTCAAAGACGGGTGATGCCCCGAACAAGGGGACGCCAGTAATCCAAATCAAGGTGGCTGCGGCCCACAACACCAGGCGCACGGTCCAACGTTCCAGCAGGATAGGTAGCATCGTCATACCTCCTTCAAACTAAGGTGCCTCAGCCGGTCGGCCTGGCGGAGGATAAATGTTTTGCTCCCGGCAACTCCGCCTCCATGGGAACCGACATAACACCGCCCGAGTAGCACCGTCCCTATTATCAGGGGCGCATCGGGCAACTGGGTGCTCCTTTAGCCGGCCGCTTGCTTGTCATCCGGGCACGGCTCGATTAGCATACACGTTAATAGATGGCGGGGCTATTGCCGTGATCGAAAACGGCGGCTATCGAGAACCGTAGGAGGATCCAGGCGATGAGGCGACTGGCGGTAGTGGTATGCGTGTGGTTGACCATCGGTATGATATGGACAGCATGGAGCGTGCGGGCTCAGGACCCGGCAATTGCTGAGCTCTATGGTCGCGGTGTTCATGCCTACTATCAGCGTGACTACGAAACCGCTTATCGCTATCTGGACGCTTTGGTCCAGCGTGGTACCAAGGATCCCCGTGCGTATTACTTTCGCGGACTCGTGTTGTATGCGACCAATCGCCAGCAAGAAGCTCAAGAAGATTTTCGCAAAGGGGCGGAGTTAGAGGCTGAGGACGTCGACAATTATTACAATGTCAGTCGGGCGCTGGAGCGAGTCCAGGGCTCGGTGCGAGTCTTAATAGAAAAGTTCCGTCACGAAGCGAAGCTAGCGGCGGCCGAGCGGCTCGAACGCATCGCACGTGCTAAGTATCGTGATTTTATTGAAAACGAGCGTCGCGTGCTTTTCCCCCCACCGGACGTGGAGCGACGGCCGGTGATTCCGCCCAGCGTCGAGCAGAGTCGGCCTGTACCGGATGAACCATTTTCAGCACCCGGAGCGGTGACTCCTCCGCAGCCCGAACGGACGCCTCCGGCAGCCTCTCAGGACTCCGGACGAGCGAATCCGCCTTCTGTAGCGCCCGCACCAAGTTCGCCTCCGGCGGGAGCCCAACCGGGGGCAACCGATCCCTTCGCGCCTCGCCCGTCACCGGCTCGTCCGGCGACTGATGACCCCTTTGCACCGGCGACGCCCCAGGCGAATCAACCGGGCGCCAGTCCGCCGGCTTCCGGTACTTCCGGCCGGCGATCTCGCGGCGCAGTTTCCGGTTTGTTCCGGGCCTTTCGACGCGCTATTCCATCCGCCAATGTCCCCCAAGGGGTAATTCCAGGATTGCCGGGTAATAACGGAGCGGATCCATTCGGTGAGGGGCCGAAGAATCCGGGCGGCACAGATCCGTTTGCCCCACCACGTTCGTCGAATCCTCCCGCAAACCCAACCCCGCCCAATAACGATCCGTTTGCCCCGCCGAAGAATCCCTAACGTCTGGTAGGACGCAACACGTTGCCGCTGGCAGCAGGCCATGCGGCACGAAGACTACAGAGCTAGTAGTACGGGAAGTGTGCTGACGAGTCGAGTCGCTTGTGGGCGACTCATGGTTTCGGTTCGCCCTATAGCGCGCCGCGGAAGGATGTGCTGCCATGCGATGTCGAGTCGATTGGGGGATCGCTAGACTATTGTTTTTTAGCGTCGCGTACGTGGTCGGCCTCGGTAGGATAGCCGGTGCGCCACCCAACGCAGTCTCGGTGTCACCTCGCGTTTGGCAGATTGGTTCAACAGTCGAGCTTATTTGCGAGGGTGAAAACCTGGCTGGATTGTCCGCCGTATTGTTGGGCGAATGGAAATTGGTGCCGAATAGCGAGCCGCGCGTCGAAGGGCGAACTGCACGCGTCGTGGTCGATGTACCAGGGGATCTCCCGCAGGGACTTTACCCGTTATGGGTCGTTACTCCAAGTGGTGTCTCGGTGCCAACGGCTGTTCGTTTGACTGCGATACCCGCTCAGTCCTGGATCGAACCACTCTCCACCTTGCCAATAGCCTTACATGGGAAGTTGCCGGGCAGCACGGTATTGAAGACACGGCTTGACGGAAAACAAGGGCAGCGCCTCGTATTAGATATAGAAGCACGCCGTTGGGGCAGCAAAGTACGGCCGGTAATTCGGGTGCTGGATCCGCGCGGAACACAAATCGCTTTCGACCAGGGTGCGTTGCGTCGATCGGGTGATGCGCGTTGTGAAGTGACTCTTCCTCAGGACGGCACGTATTCGATCGTCCTCCATGACCTGTTATTCCGGGGCGAAAACCCAAGTGATTTCGTTTTGTTTATCGGCGATTTGGCCACGGCCGACATGATCTACCCGTTGGCAGTGCGACGAGGTACCGAGCAAGAAGTGCAATGGCTGGGCGGATCGCTTCACGGCACGAGGATTCTGCTTGCAGCGCGCTCGGAGGATTGGCGGCCTTTTTTACCGTTGCGTCCGCCCCAAGAAGGCTACGCCGGCGAGCCGATGGCGATTGCAATTACCGACGAGCCCCATTGGTCTGAGGAACAACTGGCTGATACGCCGCGTCGTTGGCCAGAAGTTCCAGGCGGGGTTAGCGGTATCCTGACCGCAGCAGGTGAGGTGGATCGGTACGCACTACCAGTCTCACCAGGTGCGATCGTGCGCGTCGAGTGTTTCGCGGACAGACTGGGTTCCCCGCTGGATGCTGTGCTCGTTGTCCAAACCGAAGACGGTCGGGTGTTGGTACGTGGCGACGACCAGCCAAACACGCCAGATCCAGTGGTCGAGTTTCAAGCTCCGGATAACGTGTCCCTAGTTCATTTATCGGTATCGGACTTAACCGGACGTGGCGGTCCCGCCTACGCATATCGGTTGATGGCCGACTTAAGCAGCAGGCCTCGCGTGAACGTGTCCATTGACACACAGCGTATTGTGATACCGGCGGGTGGTTCAGCGCTTTTGGCCGTTGAAGCCAATCGGCGCGCTTATGACGGTCCGGTGGAACTGCATTGGCAGCACTTGCCCGAAGGGGTGCGTGTAAGCGGTGCGCTCATCGCTCCGAGTAATAACCGTGGTCTGGTGGTGCTGTCGGCTGATCGAGCGATCGAGCCACAGGTCGGTTTTGTCTCCGCGCGACTCCTGGAGGCTGAAGCTCCGCCGTCGGTGGCTCTCACGCCCGACGCATTCGTAGCTCGCCATCATCCGTGGATGCAGTGGTATTTGGCCGTAAGCACTGGGGAACCGGCACCACTGCGAGTAGTTTGGATACCAGGAACGGACGATCGACTCAAGCAGGGCGAATCGCTCCCGGCCAAAGTACGGCTGGAGCCACTGGCCGCTAAGACCGGTAAAGTTCGCTTGCGCCTGATTTCCAGCCAGCCTATGCCCCGCAAGAAAGTTAAGGAAAACAACCAGGAAAAAGAAGTAGACGACATCGAGCGTGCCTTGCGGTTGGAATCGGATGGAGAGTTGACCCTTGGCTCTGAGCCAATCGAGACGACCGTGAATATTCTCGTCCCGAAAGATCTGCCGCAACACCCGTGGGCATTAGTGTTGGCGGCAGAACTATTGGGCTCCGACGGTAAAACGGTGGAAAGTACGGCCTATAGCGACGCACGTGTCCTCGGGTTTTGAACGAAGAACCCAATGGGAATTTTTCCGAGATCGAGAGGTTGCTGGCGATCGGTGGATAGCGCGAGGTTAGGCGCGGCGTAGCATTTGGACGGAACGATTCGCGTAAGGATCTACCCGTAGGAAGTGGAGGTCCGTAGATAGTTGCACATCGTCGATTTCGCCAACACGGGGGGCATGCCAACGGCTGTCCTAGGTGTGGGTAGGTAGCAAAAGCTTCTCTCCGATCGCCATAATAAGGGACACCTCAGGCTGGGCAGGCCAGCGCACCGCTGCGGACTATTTCAGATGAGGAGCAAATGTCTATGGCCAACCCGACACGGCGTCAATTTCTCCAGGGGGCTTCGGCAACCGTAGCAGTACTTTCTTCAGGCGCAATTCAGGCTGGGGACGCATTGGGCCGCATCCAAGTAGGATTGATCGGTTGCGGCGGAATGGGGAGCAACCACTTGCGGCAGTTGGCTGCAAGGCAAGATGTGCAAGTCCGTTATGTTTGTGATGTGGATCGTCAGAGGCTTGCTGCTGCCGCACGGCTGGTCGAATCACAAACCGGTACCGCACCGCAAGCTGTGGGGGATTTGCGGCGTGTGTTGGATGACAAGAATGTGGATGCCGTATTTATTGCCACTCCGGATCATTGGCATGCGCCGGCAACCGTCCTGGCTTTGGATGCCGGTAAACACGTGTACGTCGAAAAACCATGCTGCCATAATATCTTTGAAGGACGCTGCATGGTCGAGGCGGTGCGTCGCTCCGGCAAACGCCTCCAGGTAGGTACGCAAAGCCGCAGTACTGAAGTCGTGCGCGAAGCGATGGAACGCATTCGTCCCGGAGAGATCGGGGAAATCTTAGTTGCCAAGGCGTGGAACAGCCAACGGCGGTCGTCGATCGGTAAAAGCCAACCTACGGATCCGCCACCACACTTGGATTTCGATATGTGGCTTGGACCGGCCCCCCAGGTGCCATATCGCCCAAACATGTTGCATGGCATCTGGCGATGGTGGTATGACTTTGGTTGCGGCGATATTGGCAATGATGGCGTTCATGATCTGGACGTGGCGTGCTGGGGTTTGGGCGTCACCACCCATCCGACAATCGTGACGTGTTTAGGCGGCAAATACTTTTTCGACGACGATCAGCAGTTCCCCGACACGCAGTACGCGATTTTCGAATATCCGGTTGAGGGGTCGACTACCCGGAAAAAACAGCTAATTTTCGAGCAGCGAATCTGGTCGCCTTACGTTCAGGAGGGCTACGAAAACGGAGCCTCATTTTACGGTACGGACGGGATGCTGCTGATAGGCCACACGGTAGGCTGGAAACTGTTTGGACCGCGCAATCGGTTAATCGCTGACCGAACAGGTCCGGCAGACCTAGTGGCTCACCATCAAAATTTCTTCGACTGTATTCGTGATGAAAGCAAGAGCCTAAATGCTGATGTGATGGCCGGGCATTTGTCCGCAACGTTGGTCCACCTCGCCAACATTTCAGCACGTGTCGGCCGTACACTACATTTCGATCCGGTGAACGAGCAGATTACGAACGATCCCGAGGCGGCACCGATGGTGCGCCGTCGTTACCGAGATGGGCATTGGGCTGTTCCGAAATTGGCATGAGCGCCTTGGCGGCTGACTCGCCCCATAAGTGTGAAACGGGCGCACCATGGACATGAGTCTTGCTATCGCTTTGAGCCAGGTTCGTAACTAGCAGCGAGGAGAGGCACCGGGCACCGCGATCATTAAGGTGACTTCGGTCGGCAAACTGATCGGCTGACCAGCGTAAGTGTGACGCATCGAAAAGGACGAACCGTACCCGTCGCTGTAACTGAAGTAGGTACTTTCGATACTCGTCCTCTGCGCGTTTACTCGATGCATTGTGGGCCAATTGCGGGGGCAAGACGATCACGAGTTCAACGCCGTGATCCTGGGCCCACGCGGCCAGCCGCTCTAATACCCGCAACCGTTCTTCTTGGAGTGGGCCATCCTGACTGATTGCAGGAGGCTCGTGCGCCAGGTCCACAGTACGCTCGCGGAGCTGAAAGCCGTGCTTTTGAACGATGGCAGCTAGTTTTCCTTCGCGTTCTGCTTTCCAGACGCGTAGTGTCGGCCAAACACGGGCCAAAGCTAGGTAGGCGCCTAAGTGGAATTTCCCGCGTGCCATGCGTCCGGCTGGTGATGTCAGGATCCTTTCTTCCAGGTGCCGAATCGCCGGTGAGTCGCCGAACGCGCTCGGCAGGAAACTCACTACAAGAACCTCGGGCCGTCCGTGCGTTTGCTCGACGAGCGGCCAAATCGTCCAGCCGAAAGCCTCAACAAACGCACCAGGTGTCCCGATATTCCACAGCGCGTCGAAGGTCAGTCCGGCACTGGTGAACGCTTCTGGGTGGAAGTTGCTTTGAGCCGTTGAGTCGCCGCAGATCAGGATGCTCAGACGCTTGTGCTTAGCCATGTGCGCTTGAAATGCTGCCAAATTTGCGCCGGCCTCCGGTGACCAGTACGCCCAAAGCTGTTCGTACGGACGGCAAGCCCGCCGCGCAGCCAACTCGGCAGCCGCAAATACCATCCCGGTCACGGCCAACGAGCCAAGAAGAGGTACCTCGAGATACGCGGGCAACCACTTCCTAAAACTGGAAATAGATGAAGGGTGCAGTAACATGAATTCCTCCCAAAACGACGCATAGGACAGCCAATGTTCCCCAGGTAAGACCGCGCACCAACCATTGCCATTCTAAGATTGCGTATTCGCTTCCGACGCGTTCTTCCATTGCATCCAGGCTCAAGACGATCGTTGCCAATACCAGGAATCTTCCGAGTTCGAACAATGTCACCCATTGTTCGCCGCCTTGTAGCGCGCATAGCCCCGAGACGAATTGGACGACGTGTGCCCATGAGGGGCAGCGAAACAGTAGCCAGCCGACTAACACGGCGTGAAACACTAGGACACCCTGAACCACTTGGGCCCAACGGCGGCTGGGACGTACGGGTGACTCACCGCAGAGTAACCTTTCGACGGCTAACAGGGCACCGTGCCATACCCCCCAGGCAACGAATTGCCAGGCGGCCCCATGCCACAGCCCACCCAAACTCATCGTCAACATCAGGTTTCGAAGCGTGCTCCACGTTCCTGACCGGCTGCCACCTAAAGGGATGTAGAGGTAATCACGAAGCCACTGTGAGAGCGAAATGTGCCACCGCCGCCAAAATTCACGAAAGCCTGTCGAAAAATATGGATGCCAAAAGTTTCGCATGAGCGATATGCCGAGTAACCGACTGGTTCCCCTGGCAATATCTGAATAGCCACTAAAGTCACAATAGATTTGGGCGGCAAAGAAATAAAGGCCCCATGTAAGTGACCACCAGTGCGTCTGTTCCGGATTGTGAAAAACGGCGCCGACCGTCGGAGCTAATGCGTTCGATACGGCTACCTTCTTGAAAAGGCCCCATGCAATCAACCAAGCGCCCTGTAACCAATCCTGTACATCAGGGTTCCGGGGACGGGCTAACTGTGGAATAAGAGCAGAGGCTCGTTCAATCGGTCCGGCCACCAACTGCGGAAAATAACTTACGTATAACGCAAATGTAAGAAAGTCGCGGCAGGCCGGCATCTTGCCTCGATAGACATCGATCGTGTAAGACATTGTCTGAAACGTGTAAAATGATATTCCAACCGGGAGAACGATATTCAATGTGATCGGGGAAAGCTCCCAGCCAAAAGTCGCACAGAGATTCTGCAACGAATCCGCAAAGAAGTTGAAATACTTAAAAAACCCTAAAATCGACAGATTGGTAATTACGCTGGTCAGTAGCCACGGCCACCGCTTTGACGGCGGAAAGCTTTCCAATGCCCAGCCGCAAAAATAATCGATGATCGTCGAGATCAACAGCAAACTTAGGAAGCGCCAATCCCACCATCCGTAAAAAACATAGCTAGCCACAAGCAAGAACAGATTCTGCTTTCGGTAAGAAAGGCAATAATAAACCAACAACACAACTGGGAAAAAAACGGCAAAAGCAAGCGAATCAAACGTCACGTTTTTCTTCCTGGTTTAATGAACAGGGGTAGATAACCGAGTTGCCAGTGCCCTATGTGGGTGCACCATTCATCGGCGCGAAGGATTTGCTGGTCGGCGTTGTGCCAGGTCACACTCTTAAAAAGTTAGATTGCGACTCAAGTCGGCGACAGTGTGGCAGAACGGATGTTGCCCGCATGCTTAAATGAGGCTTTCGGGTGTGACGGTATACCGTTTATGTAACAATAGTAACAAGGAGGCCTCAGGTATTGGCCAGGTGGGTTATGCCGGTTATATCGAAACTTTCTCGGCTCGCGAAGCCAACGCGATAGGATGGAATACTCTACGTTCTGGTAAAGATGAGCGGAAGGTCCCAAGTGATACGTTGAAGACGGTCGATGCTTTTTCGTTACGTGAAGACGGCCAGAAAATAATAGCACGGTTAGCTAGACGATCGCCCGTTCATGTACTTTAATTGGGCGGCAATACTAATCGAACAAAGGAACCTGGAGATTCCCAGGAATTGGTGAAACGGGTACCGATAATCCGCCTCTGCAACAGGACTTTTCCTTAAGTGGTATCGTGGTAACTTAGCGATCGGTCGCACTACGTAGGTTCGCTGTTCGTGCTTCAAGGTGGGCCCACCAATCACTGTTGTAAGTAAGCGGGCTTCGCGAGGCGACGTTTGCCCCACGTGCCAAGCCCGACGAGAGGTGGGCTAGGTGACAAAGTCCGTTTTCCGGTCGTTACCGCGAGACTCCTATACTTACGAAATGCGAAGGGGGGGCTAGAGCATCGGGGATTTGGCGAGGTAACGGGTGATCAACAGGGTCGGCACGTTCGTTTACAATGATTCGCGGGTTACGAAGATTGGTTGCCGCGCGTCGGTGCTTGAGTGGCTCGCGGAGTGAGGAGCGTGTTCTTCGTATGGCTCGCATAGTGATTCTCACCGAAGGTCATACGAATCCCCATACGGCGAAGACAGCCGCTGGGGTGATCCGATATCGGCGTCCAGAAGTAGTGGCGGTGTTGGATAAGACGCAGGCGGGTCGCCGTGCTGGCGAGCTTTTGGGAGTAGGTGACGATGTTCCCATCGTCGCTTCACTGGACGAGGCTCCGGATGCCGACACGTTACTTATTGGTATAGCGCCACCAGGAGGCAACGTGCCTAGTGCCTGGCGACCGTTGATTCTTGAAGCTTTGCGGCGAGGAATGTATTTGGTTTCTGGGTTGCACGATTTTTTTTCCGATGATGAAGAGTTTCGACAGGTGGCCGAAGCACATGGCGCTACGATTTATGATGTGCGTAAGAACCGTGAAAAGACAATAGCCCGCCGCCGGGGCATTCGTCCGGACTGCCTGCGCATCCATACTGTGGGGCACGATTGCAGTGTGGGAAAGATGTTGACGGCCATCGAGATCACGCGCGGGCTCAAGCAACGTGGAGTGGATGCCAAGTTCATCGCCACAGGACAGACTGGAATCATGATCGAGGGAGACGGAGCACCCATCGATTGCGTCGTAGCGGATTTTGTTAGCGGAGCGGTGGAAAAACTGATTGTTGCCAATCAACACCATGAGGTGCTGGTAATCGAGGGACAAGGAAGCTTGGTGCATCCATCTTACTCTGGGGTAACGCTGGCACTGCTACACGGATGCCTGCCGCATGCTTTGGTACTTTGTTACGAAGTAGGGCGGACACGCGTCACAGGTGTTGAACATGTGCCGATACCACCTCTGTCCGAGATCCGGCGGCTCAATGAAATGATGGCAGGAGTTTTCATGCCCACGCGCGTCATTGCCGTATCGATGAACAGCTCCAAAGTCACAGCGGAGCAGGCAGAACGCGAACGCCAGTACGTGCGTGCCACGCTTGGGGTGCCCGTCTGTGATGTGGTTCGCCATGGTCCCGACGAATTGATCGATGCTGTTCTAGCATTCCGCGATACGGTGCCATGGCGCTGTTGGGGAATCGAAGCGGCGTTGCCTCCCGATGCATCGGAAACATACCAGCCGGGCGTCTGTAGTCTAGATCCTCGGGACTAAAGCTGATCTTTTTCAAGCGTACATTGCTCGGTTCTTTCCATTGAAAAACGAAATAACTGAACGCAAAGGCGCAAAGACGCACGAGCCAACAGAATGGAATATGTGTGTGCGTCTTGATTGTAGGTGGGACTTTGCGGTAACAGGCCGGGCATCGCGGAAGTTTGCCTATTCTCCGCGACAGGAATGGAAACGGGGTATCTGTCCTGATGGTAGTTGAAACCATCGCGTATTTGCCGGGCCCGGCGTAGCTATGCCTTTTTCCGACCCGACCCACCGTGAGCCGCTGCGGGTGCGTCTTGGCAAAGGCGTTTCATGGAGCGAGGGCTCAACAAAGCCGCCACCGTAAGGGAGCGGCCCATCCAACGCAAAGGCGTAGAGAGATTTTCCGCAGAGGCGCAAAGGCGTAAGTAGGCAATGGACAGGTACCTCTCGTCTACGTTGCGCCTCTGCGTTAAAACTATTTAGCCACAAATGTGACGCACGCACTGCTATAGTGGACCAATCGTGCGGTGCCGTCAAACGGTTACCTAACCCACGAGCCGCCGGCGCGAATTCCCAGTCGGAAAGCGGCCGTGCACCCGTTTGGTAGCGATTCTTTTGCTAGCGTCTTACAACATCTTGTTGGGCTTTGGCTGCTAGCGCTTATCTGGGCCGATTGGCATCACCGCGCGTCAGCGATCTCGTTATTCAAGTAATCTCCAAATGCCCCGTGTGCGGCGACGTCCCTGTAGTGCGCTCGATGGGGCAACGTGATTTAAGCCACCATAACCGTTCCAGGCGAACATGCCATACGTAAGTATGTCGATAATCGGAGTCATAAATCGAAGGGGGTGGTACCGAGCCCGGGGACAGGCACCTCGGGCGAGGGGACAGGCACCTCGGCCGAGGGGACACGCACCTTGGCCCTCCGTTTTGATAGGCTGCTACAAATATGTCGCGTATGATGTCTAGACAATATGCATAATTTAGGCAGAGCAGAGATATTGGAGAAATAAGGATCTTTCCCAACTAACGTGAAGAAATCCACCATTGTCGGCGGATAAATTATGGGACTGGTGAAGAAATGACTTAAGTCGCGCCGCGAGGCGCGTTGAGGTTGGTTGACGCTGTCGTTCGGAACACGTTTTCTTGCGGGTTTTGCTAGCACGAGATGTGGCGAGCGATGTGACGAACCGTTGACGCTGTGTGCGTCGCGATTGTAGGTACGTGCGTCATCTGCGGCAGCAACGTGCCGTAGGTTTTTAAGAAAGCTTACAGCCTAAGCTAAACTGCATACCCAGGCGCTAGCGCCGCGCAGTTGCTGCGCCTGGGGAACACACGACCTGTAGGAGCAGGTCCAGAAGCCCACGCGATGAAAGAACTTGGCCCGATTCGCATACTGCCGCTCCCTAACGGTCGGGGATCGTTGGGATGCCGCTCCCTGACGGTCGCGGCTCGTTTGGGTTGCCGCTTACTCAAAGAGGTCACCTGCGGTCAGTAACGTGGCACAGACGGTGCGATGGATCCATAGGAGAAAGAGTTTCTTACACGGGCCCGCGTTAGACCCGCATATTCCAATAATTCGAGAGGAGATGGGGGATTTTACGCTCTGTACAGTTCAGCAAGCTCTTGGACAGTTAGACAATGGCAAAAGTCGAGCTTAGGCCCCTAGATCGATGGGCCGCCCTGGCCGTAACAGTCGTACCCCCGTGCCGGGTCGGCTTGGGTAAAGGCATTGGCCACGGATGAGCTGCACACCTTCGGCAATGTCTTCGGCGAGGAGCACCGCTCCATCCATATCGACGTAGTCCAATAGCGGTAGCAGTTGCGCAATGGCAGAGATTCCAACGCTGGATTCCGTCATGCAACCGACCATTACCTTCATGCCCAGTTGCCGAGCGATGTGGATCATGCGCCGTGCGGGAGTGAGTCCCCCGCATTTGACCAGTTTGATGTTCACGCCGTGAAAATAGCCGGGGCAACGCGCAACGTCACTCTCCTGCTGGCAACTTTCGTCGGCAATGAGGGGCAAGGGGCATTTCTCGTAGAGACGGCGCATGGATTGCCACTGGTCGGGCGGCAACGGTTGTTCGATGAACTCTACACCGAGACGTTCCAGGATCGGAGCCACTTGCAGCGTCTGATCCTCGTCCCATCCGCCATTGGCATCGACACGAAATACAGCGTTGGTTTCTTGCCGCAATCGCCGGACAATCTCTAGGTCGTACGCAGTTCCCAATTTAATCTTGTAAATTGGCCAATCGGGAAACTCCTTCAGTTTTTCCACCATGCGTTCAATGGTGTCGATTCCAACTGTGTAGTTCGAGGGAGGGATGCGGCGGATGTCGAGCTGCCACAGCTCATAGAGCGGTCGCTGCTGCCGCTTTCCCCAAAAATCCCAAGCAGCCTGGTCCAGCGCACAGAGGGCAAACGGTGAGTCGTGTAGCAGGCAGCTGGAACGGTCCCATAGCGATTCTGGGTCAGTCCAGTCTTCTTGTTCGACGAGGGGTCTTACGCGCCGCAACGCCGATACCAAATGCTCCACCGTGACACCGTAGTAGCTGTTCATTGTAGCTTCCCCATAGCCTGCGTTCCCGTGGTCGTCGCTTAGTTCAACAATTACCGTGGGCTGGACAGTTATGGAACCTCGCGAAATGGTAAACGTATGGCGTAACGGCAAGTGGTAGTAGTAAGCGCGCATTCGGATCATAGCCAGGAATTCCTCGACGGCATTGAGCCGATCTTGACGTGGAACAAGATTGCCAATCTGTTTCTGATACAGCTGCGGCTCGGATACGTGGCTCAATCAGCCGCTGGTCGGTCACGTGCCAATCTTTCGGCAGCCAGGTGTTCGAGATTCTCACGGAACGTGCGGACATTGCTGGCCAGCATCCCGAATTCGCCGCGTCGAATCAGTATCACATCTACCGGTGTGCGACAACGGATCGAAGCGGTGCGGGTCGACTTGTGCAACAAAGCTACTTCGCCGAACATTTCACCGGCATGCAAGGTTGTCAAGATCTGGTCGCCCTCTGGAGTTTCTTTGACGACGTCCACTTCGCCGCGCGAAATGATGTACAAGGCGTCCCCCCAATCACCTTGCCGGAAAATGTATTCACCTGCTTCATAATGTGCCTGCCCTACTCCCTGGGAGAGGTTCAGCTTTAATTGAGCCAAATCAGGCGGGAAAAATAGATCGAGAAACCAGGAGATACCCACGCGGACTTTGCGCAAGGCTCCGGGCAATTTCCACCAATATACTGATCGCCACAAGCACCAGGCCGGAAATCCGCTCAGCCGAATCCGTAATGGCAATTCTGCTACCGCTCGATGATGTCCCAGCGAGCCGAGTTTTCCCAAACCGCGAAATTGAAACGGAACCAATGGTTTGTTAGACAGGGTGGCACTTAGATTCCGTGCCAGCAATGCGCCCTGGCGTACTGCGTGTTGTGCCGTAGGCGGACAAAACTGATCCGTGCCATGAACGGGGACTAAGGCACAGTCACCTGCCGCCCACAGGTTTGTGGTATTCTCTTTGACACGGAGGTATACATCCACGTCAATGCGCCCACGTTGTTTGGGAATGTCCAAGGTCTCGATAAGCGGGTGTGGTAGAGACGGTACGGTGCTCACCAGGGTGCGTGTTGCGATGCGATCGTCGTTATCAAGCACTGCGGCTCGCGGAGTCGCCGATTTTAAACGCCGTCCCAGTACTAATTCGATTCCGCGTGCCTTCAAAACCCGAGTTGCGTATTCGCTTAAACGCGCCTCGAGTTCGCGCTCCAAGACGCGTTGCCCAGAATGGACCAGAACAACCCGTACCTCGCGTGGATCGATCGCATAGCGACGCTTGACGATTTTGCGAAGAAAATCATTCAATTCCGCGGCAACTTCTACTCCCGAAAAACCGCCACCGGCAACCACAAAAGTCAACAATTCCTTTCGCAATTCCTCATCCGACTCGATCGCAGCCTCCTCTAATACGTGAATTACGTGATTCCTGAGATGAATAGCGTCGGCTACATTCTTGAACGGAAGAGCATGTTCGTGTAATCCGGGCATTCCTCGAAAGTCGGTGACGTTGCCCAGAGCGAAAACCAAATGATCGTACGGTACCTCCACGGTACGAGGAAAAATACCAGGCGCAAGAGTAACCACGCGCCGCTCTAGATCGATCTGTTCTACCTCGCGTACATATAACGTAGTGCGCCGCAACAAACTGCGGATAGAGCTCACGGTATCCAGGATGCTTACATGACCCGACACGATTTCCGGAAGCAATGGCTGAAATACGAAATAATTCTCGCGATTAACCAGTGCAATCTCGTAACTGTTATCCCTCGGCAGGAGGCGTTCCAGAGTCCGAGCCGTGTAAATCCCAGCGAATCCTCCACCCAATATCAAAATGCGCCGCTTGGACATGAGGCTCCACCTTTGTGAATGGCATGGCCACCATTATGGCGCGCGGAAAGCCGACCGTCGAGCGAGTACCTGTCCAATCCATCGCGTTTTTTCCTCGCTATCCATGTTCTATATAACGTAGTAAGCCTTATCGTTAGTCGTAGAGATCTTGCCTTCGAGCGGGGCCAAACCAGCCGTCTGACAGTGGCGTAGATTATATAGGAGCTGCGATCGAAGTGGGCGGAGGTTTCCAATGCAGCGGTTACCAAACGGTCTAGACACGGTAGAGCTTCCGTAATCGGTTTGGGCATCGCAAACGTTCCACTCTGCCACTGTTTTTTAGTTTGTCTGTAGGTAATAAGCGGGACTATATGGCCTGGTATTTTGGAAAAAATTCCCGGACGACCCTGTGTTGACTTGCTTCGGCTGTGACCCTTCAGCTAGGAATTGAAGAGGAGCCCAAAGGACACGTGCGGTTAGAGCGGAAAAGGACCGGACCATGTGCAGGCTCGTACACGTAGCAGTTGCTGGTTGGATCGCAGTTGTCGGATCGAGTCTACCTGCTCAGGCTCCTCTGGCCGATCCGTTGTTGGACCATGCACATTCCTTGGATGGGTTACCTGCTGACTTAGTGGCCCTGTTGACTCGCGGTAGTGATTTGTCCGATTCGGCGTCGCTTCGGCAGGCAATTCTTGCCTGGGCACGGAGCGGTTACGACCGCATCGAACAACAGATCGCCGATTACACCTGCCTTTTGGTCAAGCGCGAGCGGGTGCGCGGAAAGCTACTTCCCTATCAGTACATGTTGGCGAAGGTGCGCCATGCACAGAAGTCGAGCGGTCGGGAGATGCCGTTTAGCGTCTACCTCAAATTCCTTGCTCCGGGTGATCTCCAAGGCCGTGAAGTGCTGTACGTCGAAGGCCAAAACGACGGAAAACTTATTGCCAAAAAGGGCGGCTTGCGATTCGCCTATATTACCACACGCTTGGACCCCATGAGCGAACTTGCTCTAGAGGACAATCGCTATCCGATCACCGAATTCGGTTTTAAAAACCTGGTACGGAGATTTATCGAACATTTGGAAAACCCAGAATTGGAGGATTGCACACTGACTATCCGTACGGGAGCCCGCATTGACCAGCGGCCATGTGTTGGGATCGAAGTTCTCAACCGGCGGCCGGATAGCGCCATTCGCTTCCACTCAGCTCGCGTGTACATCGATACGCTCTTACAAATCCCAATTCACTATGAAGCGTATGATTGGCCAGCCGCTGGACAGACCGAACCACGGTTGCTTGAACAGTACACGTACCGACAAGTCAAACTCAACGTAGGTCTTACCGATGTCGACTTCGATCCGAGTAATCCTGAATATGGGTTCCGAAACTAAGACGGTAACTTAGTCGGTCGCCAGCTTAGCTCAGCTTTTGGTGTTCGGTATGTTGCCGAGATCCAAAGTGTTTTAACGCAGAGGCACCAAGGCGCTAAAGCGAAGAGCAAGCGGGGCGAAGAGCTCGAAGCACCATGTACTTCGCCCATGCAGACGATAGTTGAAGTCGGGCTAATGTTGCGTCGATACCGGTAACGTCCACATGGCTGGTTGTCGAGGACGCTGTGAAACGAGCCAAGCGGCGTTCGATTGAGGTCAGCCGGCGTCGATAGTATAGCCTGGAACCGTAAACCTACGGCGTGGTGGCTGTCGTGTTATTCTTCCCGTGGGGTAGCTTTCTGAATGGGCGCGCAGGCTAGAGCCGTCCGCGGCTTTTGAGAAGCGAAACCCCCAGCGTCGTTTCTTAGTTTGGATAAAGAGTTGGTTCCTTCATCGCTGACCCACCGACGGCGATCGGGATAGCGTTCGTCTGTGCGTTCGTTAGCTCGGTCGCCGTGACCTTTGAACGGTGTTCTGTCTAAGCATCGTTCGCGACATCCATTGACTAGCGCGTGGTCGCACGACGTTGGAAAGGTATTGTTACGTTGTAAGGCTGAGGAAGTGTACGACTGCTGGCCGCGTGTGTCGCCAGGCATATCCGCGGCCAGAAGAAGGTGCCCTGGTTCTACTTTTTGAGTGACTCTGTGGTAGAATTTGTTGTCAGGTTGGTGGGGCTCTTGGCCGGTGGACGTTGGAAGTGACGTGGCCTGGAGAGGTTGTTCGCAGGGCTGTTCAACCAGGTGCCGCGCAGGTTCTGTGCGAATGTCAATTGCACAGGGTGGTCCCATCGGGAAAGTAGCACACCATAGGTGGATGGACCGACGGCAATGACCCAACCCAGTTCGGCACGGGAATTCTTGGAACTTGTCGTCCGCAGCGGGCTTCTGGACGAGGCATCATGCGGTGCGCTAGCAACCCAACGGGGATGGACGCGCGAAACGTCGGCGATAGAGGCAGCACGCGGTTTAATTGCGGCGCGGAAGCTTACTATCTTCCAGGCCAAGCAACTTCTTAAGGGCCGGTGGCGCGGTTTGGCTTTCGACGGCTTTTGCCTGCTATACCCGCTGGGTTCGGGCGGCATGGGCTATGTGTATGCAGCCGAAGAAGTGAAGACCGGTTGGCAGGTGGCCATCAAAGTCTTGTCGGATCGCTATCGGCGCGACATCGCTATGTTGACGCGCATCCAACTGGAAGCTCAGGCCGGCATGCGCTTGAAACATCCCAATATCTTGCGGACGTGGTCCATTAATCGCTACGAAGACAGCCATGGCGAAATGTACTACGTCGTAATGGAGCTAGTCAAAGGAGTTAGTCTTAACGAGCTTGTCGCCTTGCACAAACAACTTCCCGTCTGGCGGGCTTGTGACATTGTCCGTCAAGCGGCTATTGGCCTACACCATGCGCACGAGGCAGGGTTGATTCACCGGGATGTCAAACCGGATAACCTTTTGATTCGCAGCGACGGGAGCGTCAAGTTGTTGGACTTTGGTCTGGCCATGATCGACGAACATGATGAAGAATTTGCGCTGGCGATGATCATGGGTCAGGACCGACTAGGTACCGCGGACTATGTGGCCCCGGAACAGGCAATCAACAGCTATCGGGTGGACCGCCGCGCGGACATTTATGGGTTGGGTGGGACGTTGTTTTTCGCTTTGGTTGGGCGCCCTCCGTTCCCCGGTGACAACAATGTGGAAAAGATTCGAGCGCATCGTGAAAAACCAGTCGATCCTCCCCATCTGTTAAGGCGCGATGTACCGGAAGAGGTATCCCAGCTCGTCGTGAAAATGATGGCGAAGCGGCCCGAAAAGCGTTTCGCTTCTGCTCTAGAGGTCGCCGAAAAGCTCACTCCGTTTTCTCGTCGTGAACCGGTAGAATTCGACTTCCCGCGTATCGTCCGGGCACGCGCCAAGTGGGCGAAGCGACGGGAAGAGCTGCGCCGCCAGCAGCAGGCACGCCGCTCGGAGGCGACCACGAAGGCTCGGGCTGAAACGACCGACGAAAAGAGGCAAGAGCCACCAGCGGCTGCGCCCTTCGGTATGGCCGAGGGATCCTCGCTCGGCGTGCCACCGGAAATTCTGGATGCCGAAACGCGCATCGCCCCGCCCCCGCCTTCCGGGAAACTGTAGCTTCAGTTGCTAGTAGCATGCCGGAGCGCTACAGAGCCTCGCCAAACCACCACATTGCGAAACCGCACCCACGTTAACACCCGTCGCGAAACGCGTTCGACCCGTATCCTTCGCAATCCCATGTACAGCCGGTCATGCCTTTCCGGCTGGAGAAATTGGGTAATGTCTTCCACAGGTTACGAGTAAATACGGCATGGGCCCCGTGCCGGTACGATTTGATGGATAGTCATGGTGTTCTTGCAATTTGGCCAGATTCGGGCGGAAGCGTAAACGATGAACACAGCACTCTCTGGAAAGTACTCCTTAATTGTACCGTCCACTCGGTGGAGCAAAGCGGCTTGGGTGGCAATACTCGTTTTCGTTATACAACCATCATTGGCTCAAGCCGGCAATTGGTCGGTTCTATTGCGCTATTGGCATCCTGTTAACCCGTATGGTTCGACAGGTGAACCCGGCTGCCTGCCGTGTGCTCAACCGTGGCAGCCGGTTCGCAGTGTAATGCATCCGAATGTACTTCCACCGGGCATGTTGCGGCCGGCGCCTCTACGAAAGCCACAGGTGATTTTGGCACCCCCCACTCCGTGGTTCTTCCCGAATGGACCATGTGATACGATCCACATGTGTTGGCAACGGTTCCTCGAACCACACCGATAGTGGCCCAGGGTTACCGAGAGGCAACGGCAGGAATGCCCGTCTCACCAGACCACCAAAGGCGGCGACCGAGCCTCATGCGATTGCTGGGACGCGCCCTGCGGTTGCGCTGTCCGGGTTGTGGGAAAGCGAGGATCTATCGCGGTTGGACGATGCAACCGCAGTGTCCTATATGTGGTAGTTCCTGGCAGCGTGAGCCCGGGTTTTATTTAGGGTCGATCTATATCAATTACGGCCTAACCGCGCTATTGCTTGCAATTTTTTACCCGCTGCTACTTTTCGGCGCGTGGGCAAGCAATCAGCAGTTACTCGTCGGGGCTTTACTATTTTGCTTACTGTTTCCCTTGTGGTTCCATCGATATGCGCGGAGCTTGTGGTTAGCCTTCGACGATTGGCTTGATCCCAAGACAAGAACTTCAGACGATATTTCAGCGAATTAGTGCTTGGTGCTTTGTCGCATGGAAATTACTTCGTACAAGCTGGAGCTTTCCTGGGCAGTATGCCGCTTGTACTTGCCAAAGCTCAGGCTGGAAAGCGTTGATGGCTCGTCATGAAACCGAACGCCCTTGGTTTGCGCTGCGATTCGGGGGGAGCGAAAAGCGCGATCGTCCCAGCCGCACGTCGTATTACCTATTTGGATGTCGTGCACGCGGGAAAAATACTACCGCCCTGTCCGGATGGCGTCTCTTTTCTCCTTTGAAGCCAACAGCTGTATCTAAAGTGCGGCTAGTGGACGCAGCAACGAGTTTGCAGAAGACAGCACGGGGCGCTCGTGACTATGGGGATTACGGCAGAATTTGTCGGGTGCCGAAGTCGCATCTCTACGCTGGAGCCGGTGTGCTACCATCCGTTTGCCACAGAAAGGTTCGATTTGCTTCAATTCACTAGGCCGCTCGAGCTGATCCCACAGCCAAGGGGTTAGCCGATCCATTCCAGCGGCGTAATAGAACGGCAGCCAGATGCCCACCGAAAGCGAGCGAAACTTTAAGCGCAATTTCGGCATTACGATGAATACCGCGTCTCGGCAAGCAATCAAACGGGCAGGAAGGATCTACACGTCGTACGTGCATCGTGGGTGGTAAAAACCCATCGCGTAACGCCAAGACTGTGACGGCAGTTTCCACAGCTCCTGATGCATTGACCAGATGTCCTAAAACTGATTTCGTCGAACTTACAACCAGTTGCGGATTCTGAGGCGTCAATACTTTTCCATAAACCGACATCTCCAATCGATCGTTCTGCCATGTACCGGTGCCGTGAGCGTTGACGTAATCGATATCCGTCGCAGCAACACCGGTGGAAGTGAGAAGTTGTTCGATCAACCGTAATAGTACGTGGCTGTCTTGATCCAGGTCAGTAACGTGGTGTGCGTCGTTGACCACAGCTGATCCAAGCCAAACGGCATAAATGGGTGCCTTGCGGCGCAGGGCATGATCCAGCCGTTCCAGCACCAATGTCGCGGCTCCTTCACCAAGCACAAAGCCATTGCGTTCTTCGTCGAAGGGCCGGCACACCGGGTACTGCAAATTGGGATCGATTCTGGCCAGCACTCCCATCCGATAAAAACTGGCGGCAAATAATGGGTCAATCACGTCGCTGCCGCCGGCGACCATGACATCTGCCTGGCCACTTTGGATATACCGGACGGCCGCTATTAATCCGATTAAACTGCTGGCACAAGCCGTGGAATAGGCTAGCCGTGGCCCGTGCAGATGAAAAAGTCGGGCAATCTCTACACACGTCGATTGAGGCAGCCATTTGCGAAACCAGGGAACCGGCTCGGCAACGCTGCTTGGAGAATCTCTTTCTTGATTGCGGTAATACCAGTCGAGATAGCCCATATGGGCGTTAAACGCACATCCACACCGGTGCGGCTTGCCCGTGCCCGGAATTGTCAATCCCGCATCGCGCAGTGCTTCCCGAGTTGCCTGCCGCGCCATCGCCAGGATTTTGTCCACGCCACGAAGTCGACCGGGAAAATCCACCGTAGCCCCCCAAATCACTCCGTCCGGCAGTGGTGGCAACCCTCGTACGGGGCGCACCCGCGTTCGCCCTCGGCAAATGGCTCGCCACGCCGTTTCGCAATTCCACCCAACGGCCGTCACCATCCCGATACCAGTTATCACCACCGGTTCTTCCATTGGAAAAAGCTCCGCGATCGGTTGTCGCCGAGTGTCGAGCTCGCATTCAAGAAATCATCTACGCGTTTGGGCTATCCATTACCGCGCCAAGCGACACAGAGTCTAGAGCGATATACGAACTTCGTTCTGCGTGTGCGACTCGACCTTGCGCTGACAGGTTGCCTCAAACTTCCCGTTTGCTCGCGTCTTCCCATTTTGCGTGGATCAATCTTCCAAGAGAATTGCGAAAGGGCGCTACTAACGTGTTTGCCTGGCTGCTCATTAACCGTTTGTGTTTCAAGTGCGAGCGGATACATGGTGCGTCTGTCGCTGGCACCGCACGTAAGCTGTGACCGTAAAGTTCGGTCGCGCACATCTAGTCCGCGTCGAGTATGCTTAGCAGCCATGTCCCAACACGGGCACTCCGCCGGCAGTTTAACTCTTTCGCCAGTCAGGAACGGTGCTCATTGTTCGGGTTTGTGTAAACGGCCGTGGATTTTCGCACCGCGAGGTGTTTTTCGAACGATAGTGCCAGGGCACCACGCGGTCCCTTCGTAAGATCATGCGACTTGTTGGCAGAACGAGTGTGGCAAACGTTCGCCCATCCTCGACCTATTGCCATTACCGCCCTGCAATGCGCTTGGCGAGCCGGTAGATTAGATACGAACCCGTTCTCTTGCTGAGCTTGTCCGTACTTTAGGCCGCGCCGTGGTATACAAAAAGTTTCGTCCCTAAAACAGAAAGCGGTTTTCACCAGCCTATATATTTCCTTCGTTGCACCTCTGCACCATTGCGTTATATCATTATTTTCATAACATGTGACGCATTCACATTCCAAACTTTGACAACAAGACAGTGCGCGGAACTCCCCATCGCACCCTCGGTACAATTGGCTTCCGCTTGCCCCCGGGGATCTGTGTCTTGTAGCGACGGCGCTAGGGGAGCGCTTAGAGCGTACCCTCCGCCGAGCGCGTATGAAGTACTTCTACGTATGCCAGCCGCAATTCGTGAAGTCGCTGTGCAAGTAAGCGAGACTCTTCGGGAGAGCGGTTACCCTGAGTTTTTTCTTCCAGTACCCCTAAAAGATCAATGAAATGGCTGGCCAGTTGTCGAGCCTGCTCCAGACGTTGCTTGTGACCGCGCTGGTCTGCGGAACCTGAAGTGTCTTTCTGAGGTACACTCAATGCCAGTTGTGTCAAGGCCTGCGCGGCAAGCCATTCCACGAGTACGGCAAACGATGCTGGCGGCGGCGGGATAAACGGTTCGCCCTGCTCCAAGACATCTTCTCTTTGGGCCGAACGCTGTTGCGTTTCCTGCTGCCGCAACTGTTCCCGCTCACGTTCTACCCGCGCCTTCCAATCTTCATCGACAATGATTTTCGGTTCGCCGCTATCGTTGGACATCGTCTCCTCCATCGGATGGACGACCTCGCAACTTCCTCACCGGTAACTAACTCTACCTTTCACGAAGTATGAACCGCGTAACGACAGATTCTCAGCTCCTCAACGGTTCATTATGTCGCACCTGCCGTGTTCGCCAATAGGTGGGAGTCGCTCTAGAGGATCTCTCGTCGTGCCATTAAGCCTGCCCTAATACGGGTGCGCGTCAGCTTTTCTGATTTGCAGCCCCCGGAATGGTCTGGTGTGTGCGTCACGTTTGTAGGTGAAAGATTTCTTAACGCAGAGACGTAGAGGCGCAAGAAAAGGAACAATCAAGCTGGTAACACGCGCGGCCGGTTGGGAAAGAACCATTTTTGCCCAAGGCCTCTACATGGGCCCCCAGTGGTGCTAATGCCACGGCTCGGGTTAGCTAGTTTCATCAAAATCACCAGGGCTTGCAGGAAAAGCCTTATGATCGCCCAATGAGAAATCGACTTACAAACGCACCGATGAATGGGTGGTAGGCAACGGAGACGTGGGTGGAGCGGGGACTGGGTGAGCTAGTTGATCGGGGCCATATGAATCGTGGTTGTGTGCACAGAGGGTTACCAAGGGAGCCCACCTTAACTAGCCGCTCGAGTGTTTTCTGGTGACGATTCTTGAGGGGATTCCATACGTGGCTCGGGTGTACCGATGGGAAACCGGTGGCGAAACCAAAAACGTTCCCACCAGTGAGCGCGCCGTAGTCCCGGGTCCCTGATGGCAATGCGGTGACGTCGACCCTTCCGTGTGCGTACGATGACATGTCCAGGCTCGACGCGTTCGACAACGTAAAACTTCTTCACCTCATACACGTATTCCTCGCCACAGCGTGCTGGAGTAATATGTCGAGCCCGAGGACCCGGCCGAATACTACGTTTCGTCTTTCGGTACACCACCCAGTCACCCGGATGATAGACTTTGGAAAACCATTTAAGTACCACCTTTGGTTTCTCTCCACGCTAAATGCACCGATTCGGCACGGTCGAACGCGACCGCGGCGTGACCAGCCAGCGAGTGATCTACACCGCGATAATTATTTTTTATCATAGGCACTGGTAAGCCAACTCCCAAGGCCAAAAATCGCTTCTCGACTGAAATTTTAGGCTCCCAGCGAGTATCATCGTGTTGTTGACCTCATGTAAAAAACAAATAAGAAACGAAATTGACGGTAGTTTAGCGATTGCTCATGCGCAGCAATGTTGCCTGGACATTTTGGTTTTCGCTGACCGTGGGCCTCACATGGACGGCCCGTGGGCAGTTGCCGCCTGCGTCGAGGGTCCAGGAAGATGTGATTCGCGCGATGGAACGTGCCTACTCTTACTTGGCCAGCGAGGAGGCGTTTTGGCGGGAAAACAATCAATGTTTTTCATGCCATAACCAAGGAATTGGCCTCTGGGCACTCTGGCTGAGCGGTGCGGCAGTCGAGCGACCAAAATTCGACGTTCCTGAATCGCTCATCCAATGGCTTGGGCAACCGAACCGTTGGCGGACCGTACAGGACCCGGGCGGGGGCGACGAGCGTTTAGCGGATTTGCATTTTGGGCGGGTGGCTTTACTGGGACATGAGCGAAAGTTGCTCGCCCTGGAGCCGCACATTCAAGAGCAAATCGCACGTCGAGTTGCCGCTCATCTGAAAGATCACCGGTGGCCAGCCGACCGAACCTCGTCCTTAGCTTCACCTTTGAGCCTTGGTCCGGCATGGGGAACGCTTTTAGCGTGTTCGGTTCTGGAAGCAGTGGACGCCGAACGGTGGAGTGAGCAGATTAAGTCGAGCCATCGCTCGATACTGACGCTCAATCCGCAAAATGTTCCTGATGCGGCGGCACGGTGGGTGGTGGCAGTTCGGCGACGGGAAGAAGCTGCCCTGATGACAAGTTGGGATTTCCTTCGCCGCTCCCAGAACTCGGATGGTGGCTGGGGACCGTTTCCTAACCGGCCTTCAGAACCGTTCGACACAGCGTTAGTGTTGATCGCATTCAGTGGCACGACGAATTACATTGATCAAACAATTCCGGATATTCGAGTTTCCATCGACACGCGCGTGCGTCAGGCTCATGCGTTTTTGCTTGCCCGGCAGGAGTCCACGGGTGCATGGCCAGCGACAACACGCCCGGCAGGTCTGGAAAGTTATCCACTGAAAATTGCCACCACAGCGTGGGTAGTCGAAGCGCTTTGGCGCACACGTGCCGTGCCTCTTCCTGCCGCGGACGGGCAAGCTGGCACGTTGTTTCCCTAATGGGTATGGGATAGGTGCGGACGCCGGAGCAACAAAGCGGTCTAGATTGCGAGTGCCGTGGGAGTACCTCTAATCTCACGGTCGACCGTGGATCTTGCGATTAAATAGCGTCGGATCAAAAGGATCTATTGGTAGGGCAGGAGGAACCGTGCTAGGAGCCTGATGGCGCACCGAAACGCTTCTGGGTGGTGCGCTTGCAGATCCCCGAGGATTTACGGTGCTAACAGGTGCGGATTTATTGGAGGAATGAGTTGGCGAATACTGGTCGGGTTGCGGCGAGGTGCGGTCGGAGACCTCCGTTGTAGCGGGATTTTCTCTCGGCGCGATATCTATCGGTGCACCCTCAACCGGCGACTGTTCGACAATTAAGGTTTCATCTGGTGCTTGGGCTCCCCGAAGCTTTTGACACCAGTCGATCAACAGTTGGTAAAGTGGATCGGACGGTCCGGAAATGGCCACAATTCGCGTTGGTCCGTGCGGTTCTTGAGCAACTCGAAGCAGTTGGCTGTCCTCGGGTGCATCACGGTGGATGTGGGCCAATGTAGTTTCTAGGTTGCGCAACGTCAGTCGCCGGAAATAGGTTCCCCCACGCGGTGGTTCCAGCAACCGAAACTCTCCTGCACGGTTACCTGTGTGGCAGGCGCTCCCACCGCAGCGATTCACTAAGAGCGGTTGCACACGGCTGGCAAACAGGGAAAGTGCAGGCTGAGGTACCCCTTTAGCCAGTTGGTCTAACGAATCGAGCGCCGAAAGGGGACCGACATTTGTCTCCGGTGGGCGATCGGGCGGCGCTGTCGTTCGGCTGGGTTGCGTCGCTTGTTGGAGCTGGCGAACCAACGGGTCGATTCCTGGGTGATTCGGCTCAATCTGCATCGCCGTAAGCACTTCCTCGGCTGCTTGCTCCAGTAGTCCGAAGCGCAAACACCAGCGAGCCAAATCCAGGTGAGGTTTGGCACGGTTGCTGGAAGTCAGGGTGCGGCGTTGAAAATGATATGCCTCAAGTAGATTAAGGCAGTCAGTCGCAATGTCGCGCCGGGCAAGACGCACGCTTACTCCGTTGTCCATCTCCACGATGCATTGCTCACCCACGAACGTGGTTCGACCAGTGAGCACCTGGCCATTTTTCAGTAATACGACGCGAAGCGGTGCTGACTCCTGCCCCGTTAGCCCAACACTGTCATCCCCAGCCGCCAGAAGGGCTATTATCAAAAGACTGCAAATCCAGTGGCGAAGCCAGAAGGTGCGAGTATTCATGTGCGAAAAGTAAGGTACACCTCCCGTGTCGGTCAAGGCCAACTTGGTGTGTGCGTCTTGATTTTGTGTGCGTCGTGATTGTAGGTGGGAATCTGGTGTCAAAGGCGGGCCATCGCGAAAGGTTGTCTATTTTCTGCGGCAGGAATGGAAACGAGGTGTTTGTCTTTATGGTAGATGAAATGGCTCGCTCATTTGCCGGACCTGATGTAGGTATGCCATTTTCGGCCCGACCCAATGTGAGTCGATGCGGGTGCTTCGTGGCAAAGGCGCCGCGTCGAGCGAGGGCTCCACAGAGCCGCGACCGTAAGGGAGCGGCAAATGCAACGGAAAAACGCAAGTGAGCAACGGACAGGTACCTCTTGTCTTCCTTCAGCCTCTGCGCCTTTGCGTTAAAACTATTGACCTACCAATGTGACGCACGCACGTGCGTGTCTGGAAGAGCCTGCCGCTACTGCGGGTAATCGTCGTGGAGCATCGCTCTGGCTTCTAAAACCGCTCGGGGTTTTCGATGGGTTTGACGCGCAAGGATCGTAAAGCACGTTCGGGAGCTGAGCATGTTAGAGGAAGAAGAGCAATTGCGGGGGGAGTATCCTAGGCAGCAGCACTCTCTTCGGGGTAAATACCTGGCAGCAGTCGTTGTTGAGGAGCATTTTCGCGTTGCCAGCAGCGTTCGCGATAACTCTCTGCCAAATGCATCATCGCCTCTAATATCAGGAGATCAGCGCGGTTCAGCACATGGCGGGCGCTGCGGGCCCCCAACCCACTCAGCATTTCTTCCAGCACGTTCACATGCAGGTGCATCACGTGCTGTGGGCCTAGGCCGCAACGGACAAAAAGCTGGGCGAGGACCTTTAATTCGTCGGCCAAATTTCCGGTCCCCATGATCACATAGGTGCGCAGCAATTCCCGGTAGTGAGTCACCAGCAGCGGAGGAATTTGTTGGGTGGGGTTGGGCACGGTTGACGAACCGCAGGACAAGCGGGCGCGAAGCGACAGTAGGTCGTCCAAAAGCTGTCGTTGTTGACTGAGAAGGCGTGAGGCTTCTTCATGCTCGCGCATTAGTTGTTGCTGATGAGCCTGACGTAGCCGTCTATTCTCGGCAATCAACAAATGGCGCTCGCGTGCTTGGGCAATCCGCCACAACAACATGCGGGTAGTGGTATGCCGCAAGCACACATAGCCGTCGCCCCCGGCTTCCCAACAAGCAGCTGCCCACTGTTCTTCTGGGTCCATCCCGAGCACGAGAATTGGTTGATCCTCGCGCGCAGCTGTTCGGAACGTGCTCAGCACTTCCAGAGCATCTAGGGTTTGAGGATCATGCTGTAAGAGCACGACGTCATAAACTTCGTCGCGCAAGCGAGCCAACCCCGTGGCGATTCCGACAACGTGTTCCAACGTTACTTCACAAGCTGAATCGTTCTGGAACGCCTTCTGCAACCAGTTGCCACCGCGCAGGGTTCCCGTGATAAACAGGGCACGCACTTGCCGCGGCAGATGTCCCCAAGCGTCCGGTGCGTGTACTCGTGCTGCCCGCCCGTCGGCCATCGCTGTTGCGTCCATGCACACTTCTGGTATTGCTAAGAGAATCTTCTTCTTTGTATACGTTCCCTAGTATACGTTCCCTATGGACAGGTGGGACTGCATTGAACCGCCGTTTGCTCAACAAACATCGCTATTATTACGCCATCGATCTACTGCACGGAGGATGGTTCGTCAATGGCAATTTTCGGTACCCGAGTCAATGAATCGATGATCGGTGCTGCGAAGGATGCTTAGGGACACAACGTATAGTCCCGGCATCGTTCCGGTGCGTCTATGCGGGTTGGCACCAAGTGCCACGGCGCATTCGAGGTGCGAATCCCGGCTAGGTGCCACTGTGCCCGATGGTTGGTCCGACATCGTCCGAGTACTAGTTGGTCACCGCTTAAGAATCGTGACTCCAAGAAAGAACGACTTGGTATGTTGCACAATGGGTGATCCTCGCCATGGAACCAAGTGACTCGGTGCGGCCTGCAATCGCGATAAACATTAGACGACCTACTTGCAAGCCTCCAAAAACGCCATCAAACAGTCGGCTGATCTCCAGAATGTGCTCCTTTGCTGCGGGCTCGCTCGGGCTGTATGACATCACTAAAGAGCCGATCTGCTGCGTGGACCATTTAAGTCGCAGTCTCCCACACCCTTGGGTTGCAGATGCAACGGATTCAGTGTTTGAGTTGTGTGGTCTTGCAACTGCCCTATCGCCCCGTCGTACCGTGCCAGACGCGCCGCCTCATTAAGAGCATTAGAAGACCAAGAGGCAGCAAAGCCAAAGTCGACGGCTCGGGGACAGGCGAGCCGAATCCCGGTTGCCGCGCGGAAAAATCAAAAGACATGCTCGCTGGATCTCCCCGGAACCTAACGGAGCCCGTGATCGTCATGATATCACCTGGCGGTAGTGCCGGGATGTTCACAAAATTCAATCGATCGGCGACAAACGGACCGCCGACAAAATTCTGAGAGTAGGTAAGGTCCGTTCCCCCCAACGTGGTGCCATCCAGAATAACCCCACCTGTATCACTATATTGAGCCGATGCTTCAACCAACGCGAAGAGTGCCGGATCGCCTGGGAGGTTAGGAAGAACATTGACGATCAGCCTGTAGAATCCGACAGTGGTGTGGTTCCCATTACCGAACACATCGACTTGGAATTGAACGGAGAAATCTATCTTCAGTTCTGCCAAGGCACGGGTTCCGACTGGCTGCACCAAAAATGTCGGAGCTGTAAGTCGCACAAATTCTTGGTCAAAACTGGGAAAGGGAACCCTCCCCCAAGTGAGGTCTGTGTCGGCAGAGGTACCGGGGGTGTCGAACGTCGGTGCCAGATCAACGGATGCCGGGAACGCCGGGAAGGGTTGCGGCCCGATTCTGGTAACAACCCTCGGATTGCCTAACCCATCAAGGGAATCGTCTACTTCAAAGGAAACGGTAATCGTTGACGAGGCCCGTAGCGGAATCAACCCAGCCGAAGCAGCGCGGGGCAGCACGCCTAAAAGTCCGACGGCTGCCAAGATCAGTTCGCTAACGATGCGCGTCCTCATGGCAGACTCCCACGAATGAACCTGAGCGAAAAGGGCTGGAAGCTGCTACCCGCACATCAGACCCGTCAAGATGTCAGCTAAAGCCCCCCACGCTACACGAGCCATTCGACGTACCGGCACGGGCCTAACCATCACACCGCCGGTAACATCACTCGGGGGAACACTACGTTACTCAAGATGTGCGTCTACTGATTTGGCAAAGCCAAACTCTCTTTAGCCTGGTTTTCGACCAACTGGTATTAGGTACAAGCCGAGGAGTTGTGCCAAGGAAGTTGAAGATCGCGGGTCGATGGATCGCTGCACTCCGAATTGCGGTAACGCATGGCCCGAAAGAGGTTAGTATTTAGCCCTTAAATGTTTTCCTTCCCAACGGATGCGCCACTTCAGAAACCTCGGGGTTCGTCGCGTGTCTGCAGTACATTCTCCAACGCGCAACATCGTACGGCCTCGATGAATTTCTTCGTCGACAAGTATCGACATCGAGACAAGGCAGCCGTTCAACATGTTCCCCGGCTCGGGTAAGCTGCTTTGTACCCAACGTCCCTAGGCCAATTCCAATCGGACGCACACCGAAAAATCTACGAAAGCTCGATTACGTCAACATGCTGCACCACGGGTAAGACAAGGATTTTTCCGTCACCCATACGGCCAGTGCGAGTAGCTTCTACAATTCGGCGGATAACCTCGTCTACTCGCGTGTCATCGACCCAGAGCATGATTTCAACTTTAGGCAAGAAGACGAGTGAATATTCGCTTTCGGTATACTTGTCCAGGTAGCTCTTTTGCCGCCCAAAGCCTTTTACTTCGCGTACGCTGAGCGCTTCGAGCGGTGCCCGCTTCAGGTTGTCGAGAACCTTTTCGGCAAGGAACGGACGTACAATGGCTATGATTTGCTTCAAGACCCGATGGACTCCCCTGCCGGATGCGAATCGTGTACAGCATCTAGCTGAAAAAATTCTCGCCAAACAGATTCACCGGCGGGCAACTTTCTACCTCGATGTCTCCGTTTACCCGCACCATACAGGCCAGGCGCATGGTGTCCTCGTGGCCCACAAAAGCCAAACACGGTATTGGATCCGGAATGGGAAAATGGAAAGCGTTTTTAAATTGATACCACTCGCGCTTGGTCATCGGGTTGGTGTTTTCCATTCCTTTGGTGATCAAGACCCGACAGGTACCGCACATTCCTTTGCCACCGCAATTGACATACTTGTTAATACGTGCCCCGAAGCCATTCAGACCGCAGTTCAAGTTAATTCCCGCCCGCATGGCGGCGTTTCTCAGGATCGTCCCTTGGGGAACTTCCACTTCCTTATTCTCTTTAACGAACTTGATGATCGGCATATTTCGTACCTGGCTCCTCCAGCTTTCATATACCCAGCCGACCGCAGACGGTATCGGCCAACCGCCACAAACTAGAATGATAGCAACTGATCGGTAGGTCGGCTACTATAGACATAATAGGCTCCCATGTGTACCCTTCCGGTCGTGCAGTTATCGATACGGGAGGTTTGGGGCCGGAACATAGGGAGTTCTCGGGGAGTACCTGGATGGACAAGCCGCTTAGTCGCTATCAACAGCGGATCATACGCGATTACTATGACAATCGCCGTCTTCTTGCGTTGCAGCGAGCCGGCGAGTTGGTGACCGAGTTATATCTTGCGCAAGGAAAGCGGCGGCAACAACATTGGAAACATCTGGCTGGTCATTTAGATGCCCTGGGAGTTAAGCCCGCGCTCATAGCCCATTTAGTCCAACAGGACAAACCGGAATTGGTGGCGAAATTGCTTAAGGATTTGGAGCGTACCGGCAAATAGCGGGCAGTCGTCCGAATAAAGCTCTTTTTGAGGGCTACATCCTGTGTATCGGCGCGGCTTTTTAAGTGGCTGAGCACTTTTTGACCGCAGTATGCTGTAGGTGCGCGCAAACGTTTCCCGTGATTGCCCAGTGGTCGTCGGCAACAACTGCCGAGCAAGTTTTGACCGAAGGCGTTATCGTCTCAAGCCACAAACGGCAGTTTACGGCAAGCGTCCTGCGGATAGGAGGACGTCGTGACAGCGTGCGCGTAGTTGTTCGCACGCGCCACATGACTCACGCCATCGCTTAGTGTTTTATGACTATCAAAGGCCCGTTTGAGCGAAGTTGGAACGAGCTAACATTTTGTCGATCAACTGCCGGCCGTAGGGCAATCTGACACATCGCCCTGTTGGTTGATCATCGCATCAATCAGGCGACGAATTGCCTAGTTGTCCGCATAGAGCTGCCACTGGGCTATACAAGTATCCCGAACCAGTGCTCGCCACGCTCCCGAAGTGCTCCATGCGTTTTCGGGCCGCAGGGTGCCGTATGACGTGTAGCCCCGGCCACGCCTAACAGCACTAACCCGGACCCTCGAAGAACATCTCGTGAACCTCAATCCACTAATCAGGTACCACATGGAAGTAGGCCTGCCATGCCTCCGGCAACTTCTCAACCCTAATGACCAAGTCACCGAGCGAATCGGTAAACTGGTGGTCGGCGGTCATGAGGTTGGCGATTTTCGCAAGATCCTTGGAATGGATTGCGTGTACGAACTGAAGTATGACATCGACGGGTGTCATGTTTTAGGCTCACGCCACATGTGTGTATTCGATGGCAAGTGCTCTACCGGAGCACATGGGCTGCACGCGGCCGCTTGACCGCTGGCTCGCGGGTCAAAGCGCCAGTTGCCCAGTTTACTCTCGACACAACCAGCCCAGGCAGATGCCGAGCAACAGGTCGTTTCCGGCTTGCTGCACAACCCACCCCACAAGCACATCTGCTGGCCAAGGCACGAGTGTGGCCATTCCCGCCACTCCGGCAACAGCAGCTAGCGCAAGCCAGCAGCCGAACTCCAGCCCGCGCCCCACTCCGCGCCACTCGGTACGGACGAACAACAGGCCGAAAAACAGGAACATAACGAGCATCGACAACCATCCGAACGGGACGAGGCGATTAAGTTGTTCAGGAGGCCGCCAGTACTCGGCTCCCTGCTCGAAGGCGCTCCACAAGAGAACGGCGTTCCAGAGGATGTCGACACCGTCGAGGCCACGAAGGCTACCACTATGCTAAGGGCAAATCGTCTTAAATTCATCACAGTGTTCTCCCCATGCGAACGGCGACCGATGAAGCCCGACGTTCGCCATTTTGTTGACTCGGGGGTCGAAAAAAAGTTAACGCCGAGGCAAAAAATCGAACGGGATAACTGCAGTTGCTTAGCACAGTTTTCGACTAAGCCTACTAGGCCGTTGGTTGTGCCGGCGTCCATGGCGCCATTCGTCGCAATTAAACGACGTCGAACCTCATCTTCGGAGCCCCAACCCGTGAGAAATCACTCCGTCGAACGACGGGACGGTCATGGCGGCCCGTTCTGGTATGCTGTGGCGGTCATGGGGTATTTTCTATAGAAGGCCTTTCCACCGAGTGCACAAAGAACTGGGCCGTCTTATCCATGGCATGCGGTAAATAGCGTGCCACGGAGTAGTGACCGCCGCGATACCATTCGATGGGCGGTCTTCCCAGCGCCTCCCATAAGGATTCAGTACAAGAACGCGGAATTACTTCGTCTTCGGAAGCGTTAAGCATCAAAATCCTACGACCGCGCAGGTTCGACGCGTACGTTACCGGGTCGATCACTTGCATGCGCGCGATGAACTGCTCCATGGTGATCCCGCGTTGTTGACATAGTTGTCGTACGTTTGCCAGCTCCGGACTTTCCCAAGCCACTTTGCCTATGTCACCACCGGCCAGAACTAAACAGACGTTGTATAACCGCGGTTCACATGCGGCAGCCAATGCCCCCGTGATCCCACCCAAGCTAATGCCGAAAATTCCCAACCGACTGCCGTTCACTTGTGGTTGTGCTTCGAGCCATGCCACCGCACGGCGGATGTCCAGCACAGCCTGGGTCATTCCCTCGACTGTTTGGTCCGGATCCGGACTAATCATCCGTCGATTCTCCCCCGGGGGCCGACGAGGCCCATAGTAGGGCATTTTGACAAACAAAGCGGCCACGCCACGTTCGGCAAATGTCAAAGCGAATAATCGTGACAATGGAAAGTCGCCGCCCAAGATATGGAGAACTACAACCGCTGGACATGGAAAATTGGCGTGTCGCGGCAAAAAATATTCACAATGCACCGTATTATTGGCCTCGGCCTCTGTCTTCACCGGGGAAGGAAAAGTAACTTCGTAGACTTCCGCCGATTGCACCTGCTCGGCGATGCGGCGCATCTGGTATTCGAACTGGTGCTCTGGCAATCGGAATCGCTCGAGCACCTTTTCCTCACCCTGCGGCACCCGATAGTGCACTACGCCACTTCGTACCTCTTCAGCCACCACAGAGCCGTTCAAGACCAAGACCACCAAAGCAACGAAGCGAAGAACCGTCTTGCCCGAGGCGTGCACTACGATAAGCGACTGGTTTTTCATCACCGGCTGACCTCCAGCGAAGATCTGCGTGTGTAGCAGTACGGGTTCTTTGTGTACGGATAGAATAAAAGGAATGTTCGCGACATCTCAAGTCCGATCCGCCGAGCGGGTCCGGACTATTACTTCGCAAGCGTGCTGGCGGAGTTCCATCATGGTTAAGATCCCATTGACGGACAATGCACTGCGTATCTTGGAAGCCCGGTACTTAAGACGCGACCCGACCACGGGCCAAATAATCGAAACGCCCGAGGAGTTGTTCTCGCGTGTGGCCCGTGCCGTCGCGGCAGCGGAAAGCCAGTGGAATGAAGATCCCAGCGCGTGGGAGGAGAGCTTTTTCGAGATTCTGGCATCGTTGGAATTCCTTCCCAATAGTCCATGTCTGATGAATGCTGGTACACGGCTCGGTCTATTGAGTGCGTGTTTCGTGCTACCGGTCGAGGACTCACTCGAGGCAATCTTGGACTCCGTACGTCTTATGGTGCTCATTCAGCGGGCCGGCGGTGGAGTGGGATTCTCATTTTCTCGATTGCGACCGGCCGGCGCCTGGATCAGCAGCACAGGTGGTACTGCTCCGGGGCCGGTTTCTTTCATGCATATCTTCGACTGTGCTACGGAACACATTCGGCAAGGAGGCAAACGACGCGGTGCCAATATGGCAATCCTGGCTGCCGACCACCCCGATATCGAAGCCTTCATCGATGCAAAGCGCGATGGGGTGAGTTTTCGTAATTTTAATTTGTCGGTCGGTGTTCCGGATGCATTTATGGAGGCAGTCGAAGCCGACCGCACATGGGCGCTACGCGACCCGCGCGATGGCAGCATCGTCCGCTATGTGTCCGCACAGGAGCTCTGGCATCGTCTTGTCGAGGCAGCTTGGCAAACAGGCGATCCCGGGTTGGTCTTTTTGGACGCCATCGCCCGCGCAAATCCCACGCCCCTCGTGGGGCGCATTGAGGCCACGAATCCATGCGGCGAGGTCCCGTTGTTGCCCTATGAAAGTTGCAATCTCGGGTCCATCAACTTGACCAAAATGGTACGACACACCCACCGTGGAGCGGAGATCGATTATGTGCGGTTGTCGCAAACCGCACGTCGTGCGCTGCGATTTCTCGATGATATGATCGAAGTAAGTCGCTGGCCCGATCCCCGACTGGCTGGAGGCGCTCGTGCCAATCGTAAAGTCGGACTGGGTGTCATGGGATTTGCAGAATTGCTGCTTTTGCTAGGCATTCCATACGATTCGCGGCAAGCCGTACAGGTTGCGGAAAACGTCATGGCCACGATCCAGAATGCCGCACACGAAGAGAGTTGCCGGCTGGCACGCACGCGAGGTGAGTTTCCTCATTGGCAGCATAGCGTCTTCGCCTCACAGAACGTGCGTCGCCGTAACGCTACCTGCACCTCGATTGCTCCAACAGGCACTATCGGAATCATTGCCGGTACGTCGGCAGGTATCGAGCCTTTGTTTGGCTTGGCATATCAGCGGCGTGCTTTAGATGGGCAGATTCTGGTGGAAATCAATCCCATTTTCCGGCGACATGCGCAACAAAAAGGTTATTTTGACTCGCGATTGGAACAGGAGCTCTTCGAGAAAGGCACCCTCCAGGCTGTCACATCGGTTCCCGAGGAGGATCGCAGACTTTTCCGCACCGCCTTAGAGATCTCCCCCGAGGCTCACCTGAATATCCAGGCTGCGTTTCAAAAATACACCGACAATGCCGTATCGAAGACGATCAATCTTCTTGAGTCAGCGAGTGTCGCCGATGTTGATCGGGCCTACCGTCGCGCATGGGAGCTCGGCCTAAAAGGTGTCACGGTGTACCGTTACGGCAGTAAGGCCGCACAGGTGCTGGAATTAGGCGTAGGACAGTCCGCCCTGGAACGCGAACATTTCGCGCGGTGCGATCCCCATGCCTGCCCCAGTGTGTAAGATAAGTTGTTTCGGGGGAGAGTTAGTTCTTCGGCTTGTACGCAGCGACAGACGGCGAGCCGCTCATTGCCACACACTACAGGAGGGCAACCGCTCTTGAAACGTGTGGCAGATATCATAGCGGCTATTGGTCAGATGCGTGGGCGGCCCTCGTGAACCCTTATCGTGATGGACATTGGTTAATCTCTTCTGTTGGCGCATCGGCTTGGGGGCTTTTCCACGATTTGGGCCAAGCAGGGTGGTGCGCAAGGTGATTCTTCCCCAATAACGCTACTCGAGCCTGCCAGTTGTGCCATATCGTCACTGGGCTTCTGAGCCTCTGCGTTCATCCATTTGTAATTCTAGAGCCGACAAAGTGGCCAAAGTCGAGGTCAGCCGCAGCCAATAAAGAACCCTGCGAGAAGTTGTGTGATGAGCTGCTCTATTCGGCTGGCCACCAACGACGAAGTGCGCGGAATGCGGAAAGTCACGCAAAGACGCAAACACGAACGGGCCAGTACATCCGAAGAAATGCGGCGCACCGCGAACCGGCAGTTACAATCCAAACGGTCTGCCCACGTTGGCCAATGGGCGATCGCCAGGCACAGCTATTTGCCTTGAAGTTCGGCCGCCACTCGTTCAGCCTGGCGCATCACTCGCAGCATATTGCCGCTCAAGATGGCGTGAATCTCTTCTTCGGTATACCCGCGGCGCATTAATTCAGCGGTAATGGCTGGATAACGAGAGACATCTTCCAAACCGCGAGGAAGCACCGTTACGCCATCGAAATCCGATCCCAGCCCGACATGTTCTATACCCGCCACGCGTACCAAATGATCGATGTGGTCGACAACATCGTGCACAGTACCGGGTTCTAGCGGGTTCTCGGCCATCCAGCGACGCAACGACTGCCGGAGTTCTTGGTCAGACAAGTTTTGTTGACGTAGCGTTTGCGAGAATTGTTGCATGCCACGCATGCGCGCGGCGGCACTTGGCACGACGAATCCCGAAAAGAAGTTGACCATAACGATACCACCATTTTCGCGTAATTTTACCAGGACATCATCTGGAACGTTGCGAGGATGATCGGCGACAGCGCGTGCCGACGAATGGGAAAAATTCACCGGGGCCCGGCTGATACGTAAAGCGTGCCGCATGGTGTCTGGCGAAACGTGCGATAGGTCAACCAGCATACCGAGCCGATTCATCGTGCGCACCACCTCTTCACCAAACGGGGTTAATCCTCCATGCCGCGGTTGATCGGTGGCTGAATCTGCCCAGTCCAGGCTGGACGAGTGTGTTAAGGTCATATAGCGTGCGCCGAGCTCGTAAAGTTTTTCGAGTTTGGCCAGCGAGTTTTCGATGGCGTGCCCCCCTTCGACACCGATCAAGGAGGCGATTTTTCCCTCGGCCCACGCCTGTTCGACATCGGCACTACGGAACGCCATCCGGAACACATGCGGATAACGCTCTACCATTTGGCGGACCAGCGCGATTTGTTCGAGTGTCTTCTGAAAAGCGGTGCCGTCTTGAGCGGTCTCGTCCGGTACGTATACCGACCAAAACTGAGCGCCGACATTACCGGCGCGCAGGCGCGGAATATCCGTGTGGAGGGAGGGCTGCCGTTGAGAAATGTCCATTCGGTCCAGGGAACCGGATGCCTTTTCGCGAAGGGCCCACGGCAAGTCATTGTGACCATCCCAGACGAATCCGCGCTGATGCACCTGAAGGGCTCGCTGGTCAATGCGAATCTCGCCGCGCCGCGTCGGGTGCCGCCAATAACCCGGTCCCCGCACCACACGTCCGGGGGTTTTGCCGGTATGGTGACCGTTGCGTAGTACGGCCACGCCGTTTACCCACACATCCCGCACTCCAATGGCATACTGATGAGGCTCAGCATAAGTGGCTCGGTCGGCAATTTGCCGTGGATCGAAAATGACAATATCGGCATAGTAGCCCGGTTTGATGAGACCGCGCCTTCGCACGCCGAGAGTATGCGCTGGCAAACCAGTCATACGATGGATTGCCTGTGCCAGATCCAGCACTTGTTCGTCGCGAACGTATTTGCCCAACACCCGTGCGAAACAGCCGTAAGCTCGTGGATGAAAAGCTGAGCGCAAAAAAACTCCCTCGGCTGCCGGCGCCGGCGCGTCGGAACCGAAGCTAACCCACGGTAAACCCAACTTGCGCCGTACATTCTCCTCACTCATAAAGAAATAGACGCATTCGACTCGGCTGCCGTCTTCGATTACCAGATCCATGGCTGTTTCTTCCGGCGAGCTGCCGCGGCGGCGCGCTACTTCAGCCAGCGTCAAACCAGTAAGGGGTTTGAGGTCGGGGTTGCGAAAGCCGATCAGCAACACGCGCTCCGGTGAACCGGCCATCCACAGGAGATTTTCCCAATCTTCAGCCGGCTGGCGCATCTGTTCGGCTACACGTTCCCGGATCTGCGGATCGCGCAGTCGATCCCGCCACGCCTCGAATCCTCCTTCCTGCACCCAAGGCGGCATAGCAGCATTGAGCCCCGTAGCCCCTGCCGTGTAGGGATAGATATCGGCGGTGATCCGCAGACCTTCGGCCCGTGCTTGTTCGATGCGCTCGATGGCGTTCGCCAGCTTGTGCCAATTGCGTTCGCCAGCTGCTTTCAGATGATAAATTTCTCCCGCAATACCCGATTCTCGAACAATGCGTATGAATTCTTCCAACGCCTCCAAAAATCGGTCGCCCTCGCTCCGCAAATGGGACATATATATTCCGTCATAACGCGCAGCGACACGACATAACTCTATCAATTCCTCTGTAGCAGCATAGGAAGCCGGCGCATAAATAAGCGACGAACCAATACCGAGGGCACCATCCTCCATTGCTTCTCGAACAAGATCCTTCATACGTTGTAGCTCTTCCTGACTGGGTGGTCGGTTCTCATATCCCAATTCATGGATACGGACCGTTGTTGCTCCCACCAAAGAGGCGACATTGGGGGAAACTCCTCGAGCCTGGAGATGTTCGAGGTATTCGGAAAGCGAAGTCCACGTGATTTCGTATCGAATGTCCCCTTGATGGCGGAGCAATTCTTGTTTCATGCGTTCATTGAGCGGTCCCATGGACCAGCCCTCGCCGAACACCTCCAACGTTACACCCTGGTGAATGTCGCTCATGGCCCGACCATCGGCCAAGAGCGACTCCGTAGCCCAGCTCAGGACGTTGATAAAACCTGGGCATACGACATGGCCTGTAGCGTCCACTGTTTCGCGCGCCTGAGCGGCGGCTAGATCGCCGACACGAGCAATGTGATCAGCCAGCACTGCTACATCGGTCGTTCGGCCTGGTGCACCGGTTCCATCGAATACAACACCGCCGCGTATAATAAGGTCGTAGGTAGGATCATTTTGCGCGACCAATTGGTGTGCGAGAATTGTCACGCCCGCAACAAAAGCTAATATTATTTGTGCTATAAGAAAACGCATTGATAATCCCTTCCTCATTACCATCGGCAGTAACGTTTTCTACGGATTTGATCGTAGGTTAGCCTGCTTCTTAACGCTTTCCACATAGTTCCTCACGTTACGTTGTAAGATGTCCAGTGGCACAGCGCCACTTCCGAGAACGACGTCATGGAAGCGACGAATATCGAAATGTTCTT
Organism: uncultured Pirellulaceae bacterium; assembly: GCA_964425225.1. Lineage (GTDB taxonomy): Bacteria > Planctomycetota > Planctomycetia > Pirellulales > Pirellulaceae > BPJU01. Next base: position 2,937 of record CAYRMD010000015.1, on the reverse strand, counting down.
GGAGTTGCTCTTCGGCTTCTTGGCGCAAGCGGCGGATAGTAAGTTCGCCCATTTTATAGGCTAGCGCTTGACCGGGCCAGGAAATGTAGCGGTCCACCTCGGCCTGGATGTTGTGTTGCGAAAGCGCTGTGTTCTCTAACAGGAAACGAATAGCCTCTTCACGGCTCCATCCGAGATGATGAATACCGGTGTCGACCACCAGGCGGCAGGCCCGCCACATCTCGTAGCTGAGTCTACCGAAATCGCTTGTTGGATCTTTGTAAAAGCCCATCTCTAAACCCAGACGTTCGGCATACAGCGCCCACCCCTCTACGAACGCAGTGAGCTCCGCAAAACGACGGAAAGGCGGCATGTCTTGTAATTCTTGTGCGAGGGCAATTTGCAGATGATGTCCCGGAACCGCCTCGTGGAGTGACAGAGCTTCGATTTCATACAAAGGCCGGCTCTTGAGGTTATAGGTGTTGACGTAGTAGAAGCCGGCGCGGGTGCCATCACCGGCCGGGGGCATGTAGTAAGCGGTCGTGGTGCGCGGAGCGATGTGTGGTGGAACTTCGCGAATACCGTAGGGCGTGCGCGGCAGTTTGCCGAACAAACGAGGCAATTCGCCATCAACACGCTTCAGAACGTATGCCACCTCCTTCAGCAGCTCCTCACTTGTCTGTGCATAGTAGCGAGGATCCGTCCGCAAATGCCCAGTAAACTCGTCCAAGGTCCCAGAAAATCCAAGCCGAGGAGGGATTTTCTCCATTTCTTGGCGAATGCGTTTTACTTCGTCCAGACCCAACTGGTGCACTTGTTCGGGGGTGACTTCCAGCGTTGTGAACATCCGCACCCGGTGATGATAGAACTCACGGCCGTCGGGAAGTGCGGAAGCAGCAATGGTGGAACGCGCCACAGGAAGATATTCGGCCTTCATGAATTCCAGAATCTGGCGATAGGTTGGTACCACCACCTGTTGAATGGCTCGTCGTGCTTCGTCAGCTAATTGCTCGCGCAACTCATTCGGTATATGGGGCGAAAAATTCCGAAATGGTGTATACCACGAGGTCTGTTGTGGGTCGTCGACAATGAGCGAGGCCAGCACCTGTTCTACACCATCTAATACCACGGCTGGCAGAACGTGCCCGGTTCGAATCCCTTCGCGCAACAGCTCGAGGTTCTCCGATGCGTACCGGCCGAAATCGTTCAGTCGCGCGATGTAGTCTCGGTAGTCCTGAACCGATTCCAGTGGAACCCACTGCGGTAAATCGGGAAAATCAATGTAGAAGCCCGAACGGTTGGTGATCGGCATAAGGTAACTTCGAAACCGTCCCTCGGCAAGCTCGTCTTCCAGCAAACGCACAAAAATCTCCCAATGGATGCGGTCCGTGTCCGATAGCGTCGCCGGATCGATGGCCCGTGCTCGACTCAAAAAACGCTGTTTGGCCTCCAGTCTCTCGCGTTGTGCCGCAAGCGATACGCGTGGAAGCCTGTCATTCCAGCGCTGATCGCCCACACGAGTCGCCAAGAGCGGGTCACGCTCCAACTCGTCCTGCCACGCTTCCTCCAACAGACGGGCTAATACAGGTGATTCCACGGCTTGCGCTAAAAGTCGTTCCACTCCGGCCGGGCATAGTGCGCTAAAAACAAAAATTCCTAACAGACAGTGAGGCCGTTTGTTCAACGCCGTTACCGACATGGAAACCCTTTCTCCGAACCATCGGGTCGCTGGTGACAGACCGGTTACGCCTCACAATGTACAAACCATCGGTACCGGTCAAGTCTAGGAGTCTAGCAGCAGCTTGAGCCTCGGCCTGCGGAGGCGAGCAGATCCACGTGCGAGGAGGACCCAGCAAACTGTCAGTTCGGGATTCGTGTTCGAGACAGGTCCAAGCCGTGCTAGTGATGATCTCCGAGTAAAGCTACGGAGGTGAATCATTCGACAGGAAGATTCCTAACGTTTCACCTGCACAAAGCCACTTTGTTCGATTCTCTTTGCCACGGTGGCAATCGAAGCAAGTAGTTGGTGGAGTCGATTCAAGCAAATACCTGGTACCATCGAACTACTGGTTGAATCTCTGCCAAAGTAAGTTTGGCCCCTGAGCGCCGTTAGCAACAGTTTCCCTTGTGGCTCTCAAATACCCTGGATCGTCCAGCACGGGACCGTATTGAATAGGGGATCGTTAACGCGACTGTTGCCACTGTGGGCAATCGAAATGATTAGCAGGAACCAACCAAAGGGCCGCACTTTCCGAAAAAACTGCTGTTCTAAAAAACGGCTCGTTCGTTGCGCCGACAGCAGTGTGCACGAATCAACATGAGGCACCGACCGAGGACCTATGGAGGCAAGCTAGTGCCTCAAAACCAATGTAACGAGTGAACTGATGAACGGATGGCTGAATTAGAATCAAGTTGGAGCGCCGATTGGCGACCGTCCAGGTACTGTGGGCGTTCACACGAGGGCTATGGCGCATAAGTTCCTAATTGCGAGCACTTTAGATTAGCCCCGATCAGAACCGTTCTTTGTCAGGCGCCAGCGCCAGAAAGTCGAAAAGCACGCCCCATCCTCTGCGCAACTGGTTGTCTTATCGTCGGACTGCCTGTGTTTCATGCTCGTTAGCTAGTGCCATGTGGCCGATTGCCATAGGTTGTCGCAATGTACCGTCTTTTGTCGCCGCGCCAGGACAACCGCATGCTACGAGCCGTCGAAAACATCAGATATGCGGTCTACTAATACCACGCGCTCGGCCCACAGGAGTAACTCGGGTGAATCGGCACGTTCAATGCGCTCACGTACCGCTTTACTTAAGCGACCGAACTTCACTCGCAGTAGCCGGAGCAGGATCTCGCGCTCTGCTTGAAGCCTGCCCTGCACCACGCCCTGTTGGATCCCTTGCTGCACACCCTGTTGGATCCCTTGCTGCATGCCCTGTTGGATCCCCTCCTGCCATCCTTGTT
>CAYRMD010000014.1:0-73327 GCA_964425225.1 uncultured Pirellulaceae bacterium | reverse complement strand
ACTTGTTAAAAGGTTCCGTACAATACGGGCGAATTATGCAGAGGTTCCTTAAGAGTGATATCTCGTTCTACCTGCCGCAGAAAAGAGGCAAAGTATCGCGACGGTCCGCCTCGTACACCAAAATCCCACCTCCAATCAAGACGCACACACGGAAAGCTCTGTGGCCTGCGGGTTGGCATACCGTGGTTGCCACGAGTCGAGTATATTTTCGTGAAGTTGGGAAAGTCTCTACCGTGCCACACGGTACCGGAGCGGATCAGTGGGCACGACGAGTAGGGGACGAAGCGAATACAGTGTGCCACCCGCAGAGGAGTTTTGGGAACGTCGATGGGATCTACCAAGGCAGCCGGTGCTAAGGACGCTGCACAGCGCACGAAGAAATCGGATAACAAGCCGTCGGCCGGTCACGGCCATGCGACGCGCGAGACGGTTGAGTCGATTGTTATCGCCGTGATTTTAGCTTTCTTGTTTCGAGGCTTCGTGGCGGAGGCGTTCGTCATCCCGACCGGTTCGATGGCTCCTACGCTGCAAGGTCGGCACATGGATGTGGTATGTCCTCAGTGTCGCTACCAATACCGCACCGGCGCTAGTGAAGAAAACACTCGTGGCGGTGCTCAAGTAACGGTCACCTATTGCCCGCTGTGTCGATTTCCCCTCCAGTTGGATCGGCGCCACAACCCGAACCACCGTTCGTTTGATGGCGACCGGATCCTTGTCGGAAAATTCTCCTATGAATGGGGCGAACCCCAACGCTGGGATGTCATCGTCTTCAAATATCCGTATAACGCCAAGCAGAATTACATTAAACGTTTGGTGGGGTTACCGGACGAATTGGTGCGCATCCGTAACGGGGATGTTTATACAGCGCGCCGCCTGTTTGATTGGCAACCCGAGCAGGAACTTCAGGCCGAAGAAGGTCCGCTACCGGAATCGTTACGGGAGCGATTTCTCGCGGCAGGGATTGTTCTGGGTGATGACGCGCGCTGGCGACCTGTCCGGCGGCGGGACTATCCGCTGGCGGTCGATGCCCAACGCATTCAGCAATTGTGGGAGATTTTGGATGACCAGCAATTGTATTTGTGGCGAGTTGACTATAGTAACACTGCGGCCGTCTATGGTCCCCTGGTTATAGCGCGCAAACCGCCGGGTAAAGAAAAAGCCCTTTTGCAACTGGTTTATGATACGGCGCATGCGGCACCCCTGCTCGAAGAAGTGGGTTGGCCACGGCGATGGAGAAACGCTGCCAACAGCGCTCATTGGAAATCGAACGATGGGAAACTGTTCCGTCTTAACGAACCGGCTACAGAATGGGCGTGGTTGGAATATCGCCATTGCTATCCAGAGCCGTATGAGTGGCAACAGATCCTGGACACGCATCGGCTACCAGAGCGATTAGTGCGGCCTGAGGGCGAGCTAATCAGCGACTATTACTGCTACAACGATCGGGAATTGAACCGCGCCGAAGGACGCAGTCGGCATGGGATGCATTGGGTGGGTGATCTGGCTCTGGAATGTATGGTTCAGATCGATCGTGCTACAGGTGAATTGGCGCTTCGCCTGGTAGAGGGAGGCACATATTTCGATTGTCGGTTCGATTTGGCCACCGGTCGTGCAAAGCTGGAGATTTCGGATGGCAGACCATTTGTCGACCAGCTGGGCAATCCGGTGGATGTGCCGGAGGCGCAAACGCCGGTCCACCTTCCGGGCAGGTACCGAATTCGGTTTTCGAATGTGGATGATCAATTGCGCCTGTGGGTCAATGGTCGGTTGATCGACTTTACGCAGCCCACAACGTACCGTGCTCCCTCCAGGGTACGACCTGTTTGGTCGCCGGAGGATCCTGGTGACTTAGCGCCGGCGCGCATTGGCATGAAGGGAACGACCGGGACTTTAGAACGTATCTGGCTGTGGCGTGACGTGTATTATATGGCTATGACCATGCACGCGCGGCACGAATATCAACTTTCGATAAGTCCTTATGATGTAGAGCACATTCTGCGCTCACCGGAACTTTGGGCTACCAGCGAGATTTTTGATAGAAGGCCGACGGCTGAGTTTGTCGTTCCGGAACACTGTTACATGCCGCTTGGTGATAACAGTCCGGAAAGCCTCGACGCCCGCATGTGGGGAAGGCTCCCTTACTTGGAGCAGCAGTTGCTCATCGGCGAAGCGATATTGATTTACTTCCCCCATGCATGGCGTGGACCGTTTTTCCCGTTGTATTGGCCGAATTTTGAACGGATGGGACTCATACACTAAGCCCCCCAAGGGCGCTCTTGGGAAGGATCTGGCATGGACACGCCGATTTTGAAGGTCGAGGGCCTGGTTAAATCCTTCGGGCGGCGTACGGTGGTGGACGGTGTCGGTTTTTCCGTCGGACGGCAAGAAGTCGTCGGCCTGTTGGGCCCCAACGGTGCTGGAAAGACTACCAGTTTCCGCATGACCTGCGGTTTAATCGAACCGGATCGAGGAACCGTATGGCTTAACGGTGTCGACGTAACGCGCTGGCCAATGCATCGGCGAGCCCGCGATGGAGGTATGGGTTATCTGCCCCAGGAGGCAAGTGTTTTTCGGAAATTAACCGTCGAAGAAAATCTCCTGGCGCCCATGGAATTGCTCGGTATCGGCCGGCGCGAACGCCGCTTGCGTTGTCAAGAGCTGCTCGAGCAATTCGATTTGCTTTCGTTGCGCCGCCAACCGGCAGGAAAACTTTCGGGTGGTGAGCGGCGTCGGTTAGAAATCGCTCGCTGCTTGATCTCGCACCCCATCGTGATCCTGATGGACGAACCTTTCGCCAATATCGATCCGATTACGGTCCAAAAGATGCAACAGATCATTCGTCAATTAAAGCAACGCGGCATCTCGATCTTAATCACCGACCACGCCGCTCGTGAAATCCTGCAGATCGTCGATCGCGGCTACGTGATCCATAATGGTAAAGTGCTGTGCCAGGGTACCGCCGACGAAATACGAAACCACCCCGAGGTCCGACAGATTTACCTGGGCAATTGGGATGAACCGCCGTCTTCTGAACCTGGCGCTACGTCGATTCCCGTCGACCGCTCCCATACTTCGGGCGCACTGCCGCCGCGGAGATTCGCCATTCGTGAGTAATATCCGCATATGGCTCGTGGACTGACCGGATCTTAAACTTTTCCGTGAACCAGTAACTTCCGACCAAGTCGGTCGTACCCCTTCACCGACAAAAGTAAATCGTGTGCTCGCAGTACATGGAAGCCTGCCATCTTTACCGCAACTGGTCGGCGTGCGAATGGATATTCGAAAAACCATCCCCGCTAAATGGCAACACTCTATTGGTAAGCCACATACCATTTTGAAAGGTATGCCAAGCGGCGATCTCGCATCCTGTCTTGCTCACGGGTCCGGAAAGTTGTAGCGGACTTTCGCCTTTTTGCACAATTCTACATGTAGACCAAGTACCACGTAGAGTGTAACGAGGTCAAATCAAATGTTTTGAGAAAAGGCAGCTCTGATGACAGTCCACTGCGTTAAGAATCGGTGCCACCCACCAACACGACGCGCATCCTTATAGTGAGTAGTCCCTTCCAAAGCTATCTTCGAATGGTGTCTTCAGCACTACTTAGGTACTTCGCCGTTTCGGCGAAGCGGCTCGACTGGCCCTGGGGGCGGCGGTGCGGTTTACAAGGACCGGGTTTCGCCAGGAAACCCCAAACAGCCGCGAAAACACGCGTTACGAAAACGCTGCGCCGCGTGAGCGCACCAATCGATTCAAGTTCACACTATGCTTCCTCTTGCGCCTACTGCCGTTGCGTTAAAAAAGCCGCCTCGTTACGGTGCCGCGGGTTCGACTGTAACATAGATAGGCCTCGAGGAATACGTATATTTCATCACAAAATTAATCGATACATGTGCCATTACGGCAAATTGTTGTTTGTCTACGGCAGGTGCGTCCTTATCCGCAACCAATGTGATATATCCGTCGGACTCAGCACCCGTAAGTAACGTCTTGGATTGCTTTGGATCTAAGGAGACACCGGTGGGTAGTGGATTTCCATAGATCGTATTCAAATGCTGGAACTTAACGTCGAGGGTCACATTCTTATCGAATCCCTCAGCGCGTTCCAAGTGTACGTCAATACGAGCAGACTGACCGGGTTTAAGCACGACATGATCGGTGCTGACCGTAATCGCGCGGATATCGGCTGGTTGGGTGATGGCCACCGTATGGTGTTCGACCGGCCAATGCCCGCGCCCGCCTCCTGGGAGATAAATCTCTTGGTACGGGACAGCTGGGACGATAAGCTCGTGCGGCTCCGGAGTGCCTGGTATGAGGGCCTTTCCGAGAACGCGGATGTGGCTGGCACCGGCAGGCGCATCGGGGGCCGCCTCGAACACGATACAAGCATCCTGGTGTTTTCCCGGTAAGATGCGACCACAAGCTGCGCTGACACCGGCTGGAAGCCCTTCGACATTCAAATCGATAGGGCCATCGAAACCATTGATCCGCTCGGCACGCACAAAAAGTATCCCCGCCGCACCCGGAGCCAGGAGCGTTTTGTCGGTGTCTAGGTAGAGCCGGAAAGATGGTGCCGCGGGTTCAACGCGCAACACATAGGGCATTTGTGGGGAACCTCGGAGGTGGACATCACGCACTTCCACGAAAAACACACCGTCGTTCGGTGCTGTCCAACTATCCAACCGCGCATCGCGCGTCGTACGCCGCCCTTCACGAGCGTCATCGGCTATGGCGAGCTGTCTGCCCTGTGCGTCCAAGACCCTGATGTGCCCGTCCATTGCTGATCCCAATCGCTGCGCAATGAGTTCAATAAGCAGCCCTTGACCTTTTGGTACCTGAATACCATAAAGATCGATGTCTCCTTCCGACGCTAAGCAACCAGCAATGACTCCGGGCACCACCACAACCGGCGCATCATGCGGATCCGAACTTGCATCCTGGGTTTCTACGGTGACGGGCGACTCAGAGACATACAGCCGTAGCGGATGGGTGGGCACGCCAAAGGGCCGACTCAGCCGCCATGCTCCTACCGGATGATCGGCAGGCACCGTCACCGAAATCGGCTCACTGGGAACCGCGACTCCCACGGCCTGAACGCTGGTGGTGGCCCCGTGGGCAACAGCCAGTGGGTGGGCGACTAACGCAAGCGGCCGGTTTGTTACTTCCACCGCGTAAACCCAGTGCACATTTCCCTGGTAGCGCACGTCCCGCACTTCGAGAAAATAATCGCCCGAATGCGAAAAGGTATATGCCAATAATGGGTCGGCGGCAAAACTGTTGTCCGCTTGGGCTACAGTATTACCAAGCGCATCGCGCAGCACCACTATCGGATCGACGTGTTGCTGTAAATCGTGGATGCGGTCTTCCAACCGCATGGCCCACGTGTGAAAGATGAGTGTCTTTCCCGCTTCGACAGAAAAACGATAGAGATCCACGTCTTCGGGTTTCTCAATCGCGCCACAGACCGTGCAGGGAACGCTGATCGGGTTGGCGGTTTCTAAGGAATTGTTATCCCCTTGTTCGACGACCACCGGGTCACCAACGACAACAAGCTGTCCGACCGTACTAGCGCCTGTCGGAGTGATAATGCGCACGTCTCGGATCCCCAGTTCTGCATCAGGAGCAGCGCTGACGCGGAGCCGCAACGTTTCGAGCGGCTTAGCCGTCTTAGGATCCGCGCTTGGGTCTTCTTCCGGAGGCACGATTTCGGCACTCACTCCCTCACCACTGATCAGTACCTGGAACGCACCACGCATCGAGTAACGTGACCGCACCGTCACCTCGGTGGTTTGCCCAACCCCGACTGCCACCGGCGATAGGCTCATCAACATTGGATAAGACGTCTGGGCGATGGCTACGGAGTTTAGCTGGATAGCGAGCAACAGCAGCAGGTAAAGAACTGTACATCGAGTCACCGACTGCCTCCTGGTAACTCAGCAAACCCTTTGCAAATCAAGTACCTCGCTCCCATGCACGCCCGGCGCCGACCGTTAATGAATGCAAAGGAACTCCTTCGAGTTGAGCAGTGCCCATAGGATGTCTTCCAGCCCTTCGCGTGGAGAGCTGGCCGATTCAAGGAATTCACGGCACGCGGTCAATTCCTCCGGGCTCGGATAGCGGCACAGTGCCGCTAGATAAAACGTCTGGATAATCTCCTCGGGCGGCTGGCCGGCTTGCAGTAATTGGGCAAGTCGCCCTTTGGGATCCGCAATCTTACGGGCCAGGGTATCGCCATTGAGCGTGTGCAGCGCTTGCGTCAAATTCGGATCCGCCGACCGCTCGCATTCACAGACGCTCGCACGCCTCGGTTTAGCAAACGTCGTTAGGAAATACACCGGGTACTCGGCATCCGGCAATTCGATGGCACGAGTTCCCAAGGGCAGGTTTGGGAACTTAGTTGGCGAACCGGTTACCTGATCGATGGCGTCTAAAAGTGGTTCGGCAGCCATACGTTTCACGTAATAATGGCTATAAAATCGATCGTCTGAAGCATTTTCCGGAGTCGGCTCGCTGGACAGTTGGTATACGCGCGACGTCATAATGGTGCGAAGCAAGTGCTTCAGATCGAAACCATGTGCCACGAAGTCATTGGCTAAAGCATCCAGCAATTCCGGATTCGAAGCTGGATTACTCGAGCGCAAATCATCTACCGGCTCGACTAATCCGCGGCCCAATAGATAGGCGACATATCGATTAACCACAGCCCGCGAGAAATAGCGGTTTTCGGGCGACGTAAGCCACTCGGCCAATGGCAGGCGGCGATCCAGAGGATGGTCCACGGGGTGACCTTCTAAAGGTGTTGGCGGCATGGGCTTACCCGTTTTCGGATGATTCACCTCGCCGTTTAACCGCGCCATGACATCCCGTTCTGCTCCGAACAGGCCGAAGTCCTCGCTGTTTTTCAGCGCCACGCGCGAGAAAAACGCCGCGAATCCGTAGTAATCGTCCAAGCCATACTTCTCAAAAGGATGATGATGACATTTGGCACACTCTAACCGCACTCCCAGAAACACTTGCGAGGTCGCTTCGGTCAACGAGGTCGGGTCACGGTTAATCAAGAAATAATTTGCAGGACCGCTTGAATAAACTGACCCCTTGGCCGTAATGAGTTCGCGGACCCATTGGTTGTAGGGCACGTTGCGCCGGAACTGGTCGCGTAACCAGTTGTACATAGCCCACATTCCCTGATCACCCACATCATTGCTGTTATTCCGCAGTAAGTCCGACCATCGCAAGGTCCAGTATGCTGCGTACGTGTCGTTGAAGGTATCCAGAGCCGGATCACCGGTGAGACACAAAAGACGATCCACCAGCTTGCGGCGTTTTTCCGGGTCGGGGTCGGCTAAGAACTCTTTTGTCTGTTCCACGGTGGGCAGCGTACCGATGGCATCTAAAAAGGCACGCCGCAAAAAGGTAGCATCGTCACATAGCGGCGAGGGAGTAATCCCCAGTTGCTTGAATTTCTTGACAGAAAGTTCGTCGATGAAGTTGTGACTGGTCCAATCGCTCAAATCTACTTCGTCTCGATACGGTACAACGAACAACGCCACGGCAGCTTGGCCCTCAAAACGGGCCATCACCACTGCCTGGCCCTGCCCTACGATGCGGACCAAGCCATCCGCATCGACGCGGACGCGCGATTCGTCCATCGAGTCGAATCGGCACCAAGCCGTGACGTCTCGCTGTCGACCATCTTCGTACGTGGCCACGGCGCGTAGTTGATGGGTGGTTTCAGGCCGCGTGGTTTTTTGAGACGGGAAGAGATCCAACTGAGTCACTCGAGGTGGCGTGCCCTGCGGCCGAGGGACTCCGGCCGCGATCCACGCCCGTAGCACCTGGTATTCGAGCGATTGGCTATCGAAGCGCTTGCCACCGCCGTGCGGTATCTGGGCCGTAGGTTTCAACAACAACAGACTCTGATCGGGCTCCCAGAAATTCACCCGCCTTTGGAATCGGTCACGCACCAAAGCTTGATAGTCTTCATCCGGCGCGTAGCCGAAAACCGAAAGCTTAAACCCACCTTTTCCATGCTGAGTGGCGTGACAAGCTCCCAGATTACACCCAGCACGGTGCAACAACGGGCTAATGAACGCGAAATATCCCGGTTGAGGCTGGGCCGTGACACCCTCGACAGCTACCGGTACTTCTCGACGCGCCTCAGCATACTGGATCAGAATCGTCGCTTGGCCATTTCCCACCGCGCGAACCCTTCCGCGATCCGACACCTGCACGACACTCGGATCACTACTTTGATACGTGCAACAATTCGTCAGATCATCCGCCGATTCGCTGGGCGACTGTTCCGGCCAGACCAGAAGCTGTACTTCGTCGAAATTCCCGACGAGCGTTATCTTTTCGGGAAACACCGCTAGCGCTTTACTCGACTGCTGTGCCCACAGCGGCACCGCTGATAAGGCTATCAGTTGGCCGAACACAAGAGCCATTGCCGTACTGCGCGTCGTTCCCCGTTGCAAAATACCGTGCATCCGTCGTCTCCTTCAAAGCATAGAAAAAGCGCCACCTTAGGCGGGAAGCTTTTCATCGGTAGGACACTTGGAGCTTACCCGGGCGGATGCCAAAGCCTGGTAGCAAGCCCCGGAGGTCGACAATTATTATCGTGAAGCACGAGAGAACTTTCCAGAGGAAAAGCAAAAAACATATTTCGCTCTGTTGATGAGTTGGCCGATTCGTTATACAATACGGTGGCCTGCCACAATTCCTCCCAGGAGCAAAGCGAGCCGCGATCCAGCAACGGTAGCCGAGCTCTCCACGAAGCCTCCCTCGAAAGGACGGTTGTCGACAAATCGCGAGGTAAATCGAGGTGTGCTATGAAGCGTAGCCCAGCGATCTATACAGCCCATCGACCGTTTGCCGAATGCGACGGGGTTAGCCGTCGGAGCTTTCTCCAAATTGGCGCTTTAGCAGGACTGGGAATTACGTTGCCGATGGCCCTGACAGCACGTCGTGGCCAGGCAGCTTCACGATCCGACGTCAATTGCATTTTGATTTGGACCCGTGGTGGTACCAGTCATCATGACACCTTCGATCCGAAGCCCGAGGCTCCGGCAAGTGTGCGCGGCGAATTCGGCGTGATCGACACGGCAGTGCCCGGTGTGCACTTTTCGGAAATCTGCCCACGAATGGCGCAAGAGCTGAAGCGATTTGCGCTACTTCGCGGCTGGAATCCGCAAAATGGAAGTCACGGCCACGCCGATCAGTGGGGCATGTCAGGCCGTCGATTCAATCCGGCGATTGCCTATCCGTGTTACGGCTCGGTGGTGAGCTATTACCACGGCTTTAAGTCGGCCCTCCCGCCATTCATTCAACTGGGGGACCAGATTGATCGGCGCTTCGGCGGTGGATCGCCTGGGGTGTTGGGGATGGAACATGCGGCGTTCGAAGTATTAGCCGACCCGAATGCTAAAGATTTTGCGGTGCGGGACATTATGCCTGTCAATGGTCTGACGCTGGAACGGGTCAGTCGGCGGCGCGAGTTCCTGGTGAAGCTCGAACATCTCCAACGTCAGGTCGATCGCCAGCCAAAACTCTATGACGTACTGGACGAACATTACAAGGCAGCGTTTGACATGATCACGGCACCAGAAACGCGCCGCGCATTTGCGTTGGAGGAGGAAGATCCGAAGCTGCGGGAGGCTTATGGCCGCCATCGGTTCGGTCAGAGTTGTTTGTTGGCGCGACGATTGATCGAACATGGTGTGCGGTTTGTTACGGTGACCGACGGTGGGTGGGATACGCATCAAAACAACTTTAAAGCTTTGAAAGATAGCCGCATGCCACCTGTGGATCAGGCCTTCCCACAATTGCTTATCGACCTCGAGCAGCGCGGACTGCTCGATTCGACACTCGTATTGTGGTTGACCGATTTTGGTAGAACGCCCACGGTCAACTCAGCCAGCGGACGGGACCATTGGGCCACGGCAGGATTCGCCATCTTCGCAGGCGCCGAAGTTCCGGGCGGCCTCGTACTAGGGCAAACGGATGACGAGGGAGGAATAGTCACTCGGGACCAATACACAACCGACGATATTGCTCACACTGTCTATTTGAAGTTGGGCATCCCGACGGATCTAGTCGTCCATAGCCCTGACGGACGGCCTGTGCGTTTGATCGAAGGGCGACCTATCGTCGAGTTCTTCTGATGGAAAACTAACCTCTCGACGAATGCCGCTTAATAAAGGCGTCAAAGATTGGGAAGATTCAAACGGTGTGCGCTTCTTGATGGCAGGTAACGTTTGGACGAATTGGAGTAATGCAAAGGCACCAAGACAGACTTTTGCGTTTGACGCCGGATGTATGCTCGCTGGGCCTTAGCGGCTTTGCGTTGAATCGCTCAGCTCGCTTAATAGCGCTCCTTTACCGGGAATCACGTTATTGACCATGTATGCGGTCACCTTGGGCCAATCGGAAAACGGCAGACTCGCGCTAGGTCCGTCCAACTAAGGAATAATCTCACGAACGATCAAGGTGCATGCACTGACTTTCTGAAGTTTTGTGTGGACGCTCATTCGTAGAGGTACAGCTCAGCCGCCGCTGTCGCGCTGGCTCAATTCATGAACAGCATGTACGAGCGCCACCGCATGTTCGACCGGTGTTTCTGGCAATACGCCGTGACCCAAGTTAAAGATATGTCCAGGCCGACCGCCGGCCTGTTGCAGGATCTCTTCAGCTCGCTTGCGGATGTCGGCGACGGGTGCTAACAGTACAGCCGGGTCGAGATTGCCTTGGATAGCTCGCTGGTGTCCGATAAGCGACCACGCGTCGCGTAGTTCGATACGCCAGTCGACCCCGATCACCGCAGCGCCACTTTCGGCCATCCACGGCAGAAGCGATGGGTTTCCAGTAGCGAAGTAAATAACAGGGACACCTGCGGGTAAATTGCGCACGACGTCTTGCACGTAGGGCAGCACGTAGCGGCGGAAATCAGTCGGTGACAGACACCCCACCCACGAATCAAAAATCTGGACGGCTTGCGCTCCGGCATCGATTTGTGCGCGTAGCCAGCGCGTCACAGCTCGTGCTAAACGACCCATCAATTCCTGCCAGGCGCGCGCATCGCGGTACATTAATGTCTTGGTATGGGTGTAATGTCGCGACGCACCGCCCTCGATGACATAACTAGCCAGCGTGAAGGGCGAGCCGCCGAAACCAATGAGCGGTATTGCCGCTGGAAGGTCGTGTCGCGTCTGTCGCACGACTTCATGAATAAATTGCAGCCGTTCCAACGATTCCAATTCGTTGACACGTTCGACATCGGATGCCGTGCGTACGGGATTATGGATCACCGGCCCCTCTCCAGCCTGGAATTCCAGCTCCAGCCCCATCGGTTCCAGAAGAGGCAACAGATCGGAAAACACAATCGCTGCGTCGACGCCCAGCTTTTCCACCGCGGTACACATGATTTCACTACACAGTTGGGCATTTCGGCATAGCTCCAAGAACGAGACTTGCCGCCGCACCAGTCGGTACTCTTCCATGTACCGGCCTGCCTGGCGCATGAGCCAGACGGGGGTATAGGGGACCGGTTCGCGTCGACAGGCTCGCATAAACGGACTGTTCCACCAAGCCGGGCGCTCGGGCTCCGGTGTGGCCCTGACGGGTGACGTCGAGGTCTCAGTCACGGGTTCGACCGACTGCCGCTTGGATTGCAGGATGCGGGTGGCTTCTGCTGCTACGGCGGCGACTAAGTGCCCCATCTTGTGCTGATCCGGCTCGACATCCACCGGCACCTCGAACTCGCGCAGCATATCACTGGTCGTTGGACCGATCGAACCGATTACGATGTTTTTCAAACCGGCTCGTAAGGCATCCGTCAGTTGTAGACGTTGTGCCGCACGGAAAAGATTCACTACCTGGTGTGCCGAGGTGAACAGCAAGGCGTCGATCTGATGCTCCACAATACGCCGGATATTCTGTTCCAGTGGCGAAACGTCTTCTGGGAGCTCCCAACGATAGACCGGCACCTGCAGCACTTGAGCGCCGCGCGCTTCTAGACCTGCGATCAAGCTTGGATTGCTGATCCCGTATTCTTGGAGGCCGACCACCTGATGCGACAGCGGCACATGGGCATCAAGTGTCGTGAGAACTTCGCGCCAGGTGTGCGGCGCGGGAGCACGGAACGTGGGTGATAGCCCCACCTCTTTCATTGCTGCGACAGGCTTGGGGCCCCGCGCTACGGTCACAATATCAGCTAAAGCATCCAAGTAACGCTGGCGAGGCACGTGTCGTTCAATTGCTTCCAGCAGCAAGCGAAAGCCAACACCGGTCAAGAAAATAACAATGGAAACTTCGCCGGTGATCAATCGGTGGGCAAAATCCACGGCTGCCGCGTTTTTCTCGATCGGCACTTCCCGGAGCGATGGGCTGACAAACGGTTGCCCGCCAAAACGTTCGATCAGCCGAGCCAATTCCGCGGCACGACGGCTTTCTAATGCAGCTACACGCAGCCCACCGAAGCGACCAGCTAGGTCGCCCCCTTGAGGATCGGACATCGCATTCACAGTCAAGAACCTTCTGATTCCGACGCGGCGATACCTATACCCTATCGCCACTTGGCTTGTTGCTCGATACTCTAGGCATTATAGGGCCAGCGCTCAGGGCCGCACACTTGGCACGATAAGGTGAACTCATGGTAAACGACGCATCGGCACTCGACGCTGTAGATCGGGCACTTCAAACCGGGGGAATCCAAGCCGTATTGGAACAACTGGAGCGACAACTTCGCGCGGAACACAAATACCATGAATTGTTCGAAGTTCTGAAGATGCGGGCGCGGTTTGAAGCGGGTTTGCCCTTGCTTTATTCCGAAGCTCCGGAAGCGATACCTGCAGCGCAGCGCCAACGTTTGGAAGACGGACTGCTGGCAGCATGTCGCGAGGTGGGAACACTCTTGCTTCAATCGGGCGCTGTGCGCCAGGGATGGTTATATTTTCGGCCTGTAGGCGATACGGCGGCGGTTCGAGAGATTTTACAAAAGGTTGCCGTCACCGACGCGAATGTCGACGAACTGGTCGAGGTCCTCTTGCACGAGGGAGTAGACACGGAGCGCGGTTTTCGAATTGTGCTGGAAAAATACGGCACCTGTAGTGCCATTACCTCCTATGACACGATCGTCGCACAACGATCGAAAAAAGAACGCCAGCAAGCTGCCGCGCTGTTGGTTGAGCAGTTGTACCGCGAATTGCGTGAAGCCTTGCAGCACGATATCCAGCGGCAACAGGGAGTCATCCCCCGCGAAGAAACCATCGCCGACCTGGTAGCCGATCGGGACTGGCTGTTTGGTGAGTTTGCCTACCACGTCGATACGACGCATTTGGCTTCCGTGATGCGGTGTGCACGCGTGCTTGATGAGCGGCGCTATGTGGAGTTAGCCCGGGACATGACCGAGTATGGCCGGCGTCTGAGCCCCCAATTCCAATATCGTAGTGAAGAACCGTTCGCTGATACGTATCCGGCCCACGCTCTATGGTTCGACGCACTCCTCGGCCGGCGCGTCGAAGAGGCGCTGGCATATTTCCGTCGGAAAGCTGAGGAACTTTCTGTTGACCAACACGGCCCTCTACCACGGGAAACCTGGATCGACCTGTTGGTACGGGTGGGTCGGCCTGCGGAGGCACTCGAGGAAGCCCTGCGGCTATTGCCAGATTCGGGTCCGTCGATCGGTGTCGCCCCGTCTGTGTGGGAACTGGGACAGATGGCTGGGGATTTCGGTCCGATTATGGACTACTATCGCCGTAGCGGTAATCTGCTCGGCTATGCCACCGGTCTGCTATGCGACGCCATGCTCCGTTCCGGGTGATCCTCGGTCACAACCTGGCTTGGACTGGGCCTCTGGTGATGTCGATCGGATCGCTTTTGGTGAAGTAGCCTGACCGGGGTGCTTCGACAAGTAAGCATTTTGGCACACAAGTTACCGTACGTGTGTTTGCAATCGGCGTGCGAATGCAGAGGAAAACGTGTCAAAAAATAAGCGGCTCGGCCCATGAGATAGACCGAGCCGCGAGGTGTCGTCGTTTTCAGGCGACGCCAAGGTTAGCGGATCAGAGTGGCGCTGGCATGAACCACATGGCGTTGAGCCGGCACGTAGGCCGAAGGATCGACGATGGGAGCCGGGGGCATAGGAGCCATTTCGCCCTCGCTTTTCGCCGGAGCCTCGCAGCCACAAGCGGCCTTTTTCGCTTCGCAGCCATAAGCGGCCTTTGCCGCGCAACCATGGTCATGGCAACCGCTACGATGGCAGCCGAAAATCCGCTCCAGCAGATTCGGACGGCAACGATCACGGCACTTGGATTCCACGCCGCAAGCCTTCTCGGCTCCGCACGCGGGCTTAGCTGCACAACCAGCAGCCTTCGCCTCACATCCACAAGCCGGTTTCGCTGCACACGCTGCTGCCTTGGCTTCGCAACCGCAAGACGGTTTTACAGCACAACCGGCAGCCTTCGCCTCGCCGTTGGCTTTCGCCGCGCAAGAATTCTTGGTCGTGCAGCACTTCGTCTCGCAACCGCAGCCACCCAGCCCTAACATTCTGTCGAGCAGCTCAAAACCGTAGCTCTGGGAACAGAGGGCCACTCCCAGCACCACCGTGCTCAGCAAGATGTTCCACTTCATCGAGCCCGTTCTCCTATACATGGAACTTGTACACCGACAACAACCTCTCCTGTGCGCCGACACACCGCAGTACAACGCACACGACGACTGGAGTGTGTTGGTGTTCTCAAGACTGGCGTCTGGAGTTTTTCGCAAAACCTATGCGTTTGGTGGGTAGGACTTGCGATGCCGACGCATGGGTATGGGTCCCATGCAAGAGAGGTCGTGTCAGAACCGGTCGAGCCATTCCGTAGCTCGATTCACCCGCTCCGGTTGTACGCCGTGTAGCTTTCATCTCCCAGAAAGCGCTGGCGACACCTACCGTATCGGCGCATCGAGCTGGCCGCCTTGAATGCGCGGAAATTTTTTCGTACAAACAAGTTACGTTACGCATTGGGCAATCCTTACCGCACCCACAAAACGGACAAACTGTAACGGTTATACCGCGCGAATATCACGGCGATTCCACCTGTTCCAGCCTCGGGAAACAAAGGACATCTCATGCCAGCCGGGTATGAAATCGTAGATTTTGCCCAACTGCCCCCAGTGCCCTGCCCTTGCGGTCAGGCGCGCCGAGCTTTTGCCGATGTAGCCGATTACCCTGGAACGATTCACCTAACGGATATTCATGAAGATGCGCATCTGCACTTCCACCGACGCTTAACCGAGGTGTATGTCGTGTTGGAATGTGAACCCGGCGCAGGTATGCAACTAGACAACCAACGAATACCCGTTCATCCAGGCACCTGTATCCTGATCCGACCTGGCACAAAGCATCGGGCAGTGGGAAGAATGCGCGTCTTAATTGTTGTCTGGCCTAAGTTCGATCCGGAGGATGAGTGGATCGTCGATCAACACCAACCAGAAGCGACGTTCACACCCGACATATCGGGTGCTCGAATCACGTAGCCGGCGGCCGCGCCCGCGCCTTGGCACATGGTATCGAGCACATCGAAACGACCTGTCGACTGACACGACGGTGATCGCTTACACGCGGCGACAGGTCGTGGCCAAGGGTACGACTGGAACTACAGCAACCGCCGCGGTCCTTGAACCTGCTGCTCCGCATTAGATACGAGCACCTGTGTTTCGAATTTTGCCCTCGCCCCGCTGCGTCTTTCTCGGACCCGTCTGTGGCGCGCTGCTGGTTGCAACGGCTACGAAAGATGCCGAATCTGCGTGCCAGAAACACTTCAGCTTTCGCAGGAGGCGCTTGGGAACCAACCGCGCATCTGATTGGCCACCGATTACCCCACTCCCACATCCTACGCAGCATCCGTCAGCGTTTTCGCAGGATTCATGGAACGATACTCGCCACAGGCGCCGTCGTTATTGACTCATGCGTGCGGCAAAGTACCCCCCAGCGGCCGCTCCACCAGCAATGACAAAACCTAGCAGAACTTTACCGACAGAAAACTGCCATCGTAGTGGAGGTAGCCCCGAATTGAAGAAAATCATGAACAAGGTCAGCGTGATGCAAAAAGCCAGAATTGCCATCATCACCGACTGCTTCGTCGCTTGATCCATGTTGCTAGCCACTCCTGGCACTACACTGACCAACCGTTGTACTCAAAATCGTTGAACTCAAATAGCCGGGAAGAAATAGCCGGGACGTGTCATTACTGACGAACGTGTACTAGGAAGTCTCCGCAACTTCCTCCTTAACCTTCCGCACGAAGTGCGGCGTTTTCGTCGTTTCGGTCAAAGCCTCGGCCTTCCTCTCGGCTTCTTTTTTTTGGTGATATTCATAAAGTGCAACACGTTTTAAAAGTTGATTAAAAACGCCCCAATACAACTTGACGCGTACCTCACCTGCTTCTTTGGTCCGAGACTTTCGCCGTGTCGTGGAGCCTTTTGGTTGTTGAGCAGGCGTCTCCTTCGCGCGCTCTGCCGCTTCCACCTCCTGACGCAAGGCCTTACGGTTGACAACTTTACGGGCCATTGACAGGCTCCTTTACGGAGGACTCACCCCGGCATTAGGTCGAATTACTATTATTGCCGATTCTTGCGTCCTAGCAAGGTGTCGCCGCAGCGATGACAGGTAGGGTCAGGCTGGATGGTAAGGTTTCCGTGGCCATTCCCTTCGGTGTACACTAGCTCTGGATGAACAGGACAACCCTACAGCATTCGAGATTATGATCGTTGCGAGTGTAATGCTTCCACGAAAACCGATCTTGTAGCGATGGGGTGTTCACAGGGGACACGGGCGATGGAGCTGGACGACGAGGTTTGCCTCTGTTTTCACGTAAGCCTTCGCAAGCTTATTCAGTTTGTACGGGTCGCGAAACCCCGGCGCGCTAGTCAGCTTTCGCAGTGCTTTGGGGCGGGTACCGGCTGCGGATGGTGTCGGCCTTTTTTGCGGCGTATCTTCCAACAAGCGCGAAGGCCGGCACGAAAGCTTTCGCTTCCCGACTCGGAAGACTACGCCCGGAAAAGGGCTGCGTACATCCTGGCCGGCAAAGGCATTCCTCCAGCTAGTGACCCATTGTTCGACCCGCTGCAGCAACGCGCATCGGATCCTCCCAGTTTGCCCACGGATTCGACGAATAATTCCTAAGGCTTTTCGCGCTGCTGACTTCTGCAACCGCACGCGCGCTGTGGCTCTCGATGGCTCCAGCATCGTCCTTCCCCAGTATGTTCCCACGGGCTGGTCACCATTGGAGCGCCAACATCCGGATTTGGGCCAAAATTGGTTTTGCATCCACCCGACGGCGTGCGCCTACTGCCACTCGGTAGAAGCGCCAGATTGCCACGCGTAACTCGATGCCCCAGAACGCTACGCCATCCCTTGTGCACCGGCGATCTTTAGGGTGGGGTTTTGCGATCCCTATCGGATGGTTCGGCATGGAAGCTAGCCGAGGCACAGCGGCACGCCAAAAAAGTTTTTTCAACGCACCCCTTCTGGTAAACACGTTCTAGATTAAGTAAGATGCGTGACAGATTTCGGTGAGCGAAATCTTAACGGTTGGGTGGAGTAGGAAAGCCACTTAGAGCAGGAGACCCAGATGATGCGACGAATGATCTCATGGGTGGCGTGTGGTTTGTTGCTGATCAGCCCGTCTTGGAGCTTGGCACAGGAACAGGCTGAAAAACAAGCCGAAAAGCAAGCGCCAACGCAGAAGGTCGAGCCGACTCAGAAGGCGGTACAAGCTCCGACGCAAAAAGCAACGCCGGTTCAAAAAGCCGTCCAAGCTCCGACTCAAAAACATCACCAGAAGCACGTCCAAAAAGGTGCTCGCCAAGGTCGCTTGGGATTGCTGCGCCGCGGCTAAACCGAGCTTGTTCCGTGTACGGTTCTCCGTAGGGCGACGACCTCCTTGCGGCTGTTTGCAGGGAGGTCGTCTTTTCGGCATACCCACTGCTTCAATGTTGGCTACGTTTCAGTACCCATATTCGCCCGCGGGGGATTGCTTTGCACGACAGCAGCCCGGACGCTTGTGGGTTGTCGTCAACGTTGCCTCGGTCTAAGCGATTCTGCCGGGAGATCGAACCATGGGTCATTCGCTTGGTTGGTTCCTTATCGCGGCCAGCATTTTGCAGACGAGTGGTCCACTGCGCGGTTTTACCAAGGAATTGGAATACCAAAAGGAAGTCTTTCGTTTATGGTGGGCTACCGAATTGGAGACCCGAGCCGACGCTTTGCCAGAAACAGGTTCGGTGCCGGATTTTCGCATCCCATACTGTGGTCATGATTATCCCGATCGAGCGGGTGGTACCATCGCAGCATTGCGTAAGTACGACTGGGCGTTCCACGGCGGACGTTCTTTGGCCGCCGAGTGGGAACGGCACGATGTGCGAGGTCACCGCGGCATGTTGAATCCGGATCGCCCCGTGTTATTCCCTCGGCTGCGCGAAGCTTTATTAGCCGGACGTGTGCCCAGTTGGTACGGACACTGCAACGGTTGGACAGCCGCCGCAATTCGCCATGCGGAACCTCAGCGAAGCGTGGTCCGCAATGGTGTCGTGTTCACCCCGGCGGATATCAAGGGATTGTTAGCCGAAATCTACATGTACTCGGATAGCGAATTTCTCGGAGGAAACGACCCAATAATCCACCCGGCGATATTCCATTTATCGGTCACCAACTGGATCGGAAGGGGCGAACATCCGATCGGAATTGAGACGGCCATTGGAGAGGTGGTGATCAATTACCCGGCTTACGCATACAAAGCTACCGTCCAGAAGATCTCACCACAGCAGCGCGAGGTGAAACTGTCACTGACGCACGCCGTGAACACTCCTCGTGAATATGACAAAGGGCCACGTTTGTCACGCAACCTCTATTTCCACTACCTACTGGACTTAGACGACGACGGCCATATTATCGGCGGCCGTTATTACTCTGATAGCAACCGCCTTGACATGCTGTGGGTTCCGCGAAAACCAGTCCAAGGTGGAGAACCAGGTAACGAAAATGGCAACCCTTACGTCGATGTCAAGGAAGTGCTGGCGATCTGGCGCGAGTCCGTTCCAGAAAGCGTCCGCAAAAAATGGTTGAATATCGATCCTACGGATGAAGATCGTGTTTTACCGGACCCTGCTAGTGCCCCTTCCGAAACGGAAGCAACCGTCGACCAACCCCCGTCGGATCCCGCAGAAAGTGGGTCACCGTCTACAGCTAACCCGCCGATGGCTCGACCTTAAAGCGTTTGCATCTTGACTGTAAGCGAGCTTATCCATAGTTGGGCAAATCGGGGTTACGTCTAGCTTTCCCCGGTTCACCAAATATGACTGTAAACGCGCTTAATTGCACTTCGTGGTAAAGGCACGTTGTCGAGGAGCGGCACCACCGAGCCGGCACCGTAAGGCGCCACCCCATCAGAGCCACGATCATCAGGGAGCGGCACTCTCCGCATGGGGCCACGTTGCTTGATCGGGGCCCGTTGCGAACGCGCCCCTAAAGATCGTATGTCATCCGGGTGCACCGAGTTCGCGGCGCTGCGACACGGGATATCGGTCCGTCTTTACGATAAGGGAATCGCAGAGGGCTGCCCGTTCTCACGCAGGTTTGACGCCTGCGTGTGTGCTTCGTGACGGTGCTCACGGCCATTGGACGAACTTGAGGGGCGCAAAGCGCATAGACAACAAGACGTAGTGCAGCGCTGGACATTGAATGGTAGCTTCGTTGCGCCTTAGCGGCTTTGCGTTGAACGAACAGTGCCGCTTCCTCACGGTCACAGCTCCGTTGCATCATCGCTCGAGCGAACCCCTGCATGAAGAAGCACTCGCGCCGGATCACATCTGCTGGGACGGAAAAAAGTCGGTCCTACGCTAGGCCCGCCAGGTACATTCTCGCCCCGGTACACAATATCAAACGGGCGAAGCCAGAATAGCTACCCAGCAGGTCTAAGCCCGTCGGCACTCCCAGACAACGAACTTGGGTCCATTTAAGGAAACGCGTCGCGGCCTTCGAGATTTACCTCTAGCCATCCAGTCCGGGTAACCGGCCTGTGCTATCTCCTAACTGATCCGCAGGCGCACCGACTCGATCCAACATCGAAAGGAACAAGTTATTGAGCGGGGTCTCGCGTGGATAGCGAACATGCCGGCCCGTGAGAATCGTCCCACCGCCTTTTCCTGCCAGCAAAATCGGTAGATCGTGGTGTTCATGCCGATTGCCATCGGCCAACCCACCACCATACAAGATCATACAGTTGTCCAGCAGCGTCCCTTCTCCTTCGGGAATTGCTTTCAATTGTTCGAGAAAGTAACCAAACTGGCTGAGCAGAAAGCGATCGATCTTCTTGATTTGCTCGATCTTCTCCGGTCGGTTTTGATGATGCGACAGTTCATGATGGCCATCGGTTACGTCCACCATTCGATATGCTCGATTGCTGCCTTCGTTGGCCAACATGAACGTAGCGATCCGTGTTGTGTCCGTACGGAAAGCCAGCACCAAAAGATCAAACATCAACCGGATATGCTCCACCAAATCCTGAGGTATGCCGGCGGGCACATCCAGTTCGGGCGCTACGGTTGCCTGTTGCCGCTCGACACGCTCGATGCGCCGTTCCAACTCACGTACGCTGGTAAAATATTCATCCAGTTTACGGCGGTCATTTTGTCCCAGTCGCTTTTGCAACCGCGCTGCATCCTCGGCCACCAAATCCAGTATGCTTTTGCGGTAGTAGGCCCGCAGTCCATGACTGGATTCAGATTGCTTTCCATCGTGGAAAAGCCGCTCGAACACCAACCTGGGCCTGATCTCTTTTGCCATCGGCGTCGATGCGGTTTTCCAGGAAATGTTGTTCGAATACGCGCAACTGTAACCAGAATCGCAACTACCTGCGTTGCGCCCCGGTTCAATGCCCAATTCCAGCGAAGCTAACTTCGTCAAATGGCCAATCTTAGCAGCAGCCACTTGGTCAACCGACACGCCGACGCGAATATCGGATCCAGCAGTCTTTACCGGATGCGCACCGGTCAAAAACGATGCAGCACTACGCGCATGATCACCCGGTCCGTCCCCCTTTGCACGGCCGTTGTCCTGCGTGAGGCCCGTTAATACGTTGAACTCCGACCGCAAATGCTCCAATACCTGCAGGGTTTCTGGCATCGGATAATTGAAGCCCACTTCGGTCGGCCGCCAGGCGGGCATGATGCATCCATTGGGGAAGAACACGAAGGCCATACGTACAGGTGGTTTGGGTAGCGCCGAATCAGCTAACAGCCGCGCCGACCGCATCGCCTCGAGCATCGGCAAACCCACCGATAAGCCAAGTCCCTTTAGGAACGTTCGCCGCGGAATACGATACCGTGCCATCATGCGTCTCCTCATTCGTGGTTAACTCTTAACCTACGACACGGCCTAGGCTCGAATCATTCTATTGCTGATAACCATCCCCTCTCCGTCCGTGCGGCCGACTCCTGCTACCATCCGTGTTCTTGCTACCGCCAAGTGTCCGCCCAACGTTTGTTCCGACCCCCGTGGCTATTTTGCCGATGTTCTGCCTCTTCGCCAAACCATACAGCTTCAGCGCCTAAATCTTATTGGTTGCCGGGCGCAACGCGTCGCATACGAAACGCGTCGCTAAAAACGATTCCTAATATCAATGCCGAAAACCGATAATCATTTTGCTCCAGTCGCTGAACGATCTCCTTTACGGCACAGGTATCCGTGTATTGTAAACCCCGTCCGAGGGCAAAGGTAAGCATTTTTTCGGCAAGAACACGTGCAAAATCTCGTTTTTGGCTTGCTAGAAGCGCGATTAATTGCCCGACGCCCTCGAATTTCCCTCCGTTTGGTAGTTCTCCTGATACATCAATAGACTTACCCTTTTCCTCCGTTCGCCACTTGCCCACGGCATCAAAATTCTCAAATCCCAGCCCCAGTGTATCCATATGCCGGTGACATGCCGCACACGTGGGATCTTTACGATGCAGTTCCAACTGGTGGCGGAGCGACAGTTCGGGTGAAACCTTTTCCGTCTCTTCCAACAAGGGAACATTTGCTGGCGGTTCGGGGGGTGGTGTTCCCAGAATATTCTCCATGATCCATTTACCTCGCTTGACCGGGCTTGTGCGACGGGGATTCGAAGTCAGTGTCAAGATCGAGGCGTGAGACAACACACCCCGGCGTGGCGTCTGAAGAAGCGAGATTTTCTGGAATGTCTGGTCGTCCAAGCCCTCCGTGGAGAGACCATACCACTGAGCGAGTTGCCGGTTGACAAACGTGTAGTCCGCGGTGAGCAATTCGGTAATGGGTCGATCCTCGCGGACGACATGCATGAAGAGTTCGAGCGTCTCGCGCAGCATCGCCTTTCGCAACGGTTCGTCAAAGCCCGGAAACATTCTGGGATCCGGCTGTGCTTCCCACAAGTTTCGCAAGTTGAGCCATTGCGCGGCGAAATTTTCGGCCAGAGCCCAGCTTTTCGGATCCTGGAGCATGCGGCGAACTTGGTGCTCTAAAGTCTGAGGATCATTGAGTTTTCCAACATCCGCCAACTCGAAAAGTTCCTCATCCGGCATACTGCTCCACAAAAAATACGATAAGCGCACAGCGAGCTCGTAGTCATTCAAAGGGCGAATACTTCCGGGTGGCAAGCCATCTGGATCGGATTCCACACGGAACAGAAAATGAGGAGACACCAAGGCGCCCGCAACCGCTACGCGTAATCCGATCTCGTACGTGTCCCCGTTCTGGACCGCTAAATCCACCAAATTCACATACGTGCGCAGTTCGTCCTCCGACACCGGACGACGGAAAGCTCGCTTCAGAAAGCGTTCTAGCACGGTACGCGCTGCGCGCCGTAACTCGCGACGGCTTTGCTCGTCGCGCGGCCGATCGATTACGAACCTCCGATGCAATTCCGTAAAGTCCTCATCGCGCAAATCCAAGGGCCCATGCAAACCGATTACGCCAACATAGAGGTTGCGATCACGTTGATTTGGATCGGGATCTTCGGGCCGATAGTAATCGTTGACAAATCGTACGGCGATTCGGCGTGAACCTTTCGATAATGCGAGTACCCGCTCAAAGGTATCCGTCTTGGGTGCTCGTGTGGGCACATCGATGGTTTCGACTGCTTGCCCGTCGACAAGCCATTCCATGCGCGCCGGTTCGCCTCCTGCCTGATCGGCGGTAGCCACAACCCGCACGCGATAACGCCCATCGCGAGGTACTTCAAAAGTTGCTGCTACGTGACCCGTGCTGGAATACACCCCCCACAGCCCATCATCGCGCAAGGATAATTGGCCTTCGGGGCGTAACTGATTCGCTTCCCTCCGGAAATGTACTCGCAGACTTTCGGGATCTTGAATGACGGCTTCAGCAACCTTTTCTGCCGCGTCGAGATATTTTTCAAATAACAAAGGGGACACGGCCAGTACATCGCCGATATTGTCGAATCCGTGCCCAACATCATCGCTGGGAAAGTCCCGAGCCAATCGCAAATCGATTCCAAATAGATCTCGGATCGTGTTGTCATACTCGTTGCGGTTCAGCCGACGAATGGTCACGCGCCCCGGATCATACGGATGACTACAGTCCAGCTCGTCCAGCGCCGCGCGAATCAGGTGTACCAAACCTTGGCGCTCTTCGTTCGTCAACGCCACCGCGTCGTCCGGCGGCATCGCGCCGGAAGCGAGCATTTTGAGAACTTTTTCCCATTTGGCATGCTCCGCTGGAACGCCATTCCATCGGATGGGCACGTCGAATCGCATTCCGGCTTCAGCCTCCTGGCCCGAATGACAATCGCCGCAGCGTGCTCGCAGCAATCCAGGAACTTGGGCATCGAACTGTTCGGCCAACGAGCCGGAAGGGCTTTCCTGGCCACGAAGTAGCAATGCCAGGCTACAGACCGCAAGAAACACCGCGCTTACGACCAAGTCTCGATAAATGGTCGACAGCTCTTTCTGGGACATATAACCCAACCGTCGTATCATAAAGGCTCCACGTTAGGTCGAATGGGCAGGTGTTAGGCAGTATGTTTGGCAAGGTAGGTCTTAAAGATCGGCGCGAATCGCCGTTGGGTAATCCTTTACCCAGTTGGCATGCGACAGCTTTCCATAGTGTGCGTTGGGTGGCCGAGTCTTCCGCAGCCAGCCTTGAATGGTCTTCAAGCCTTCAATTTAACCATTTTGGGTAGTACGTGGCAAGCGCAACGCAACACAAAGCGTGCCGCAAAATTGAAAAGGCGAATCGACAGTCCAAGTAAACGAATAATTCAACGCAAAGGCGCAAAGAAAACCATCTCTACTTATCGATTGCCCATTGGCGGTTGCTGACACGAACAATCACCAACCACACTCCGCCGCCCAACAGAACCGCGCTCATAAGGGAGCGGCACTATGCAAATCGGGGCACATTCTTTGATCGAGGTGGGAACCCACCCCTGCCATGAACTTTGCTCGCGTCGTACGTGGATCTAGTCCTTTGGAGCGGACGATTTTAGGGCAGGCTTTTAGATGTAAACGCTGACTTTCGGATGCAATTCCCGGAACTTATCCACCATTTGCGCCGAGACGCGTGCCCCGAACAGCCAAAGTTCTTTCAGGCACGGAAAATCGTGGATCATCGCTAATGCATTGTCTTTGTTGCGTTCGTAGAGAAATATTCGCCAAACATGTCCATGGGCATCCACGTCGACACGACAGCCCAACCGGCGCAGCACCTGAATCTGTTCTGTATTATCCGGCGGAAGATCGCCACAATCCTTTGGCTCGCTACCGCCCACGTGGACCGGCTCGGTTTCCTCGGTCGACTCGACCCGCAGTTCAGAGGCGGCTCCGGTGTGGTTGCTCGTTGTCGAAAGCTCTACTTCCGAACTCTCCGGCGGAGGGGTTTCAGCATGCGAGGCCGGCTCGATAGGTTGCAGACTGGCATCCTCGCGAGCAGCCTCGGTTAATGACAGACGTTCCACATCGGGTTGCGTGGCGGCAGAGGCTTTCTTACGGCGCTTGCCGGAGCTCTTCGCACCCGAATCGGCGGCCGAGCCATTACTCGGAGCTTGGCGTTTCGATGACGAAGTGGACCGACGCGTTCGGCCTTTTTGCTTTCCACCCGACTGCATTGCTTCATCGGAAGCCGCGCTTAGTTCCGCGTTCCGCGCGCCGCCGGGCGTCTGTGCTTCTCCAGCCGCGGCTACCGCGTTGCCATCGTCGCTGCCCGTTTCCTCCTGCAGCTCATCATCGCCAAAATCGATGTCGTCCGTGCGGAAGTCTTCATCTTGGTCCCAATCCCGATGTCGTGCCATCCGCATCTGCTCCCTAATTCCCATCTGAAATTGGAAAGCCCCCTTTATACCGCCCGAGAACTCGTGTAGCGTAACCTTTGTGCGACATAACCAACCGCAGGTGCCAAGGATAGCCCGCGGCGGGGGCTCAGGGCCCGAAGGAAGTGCGCACATCGAATCGTGATGTTACCCCACTTCCTTTTGAACGCGAGGTCCTAGAAGGACAACAGCCCTTTTCGGTCAATGTATAGTATCGGCGGATAGAAGGGCAGAGGGTTGGCCAAATCTTGTACCACTTGGCGACTAAGCCTACCACCTAAAAACGCACGACGGTTGGCTTTCGCGATGCAAATGAGGTTGATTCGCACATGTCCCACGCTGTGAATCCGTATCGAGGACCCAGAGTGAACGGGACCAGCTCGCCCCCCCTTCCTTGGCAGTGGCTTGTTCCCCTAGGCTTAGCAGTAGCCGGTGTAAGTTATGCTGCCCACCGACATGCCTCGGTGGCCTTGACGATGCTCGGCGTACTGGTAGCCATACTCTTACTGGTCGTCGGATGGGCTGTGGGGCGCGTGATCTCAGGCCAAGGTGCCTCGCGCCTTTTAGCCATTGTAGCTACCGGAAGTTTAACGGCGGCCATCGGCCAGGGGTGGATCGATCACGCGGGAAGCCCGATGACGTTGTGGGCCTTTGCCTGTTTGGGCGCCGGAGTTTTTTCGGGCGCCTGTAGCCCGGCCGATCCCCTGCTTTCTCCAAGACCGAAGGATTCCCAGTAGTCAATCTTCCCCCGAGGTAATGCGTCGTAGCTGGCCGCAAGCGGCATCAATGACGTCGCCTTTGCGTTCGCGGACGTACACATTGATGCCGGCCCGGCGCAATACGCTTTCGAAGCGTCGTTGGGCAGCGACGTTAGGAGTCTGAAAACCAAGACCGGAGACCGGGTTATATGGGATCACATTTACCAGCGCCGTACGCCCTCGTAACAGCCGCGCCAGTTTCTGCGCGTGACCGGGCTGATCGTTAATACCATGCAGCAACACGTACTCGAACGTTAGTTTACGGCCGGTCCGGTGAAAATATCGATCTGCCGCATCCAAGATCGCCTGGATACCGATCTTACCATTTACGGGGACCAATGCATTGCGAAGCGCATCATCGGGTGCATGCAACGACACGGCCAGGTGGTATGGAATGCCACAGGTGGCCAAGCGCTCAATGGCTGCAGGCAGACCGACCGTCGAGATGGTAATACGCCGCGCACTAATACCCAAGCCATCGCGCGCCGTAGCTTCGGCCAATGCCGCCAGCACATTGTCCAGATTCGCCAAGGGTTCTCCCATTCCCATCACCGCGATATGGCTGATGCGTTCGTTGCGCGGTAGCCGCTGCTGCAGGCGTAGCATTTGTTCGAGGATTTCTCCTTTACGCAAACTTCGCTCGAGCCCGCCTAAGCCACTAGCGCAGAAGACGCACCCCATGGCACAACCCACCTGGGTGCTAATGCAGATCGAACGACGTGTCCCGTCGCGCAGCAACACACACTCAATACGAGCATTGTCCTCCAGGCGCAGCAGAAGTTTTTCCGTCCCGTCGGGAGCCTGCCGTACCGCCTCGACCTGTGCCGACCAAATGACGAACTCGTTTTCCAGCGCAGCACGGAGCTCCTTCGGCAGCTCGTTCATCTGATCAAACGATTCGGCACGGCGGTCGAACAACCAATGACGAATCTGTTGCACGCGGAACCGACGGTGGCCTTGTTCGGCTAACCACCTGGGCAGTCCGTCACGCAATTGTTCCAGTAGATGCCGTGGCATCGCGCGCGACTTTCCCTAAAATACCAACCTTGCCTTTTGTCCCTTGTCAAAGCGATCACAGCGCTTCGAATCATCGACCGAGCGATGCAGCCTTCGCCAGGCGAGCGGCTTGAAGCCAGACGGCGAACTTTCCCGACGCCAACTCCTCGACGAACGCCTCCCACGTTGGATACACCCTATCTGACAGCAATTTTACCGACCAGTTGTGCTCCAGGGGACTGATCGTCACGACGAGTTTTCCATGGCGGTATGCTTCCCACATTTCAATCGCTGTGCCCATCGAAGCTTCCGGCACGTATGCGAGTACCAGATCCACTTTTCCGCAAAGCTCATGGTGATGCAGAAAAACCTGGCGCGCTTGCTGGTCGTCGTACCGCAACGAATTTTGGTGGTCGGCCCAAGGATCATAGATCTGGGCCGCCGGCAAATAACGGCGTAACTGGCTGATGATCCAGCTACGATACGACTGATCGTGTACGTCGCTTGTACGCAACGATCCTTGCATAATGCCAGCCAGGAAAATTTTCACAGCTCGACTCCGCCCTCGAGTAGCCGTCGACCGGAGGCAAGGGAGCAAACCCCTTCGGTCGCGTGCGCTTTGGGAACGGCCCCTGGGTTGTTCCCGCTAGCAATCACACGGAGCTATCGTCGCCATTGGCTACCTGATAGTCTTTTTATAGTCAACGTTTCGGCACCTTGGGATAGGTTCGGTGGATTATCAGTCCCCCGCCACCAAGAAGTCGGGACGGTAGCCGTCCGGCGTCTTGCCCGGCTAATCCAGTATGCCGGGGGGTCAATTGCGGAGGTTACTCAACAAAGATGAATACCAAGCCTACCACTCCTGGCGCTTGGCTTGCTGTGGATCAAGTCCTTCCCCTAGCCGAACAATTCCAGCATTGGATCGACGAACGTGAGGCATTGGCTTGGGTTGAGCGGCTGATGGCAATTCCTGGTAAAAGCACCGAGGAACACGAGGTCGCCGAAGAGATCCGGCAGGGACTTTTGGAAGTCGGAGTGCCGCGGCGGGCCATTGTCTTCGACCGAGCGCACGAGCGTACCCGGCGTGGCGGGCAATGTGGTAATTTGATCTGCCGTTGGCCAAGCAACCAGCGCGGCCCGTGCTGCCTGTTGACCGCGCATCTGGATACCGTACCTCTCTGTGAGGGATCGCAACCGGTCCGGCGTGGTAGACGCTATCGGTCAGGGATCAAGGGACGAGCTTTAGGAGCCGATGATCGAGCTGGAGCGGCCGTGTTGCTTGTCGTTGCCCGCGTGTTGGCCCGCCATCACCTCAAGACCGGCCCCTTGCGGTTTTGTTGGTTCGTTCAAGAGGAAATTGGGCTCGAGGGCTCGCGGCATGTCGAGCTAGCCCGTCTGGGTAAACCTTGGTTGGCCTTCAATTGGGACGGGGGTGCAGCCCACAAAGTGGTCATCGGCGCCACGGGTGCGTACCGCATGGAAGTCGAGATTCTAGGGCGAGCCAGCCATGCCGGTAATGCGCCGCAGGATGGAGTAAGTGCCATCGTTATCGCCAGCCTAGCAATCGCCCAACTGTACCAAGACGGTTGGCATGGGCAAATCGTCCGACCCGAGGGTTCCGGTACCAGCAATGTCGGGATCATTGTCGGCGGGCAGGCTACGAACGTCGTGCCCGACCGGGTGGTTATTCACGCTGAGGCACGGAGTCACGATCCTTCGTTTCGCCGTGAGATTGTCCGTCAATTCCGTGACGCGTTTAAGAACGCCGCTCAGCGCGTACGCTCTTGCGACAATCGGATGGCCCGCATCCGGTTCAGACAACGTTTAGACTATGAGTCGTACCTGTTAAACGAAAAGCATCCGGCCGTCCAGATTGCCGTCGGCGTACTGAAACATTTGGGTCTGGAACCGGAACTGGCGGTGGCTCGAGGAGGCTTAGACGCCAACTGGCTGGTACGGCACGGCATCCCCACGGTAACGCTCGGTTGTGGGCAAATTGCTCCGCATACCGAAGAGGAGCAACTGGATATACCGCAGTTTTTGCATGCGTGCCGGGTGGCCCTGGGGCTTGCGCTTTATGCCAGCCAACTGCGGAACCCTCTTGCGTTTGCCGGGGTTTAATTCGCCGGAGGACACGTGTCCGGCGCACCTGAAGCAGAGGGCCGTTGTGAACCCTAAGGTCTGGCCGGGTTGTCTTGTGGACGGTACGTTAACAGTAGGAGGTTAGCTGCTCGACTTCAAACGCACCTGGCGTACCCGTAGCAAGTCAGGGGGCAGCTACCTCGGGACGTTTCGACCGGCGAGGGGTACGGGGAGCAGCATTTGTCGGTTAGTGATTCAACGGCCCAACATTATCAGA
This sequence comes from uncultured Pirellulaceae bacterium, assembly GCA_964425225.1. Lineage (GTDB taxonomy): Bacteria > Planctomycetota > Planctomycetia > Pirellulales > Pirellulaceae > BPJU01. The sequence goes on along the minus strand of CAYRMD010000014.1, from coordinate 43,900 downwards.
TGTCCGATCCGGACGTGCGGTTGATGCTGCGCGTGCGGGATGGAGATGTATTGGCTTTCGAGGAGCTGGTCAGGCGGTATCAGAACCGCCTGTTGACGTTGCTGGAGCATGTGACTGCATCGCGTGACCAAGCCGAAGACCTTGCTCAAGAGGTATTTCTGCGGTTGTTTCGCGCTCGGAAGCGCTATCAGCCGGGGGCGCGTTTCTCGACCTTTCTCTTTACGATTGCCCACAACGTGGCCAGCAATGCGGTACGCCGACAGTCGCGGCTGCGGGAAGTGCAAGTCGAGGGAGCGGGCAACGGCAGTTCGGCGTCCCTGGACGAAATGGCCGTGGCGCGCAGCGGCTTTATGCCGGCACGGCAGTTGGATAAGGCGGAACGAGCCGAGTTCGTACGTGCGGCGATTAACCAGTTGAGTGAAAGGCAGCGCATGGCGCTGTTGCTCTGTAAATTCGAAGGCCTTAGTTACGCCGAAATCGGACAAATCATGGGATTGACTGAAAAGGCCGTCAAAAGCCTTTTGGCTCGAGCGCGGCAGAATCTGCGCATGGCACTGGAACCGTATATGCTGGAAGGAAAAGGCACATTGAGGAAGTTGGGCGATGACACAACCGACGACACCACCGGATGAATTCGCGGCCGACCCGGTGGAGGAAGAATTGGTTGCCTATCTAGACGGTGAATTAGATGCCGAGTCAGCTCGGCAATTGGAAGAGCGCCTGGCTCGGGATACGGAATTGCGCGAGCGGCTCGCACGATTGCAGGCTACCTGGGACCTGCTGGATAGCTTGCCGGGCGTACAGGCAGATGCGGTTTTCACTCAAACGACCATGTCCATGGTGGCGCTGGACACCCGGCGCAATACAGGTCGGCGATCACTGTACAGGCGTTTAGCATGGAGCGCTGCTGCCGTCGCCGGATTGTTCCTAGCGGCACTGGCCGGCTATCGCACGATCGACTATTTGGCATCGGGACCCGAGCAACAGTTGGCCCGCGATTTACCGGTTATTGAGCGAGTGGACCTTTACCTGGTGGCCGATAGTGTCGAATTTCTCCGTCGGTTGGCTGACGAACGCCTCTTCGATCAGGAGGCTACTCATGCCCCGTAGCCGTTGGATTCTTAGCCTCTTGTTCGTAGGTATGCTTGACGTGCTTTGGGGGCAGGATGTTGCTACGCTGCGCGAACATTTAGCCAATCTTTCACCGCAAGAAAAAGAAGAACTCTATCGCAAGCAACAGCGGTTCTACGCCTTGCCTCCCGAGCGACAGGAACAGTTGCGCCAGTTGCACGAGGCTCTCCGTAGTGCGCCAGATTCTCAAGAATTGGATCAAGTGTTGCGGCGCTATCATGAATGGTTGAAGACTTTGCAACCGGGCGAGCGAGCCGAGCTTTTATCGCTACCGCCAGATCGCCGAATAGAGCGGATCAAGCAGTTATTGGAAGCTCAAGAGCTGCGCCGGTTTCGCCAGTTGACTGCTGCACGCTTTAACGACAATGATGTCAATCAGATTTTCGAGTGGCTCCGTGAGTACACGCGGAAACACGCGGCCGAATTACTCGAACAAATGCCTCCGGAGAGGCGAAAGGCTTATGAAGCTAATAGCGATAATCCGTTTCATCGTGGTTGGCTCTTAACACGCACATTACTGGAACAAGATATTGCCCAATTGCGTATTTCCGATCAAGAAGTGGCCGATTTGCTCGCTCGTCTTTCACCCTCAGCGCGTGAACTTTTGCCGAGGGAAACCGACGTCCAACAGCGTAACCGCATGATCCGTAGCTGGATCGACGTGGCGTTGTTCAGTCAATTTCGCCGCGAGCGGCCCCCTCCGGTGGACCAGGACGAATTGGCCCGTTTTTTGGAAAACGAAATCACCGACCGAGAGCGAGCGTTTTTGGAAAGTTTGCCGGCGGAAATGTTTCGCGTTGAAGCCGAATCACTGTATCATTTTTATAAATCTCGGTATGCGCCGGGACGCGGACGGGGGCGGAGCCAGTTCAGCCGCCGCGGTAGTTCACCCGAAAATGACCCTCCGCCTCGCCCGTGATCAATTCGCCCGTGCTGTGGAGGGCACAGTGAGTTGCGCGCTTTTCAGGAGCAACCGACGATGTCGAGCATACCCCCGGTAAGTGGACCACCACCTGTACCGACGCCGATCCAAGTGCAACTGGTCGATCGTCCAGCACGACGGTGGATGCGATTTGTATACTGGTCTTTACTGCTCGTCTTGCTACTTGCCGTCCTGCACCTTGGTTCGGCAGCGCACGACTATCTGGACACAACGGGCGGTATTCAAGAAAAGTTCCATAGCGGCTCATCGACCGCCCACCAGAAGATCGCGGTTATTGAAATCAGTGGTCTGATCTACGAGGGCGACGGTTTTGCGAAGAAACAAATCGATCGCGTCCTGAAGGACGAGCAGGTTGTGGCGGTTGTCGTGCGCATCGACTCGCCGGGTGGCACGGTTTCCGGAGCCGATTATCTTTTCCATCACCTGAAGAAGCTTCGCGAGAAACGCGGCTTGCCGCTGGTAGTCAGCATGGGATCCACGGCCGCCAGCGGTGGCTACTACGTCGCCATGGCCGTCGGCGACCAGCCTCAATCGATTTTCGCCGAGCCGACCACCTTGACCGGCTCGATCGGCGTCATGATCCCGCACTACGACATCAGCGGTTTGTTGGAACGCCTCGATATTACCGATAACTCGTTGGCCAGTCGCCCGCGAAAACTCATGTTGAGCATCACTCGACCAATGACCGATGAACATCGTCAATTGCTTCAAGAGCAGATTGACGAGCTCTTCAAGCGGTTTAAAGAAATCGTTCGCTATGGCCGTCCCGCTTTGCGCAACAACAACGATCTGGAACTTGTGCACAATGGAATCGATCTAGCCACGGGAGAAGTCTTTACAGCTCAGAAAGCCTTACAATACGGATTGGTCGACCAAATAGGTTTCCTGGAAGATGCCATCGAGCGAGCTGCTGCACTGGCCGGCACCACGGTCGATCAGGTGCGCGTCGTGCGCTACCGGCAATATGGTACGCTTTTTGATATACTTTTTGGGCAAATGGAATTGCGTTCAGCGGAGCGCAAGGTACCTCAGTGGCTCTCTGCCTTAGAATGGACCGTTCCCCGTGCTTACTATTTATGGAGTTACTGGCCGCCGTTGTTGAGCACCTACCAAGGCATTCGGTAGCCATGGGCTGATCCAAACCTCTTTGTTGCAGTCCATTCGGTGCGGCAGAACTTCGGTTGCGGCACGAAAATGCCGGAGCGAATCCCGGCACATCCAGTTTGCTGTTGCCCGAATCGGCCCCAACGCGTTAAGCTCAGCGACAACGGCTCGACGGGGTACTCCACGTCGGGCAAGTCGTCTGCCTTGATTGATAAGGAGTCCGGAACGTGTTTGTTGCGGCATCCACGGCGTGTTTCTCCTCGCTGCCTCTGGTAGAGGCAATCGAGCGGCTGAACGATCTAGAATTCACCAGCGTTGAAATTACTGTACACGAAGACGGTAATCAACTGAAGCCATCTCAGGTTCTGGCCGATCTTTCGGCCGCAGTCGACCTATGCCGCCATACGCACAGGCTGGAGGTCGTTGCGTATGACGTCATCCAGCAGGCGCACAGCCCCGACTATTACGATCAGTTCCGGGCGATCTGTGAATTGGCTAAGAAAACCAAGGTCGTTACGATCACCGTCTCGGCTAGTCCGCTCGGTACCCCTTTCAACGAAGAGGTCGACCGCCTTCGGTATCTATCGAGTCTGGCGCAACTCCACGGAGCCCGTATCAGCTTGCGAAGCCAGATTGGCACGCTTTCCGAAGACCCTGATACGGTCGTGGTTCTCTGCAATAATGTCCAAGGACTCGGAGTGACGCTCGACCCGAGCCACTATCTATGCGGCCCACACGGCCTGCGCCACATGGATAAGCTCTACAAATACGTCTGCCATGTTCATCTTCGTGATTCTACGAAGGATAAACTTCAAGTACGGGTTGGACAGGGACAGATCGAATACGGCAAGTTGATCAACAACCTGCGGCGCGTCGACTACACGCGCGCCTTGAGCATCGACATACGAGAGATGGACGGAGTCGACCAAAACAGCGAACTGCGCAAAACGCGTCTCCTGTTGGAGACATTGTTGTGACCAACCGGCTCTGTCCGGTTACCAAACCCGTGCCGTGAGGAGCGTGTGTCGTCGATGCCGGATGGTATGTTCCTTGCGCCCTTGCGCCTTTGTGTTCCATGATTGCCCCCGTCATGCCTTTGGGTTGAATCGTTTTTGCCGCTCCCCGACGGTTGTTACACCCACGTGTGCTGAGACTCGCACCCGTGCACGGTCGCTTCGACACGTGACGTGGCGCCTTGTCGTGAGGCCATCGGTGTCTGCGCAGTGGCGCCTGACCTGGCGTCGGTGTCCTAATACGAAATCCAGCACGAGCTTCTACCTTCCACCCACTTTTCCATTCAACCAACCCGATCGATAATGCTACCATGGTGCGACCGCCTGCTTCGTTTAACCTCCTTGTACGAATTGACGGTGCGCGAGGTGCAATATGAGGCAAAATGCCGGTGTCCTGGCTTGGTGGTTCCTTTGCGGTTATACCGCACTTGTTATGGCTCAGCACAATTTACAACCGGAGCAATCGCCCATGCCCATTCCCGTCGAGCCTTTCGGCAACCTTCCTGAAGGCCACACTGTCCAGCGTTTCACCTTAAGCAATCGCCACGGGACTCGAGTGCAACTTACCGATTACGGTGCCATTGTGATTCGAATTGAAACCTTAGACAAACATGGGCAACGAGCGAATATCAACCTCGGATTTGACTCTCTAGACGGGTACTTGCAACGCCATCCGTACTTCGGCGCAACGATCGGACGATACTGTAATCGAATCGCGTATGGCAAATTCACTCTCGACGGGCATCAGTACACGTTGGCCACGAATAACGGTCCACATCACCTACACGGGGGTATACACGGTTTCGATCGTCGGATGTGGAAAGCGCGACCTTATCAGACCGAACACGAGCAAGGCGTCGAATTCTCGCTCCGCAGTCCCGACGGAGACGAAGGCTATCCAGGGAACCTTGATGTAACTGCAGTGTATGCCCTGACGAGCGATAACGTTTTACGAGTTGAATTTCGTGCCGCGACGGATCGACCTACTGTGGTGAATCTGACCAACCACAACTATTGGAATTTGCGCGGCGCCGGTAACGGTACCATCCTCGATCACGAGCTTCTGCTAGAAGCCGATTACTATTTACCGGTAGACGCCACGCTTATTCCTACTGGCGACGTAGCGCCGGTCGAAGGCACGCCGCTCGACTTTCGTAATTACTGGAAAATTGGCGCTCGAATTAACCAAATCGCGTCCGATCCTAAGGGCTACGACCACTGCTTCGTCGTCCGAGGGGAACCGGGCAAGCTGCGTCGAGCGGCTCGCGTGCGCGAGCCGGTTTCGGGGCGTGTGCTGGAAGTTTATACCACGCAACCTGGTATTCAGTTTTATACCGGTAACTTGCTCTCCGGCGCACCCAGTGATGGCGGTTACCCGCAATATGGCGGATTCTGTCTGGAAACACAGCACTATCCGGATTCACCCCATCACGCGCATTTTCCGTCAACCGTATTGCGACCCGGGGAAAAACTCCACGAAATAACTCTCTACAAATTCGGCATCGAGTAATCCTGACTTAGTTATTCAGGAAGCTCTCGGATAAGCGGGCATCAACGCTAAGACCCAAGGAGTCAATCGATCAACCATTAGTTTTTGTCCTCTTGCACCTCTGTGCCTTTGCGCCTTTGCGTTGAATCGCTCCTCGCAGGCATCGGGAAAACTCGAGCTCAATCCACGTAGAGGAAAGCGTTCGAGTTGAACAACGCCAGGTAAAGTTGGCTGAGGGTTTCAAGCGGCGAGAGCCCCAATCGGTCGTGCTGCTCCTTGACAAATGCATGTAGACGCGCCAGCTCGTTCGGTGTCGCGTCGCGTCCCCAAACGCTCCTGACCGCCTGTATGACGGCCTGCTCGATAGAATCGGTTTGGCATAACAGACGCTCCGCTGCACAGCGAGCCATTTGGTGGCTGAACGGAGCATTGATCAGGTGAAGAGCTTGCAACGCAGTGGTCGACTGATGACGGCGCGGACAACTTTGTTCGGCCGAAGGGCGATCGAACACCTTGAACATCGGCCATCGCAAATTCCGACGCGCAAACAAGTAAATCGACCGCCGGTAATGATCAGCTTCCCGAGGCGTTACGTCCCATTGGCCTTTCAAAAGCGTCGAGGCTAGAAGTGGTTCTAAAGGTGGGCGTACTCCTGGGCCACCTCGTTCCTCATTCAACATCCCTGCACAATACAACATGGCATCACGAATAGCTTCCGCTTCCAAACGGCGACGGGGAAACCGGCTCCACAATCGATTGTCGCGATCCAGCGCAATCCGCTTTTGCCAAACGTCAAGTTGGTTGGGTTCCGGCCACGACGGTTGCTGATAAACAGCCGACGTGACGATTATTCGATGGAGGTGTTTTAAACTCCAACCGCTGTCAATTAATTCGCAAGCTAACCAATCCAGCAGTTCACAAAATACCGGCTGGTCACCGGCGAAGCCAAAGTCACTTTCGCTTTCACACAAACCTCTACCGAAATGGAACTGCCACACGCGATTGGCGATGACTCGGGCGACCAAGCCGTTTTGTGCGCCGCCAAGCCATTCGGCCAAACTTCGCCGATCGCGTCCGGAAACTTCCTCACCGCCTGCTATCTCGCCAGCCGCCAACCGAGCCACACGGGGCACATCGGGCAAAACCTTTGCCGTGGGCCGCCGCCAATCTCCTCGGGCATAGACCTGACCGACCAGGGGACCCGTCCCTGCGTTGGAAAAGCAAAAAAGCGACTGGTCCCGCTTCGGTTCGATCGTGTTTTCGAAAAATGCCCTTAAACTATAGAACTCCACCTGTGTCACCGGATCGTACTTGTGGTCATGACATTGAGCACAACCAAGCTGTAGTGCGAGGAAAACCGATCCAACGGTAGCAGTCATTTCATTGAGCAACACATGGCGTCGCTCCCGCTGGTCATTCAGATCTGGCATATCCGGCCCACTAAGGCAAAACGCCGTCGGCAGAGCACCTTCCGGGTCATCCGGATGCAACAGATCTCCGGCAATTTGTTCGGCGATGAACTGGTTGTAGGGCATGTCAGAGTCGGTGGCCCGAATAACCCAATCACGGTATTGCCAGGCCTGCGGTCGCGGTTTGTCAAATTCAAAACCGTCGGTTTCGGCAAAACGAGCCAGATCCAGCCAAAACTGCGCCCAGCGAGGGCCAAAATGCGGTGACGCCAAGAGCTGCTCAACCCGTTGGCACCAGGCACTCTGCGAACCATCGATTGTTTTGCCTACCCATTCTGCTGGGGGCGGCAATCCCCAAAGGTAGAAACAAACACGTCGCAAACGGATAGCGTAACTGGCAGGTGGCAACGGCTCGATTCCTGCGTGCTCCCAACGCGCCAACACAAACCGGTCAATCGGTTGTAAGCACCAGGCGACGTTACGCACCTCGGGGAGCTGGGGGCGCTGCAACGGGCGAAATGCCCAGTGTTCCAGCGACGACGGTCCAAGCGGTTCTTTTTCGATCACCACTTCGCCGGGGTCTTGTGCTCGTAGGCAAGGCGCGCCACCGAACCATGTCGCAAGCCATAAGGCTAGACAAATCGACCGTCGCAAAGAGATGCGAAAACATCGGGTCGTATACCTGCTTTTTTGCACCGACATGCGGACCGATTGTTCCGATCCCGAAAGCCTCGATCGTTCATCGAACGCGCTGCGCATGGTTAAGCCAAAATCTCGCGGATAACATGTGCTTCTTCGGGGCCCGTCAAACGTTCTTCCAAACCATGACGCACGAAGGTCAACCGCTCGTGATCCAACCCGATCAGATGCAGAATGGTGGCATGCAGGTCACGGATAGCTACGGGGTTTTCCACGGCGCGCAGTCCCACCTCGTCTGTCGCACCATAAGCCATACCTCCTCGCACTCCACCACCGGCCAACCAGACACTGAACCCCCATGGATTGTGATCGCGTCCTTTACCCTGTTCGCTCATGGGCATCCTGCCGAATTCACCACCGCAGATAACCAGAGTGTCGTCCCACAACCCGCGACGTTTCAGATCCGTCAGTAATCCAGCAATCGGGCGATCCGATCGCGCACACCAATCCCCGTGGTTCTTGAGCACGTCGTTGTGTGCATCCCATCCGTTCGTATCACCGCAATAAATCTGGACGAAGCGCACTCCGCGTTCAACCAAACGGCGCGCCAGTAAACACCGACGGCCGAATTCGGCTGTTGGTTCCCGATCCGCACCATACAGTTCCAGTGTTTCTTGCGTTTCTGTGGATAGATCTACTAACTCGGGGGCCGCTGCTTGCATGCGAAACGCAAGCTCATAAGCCGAAATGCGCGCCAGCAGTTCCTCATCCCTATCGCGCTGTTGGGCATGTTCCACATTCAAATCGCGGACCAGATCCAGCACGGCACGTTGTCGCTCTATCGGGTAATCCGCTGGTGGTGTAACGTGCAAAACCGGATGCGGGCCAGACCGGAACGGTACGCCCTGCCAGCGTGCGGGCAAAAAGCCGCTACCCCAGGCTGGCGGCCCACCTTTGATACCGCCCCCCGGATCGGGCAAGACGACGAATGCGGGCAGATTCTCATTCTCACTTCCCAAACCGTACGCCACCCAACTGCCGACGCTAGGACGCCCCATCAAAATACTGCCCGTATTCATTTGATATATGGACTGGGGATGGTTGACGCTGTCTCCGTGGACACTGCGAATCAGACAAATGTCGTCGGCATGTTGAGCCAAACCGGGGAGCAAATCGCTCAATTCCAAGCCCGATTGGCCACGGGGTCGAAACGCAGCCACCGGCGGAAGTAGCGGGTTGCGAGCCACATTGCGGCGCGTCATGACTGGCCCAAAAGATTCGGGCAGCGGTTGTCCGGCCAAGCGCACCAGTTGCGGTTTCGGATCGAAAAGATCCACGTGGCTCGGTCCGCCGTGCAGAAAGATCCAAATGACTCGCCGAGTCCTCCGTCCCTGGGCGGCTGCTAATTGTTGGTCACGAGCCCACAAAGCCAAAAAGGCCAACCATCCGGCTCCGGCACCGGCCTGCTGCAAGAAGTACCGGCGACTGACGCCGGTTGATAGATGCCCCCTAGCCATTTTGCCTCTCCCACGTTACCAGCCAACGGCACTATTTTAGACGTGCAAAACGTAGTCCCGCAAGGCGCGCGATTGGGACCGTGTTACCGTCCTCGTTCGTAGCCAGATTCTACGTCCGTGGGTCCCGGAACGCAGGTGGTGCCTCCTTTCGTTGATTGACAGTCTCAGACGTTCGGTGGTCAACGTCGTCGCTGCCGGATTTCCCACGCAACACGGCAACCGGTCAATCTTCTGGTTCTTGAAGGGTCACCGAGCCATTTTCACTGGCTTAAGCAGTAGCGCGTGAAGCCGAACGGAGAACTCCCCATCAGCGGGCGGCAAATTTATCGCGAGGCGATGCACACCGGCTCCCCGGATCATGAGGTAGGTGCGCATTTCGGCTAGTTGGCCGGATTCGGCTGGCAGCAGGTCGATGGTTTTGGTTGCCTGACCATCTAACGTGAGCTGACACTGGGCCTGCTGTACGTTGCCCTCCAGTTGATACGAAAGTACCGCCTCGAACATGCTGGTTCCCGCGACGGCGAAGAGCCATTCGATCACCTGGGAGTTAGCCCTTGCGTCATTCGAGCCATCGCGCGCGGTGTTTGGTGTGGCAGCCATGTCCGGAAGTAAGTGAATCGTACCCTCTAAATCGGGCACGACGATCTTGTTATCCTTTTCCAGGCTCGGCTTGGACGCGTCGGCGAGCGGTTCCCGGGAACCGAATCTTTGGTTTAACCAACCTCGCTTCCATGCGCACCAGAAACTGACGGCCACAACCACAGTAAGGACGAACGTCGAAGCCAGCCCCAGATAGCCGAGCCAAAGTTTTCGGCGCAACGCAGCCCGTGCTTGCGGCGTTCGACGCGCCGATACCGATATGAGCCTGGGGTTATGGGGAACGCCGGCGCGATCCGTAACCGCAACCGGGTTCGAAGCAGTGCTAGTAGGCCTTGCCCCAGTTCCTATAACCAGGCTTGGCGTCGCACCGGCGATCGGAATTTGCGGGGCGAGCCAGACTCCACTGCTAAAGGGCACGTGGACTTCTGGCGGTGTTAAGACGCCCTCGTCCTGCGTGGCTAGCTCGGCAGCCCATGCCGCCGATTCCCGTAGCCGCTCGTCGTACTCCGCCTTGCGCCGTGGATCCAGCAGGCGCAGTTTTGCCTGAGCGATCTCGTTAAGCAGTGGTTGGGTGTAAACGCCGCGAGGACCCGTTTGGTATTTACGAAGCAGCCGCATCCTGGCCTCGGCCGCCTCTTGGATTTTGCGGCGGTCCTCACAGAATTTTTCGATCCCCAACAGTGTGTAATAATCGATTGGCCGCAGGGTCGGCGGAATCCCCAACCACTGCTCGTACGGATCGAAGTTTTCCAATCGAATACCTCTTTAGCCGATTAGACTTGCTCGGGTACCACAAACGGCGGGCGGTACGGTCGAGTCAACAAAGCGTTAGCTTCGTCGTCATCTACGAAACGTTCCGTCTTCGGATCGAACTTCAGGTCACGGCCCAACACGTATTGCGTTTCCGCAAGGCGTATCTTGACGGCTTCCAAATTCTCTCGGATCGCCTCGAACGACTCGACCACTCGTGCGTTGTCACCTAACCGTTGTGTAGGCTTGTGGAACGGAACAACCGTTCCCAATCGATAGGAGATATTTGCCAGGTGGCAAAGTGCAGCGCTATAGTGCGCTACTTCCGCATCGCCATTTACGGCCGAAAAATCACGGCTACGCACGGCGTTGATGAAGCTACCGAAGGGCCCACCGGGCGCAACCCTCTGTTTGTTGTCGACTTCTAAAGCTACTTCCTCCTTACTGTTCTTGGGATAGAACTTCCCATTACGGATCATTCCTTCCGTGGTGTAATACTCGTTGCTGACGTTGAACGGCGGAGCTCCTTCGCGCGCTACTAATCCGCGGACTTCAAATAGCAAGATCACGTCCCCGAACTCAAAGACCGCCATCTGCATATTGGGTGTTTGCCCTTGGTCTTTTTCTCCAGGCAAAAATCGCCCCCCAAGACTCCAGACACGCGTCGGCAATGTCGCTCCACGGATGGCCCAGCGGGCTACGTCCATTTCGTGGACACCCTGATTGCCGATGTCCCCGTTGCCCGTATCCCAGAACCAATGCCAGTTATATGGATGCAGATTACCGTGGAATGGTTGCTGCGGCGCCGGTCCCAACCAGAGGTTGAAATCAAAGCCCGAAGGAGGCGCCGAGATCGGTTTTACTCCGATGCTCCAGCGCGCTTTGCAGCAGTAGCCTTTGGAAACCAGCAACTTACCATATTTTCCCGATTGAACCGCCGCGATTTCCGCTGCGCGTGAATTACTGCTGCGCTGTTGCGTGCCGTGTTGGACAATGCGTCCATACTTACGAGCTGCTTCGACACACTTGCGTCCCTCAAATACGTTGTGGCTAATCGGTTTTTCCACATAGACATCCTTGCCCGCTTGACAAGCCCAAATAGTCATCAATGCATGCCAATGGTTACACGTCGCGATGGAAATAACGTCCACCGATTTGTCGTCCAACACGCGACGTATATCTTGGACGCACTGTGGATCCTTGCCGCTGCGATCGCGCACCTGCTTGCTGCGGGACTCAAAGAGCCTCGAGTCCGGATCCACCAGGTACGCTACTTCCACACCTTCCAGCCCAGCAAACTCGCTGATATGCGCTGTACCCCGGCCGTTGATACCGGCCACCGCTACGCGAATCGTGTCGTTAGCCCCCAGTACTTTCCCTGACGCCTTCGTTCCGGCCACCGTAAACAGCGGGAACGTGGTCGACGCCAAAGCCCCTTTCAGGACGTTGCGGCGTGTCAGTCTCGCCATGGTTCAGGCTCCTTGAGAATCACCCTTGGATAGACCTCACCTCGCGACCCATTCCTATTACAACGCGCTGGGTAAGCAAAGTCCAGCAGCATCCCAGAAAAATCCCAAGTTTTGTCCTTGACTAGGATACACTCTCCCAGGAGCCTTTACGGGTAGAGCATATCAACGGTACAGCGCAGAAACACGACGTCGACACGCAAGATGCGAATCTCGTGCACATAGCTTGATTGCGGCCTAACGTCGCCGGGATTTTCGGCAGTGTGTTCGTTTTGGGGCTGCTTTCGCAATGTGGGATCCGGCAAAGCGCCTAGGATTTAACTAACGCTCGCTTGGGGTCTTGGGGCTATTCGAGGACGCTCCCTTCTCGTAACAACCATAAACATCGCAGCCGGTGCCGTGGTTCCATTGGCCGACTTTCTACACGCCCCCGACAACGTGGTATCCCGGAAACAATCCGTAGCGCTTTGCGATGCTCTGGGATACGCAGCAATTTCGATTTCATGAACGTGGAGCTTAAACTCCAAGGGATTCTCGGCCGCCGATACTTCTCCCGCGGCATCTTGTACGCTACAATACGACCCAAGACGTAGAGCCTTTCGGTAAGGACTGCAGCCATGAGCCGTCGGTCTACCAATAATGGCGTGCGACACTATTGCAATTACTTTGCCTGCGGGTGGCTTCTTTGGGCTTGCGTGGGTGCACGATCGGGCCAAGCGCAACTTTACGATGTGGTCATTTACGGCGCAACTCCCGCTGGCATTGCCGCCGCTATCGAAGTACGTCATAACGGCAAGACATGTGTGCTCCTGGAACCGGGCAGCCACGTCGGTGGAATGACCAGTTCCGGTTTAGGCGCCACGGACATCGGTAACAAGGCGGCCATCGGAGGTGTAGCTCGAGAATTCTATCGCCGCGTCAAAAAGTACTATGAGCAGCCCACAGCGTGGAAATTCGAAAGGCCCGAAGAATATCGTAGTCCGCGACAGGGTCCTCAAGACGATGCGATGTGGACATTCGAGCCGCACGTGGCTGAACACATCTTTCGACAAATGTTAGAAGAAGCGGCAGTTCCTGTTCTGTCTCAACATCGGCTCGACCGAGACCGTGGGGTTGAGCGTGATCAAGCCCGAATCGTCGCCATCCGCATGCAAAATGGCCGCACTTTTCGCGGGCACGTGTTCATCGACGCTACATATGAGGGAGATCTGCTGGCTGCCGCGGGAGTGTCTTTCCACGTCGGACGCGAAGCCAACAGCCAATACGGTGAAACACTCAACGGCGTCCAAACGCGATTGGCCATCCATCATCAATTGATGCCGGGGATTGATCCCTACCGGCGACGCGGCGATCCTTCAAGCGGCTTGTTACCCGGCATTGGTGCGCAGCCACCTGGTGAAGATGGCTCAGGGGACCACCGCGTTCAAGCGTATAACTTTCGGTTATGCTTGACCGACGCAGCCGAGAACCGCATACCGATCGAAAAGCCGGCCGATTACGACGAATCGCGTTACGAGTTACTGTTTCGGAATTTTGAGGCGGGTGAGACGCGGGTACCGTGGTCGTTGATTCGTATGCCGAATCGCAAGACGGACATTAACAATAATCACGGGGTCTCAACCGACTATATTGGGATGAACTATGAGTGGCCGACGGCCAACGACGCTCGGCGCCGAGAGCTCTTTCAAGAGCACTTATCGTACGTGCACGGCCTGTTGTGGACACTAGCACACCATCCGCGTGTTCCGGTACAGGTGCGAAACGAAGTGGGGCGTTGGGGTCTGTGTAAAGATGAATTCGTTGACACCGGCGGCTGGCCGCACCAACTCTATGTGCGCGAAGCACGTCGCATGGTCTCGGATTTCGTGATGACGCAACATCACTGCGAAGGCCGGGCACTTGCCGAAGACTCTATCGGGCTTGCCGCCTATACGATGGATTCGCATAACGTGCAACGCTACGTCGACGCCAATGGATTCGTGCGCAATGAAGGCGACGTTCAAGTCGGCGGATTCCCTCCGTATCCGATTTCCTATCGAGCTATCCGGCCAAAAGCTGACGAATGCCGCAATTTGCTGGTACCCGTTGCCCTCTCGTCCAGTCATATCGCGTACGGTTCCATCCGTATGGAGCCTGTGTTTATGATACTCGGTCAGTCGGCCGGCGCTGCGGCGTGCCTGGCCATCGATCAGCAATGTGACGTGCAAGCTGTGGCGTACCCGCAACTACGTAAGCACTTACTAGCCAGAGGGCAAATCCTCGAATGGACCGGCCCACGCCCCCCCCCCACGACGATCGCCTCGTGAGTTACCAGGGATTGTTCTGGATGACCTACAAGCTGAAAAACAGGGAATTTGGCTAACGAGCCAAGCTGTTGGAGGATTTGTCGGTAGTGGCTACATTCACGACAATAACCAGAACAAGGGTAAAAGTAGCGTACGGTTTCGCGCGGTTCTTCGACCGGGGCGCTACGAGGTCCGATTGGCCTATACGGCTCATTCCAATCGTGCAGCGCAGGTACCAGTCTTGATTAATCATGCTGGCGGGCAGACCGAGCGACGTATCAACCAGAGAACTCCACCTGATCAAAATGGCTTCATGTCCCTCGGTGAATACACTTTCGACGGTAACGCCCAAGTATGGGTGCTCAATCGCGATACCGATGGATACGTCGTGGTGGATGCCGTACAATTTTTGCCGCGTTAGAAAGCAGCTAGCAGCTTGCCGAGGTTGGTAACCAATTTGGAACCTTGCCACAGTTGCCCACATCCTAGCCCACCACACCCGCCGTTTTTGGAACAGCGTAAACGGAAGCTGTTCATGAGCACATCGTGGAGCTAACACGACGGTTTCCCAACTGATACGCATCGTTACTGGAACAGGAGATCGATTATATGATGCGTAACGACTACGCAAATGAAAAAACGATAGTCCCTTGCGACAAAAGCTTACTCTTGTCTCAAGTGAGAACGTTGTTGGTAAGTGTGATCATTGGTTGGTTTTCGCAGCAAGCATGTTGGTCAGCGGATTGGCCGCAGTGGCGAGGTCCTGCACGCGATGCGCATAGTCCAGAGACGGGTCTCCTCCAGGAGTGGCCAACAGAAGGACCACGGCTGTTATGGAAGGCCTCAGGACTGGGGCAAGGCTATTCCAGCGTTGCTGTCGTGGGGCAGCGCATCTATACCGTGGGATTGCAACCGGGTAATCAGGCCGCGCTGGTTGCGTTGGATCTGGCAGGTACCAAACTTTGGCAAACAGTAATCTCTGAGCAAGAGCAGCCGCCCAACGGTACACCGACTATCGACGATGGTCGCGTCTACGTAGTGACGTTCCGTGGCCGCCTGGTGTGCTGTAACGCCGACACCGGAGCAATTGTCTGGAGTAAGGATTTTGTCCGTGACTTTGGCGGTCAAATGATGTCGGGTTGGGGTTACAGTGAGTCACCCTTGGTAGACGGCAATCTTGTGGTATGCACTCCGGGCGGTGACGAAGCGTTACTGGTAGCTTTGCACAAGACCAACGGGCAACTCCATTGGCAGTGCCAAGTTACTGGCGACTTGGGGCCTAACGGCTTGGATGGCGCGGCCTATTCATCGGTGGTGATTAGCCACGCGGCCGGAGTAAAACAATATGTGCAGCTCGTGGGACGCGGCTTGGTAGGAGTTGATGCGGCCAGAGGTAAACTGTTATGGCACTATAATCGCATCGCCAATAGCACGGCTAACATTCCCACGCCCATCGTCCGAGGCGATTACGTTTTTGGCTCGTCCGGTTACGACAGCGGGGCGGCGCTATTGCGAATCGCACGTCTGTCGGACAATTCCCTTCGAGCCGAAGAAGTTTATTACCTACCAGGCCGCCAACTTCAAAACCATCACGGCGGGATGGTGCTCGTGGGGGACTATCTTTACCTAGGACACGGCCACAACAATGGATTTCCGGTGTGCATCGAATGGTTAACCGGTCGCGACATGTGGCGACCCGGCCGTGGTCCAGGAAGCGGCTCGGCGGCAGTAGCCTACGCGGACGGTCACCTTTATTTCCGTTACCAAGATGGCACGATGGTACTCATCGAGGCCACACCGGAGGAATACCGCCTCAAGAGCAGCTTCAAGCTCGCGTCGCGGCTGGGCGAAAGCTGGCCACACCCGGTAATCGCTCACGGTCGATTATTTCTCCGCGATCAAGATGTCCTTTTGTGCTACGATATTCGCCAGCCTGAACGACAGTAGTCTTGCGACAACAGCCCACTTGACTTCGCGATCCGAACATCGCTGCGGCTACGAGCGAATACGTCCGATAGGCACGATTTTTCGTAACGCAAGCCGAAGGAACGAACACGAGGGATGGCGTGCTGTAAGTTGGCAACCGTTATGGCTGCTCGATCGACTTACCAACCGCTGCCATCTGATTTTGTGGCCGGACATTCGATTTACCGCCTACACGGGCTATCCCAAAGTTTATGTTTGGTGAAAGCGGAGCCACGTTCGTCGTCACCGCATTCATGCGGTCCCTCTCCTCGCCCTAAGCTCTTGGCTCTGATGAATCGGGGCACTACAAACAAAGAAAGGTGAACGCCACAGCGTAAAGCTAAGTGGATGCCTCAGTCGGTGCATACGGCTGTGTACCCGAAAGCTCGGCTCACCGAGGAAATTTAGGGCTGCGGCACCCCATGCGTTTAGCCGGCATCAACAAACAAGTCTCGCCGGCTCCACCCTGTCCCCCAATGACGAATATGGTAAATGATATCCAAAGCGCCACGACCGATTTTTCGGCGGCAGTGTCACCAGCGTGTGTCAAACAGTGTTTCGGCCGAAATTAGCGGTATCGGACAATCAGTGTTCGATTTATTCGGAATAACTCCCATGAAGTCTTATACTCAGTATTTAACCTTTAACATTCCTTCGCGCGTTGGGTTCGTCAATATCACCAAGGAAGTAGAAGAATGCGTGCGGCAAAGTAAGGTGCGCGAAGGGTTAGTATTAGTCAATGCTATGCATATTACGGCATCGGTCTTTATTAACGACGACGAACCCGGATTGCATCAAGACTATCAGAAGTGGCTCGAGCAGTTAGCCCCGTTTGACCCATCTCCGACGCGCTATGCCCATAACAAGACCGGCGAGGATAATGCAGATGCTCATCTTAAGCGACAAATCATGGGACGCGAAGTAGTGGTCGCGATCACCAACGGCAAATTGGATTTCGGCCCATGGGAGCAGATCTTTTATGGAGAATTCGACGGTCGGCGCCCAAAACGCGTGCTGATCAAGATTATTGGCGAGTAAAAATCCTTCCATCGAGGAGCGTCCGGAGACTCCCAGCGACAACGGTAGCGCGTCCATCGCTCGGGAGTTCGCCGGGGTGTTGGACGAGCACGGGCTGAGCCATCGGCGGATCAAGCCGCACTGTCCGGAGGAGAACGGCCTGCTGGAGCGGGCGCAGCGTACGCTTGGCGAGCTTTTGGACCAGGAGGAGCTAAAGCATTACCATGAGGCGGTCGAGCTAATCGACCGGTGATCCACTGGTACAACCAGAAGCCGCTGCACACTGCGTTAGGGTTCCTGCGTCCGGTGGACTACTACCGCGGCGACCCGGCGGCCCTACACGAAGCGCGTCGTCGCAGGCTGGCCGAGGCCCGACATCGGCGCAAGGAGAAGAACCTGGAGATCCGGCACTTGACCCTGCCGTTGGAGCGCTGCCAGAGTCCCCAGAGCCAAAGTGTCTGTTGACCCGGAAGGTGTCCCTTAACGTGAGCTCCTGTTGTGTCAGATCGGTTGAAACAAAACACTACATATCGGAAAGCAACTCCTCGCTCCGTGGTATCCAGGTCGGCACATCTTTTGGACAGATTTGTTTCTAGACGGAATCGTGTGCCTTGAAGGTGTTCGAGCAATTATGCAGGAAGAAGGCTATGAATTCGATTGGATTGGCTTAAACCTCAGGTTAGTTGATATTGAGTCGTTGAGTTACTTTCGGGCGAGTCTGCGGCCGGTGGAAACGTCGTAAGTTTTCAGGGAGTGTGCGTGAAAAGTTTCGATGAAGCTGGTTGCGCCGACGGTCGTATGTGAATCCTCGGTAACGAGATGTTCATCTATTGCCCAAACACCTCGAGCAAGCTAGCGCGTGCGCAAAAAACTCATAATCGTGGACTCAGCGTCCAGGAGAACCATAGGCGGTTGCCCGGTATGAAACGGTCCTTAAGCGGGGGTGCCGAATTGCGATAGCTGGCCGCGTCATGCGCGACGCGTCTTCGGATCCAGTTGGTCACGACACTTACCCGTGTTGCTTTTGAACCGACAGGTTGATACATCGCAAATGCAACTTTTTGGCTTCGAACCGTCGAAGAAAACCTCATTGGGCGTTCTAGCGCCTTGGCGCCTTTGCATTACTTCGACTCACCTCTGGCAGCCCTCTCACCGTCGCGCGTTGGATGATTTAACGCAAAGGGTGCAGTAGTGCAAAGAAAACAGATTAGGCACACATTGATTGCCGAACCGCCCCCCGCCGTGTTATCTCGCTTCTTGACGATCGCCATTGCATGGCACCTAGAGGATTCGATTGGTCTAATACCACAATTCCTTCCCAAGATCACACAGCTTAACAGGGTTACTCGGATCACCTGCGCCGGTTTCAAGCGCGACTAAAAGTTGCACTTGCCACGTCAATCGCCCACCTCTCATCGTGCTTTAACGAGTTTCATCAACGCCGTCTCCAGATGGTCCAAATCACGTTGGCTCGTGTACAGATGGCACGAGATACGAAGGTACCTCTCGCCATTCCACTCGACGACCGGCACTTCAATCTGGAAATCTTCCCATAGTAGTTGCTGTAGTTGCCGCGGAGCCATGGAAGGAAGCGGCACGTGCGCCATCGCTCCAAACCAGGCCGGATCGTCCGGGCCCAGCGGCTGACATCCAAAACGCTCCACCAGTCGCCGACGAATCTGCTGCGCCAAAAAATGTGTCCGCCGCCCGAACGCCTCGCATCCTATGGCGTTCAACCATTGAATAGCTGCTGGAATTGCCAGATAGGCCGAGGGGTCTCGTGTTCCCACCCAGAAAAACTCTTCCCACCATCGTAAAGGACTCTCGGGCGGCAGTACCCCCCAGCTCCACAACAACGGTCGAACCGTGGATTGCCACCGCGGTGCGACGTAAAGAAACCCCGACCCGAACGGCGCCGAAAGCCATTTGTGACAACTTGCTGTATAAAAGTCACACTCGATGGCAGCGAGGTTTACCGGCAACTGCCCTAGCGCATGCGGTCCATCGACTACCACAGTAACCCCCAGGTGATGCATTGACTTCACGACAAGCTCGACCGGCAGGATGACGGCCGTCGGTGAGGTAATATGGCTGATCACGAGTAACCGTGTACGCGGCGTAACTGCTTCGGCCAACTGCTCGACGACGGCCGAACCGGTTGTAAAGGGGACTGCTAATGGCACAACCTTTACCTCGGCCCCACACTCGGCTGCTCGTTTTTGCCAAATGCGAAGCACCGCTCCGTATTCGTGATCCGTAAGCAGAATCTCGTCTCCGGCAGCCAGAGGAAAGGAGCGAGCGACGAGATTCATCGCGACCGTAGCATTTTCCACAAAAACGAGATCCTCTTCCGAAGCATTGACAAAAGCTGCAAGCGCTTGCCTCGCCGCGCGCCATGCTTCGGGCAGCTTGCGCACAAAAAAATCCATCGGCTCCTGCCACAGTTTTTCTTGCCAGGAGCGCTGTGCCTGTTGCACCGTCAGGGGCGGTGGCCCAAACGAGCCGTGGTTCAGGTAGGTGACTCCCGGCCTGAACCTCCAACAGGCTGCAACATCCACCCAGTCCGCATCCAAATCAGGCCGCCGTTCCATCAAACCCTGCCTCACGGATCGACCGTTACGCGAAGCGGCGGCGCCCAGGACTGGGCTGTCCAATCCCGCTCAGGCACGACATAGGAAGCTGCCCCGGTAAACTCGCCTACCGAGCGAAACCGCACAGGAAGGGAGAACTCGATCAAGTCCGGACTCTTGACCCATTCCTGTGGGGGATCAAAAGGTGACTCGAAACGTAACCAGAGATTCCGTCCGTGGAATTGCGCGTCGGGAGGCAATTGAGTTCCTTGGAGTTCGACTCCGGCAGGCATGCTGAGGCGTACCAAAGCTGCGGACGGAGCCGCACCACTGAGGCGTACCTTCAGGCTGCCTTCCGCACCACGCCGGGCTCGCTGCGGCTGAATATCGACTTCCAAGCGGTAAGGACCCTCCTGGGAAGGCAATGCATCCGACCAATGTCCCACAGCAAGTACGCTCGAAAACGGCTGATAGGGAGACCGGCCCAGGACCCGCAGTGCCACCGGCCGCTCGGGCCGACCCACATATAGCCGCACGTATGGCTCGACAGAATCATCAGCGAACATGATCGAATCAATTTGGGTTTCTTCCATCCAAACATCCACCACTTGCGGCGGACCAAGCTCCGACGGTACTTCGTCATCCGTCGTCAACAATGCCAAAAGAGCAAGAGACGTAGCATGTGGCGAACCATAACCGCCATCCCATCGTCGCTGGTGCCTCAACCAATCGAGAGCTCGTTGCCTCTCATTCTGATAATGCTCTCTGGACAGCCCCGATGACCAAGCGAGAATTGCCAGTGAAGTATTTTCGACGAGCGTCACGGAAGCGGACGCGTCCCGATTCGACGGAAGAACCGCGCCGTCACTGATTTGCATTTCCCTGAGCTTCGTCAAAAGCTGCTCGGCGGAGGCGTGCTTGGTCAGGGCTGCCACCCGAGCTTGAATCACGAGCGCTAATGGATGAGAATCCGCGGGCACTTCCAGGATTCCTTGGACGGCCGTGTCGTTTACCACCTGTTTATCAACCCATTCCTCTTCCACTGTTAACCACTGGGCCTCGATCGGAGCCAGACCGCGTGCCGACGGCACCGTCGCAAGCCACCGTTTCCATATCCGCTTATCGGCCGGAGCCGAAACCTGAAAGCGATCGCACCAATTGAGTAACTCCGCCGCCAACCATCGAGCCAACGGGGGTGTTTCCTGATGGGATAACCAGCGAGCTGTATCGAGTACTTCCGCAGCAAGGGACGGATACAGCCGCACGAGGTAACACCGCCAGGTGGCCTGCGAAACTTCGCCACCTATCAGGCTGGCTTGCGTGCTCCGGAGTTCCACGTGTTGCTCAAATCGGGGAATCCCGCGCGGTACCACATAGCCTATGTATGCTCCACTGGCAGCGTGTGGAGCGGTTGCCCAGCGTAAGCGAATCGGTAAACTACCCGGCTCATATCGCCACCAACCAAGTAGATCCTCTAGCGATCCATCGACAGCCACCGGCGTCGTACTGAGCGGCGCTTCGACCTTGATTGTCAATTTACCACTCAAGTTACTCGACGATGGTCGATCCGCCTCGGCCGGTGAAAAAGCAACTCTCACGTTTGGATTGTCACTGGAAAAGGAGACCTCTTCGACGCCACCCGAACTCCGGTTGCTGATCTGTAGTGCCGCTTCGAGGCGGTCGCCAGCGCAAAGAATCATCGGTTCGCGCAAATCCGCGGATTCGATGCCCACCGGCTCGATCGGAGTAAAATCCCACTGAAGTTCGCCGATACGATTATTCCCATGGACGGCGACCCAAGCTCGATACGACTCCGGCGATCTAGGAACCGGCCAAGAAAAGGCTAGAACGCCGTTGGTAATTGGTCGCTCCGCGTCCCATAGTCCAGATTCGACAACAGTCTCGGAGCTCTGTGGCCGACCCGCGTCCTGTTTCCCCTCCAGGATGCTATCCGCAAGGCTGGCAGCCCGGCGAGCCTGTCGCAAGTCACTCAAAACGGCATTCTGTGAAAATCGATCGCTTTCTAAGCGGCCGGCATTATGGTTTCTGACTTGCGGACCAATCTCTACTTGGTAATCTCCGGGAGTGTAGCCACGCCGTAGCAGCCACTCGGAAAACCCTGGCCCACCAACCGGAGCGCTTGCGAGCACATCAACTTGTTCTTTACCGGCAGAAGGTACAGCGGCACGATTGGTTGCCCGTCGACCCTGATCCACAGCCGCTGGATCTGGGCTTCGTTGCAATTGGGCCTTGTCAACCTCGGCCTGAAACGCTGGCAAGCCTTGAATGCCGCTGGTTGGGTGCGGCTTTGCTTCACCTAACGGGTCAACGGCCACAGCCGGTGTGGCGGGGCTTGGCGGGGAAACCGCTTCGCTCTCCGGCGCCGATTGAGGAACTTGCGCTTGCTCGTCCACAGCGGTTTTAGACGCCAGACCATTCGCTGTTTCGGAACTATTGGCAGGCTCGGCACCTGCCTTACTATACGCAGCTACCGGAAATACCGCGCGGCGATGGGGCACACTCATCAACACAAAGGCGGCAAATACCGCGAAAAATATCGCCCCGAAACTGGCCGTCCATACCCAAACCGATACCAAACGCACTAGGGCCAAGATGGTGACTAAGAGTACTAGTCCGAGTGAGGCTCCCACAAGCCACCACGGCGGGGCCGGAAAACGCCTCGGCCACGCAGGTAATCGTGCCGTTTCCTGGGATGGACGAACTTGTGTTTCAAAAGCGGTGAGGCTGTCGATGACCGCAGGTACATCTTCCGCTGCCAGATGGGAAATGTCGCCCTCTATTGAATGGGATGCTTCATGAGCGGCTGCCAAAACGCCGGACGTCGCTAATTGGCGAGAATCGGTGTCTATAGGTGGCACGGACGCCAAATCGTTCAGGACTAAGAGTAAATCAAGCTTGCGCGAAAAATCGTCTTCTCGGGCTTGTTGGAGAAGGTCTACCAGCAACGATGTGTCGGCAAAACTGCGTCTCAGTTCGGTAAAGAAAACATCGGCAACCAGACTAGCCGCCAGGGTACTGGTAGCGCTTTGCTCCTGGAGATTTACTCCAGCCAGGGCTTGCGCCGGATGACCCTGTTCATCCAGTACGGTTAAGTGCTCCTCGACCATGGAGCCCCTTGTGGGCTGTTGCATTTCGCCACGCCGGATAATCCACTCGCGACCCGGGCGCCGGAAAACCAAACGCGAAGCAGTTAGCTTTGGCCGGCTTTGAAGATTGTAGACTTCAACGCGGACGACGCCGGCAACCTCCTCGGGAAGCTCCATGGGTACCTCGATGGGCTCACTGGGGCGGCCAGGTTGCGTGATAATGACTCGCTGGGCGACAACCAATCCGCTGCGCCGCAATAAAACTGCATAAGACCGTCCGGCTTGTGCTGCATAAAGTTTCACTCGAATCGGGCTACTGGGCGGCAAAACGCTTTGGTCAACGCGCAGCACGAGAGCATCCGGCCGGTGAATCGCTGGTGGCACGGGCCATCGAGCGCGTCCGTTACCGCTTTCCAACCAATACTCGTTACCGCTCTCGGGTGTCCATGCCACCATCCCGAACCCAGGCAAAGCCGGATCCGTTTGCACAGAAAGAACACGTCGCCCATCTTGGTCCACCAGGAAACCGTCGAAAGCGATGGGAATACCGATAGGGTCACGCGCTTCGAAGTATAAGCGACCCGGAAGTCCCGCCACCAAGGTACCGCCTTCCGGGACCATGCGCAGGCGAGGCCGGGCATCGCGGTGTTGCGCGATCGATACTCGTTGGAATTGTTCGTTCGCACAACGACCCTCTACCTCGACAACCAGGGGTTCGGTTTCCAACCAAGTTTCCGGAAGACGAAACGCCACCTGCGCTCGACGACCCGTTAGGCGCTGCACAAGACTTTGGTTTTGTGATCCAAGCCATTGCGTGATGGTCAGATCCACAGGGAGATTTCCTGGGAGCGCTCCGTACAAAGCAAGATCGAGCCGAGCCACATCCCCAGCACGATACGCTCGACGTGTCAGCTCAGCATCCAACGCCCAGGACTGAGAACTTTCCGGTCGGACAACAAACGGACGCTCGACATCTGCAAAAAGTTGCTCGCGACTTGAAACTACCACACGATATTCCCCCATCAGCACATCACGGTCTTCGGATGGAACGCGCCACAGCCCATGGGCAACGCCTTCCGATATCGATGCTTCAGAGGGTTGTACCGTGAAGGTCGTACCGCTCGCCACGTGCTCGATACGGAACTCTACAGTTCCGCCGTTTGCCGGTTCCATCGTGATGGGGTTCAAGGTTACCGATCGAAATCGAACTGTTTGGCCGGGGTTGTAAAACAAGCGATCGGTGGCCAGGTGCGTCACATAGAGCCGGCGGCTGGCTGGCAACTGGGCAGAGATCAACTCAAGCTGCCCCTGAGGAGCGACTAGGCTCACCCGCGCTTCAGGCCCGACCCGCTCGGCCGGCACACGCACCAAAGTTGCACCTTTTGCTCCAGATCGAATTGGCGTACGCCAGGCGATGCCTTCCCCTTTAGTCAGCCGAAGTTCCAGCGGTACGTCTGCTGTTTCCCCCGAGGAGGAATAACGAGCTTCGACCGCTATCGGCACGTCGAGCCCCGGCACCGCATGGGGCGGTACTACCATCCGCAACTGCACCGCGTCGCCCACAGCAGACCGGCCGCCCGTGGCGAGCTGGCCATCGTGACGATCCATCCACGATACGCCAAACCAACCCATGGCCAGCAGCAACGTAGCGGCAACGGTCGCTAGGTTTAGCCACGGGCGATACGAGCGAGCTTTACGAGTTACTGCCGCACCGTGTCCGGGACCAATCGCTACGGTTTGATCGGCCGTATCAACCGAATGGCTCACCGACTCGGGAACGGATAAAGGCACTGTTGGACCGACATAGACTAAAGCTTCGGCGACTTGATCGGCGAGCAATTTGACCTCGGCATAAAGGCGCGCTATATCAGGATCGGACGTGATCCGCTCGCGCCATTCCTGCATTTGGTCCTCGGGGAGCAACTCGTAAATGAACTCCCACAACTGTTGTCGCACCTGATCTTCATTCATGGTTGTTGGCTATTTCCAAAAGGCTCGCGCTCTTATAGTTCTTTAAGATCATGCGGCTACCTACCATCTCCGCTTATAAAGCATTGCCGGTTGCGCCTTCGATTCGGGCACGGATGTGCATCAGTGCGCGTCGCATCCGCGTCTTGACCGTGCCCACAGGGATGTGTAACGCTGCGGCAATTTCTTCATAAGTAAGCCCACCGTTTTGCCGCAAAAGGAATACCTCCTGTTCCTCGGGGCTTAATTGCTGCACAGTCTGCCGGATCAGTTCCCATTCCTCATTGGAAGCAACTTGGTCGTCCGGCGATGCTTTACCATCCGCCATGTGCTTGTCCTCTTCCGGTAA
The DNA here is from genome assembly GCA_964425225.1 of uncultured Pirellulaceae bacterium. Classification (GTDB taxonomy): domain Bacteria; phylum Planctomycetota; class Planctomycetia; order Pirellulales; family Pirellulaceae; genus BPJU01. Next base: position 18,578 of record CAYRMD010000014.1, on the reverse strand, counting down.
ACTCTGGCGCTTACGATTCCAAGCCGTGCCGCGCATGTCGCGGGCCGTGTTCAAGGCAATGCGGAAAATCCAGGCCCGTAAATTATTGATTCCCGGCACCTGATGACGATTCTGCCAACACTTGACAAACGCCTCTTGCAAAGCATCCTGGGCGTCGTCCCAATTGCCCAACATGCAGCGCAAGGCCCCGAGCAGTTCAGGCTGATACCGCTGGAAGGCCTCTTCCAATGGCAGGCGATCCGCATGGTGTACTGAGGGTACAGGATCCAACGCCCGACTCACGCTCGGTACCTTCCTGCTACTAAGACGAAATGGACCGACTTACCGTTCTCAGTCCCAAGATAGTCTCGCATCACTACCTCCAGATCAGCCCGCTACCCACCGCGCACGGCTATGAGCATCCTACCTAAGCTCAATTCCCGTGGCAAACGTCCGACCCATCGGACCGTCTCGTACGAACGCCAACAGCGTCAGCAACAACAGGATGCACCCCAGCTCCGTTACGAAACGGCCTGTACCACAAGCAACCGTCTTGCGCAGGCCAGGAGGTGCTTGACTTCGGTCGGAGTCATCAGCGGCCAGACTCCGCGCACCGGCCGCGCACCCGATCGGCCAGGCCGATAAGGGTACACATCCGTATGTTTCCGGAGCTCCAGAGCGGCAAGCTCAAGCGGAAACGTGACTGGTTTGCGCAGCCGTTCTTATCAGAAGGGACAAAGGACAGTTTATCGTTAGCGTGCCTTGCATTTGAGCCTGAAGCGCCAGGAAGGGCGTCAGCCACGGGTAGGAATTCCAATTCTGAAAGCCGACGTGCACTCGACCTAAACGACTACTCAAACGCAGAATGACAACAGCAATCCGTAACTATGGAGAGTATTTAGCGTGGGGCGGATGTCGACCGCAGCCCACGGCGTCGTTGACGATAGTATTTCAGGCCCGGAAAAAAGAAGCACGCGCCGGACACCATGCCGAACATCAAGTGAGCCACCTCGGGCCAGCACGCCATGGCTACGGCGGTGACAAGTAGCGCTAGGGCCTGAATATAAAAACTCCCGGCCAACATACCTGCCTTCACCCAAAACACCATGCTACCGATAACACCCAACATGGGTGATAGGCTGAGCACGGGCAGATTGAGATACCATTCGATGGGAAACAGCGCGGCGATGCTGATCATGGATGCAAACCAAAGGTGGGCGATTTGGCGTTCGACAAATAGAACCGGTCCCATCCTGCGGCGCAATAACCAGAAGACAGCCGCCCAAGTCCACAAGGCCACTGTCCACAAAATTACATAATGCCAGCGGTTCGTATCTTGCAGGAAAGAGAGCAGATTGGTTAGACCGCAGACGATAACCAGCACCAGGCTATGCCACATCCAAAGCATGCCCCAGTTTTCCAGGATGGTGGCATGGTGTGTTTCGCGAAACAGCCGTGCCAACACATGAAGGAATCGGCCGCTTCGGACCGTAGGGGGCTCATCACGAAGATACGCTTCCAGGTCCTCAGCCAGCGCTTGGGCGGAAGCGTAGCGGAGATCGGGTGGCTTTTGTAAGCATCGGAGCGTGATCATTTCCAAATCGCGATCTACCTTAGGATTCAAAACACGCGGTGGCACCGGTTCTTGTTCCAGTACCATCATCAACAGATCGCCCGCCGTAGCTGCTTGAAACGGAGGGCGCCCGGTGAGCATGTGATAAAGTAGGCATCCCAGGCTATAGACATCGCTGGCCGGTCCCACGTGTCCACGAGCACCTGCGGCCTGCTCGGGTGCGGCATACAGCGGTGTACCCACGGCTGCCCCACTTCCGGTAAGGTCGACGGACGAAGCTTGTTGTTTGGCCAAACCAAAATCGGTAACAATCGGCCGATTGTGATCATCCAGCAAGATGTTGGACGGTTTCAAGTCGCGGTGTAACACGCCTGCCTGATGTGCGGCATGAACGGCGTGCGCCACGTGAGCCGCCAGGCGAGCCGCTTCACGGGGTGCAAGGGGACCCTGCTCGAGTCGCTGAGCCAAAGTCTGGCCGGCAATGTACTTCATCGCGATGTAGGGCCGGTCGCCGACTTGGCCGACGTCATAAACCGGCACAATCGACGGATGATCCAAACGAGCGATCGCTTCGGCCTCCACGCGGAAGCGCTCACGGTCCGTCGGCGAGCTGAGGCGCTCCGGAAGCATCAATTTCAAAGCGACTTCCCGAGGCAAATTCAACTGCCGCGCCCGATACACCACTCCCATTCCGCCCCGCCCCAATTCTTCGAGCAACTCATAATTGCCAAAACGCATCGGGACGGCAGCCGGCTCATAGGGCAGCGTCTGGGGCGGCTCACTTGCCACTTCATCCGACTGACACACGCGAGCGGCCACTTCGACCTGGACAATCATGTCCCAAAGCTCTTCGATTTCTTTCTGCCAACGAGGATACTGTTGGCAGGCCATGTGTTTGCTGATCCAGTGACCTTGCTGAAGCCGCTCCGTGAGCTCGGCGATCACGGTAGCCAGAGCTTCCTCGTCGGAGCTAACATTACCGTTCATCCTGCGAGCCTTTCGCACCAGCCTATTTGGTTCCGGGTCAGGAACCGATTGGGGGTTCTTGCTAAGAAGCCTCCATCAGTTGGCGGAGCCGACGAATCGCTCGTAAATACCGCATGCCAGCCGCTGCCTCGTTCAGTCCCAGTGCTTGGGCGACTTCCCGATTGGACAACCGTTCGAAATGCCGCTTGATTAACACTTCGGCATCTTGTTCACTTAGTTGACCGATAGCCGCTTCGATACGAGCCACCAGTTCGCGCTGCGCTGCGCGCGTCGCGGGGGTCGACTCTGGATCGATCATCGCTGCTTCGACTTGCTCGCACCGATCGACGTCATAAGAAAGCGGCCGCTCACGCTCCAAACTGCGTTTGGCTGCCGCGCGATGGCGGCGATGCGCGTCGACGATCCGATCGTAGGCAAGCTGGCGAATCCAGGCGCGAAACGACACGGTCGGATTGGCCACGTAGTCGTGAAGCCGTCGCGAAGCTTCCAGTAGCACTTCTTGCACGACATCGCTCACATCCAGCCTACGGCGCACATGCCGATCCAAACGCATCGCTACCAAGGACCAAATCGCTGGACGATACGAAGCCAACAGTCGCTCCACGGCTCGTTGCTCTCCCCGCTGCACGGCTTCCAGAACTCGTCGAGTTAGTTGCTCTTCAGGCCACATGGCTCGTACTCGCTTTGCCAGCTCGACGCCGACGATTACCCACGCTACCAAGTAAGGTGACTGGCTGGGAAAGCAATCGGTTCGATTCTTAGTTGCTTCGGACCACGAACTTAGATATCCGCCGGTTTGCTGTTGGGGGACCGAGAGGTAAACGGTTCAGCCTTCCAACCGATGCGCCGCCGGTTCGCCGGTTAATCGGTCTCCCGGGCGAATCGGGTATCCTCGAACAAACTCCTGGCTACTCATTCGGCGTCCACCTTCCGGCTGCAGTTGCTCGATCAATACGGCGCTTTGGTCGCCGGCCTGGACGCTGACCGTGCCACCCGAGCAATCCAGAACCGTTCCCGGTTCGCTGCCGGAGTCAGCCGGGATTGCCTGCACTTTATGCAGAATAAGACGTAGCGGCGTACTTCGCTCTCCAGAAGATACCCACCACGTGTAACTTCCCGGCCACGGAATCATGGCGCGGACACGATTGCGAATCGTATGAGCCGAGGCCGTCCAGTCAATTAACCCCATCGCCCGCGTTAAACGGGGCGCGGAAGTAGCCAACCGTGAATCCTGAGGAATCCCAAGTGGTGAGTGCCCATCCCAGGTTTCCAGAATCTGGATTGCCTCCAACACAGCATCCGCACCCATACGAGCCAGGCGGGCTTCCAGCTCCGGCGTCGTCTCGTCTGACCCAATATCGGTCACACGTTGAACGAGGATAGGCCCCGCGTCCAGTTTCGGGGTCATGCGGATTACCGTCACCCCCGTGCGCGTTTCTCCCTGCAAAATCGCCCACGCCACGGGAGCAGCACCTCGGTACTTGGGCAATAATGACCCATGCAGGTTGATTCCACCCAACCGAGCCAACTCCAACACCGCGCGACGCAGGATTTCTCCATAATCGCAAACTACCAAAAGGTCAGGCTGATGCTTTTCGAGCCACTCCAAGGCCGGTGGCTCGTTGATGCTGGAAGGTTCGTACACCTGGCAGCCCCGCTGCACGGCGGCCTGCCATACCGGCCGCGGGGGTGGTCGCCGACTGCGAGTCCCCGGAGCCGGGCGCGTAAGGACGCCCACCACCTCGTGCCGACTTTCGCACACCGCCTCGAACATCGGCACAGCAAAGGCTCCGTTACCCACTACCACCAAACGCACCCTGATCTCCTCGTTGCAACTCGTCCACCGACAGCCTTCCTCGAGGGGGCAACGGACAAAGGTTACCCACCCACAGCCCGCTAAAGCTGACTGCCCCATTTTATGCACTTTGATGCATTTGGCGAGCCGACAGGAACCGAACCCCGCATGTTTTGGGCTGTTTTGAACTACCGTGCCCAGCAAGGCTTGCGTCTCGATCATAGGTGCCAGTAGCTATAACGGCGCAGGCTACTATTCAAGGTTGGGCCTTCCCTTCCGAGGACGGGTAACAAACGACCCGTTGATACCATGTCGCTTCATGCAGAGAGCTAAGGCCGGGCTGAACCTTACAGAGCCGCGACCGCAAGGGAGCGGCACCTTACGAACCGGACCACGTCCTTTATTTCGGAGCGGGTAACGAACCTGCCGCTTCAGACCGCGCGTTCCACGAGTGCACCGAGTTCGCGGCGATTTCGGCAACCGATGTGTCTGCGTCCTGATGGCAGGTGAACCGCTTGCGCAGATTGGCACGTCATAATTCAGGTTCAACCTCGGCGTGTGTCGTCCTTGATGCGAGATAAAACTGGGACGAACCGGATAAACGCAAAACAGCCAGGACGCAGTAACGTGCTGGATGCTCTATTCGTTACGCCTTGTTGTTCAGTTATTCCCAACGCTGGCCGCTTCTTCGAACGGCACCCGTCACGCTTATGCGTACTGTTGTAACCAAAGTTGCCGCCGTTGCAGAATGTCCTCTTCGTCTGGAAGCGTTCCTGCCATCCGCTCTTCTTGATAGTCTCGTTCGAATTCGGCTAGCTTTGCGGCGATCTCTTCCTGCTTTTCCTCGTCTTTGACTCGATCAATAAACAACACGCCATCCAGATGGTCGAGCTCATGCTGAACGACGCGTGCCAACAACCCAGAAACATCCTCGATGATGTCGTTGCCTTCCAGATCAAAAGCTTGGACTCGCACCCGTTTCGGTCGGGCCACCCGTGCATAAAGCCCTGGCAAACTCAAACACCCCTCTTCGGCTTCCTCCCATCCCTGCGGCAGTGAGAGAACCGGATTGATAAACACCCGCTCTTGTCCCTCGCCCGGCTTGCTTGCCAGATTCACTACAAACAGTCGTAACGGCACGTCCACCTGATTGGCCGCCAACCCCACGCCTTGGGCCTCATACATCAAAGCGAACATTCGACTGACCAGCCATCGCAATCCGTCGTCAATCCTCCGCACTGGTTTCGACATGTACCGCAACGTCGGATGCGGGTAATATACGATCCGTAACGTCGTATCGTTCCAGGGAAGCCTACGATCGTCGTTCACCAGCGTATTGCCTTCCTTGATAGCACGATGACCGTTTTTAATTTTCGCGCGCACCCCGTTTCCTGGATTGTTACTTAAGTGAAGCCAAACGGCAACCAACCCGTACCGTACTCGATATTTGGGAAAAACCCACCGCTTCGTATAGACTAAACCTAAGACGACAAAACCTGAGATACCTCGATCCTACGGCTTAGCGGAGCAGACAGCCAGACGATGGCTCCCCAACCGGTTATCGACCAACACAGCATAAACGCCGCACCTAGGGCTTCCAGCCGCAGCAAGAAATGCGAGCCGCCCGAAATACCCATAATGGATAAAAGATGGTACATAACTACGGTTATATCATCCCGTGTTCGTTTACCGTCGTGGCTGGCTTCTGCTACGCTCCATGCCCTACTGTTCATCGCCCTAGCACTCCTCTGGCAGCGACCCATGGGAAAAAGCATGGTACAGGGAACACCGGAGCGTAAGGTAGGAGTGGCGTTAGTCGAGCTACGAGCCAATGAGGAGCGCTACTTTACTGATCCGGCTCAACTGGAAAGCGTGTCCTCAGCTGAGCCTGCCGAGACGAATATCACTATCGAGGCTTTAAGTCGTTTGTCGGCCGATGGGCCTGCTGTTGAGCTACCGGCTGTGGCTTCTAGCTCGCAGGCTACCGACGGCGGCTCGCGAGTTATTCCTAACGAAATTTGGACTCCGGGAGCCGGGCGTCCCCAACGCGGCGTTGGCGGTCAAGGGCATACTAGCTTATTCGGGGCCGAAGGAGTCGGCACGCGATTCGTATACGTGCTGGATCGTTCCGGTAGCATGAACGGTTTCAATGGTCGACCGCTAGCCGCCGCTAAAGCAGAGTTGTTAGCCAGTCTGGCGCAGTTGGACAAGGTCCACCAATTTCAGATCGTCTTTTACAACGAGCATCCACACGTATTTAATCCCTATGCGCCGCGCCCGCCACAATTAATGTTCGCAGACGAGCAAGGCAAGCGGCTGGCTGAACAGTTTGTCCAAGGAATAACCGCCGGGGGCGGTTCGTTTCACTACGCAGCGCTACGCCTGGCTCTCCAGATGCAACCGGATGTAATATTTTTCTTAACCGATGGGCAAGAGAATACCCCTACGGAAAGTCAATTGGATCAGTTACTACGGCAGGCCCGCCGCGCTGGCACAACGATTCATGCCATAGAATTTGGGGCCGGTCCGCGGCGAACCATCGCCTTTCTTAGCCGTTTAGCGTCCGCTACTGGCGGCCAATACGTGTATGTGGACGTGACACGTCTTGGGCTCTAAGAAGTGTAGAGCGAGTCGAACATGAAATCGGCTGGTTGGTCGTTCATCGACCGGCACTCAGCGGCAGTGAAAGAAACGAACCGCGCGTGCCTCAATGCGCCGATCTTCCTCGGCACCCAGATCGCATTTCTAGTCACCTTCGTGGGTGTTGGGGCTTTACTCCAAGCCCAGCAAGACATGGTGCTGGTAAGCAACGACCAGAGCCGCCCGCCGGTTCGATGGTCCGGACACATTGTCGACTTTACCGGACGTGAACTCATTTTGGAGCGCTCACCAGGACGTGTTCAGCGGTTAGACCCTTTAGAGATTCTGGAATTTCATACCGCGTGGCCCGAAACGTACCGCCGCGCGACGGAGCGGGCGGCCGCGGGTGATTGGTCAGCGGCACTTGCCTCGTGGCGCCAAGCACTGGACCAAGAATTGCGGCCGTGGGCCAAACGCCTGGTGGTGCTTCGCATGGTACGAGCCCATTACGAATTGGGACAATTCGACGCAGCAGGAGAACTTTTCGCAGCGCTGGTAGAACAGGATCCTTATCCGCCCTATTTCGCAGATTGGCCAATACCTTGGGGTGAAAACCCTCGCATCGCGCCGCTGGAACGCAAGGCGATGACGTGGACTCAAGGTCGTTTCGCCGCAGTGCGGCTGTTAGGCGCTGCGTGGCTTATCGGCACCGACCGTCATTCGCACGCCCAATCGGTACTAGCCGAGCTCACAAACGACGCACACCTGACCGTTCGAACTTGGGCACAATGTCAACTTTGGCGTAGCACCTCGATCCATACATCGTCTCGTGTGGACCGAGATCAGTGTGAGGCACTCATCCGGGAGTTGCCCGAGTCGCTCCAGGCCGGTCCGTATTTTGTGCTAGGTCAACTGTGTCAAGAAGAAAGCGATCCGCAAGGAGCAATGTTAGCGTACTTGCGAGTGGCCATCGTTCACGCCGACAGGCAGCGGCTGGCCAGTGAAGCTCTTTGGCGAGCGGCTGTCGAACTTCAAAAAACTAACCCTCAGCAAGCGGCGGTACTTTATGCGGAATTCGCGAAGAAATTCTCCCAAACCGCCTTGGCCGAAGAGGCGCGCCGCCGAGCTGCTGCGCTGGGCCACAGCACTCCACCATGACCCGAATGGTACTTCCTAACCAACTTGAATGAGAGCGATTATGGTACAGCAGGGTTTATTTGTCGGGCTACAGAAAATGTCTGTCGTTTTGGGCCTCGTTTGGTCGGTGACGGTACCGGCACTTTGGGCCCAGGAACCCGAGCCCATAACTTTTCCGGAACCTACTCAAGCCCCGCAGGGTTTTTTCGAAATCCTTTTTTCCGGAGGACCGGTCGGCGTGGCGATCATGTTGGTCCTCATCGGCCTTTCTCTGACGGCAGCCTATTTGGTTTTCGAACAGCTCCTGACGCTTCGCCGAAAAGAGCTCTTACCCCCGGAGCTGGCAGATTCCGTGCGGACCTTGATCCAGGCGGGTCGAGTGGCTGAGGCTAACCAATTGTGCCAACAACAACCAAGTCTGCTGTCGTTTCTGTTGGCCCAGGCTTTATCGGAGATCGAAGGAGGATGGTCAGCAGTGGAAAAAGGTCTCGAAGATGCTCTGGCCGAACAGGCAGCGCGTTTGTTTCGCAAGGTCGAGTATCTGTCGGTGATCGGCAACTTGGCTCCCATGGTGGGACTTCTCGGCACCGTGACAGGGATGATCCTTGCCTTCCATCGCGTCGCCTCATCCGGTGGAGCTGCCGGAGCGCCCGAATTAGCCGAAGGAATTTATCAAGCGTTAGTGACAACGGTCGTTGGGTTGATTATTGCCATTCCTTCGTTGGGAGCATTTGCGGTGTTTCGCAACCGGGTGGACGAGTTGGCGGCCGAGGCGGCCTATTTGGCTCAGCATGCACTGAGCCCCCTCAAACAAGTGCGTAACATGCCATCCCCGAAACCACCGCCTGCCCCTCGAGGAACCATGTCGTGAAAGTGCCTCGATTTGCCCGCAGCTCAACTCTGTCTGTGAACATGACGCCCATGATCGACGTCGTGTTCCAACTGATCATCTTTTTCTTAGTTTCCAGCCATTTGGCCAAACACGAGGCGTTTTTTCCATTGCCGTTGCCCATAGCGCAGACCGGACAACCGGCAACGCCCTCCCCGTCCGTCACGATCCACGTGCTTTCCGATGGCCGCCTGCGGTGGCAGAGCCAATCGGTGTCGGGCGACCGGCTCGAGCACCTTCTGGCTGACCTGGCGCGAAACGTACGCCAGCCCCACGTGCGCATCCGAGCCGACCGGCACGTAGCATACCGACACATTCAGCCGATTCTGACAGCCTGTTGGAAAGCTGGTATTACGGAAGTTGAGTTCTCCGTCTATCGCCAGTCACACTGAACTGCCATGCGTCGCACGACCGTTTACTCTCAAAGACGAAACCAACTGGAAATTGCAATGACACCTTTGATCGATGTCGTCTTTTTGTTGCTCGTTTTCTTTTTGTGGTCGACCAGTTTCATTCGCCCCGAAGAACGTCTTGCCGGGACCATGGCAGTGCCCTCGGCTGGTCGTGGTCAACAGTCGCGCGTGCCACCTCCAGAATGGGATTTTGAGCAATTAGTGATTCGCATTCACAATTCTAGTGGCCAACCATCCTATCGCATCAACGACCTTGACCTAACCTCATTGGCCGCCTTAGAACACTACCTAACACAATTAGCCGAAATCTCCACTACTGCACCTCTTATCATTCACCCGGACGATGACATTCCGCTTGACTCGGTAATCGCCGTATATGACTTGGCAAGACAGAAAGGCTTCACCGCCTCGTTTGTCACTCACAAGTAAAAATCTACTGCGCAGTGAATTCTCTCACCGGCAAGCGTTATCACGACAGCCTCCAAGTTCGCGTTTTGCCAATCGCTGGCCTCTAAAGTACTCGGTTCAGCCGATAGATCAGAGAGTACGGTCGGGTGTCTCTTGGGTTTATCGAATAGCTTGACGTTATTTTTATCACTCCTGTATGCCACCTACCCGACTAAATAGGCACTCGCGGTGAGCACGTCCTTGTTTCCTTCCCTTGCTCCTCATTAGGCCACCGACCAGCCAAGGTGCTTCCGGTGACTGCGGACCTATTTGCCGATCCACCTCAATTCTCCCAGGACAGGTTCGACTATACCGTTGACCCTTTAGCTGATACGATACGGTGCGTTACCCGCCGATCGTTCATTGGCGATGGAACGCGAGCCTGCGCTCATTCGAATGGGGCAAGCGGCCGTTAACCTATAGCTTGACGAACGTCGTCATTGCCTGTGATATAGGTTGTGGGCTACCTTGCTTTTCACAGATAGCGATAACTTATATTCAGGTGGTGAGTGGCTGATAAAAACAGGTAGTTACTCATTGGACCGTAGTTAGCGAGTGGCTGGCTTTAGTGAGCTGTCGGTTTGCGCGATGTACAAAGAAAGCACTGTGTATTTGCGATCTTTCGTTGCGTTACTCTACCAACCGGTATTGCCATTATGCCGAAAGTACCTGATCCACATTGCCTTATTTGTGTTTTGCTTTTGTCAGTTCCTTCAAGCTCAATTGGATTCGAGTGATCAGAAGTTCTTGGAGGGACTTCGCGGCCGGCGTTTATATGAGCTGGCGGTAACGTATTGTCAGCGTCGTTTGCAACGAAGCGCAATGGATTCGGTCGAAACAGCTATTTGGACAGCGCAGTTGGTCCGCACCTACGCTGAGCAGGCTCTGTTCGAGATAACTGAGGAAAGCTCGGCAGCAGCGTGGCAAAACGCTCGGCAAATCGCCGCTCGTTACCTGGTCCAAGACGGGAACAAACTGGAGTCGGTTTGGGTTCGGCATCAGGCGGCGCTGGTGGAGCTGGCATGGGGCAGCAGGCTTCGCGAAACGTTGGAGACAACGCGCAACGCGACGCAAGAACAACGAAACGAAGTAGTAGCAGCTCTGCGGAAGACCGCCCAACAACTCGAGGAATTCGAACATTGGTTGGATCGCATGATCCCAACCGCGCCGCGTGCACCTACTGGTAAAGGACCGGGACAGGATGATCTCATGGCTTCTCGTAGCCAAGTACGGTTGCTACGCGGTATAGTGTTGCGGAACCAGGCGTTGTGCTATCCACCGGGAGAGGATCGATTCGGGTTATTGGCCGAAAGTCTCCAAGCTCTTGAGCAAGCGCTCTCGCAGTTAGCTGCCCATGATCCCTTAACCTTCCATGCTCGGTTAGAACAAGCCATTAGCCAGCGTTATTTGGGCAACGCGGCAGAAGCAGAGCAATTGCTCCTGCAAGCTGCAGCCGACACTGCACCAGAGGAAGTAAAACGCATTGCAGCAGCCGAACGACTGCGACTGCTTTTAAGTCAGGGACGTTCGCAAGAAGCATTTGGTTTTGTGCAGCAAGCGCCGCTCCAAAGTTCTTCAGACCCCGAGTGGGACTTAGCCCTACTGGAAATGTGGATCTACTTTTGGCAGCACGACGTGCGATTGGCTGACGGAGGGATTGCGGATTGGCGAGCTCGGGCGGTGGAATCGACGCGTCGCATCGAAAAGCAATACGGTCCCTACTGGGGCCGACGTGCAGAGAAACTTCTGCTGGAAGCAGCTCGCAGTGGCTCCGGTTCCGCCGATGCGGAACTCGTCAGGCGTCAGGCGGACGATCTTTTCCTACGGGGCAACGTCGCAGCAGCCTTAGAACTTTATGATCAAGCCGCTGAATTGGCTGGGCAACTTGGTGCACGCCACGAGCGCTGGTTAGCTCTCGGTCGGGCCGCACGACTAGCGGAACAATTGGATGATCCGGGCGGTGCGGCTCGCCGCTGGCGTACCGCAGCTCTGGATGATGTCGCACGCTCCGAAGCCCCAGTAGCGCATCGCGAAGCCCTTCGCCAGGCAGCGCGCGCAGTAGCGCGCGGGAGCCTTAACCTTAAGGAGCTGGACTTGTGGCTTGAAGAACACCTCCAGCATTGGCCCCAGGGTGAATTGGCCGACGAAGTTCGACTCATCCTAGCGGCTCGCTACCACGGACAACATCGTACGGAAGAAGCCCTAGCCCTATGCCAGGCCGTTGTGTCGCCCGGAAAGTTGGCCGATGCAGTACGTCTGGCTCGATCGGTTTGGGAATCGAAACTTCAGGAGCTCCCCAATGGACAACAACCACAAGCCTTAGCTCAGCTCCGGACGTACTTTGGTCGATTACCTGCTGCGAGTGATCCTAACGCGACAGCCCTCGCTACAGTAACTCGCCTATGGCTGGAGCTTGAACTGGCACCGAATCAAGCGGCTCGTGTCGCTGCCGAGCTGCAACAGCTAGACCCATCGCAGATGGCCGAACAGGATCGAGCCGATTACCTGGCAACGCTATTCTTGGCCTACGCTCTTCAGCCAGGCCAAGAAGCCATGGCGGAACGCATGTTGGCAGTCCCCACGTTGCTATCTGCCGAGGTTGCAGCCGATTTGGCGGCCCGCCTCACCTCACGACTAGCCCACGTTTCCGAACACCAACGGCGCGCCCTATGTCAAATAACTCTGAAATTACTGGATCGCTGTGCCCCGGGTTCCGAAGCGCCAGTTGATCTACGCTGGGTCCAGATGCGTGTCGAATCGCTACTGGGTGCTGAGCAGCCGGGGGCTGCAGTGGACTTGGTTCGCCCGCTGGCGGAACAGCATCCAACGGACGCCGCTTGGCAGCTACTTTATGCACGGGTCTTAGGACGTGCCGCTCCAACCGTCGGATGGCAATCGGCTTTGGAACAATGGCGCCGCATTGCTGCAGCCGCGCCCCTCCGCAGCGATTTATGGTATGAAGCCAAACTGGGTGTCGCCGAAGCTCTCGCGGGAATCGGCCAAAAAACCGAAGCCCAAAAGCTGCTACGTTACCTACTGCTTACGGCACCTTTTCCTGAAGAATCCCCTTGGAAACGCCGCTATGAGGAGCTGCTTAACCGGCTCCATCGGTAGACCATGAGACGCTCACCTTGAGTTTTGCCACTTAGCGAAGAAATGTTTTAACACGACGGCGCAAAGAGATCAAAGTGCGAGCCGAAGCGCAGTAGAGTGCACGAATGTGTGTCTGCGCTCGTGCGGCGCTGCGCGTCCATTAATTCCTCTTTCCCTTTTGTTTCCCCTTTTCCGGACAGAACGCGCTCCTTTCCGGCCACATCTTGCCGGCGAGGTCGGGCCGTCGAACCGCTTCCCCAAAGAGGCCAGCTAGGTTAGTACGGTTGCGTACAGGATGCGGTGGAAGCGTTCGGGCAAGAAATTTTTACACGGGATTCGCTGGACCTAACTCCGCCCGATGCTGAGACGTTATCGTGTTCCATGCGATCCGCCATGGCGTGCTCCGTTAGAAAATGGCTGCAGTCGAGCCCAGGACGTCTGTAAAATGGCTCGTTGGCCCTAGCCGGTAAATACCAGTTCGGGCCCGGCTATTGGATCAAAACACGCATCTTCCTCGAACGGAAATAGCGGTTTGCGGCGTTGCGTGAAACCCAGTCGACTCAGATTGGCACACGTCACACCGGGTGTGTCAACCCGAATAAACCGCCTGCAGACCTCGCGATAGGCAGCCACCGGAGCATGGACGCCCTTGATTACGATCGCTTGGAAAGTATCGGGACGCAGCCCGCAACTGGTGAGCTGTTGCAGGCTAAACGGCGGGACGCGCCGCGAGGTAACAAGAATAATCAACCCGCTAGGGTCTTCAACGATCGCAGTCGGCCCCTGGTCGAACGAACGGATCGCTCCGTGTCGAGGCTGATCCTCCGTGAATTTTCCATCGTGAACACCCTGCAACACAAAACGCCCCTGTAGGGGAGGTCCTTGTTGGTGATCGAACTTGCCGCCTATAGAAAGTTCGATCGATGCTCCGATGGGGCATTCCAGACAACGAGCGGCAGAGGGTGGGTCGTAAATACAAATTAAGGCTCGGACCCGATGCTTGCGTAGCGCATGGGCCAGCGCCGTACCATCGCCGGGACTTCCTCCGCCAACATTGTCTCCCATATCGAGCAATCCTACCGGCCCTGGTGATTCGAGCGCCGTTTCGACCGCCGCGTCAATCGATACCATCTTGCCGACGAAATGTTCCCGGTATTCCCACAGCACCCTTGCCAATTGCCAAGCAGCTTCTCGGGCGCGCTGGCGGTCTTTGTCAGCCGTTACCACAGCCGCACATCCCAACTTGGGAACGTCCGCATAGGGAAAGCCGAGAACGATACTGGCATTTAGAATACCCGGTTCGCTTCGCTGCCGCTCCAGCTCCTCCAGAATCGGTGCCCAATGCGACTCGAAGGTACCTTGGCGTTCGATGTTAATGACCATCGGCGGGAACGCTGCCGCCACGACCGGATCGACTTTGCCGCGCAAGGTCCAGGCTGCCAAACGCGCTGCCTCGAAACCTCGTTCATATTGGTCCAAATGCGGATTGGTTCGATACGGGATAAGAGCCCGACACGCGACCACCATCTTGGGTGAGAGATTCGCATGGGCGTCGAGTGTCGCAATTATCGGGCGAGACCCAGCAGCTTCGTGCAAATATGCCAAAATAGTACCGTCTACATCCCAGTCCAGTTGACTAACCGCTGCGCCGTGCAGGGCGACGAGCCAACCGTCCACCGGGTCAGCAGCGGCGATGTGCCGTACAAGGCGATCGAGAATTGTTCGATAACACTGGGCATCGATGGGTCCATAGGGCATAGCCCGCGCAGCGAAGAGTGGAACCGGTTGAATCCCTTCTTTACGCAAACCGGCTAAGAACCCGCTGACTTCGTGGTGTCCACCCCAAAAATAGTGCCATATGTCGGAACCTTCGAGCCACAGGTCTTCCAGAAAGTGCGCATACGCTGTCGGTTGCTGGATGAACGTGTTCGATTCGTGCAAAATAGCGACAACCCCGACGCGCATCGTGTGCCCCTCCTTAGCGCTATTGGGCACAGGTTATCATACCATGACTCCCTAGGACTGTGGCACGGGCAAGCCCTGGGAACACAGGCAACACGCGTTATGGCGGGCCATTCCATCCGATATAGGAAGTACTTATGAACAGTCACCTACCCCCTACTATCACGCTGGACCACGTGCGCCAGCATCTTTACTCCGCAGTGATTTGCGATGCGCTGGATCGTCTGGGATTTCCTCGCCAGTCCCCTCGTGTTGCGTTGATGCCGTTGACCGTCGAACAAAAGCTCGTGGGCCGTTGCAAGACGACGCTTTGGTGCGACCTGTATCATGTGGATCCGCATCCCTACGAGTTAGAGTTGCGTGCTGTCGACTCTTGCCAGGCGGACGACGTGTTGATTTGTGCGGCAGCGGGTTCGATGCGCTCCGGCATTTGGGGAGAACTCTTAACAACAGCGGCACGCAATCGTGGCTGCGTTGGAGCTATCGTCGATGGGGCCGTGCGCGATCGAGCGGCGATGCGACAGTTGCAATTTCCGGTCTATGCTCGCGGTACGTCACCCTACGATAGCCAAAACCGCCAGCGCGTCGTGGATCTGGATATTCCGGTCGAAATCGACGGGGTAATCTTTGCGCCTGGGGATCTGGTGATTGCTGATTTGGACGGCGTAGTAGTCGTTCCTCGAACGGTCGAAGAAGAGGTACTACGAGCAGCGTGGCAGAAAGTGCACAGCGAAAACTTAACCCGAAATGCGATCCACCAAGGGATGCTCGCCACAGAAGCGTATGCGCGCTTTGGCGTGTTGTAATGCCGTAAAAGAAAAGATGTACGGCCGTAAAAAGATGCCAGCTACTCATGGGCTGCTGTACCACAACCCCACGTTCCGTGTTCAAGGAAGGCGGCTGGGGAAAGCAGACCACCGTCAAAACCGACCATCGCTCACTTGAAAGTGGGTCGGTTTATTTAGCAGAGGACGACCGGCGGCTATCCACGCCGCCGTCCAATGGATCATCTGTTGAGCCGTTACCGTGGGCCAACCCAACAGTTCCGCCCCTCGCCGCCCGTTATTGAGCAGCGCTGTGGAAAGTTCTTGCCCCGAAAAAACTACCTTTTTCCCAAGCAAGCGGCCAAACTCCTGAGCCACCTGACGCACGCTCAGTATTTCCAGCCCAGCTACGTTCAGGATCCGCGCCGGCGAGCTTGGCATCGCTACGGCCGCCAGCGCCATGGCGTTCGCATCCTGCAGCCAAATGACATTTACATATCCCATACGCAAATCGATCGGCTCATTGCGCAACACCGCTAACGCAATATCGACCAGCACTCCGTAGCGCAATTCCGTAGCATAATTCAGTCGTAATAGTGCGACCCGTACCCCCTCGTGGCGACTGAAATACTGATAGATGCGCTCGCGCCCCAAACAACTCATCGCATACTCACCCACCGGTTGCAGTTCGTCGTCCTCTGTCGATCCACCGCTGTCGACAGGTACTGGGCCGTAAACGTTTCCGGACGAGAAAGCTGTAATCCGGCTATCACGATAACGCTGACACGTCCTTGCCGACAGCAGACAATTCATGGCCCACGTCCTACTTGGGTCTGATGAAGTCCCAAACTTGAAGCCGAGCATGACCAGCACATTTTCCGCGTCGGGCAGTTGTTGCCAGGCTCGATCCTCTAATAAATCCAATGCAAGTGTTTCCACTCCTGCCTGTTCGATGCGCTCGCGCAACTGTATGTCACTAAACCGGCTTACTGCCACGATGCGGCGCTTTTTGCCAGTCACCCGATCAGCTCGACGCGCCATCATGGCGAGCGTAGGTCCCATTTTTCCCCCCGCCCCGAGAATAAGTAAATCGCCGTCGATCTGCGGCCAGCGCTCGAGCAACGCCTGCGTCGGCTGGCTTAGCCACTGCTCCAGCGCGGGAACCGAATCCGGGATGCCATGCGCCGACACGTCGGCAACCCATGGTTGGGTCGTCATTTGCCGTGCCTCAACTACTTCGGTGTACCAAGATCGTAAGCGCGCTTTCCATCGCTACATGACGGACGCTAGAGCGATTGTAACATGCCCGATGGCCTGTAAAAGTAGAATATCGCTACCCACATAGGTCTGCCGATGCTTGCGCGTAGTTCCATGATTCGCCACGATAACGACCGGCAAATCGCATCACAGATTATCAGCAGGCGACCACCGCATGGATCGTCCTACGCGCCCCGATCCACGGCGTCATCGTCATCGTTCCCTTGTCGGTGCACACCACGCGTCGGCCACGCCGCCGTGCCTCTACCAATTCCCCAAGGGGTTCGACGATTCTCCGCATCCAAATATGTTCCAACAGGTAACCAACGAATTCACTTAAGGCATAGCTCGCGCTTCTCTAGCGCTTCAGCGTGGTTAGGCGATTGGCATTTAGCAGGATCGGCAACCACCCTTTCCAACACACGAACAGCAACAACCGATTTTAGCCTTCGGAGCGTGGATGTGTTTTCGCGGTCCAAACAGGGTGCTAAACCCATCCGGCTGCGACATACCACCGAGCTACGGTGCGCAATTGGTTTTCAAGTGGAGCTGACGGGCGGAACGCGAATTGGGCGCGAATTTTCTCACCAGAACACACCCACGAAGGTGCGGTACCTTCCCGTATCTTATCCCGATTCAGAAGGTCAGGACGCCGCCGTAATTGACTGATCCATTCGTTCGTCCATCCGATCAACCGTGCTGCCATCAATGGAACGCGTACCACACGAACGGTGCCGCCGTCAAAAAGTCCAGCAGCCAGCAACTGTCCCAACTCAATATAGGTCGGAAACTGCTCGTGGCCGACTACGAAGTAAACACCGTGTCCCGGTTCACGCGCCAAACTCGCCCGCTCGCCCTTTTCAGCCGCAGCAAGCAGTACCGAGCACAGGTCGTCAACATGGATTAGTGACAACCGAGGCGAATGACGCCCGGGATTCAGATGCACTCGCCAACGCCAAATTGTTTGCACCACGGATTGCATGCCTGGAT
This sequence comes from uncultured Pirellulaceae bacterium, assembly GCA_964425225.1. Lineage (GTDB taxonomy): Bacteria > Planctomycetota > Planctomycetia > Pirellulales > Pirellulaceae > BPJU01. The sequence continues at coordinate 712 of CAYRMD010000014.1, read as the reverse complement.
CGAACGGACCGAAGACGATGCCGGGCCTCAGGATCGTCGTGGGAACTCGATCCGCAAACTCCAGCGCCCGCTGCTCGCCACCAAGTTTACTCCGCCCATATTGGGAAATGGGCTGGGCCGGATCGGCTTCCGTGCGACAACCGTCCAACGGACTGGGACCGGCAGCCGATAGCGAGGAGACCAGCACATGGACGGGTGGGCGCAGACACTGAGCACACGCTTCTGCAACAATTCCTGGCCCGTCGACGTTCACTCGGGCCATTTCCTGCCAACTCAATGCACAGGTCAACCCCGCCACGTTGAAAACCATGTCGACATCGTCAATTGCCCGTCGAACGCTCGAGGGATCCGTGAGGTCTCCTTGGACTAGCTCGACGCCCAGAGGTTCCAATCGGCTGCATCGCGCAAACGACCGAACTAAACAGCGAACCTGAAAGCCCTGCTGCACCAGATGTCGCACCAGATGACCGCCGATGAAACCCGTCGCGCCGGTTACCAAAGCTGTGGGCATTGCGGTTTCTCCCTGGCTGTCGAAAATTCATGTCGAGTGCATCGCGTATTTTGAGCACAAACTGGCAACCATACTAAGGCGCGCCACGATTACAAACGGGGGCCAGACCTAAACTCGAGTTGTGCTCTCCTTTTTAAGCTAGTCGAGAGAATTAAGGAACGTCTGATCAACTGGCGGTAAACGAGCGTATTGGCTCGATGG
>CAYRMD010000013.1:0-73681 GCA_964425225.1 uncultured Pirellulaceae bacterium | reverse complement strand
ACTATCCATCGAGCCAATACGCTCGTTTACCGCCAGTTGATCAGACGTTCCCAAAAGTCGTCTTCAGTTAAAAAGCAGTAACCAAAGGAAACCAAGTTGCGTTTTTCGACGTTGACCGTCACGTTACGATCTTATTGATCCGGGAAAATTTTAATTGCCCACAGCCGTGACCGGTCAGAGACATACATCACTCCGTTGGCAATCGTCGGCGTACTGTAAACCGAAGAAGGGAAAGTTATCTCAGCTAATTTTTTCATTTCTCGACCGGTTGCAAAAATCGCCAGATCCCCATCTTCGTCACCGATCAATACCTTCCCGTCGACAACCATGGGAGATCCCCAAATAGCGGCTAACAAATCAGCCTCCCAATAGCGCTTACCCGTTTTGAAGTCAACACAATGCAAGCGCCCACTCAAATCAGCGGCATAGACCAATCCGTCGTGGACGGCAACCGTAGCAATCGTACGCCGAAAGATATAACTACCTTTTTCACCCGTGATCGAGCCGTCCTCGTCCGTACCGCCGTAATGCCAGATCATCCCGGAATTCGGATTCGGCTCACCTTTACCATCTCCATCCTCATCCAACTCCGGACTAATATCACCGGTCTTTGTACAATCGATGCGATACAGATGTCCCACACCTTCGCCATGCTCCGGATCTTGCCCGACAGCAAGCACAATACTGTTTTCGACGAAAACGGGGGTGGCAATGATATTATTACGCGTGCCGCGACCTCCTAACTCCCATTTCGAATCTTTGGGATTCAAATCGAACTTCCAAATATGCTCACCGGTTCGAGCATCCATGGCATAGAGCCACCCATCACCACCGGGCATAAAAACCATGATTCGTCCGTTTACCTCCGCTAGCGCCGGTGAACTCCACTGGCCGTGAAGAATCTTGTCAAAAGGCGTATTGTCCTCCCATACCACTTCGCCCGTTAGCTTGTTGACAGCAATAAAAGACGGGGCTCTTGGCGACGGGATTTCCAAGTGCGCCTCATCGACCCCGTTGGAGGTTACGATGTGAACAAGATCGCCATAGACGGCAGGCGAGCTGGTCGCCAAATTGTGTGGGAAGACTCCCAGTTGATCCATCATATCCAACGACCAAATTATGTCGGCATCTTCTCGTTCGTTATCAACCTCCTCTGTGTATGGTCCGTCGTTCACATTATCATAAAAACCTTCCAGGTCCAAACACATTAATTCACAACGATTCGTTACAACATACACTCGGTTCTCGTCCACACAACACGTCGAACATATACCCTGTAACGGCCAATCATTGACGCGCCCCTGTGGTAATTTTTCACGAGTTAGTTGCCAGAGGAATTTGCCGGTTTTCTCTTCAAAGCAGAGCACGCATCCTCGGTCACCTTTATGCTTGGGGCGGTACTCAGCGCCGTTGTTGGTTCCAACGAGAATCTTTCCATGAGCCACAACGGGGTTACCGTAGGTTTGCGAACCAAGTTTCGCTACCCACAGTATGTTTTTGGCTTGGGTGGGGTCTTCTGACGGTACGAAGTCAATAGTGATGCCGGTTGTGCCGTTTACCATATTGCGATGAATCGTACCGCCCCACATGGGCCAATCCCCCGTTACATGCCGAGGCGTCACTGCAGTCGGCTTGCTCGGCGCCGAAGCCGCCGATCCACCCGAAGTCTCAGAACCGGACGGTTCGGTACCTACACTGGGCTTTTCTGCCGCTGGTGCTGCAGGTTGTCCACCCGTAGTTTCGACTGGACCCGCTCCTCCATCTTCGGTAGGTGTCGTTGTACCTTGCGCGCCCGTTTCGGTCGGCTTAGCCGACTCTTCTGCGGTGTCGGTTTGTGCTGTCGATCCGCCTGAGCCCGCCTTGCCCGTTGGACTCGACCGCCCGCAACCAGTCCAACCAAGCACCACCAGACATACCAGAATCACAACTGGGCAATACGTTAGTCGTTTCATTTACTTTTCCTCGTAAACTTGCACGTTATCGAAAAACGATTCGGCCAATCCAAAAATATACAAGCCCGGGCTTCCCTGTTCGTTGGGATGCGGGTCAAATGCCTCGATGGTCCATTCTTGAGGTTCAGGCTGTTCCCTAAGCCACACTTTGCCACGCACCATACAACCTCCTTCGACCGGATCCACCCGCATTTTCATGCGGTACCAGACCTCCGGATCGATTCGAAAACGGATCTCTTTGTCCATGCGGATATGGGCTGGCCAGGTTTGGATGCTTAGTTTTTGAGTATTACCTTTCAAAATAAGATTGTAACGTTGGCACGTAACGCCCGCACTGGACAGTCGGCGCTGCTTTTCCCGCAACATAACATCCGCCTGAATCGTGTAACCTCGCATGGTGTCAGGTCCCAACCAAATATAAGAACTCGGTTTTGCCTGCCCCCCTAGGTTGTAAAGCGCTACATCTCCGTTCACTTCTACGGGGCGGAATTCGGTAAACGCAGGCACCCAGGTCGGTGGAACATCGCGATCCTTATACCCGGTAAAGTCCCACTTCCAAGGCAATCGGGGGAAGATTCTGACACGAGCTTTGGCCGATAAATCTCCTAGCCGGACAATGATATTTCCCCCTTGTTCCGGAGCATCAGGCGGCGCTGTAAGCCGATTGCCTTCCAGAACCACATGGGATAAACCGGATTCCACCTCAAGTTTTTCCGGGATTATACGCTTCAAGAAACGACCGTTTGTATCGTATGCCAATACCTCGTATTCGACCGATTCACCCGCCCATACCATCGTTTCGTAGGGCACCAGATGCAACGTGGCTATCGTATCGGTTGTAGGTAGTTCCTCTGGCATGGGCGGTATGGGATCCGATTGCACTTCCGCATCAGGCCTGCCCACGCAAATCGTTCGATCTCTGGTGACGAAATAAATACGTCCGTCAGCAATTGCCGGTGAAGCATAAATCTCGTCATATCCTTCGACCGTAGTACCCATGAGCTCCACATGAGAAAGTGATTCACACTTCTCGCGACTGGGACGGAGAATATGAATATTGCCGTTTACTTCCATAACATAGAGTTTCCCGTCGGCCCATACCGGCGACCCTTTGCCGACAGTTCCGAGCTTATATTCCCAAAGTTTTTGTCCCGTCTTACTATCCAGTGCTATCAGAATGCCGTTGTCGGTCACCACATAAAGAATGCCGTCATGCACCAAGAGGCTAGCATAACCCGCCTTAATTCCATCAACGCGCCAGACACTGTGCGTCTTGGTGATGTCGCCTCGACCCGTTGCATCGATGCATTGGACACGTCCGAATTCCAAGCTGTCGATGTTATCTTCACCATGTGCGATGTATACATACTTGCCGTCGACCACTGGTGAGACGTTCAACCCGCGATGGGACATGCGAAAACCCCACAGCGGTTCACCGGTTCGAGCGTGGATGGCGTAAATACCTCCGTCCGCATTGCCACAAATCAGCATCCGTACGCCCTCAATGACCGCTACAATTGGATTGGAATAGACCGTGTCGTACGGACGTCCTCCGGGAGCCGAGACCCACAGCAGTTTGCCGGTTCTTTTGTCGAACGCATAGAACCGCTCCTTTGGAGGCGGTGTCTTCATGTCCCCCCAATTGATAGTCAACAATCCGACAATGACGCGATCCTCGTCGATGATCGGGGTTGTGGTGCGCCCCCCGTAGCCGGAGATTCGACCAAACTCTTCAAACAGCGAACGCTCCCACAAGAGTTTTCCATAGCCCGAATAACAGCGAAACAAGCCGCTTACCGAGTGCAAATAGACGTTTCCCGTCTCCGGATCCCCGACCATACTTGCCCAACCGACCCGAGGCGCCGGTACATCCGTTTGGAACACGTTCAATTCATCGCGCCACAGTATCTGTCCGGTCTTGGCATCCCAACAGACGACTTGTTCACGAGCATGGATGCGTTCTTGCGGGTCATTGACGTCATGGTGAGTGCGGCAGCTTAGATAAACGCGACCATGCAGGATAATCGGCGTAGCTCGCCCACCGATGTTCGAGACCCATAATACGTTTTTGGGTGGGTCAAGCGACCAGTCGCCAACCAAATTCCGTTCTCGCGAAACGCCATTCTGCTCTGGACCGCGCCAATAGGGCCAATCACCTCCCAAATTTTCCCTAGCGATGATCAAGCAGCATGCCAACCAGAAAGTGAAAAACACCCGGTTCATAGTTATCCTCGTCCCCAATGAAGATGCCGTGCTACGCTGAATGTTTAACCTATTCACGCGGAGTCGTTGTCGCGGTGCGGGGCTACGCTGCTTACGTGGCGTGCCGCGATCCGTGGTGGGATTTGCAATAAACACCGGGACTTATTGTAACGCAGCAGAAGGGCTCTGGCCACATGGCCCACGACGCTCCCGGCCGACAGCCTTGGTCAAAAGTCTTTCCAACTGTACCATAGGAAAGATGGAACTTGTGGTGAGCCATAGATTGCTTGCCGAGTAACTTTCTGCTCAAGGGCCACAGCACCCGGACCACAAAGGACAATAGCCATGGAAGTCTATCCGGTAGCACTCAAGCGATTAGGCAACCAACGATTGTGGATCCAGTGGAGCGATGGTGAGTGCCGAGTGTACAGCTACAATGAACTTCGCGATAACTGTCCTTGTGCCAGTTGTCGAGAAAAACGGCGGCAACATGCGCCGTCACCCCTTCCCATTCTCACACCGGAACAGACGCAGCCTTCAGAGATCGAGCGGATGGAGCCGGTCGGAAATTACGCCTATCGCATTGAATTTAACCCTGGATGCCGAACCGGTATTTACTCCTTTGAGCTACTGCGTGTACTAGGGCAGGTTGAGTCTACGGCATCCGGGTCGGCCGCGACAGCCGATCCATGTTAGCCCCGGCTCGAGGCCGTACTGCGAGATTCACTTAACCCAGCGGCACGAAGGCGCCAAGACGCAACAAGTTTAAAGCGAAGACCTCTCGTCCCCTGTAGTGCCCGCGCGCGAAGTATTTTCCATGCTCCACGGAACCCTACTTGGTTAGAACTAAGTACGATACGGCCCACGGTCAGCGGTTCAACGCGAGTCGAGCTTCGCTGCATCCGCTACCTCGACGGGCGGAACTTCGTGCAGGACAACACAATACTAGAGCTCCAGGTGCGGTCCGTCGTTCTAAGCATTGAGGACGGTTTTCGGATAAACTCAAATAGAGACTCATTGCGGAACATGCACGTCTGGCCAAACGAGAAAGGATCGGACAATGACGCAGCTTTCGAGGCGTACATGGTTATGGGCAGCAACTTCTGGCTTAATCACGGCCGGCACTTGCGGTCGAGCCTGGGCCCAACGCTCCCCTTATCGCCTCGGTACGTTTCGCTTTGACGTGTCGCCTCCCATCGGACACTCCTTATGTGGCGGGTGGATTAAACCTGCAGAAGCCTACGATGATCCACTCGAGGCGATCGGTTTTGTTCTGTTGGGCGCCGGGGAACCGATTGTAGTGTGTGCGGTGGATTGGACAGGAATTCTCAATTCGGCGCATGTTGCGTGGCGACAGGCCCTGGCCGAAGCAGCCGGAACGCATCCTGCGCGCGTAGCGGTCCACTGCGTCCATCAACACAATGCCCCGTTTGCGTGTCTGGATGCGCAAGAGATCGTATCCCAATACCCGGAATTACCGGCGATCGTGGATGTGGAGTTTTTCGAGCAATGTTTGACACGGGCTCGCGAGGCAGTGCGACAGGCCATCGACAGCTCCCAACCGATCAGCCACGTGGCCGCAAGCCATAGCCGGGTTGAAAAAGTCGCCAGCAATCGACGGATCGTCGACTCCGAAGGTAAACTCATTTTCTGGCGTGGAAGTAGTTCGAAAGATCCACGCGCCGCAGAATTCCCCGAAGGACTCATCGATCCTTTGTTGCGAAGCATCGTTTTCTTTTCGGGAGACGAACGAATTCTTGCCTGCCACTACTACGCTACCCACCCGATGAGCTATTACGGCGATGGCAGGGTGAGTAGCGATTTTGTAGGTCTTGCTCGCAAGCGCCGACAGGAAGAAGACCAAGAGTGCCAACATATTTACTTTACGGGATGTGCAGGCAATGTGGCTGCTGGCAAATACAATGATGGCTCGCCACGCGCCCGCCGCGAGCTGACTGAGCGGGTATACGATGCGATCCGCCGATCCGAAGAGCACCTTGAACCCCGGCCCATCGACGAGATTCACTGGGCATCGACCCCCATACTGCCGCCACCCCGGAAAGAATTCCGCGAGGAGGAATTAGTCGAGCAGATAAGGCGCCCCGGTCAACCAATCGTGGCACGCAACCGACCCAGCTATACCCTTGCATGGCTACGTCGCGTAAAGAGACGTGTTCCGATTGTGTTGAGTGCTCTGCACATAAACGATATCTCGATTCTCCATCTTCCAGCCGAGAGTTTTATTGAATATCAAATTTTTGCCCAGCAAATCGCTCCCGCCCGATTTGTTGCGGTTGCTGCGTATGGAGACGGCGGGCCATGGTATATTCCAACCCAAGAAGCTTACCCCCAAGGCGGTTACGAGGTTTCGGTTGCCTTCTGTGACCCACCGGTCGATCCTACGCTCAAAGAAGGCATTCGACGATTATATTCGATCTGACGTTGGCCGAAACGAATAGCGCATAGCAGAGGATTCATCTAGCCAACATTGAACTCGAGTCAATGCGGTGTACCACGGTCTGTGCCTGACTACCGCACTTTGTTTTGCTGGTCCTCACGACTCTCATCAATCTTTTACACTTGAGTAAAACGCACGGGTTGAGAACCCGCCCCTCCATAAGATCTCTTGGACAAACGTTTCATGATCAGCTATAAGATGATGGCCAGCCGCACGCGTGACGAAATAACGGAACGAATGTTCGCTCTGGCATGAAGAAAGACCCTGCTATGTCCCAGCAAGAGACGAAAGCAGCACGCACGTCGTGGGCGACTCGTTGGCTCAACTGGATCGAGCGCGTCGGTAATCGCTTACCGGATCCAGTCACGCTCTTTGCTATGGGGGCGATCCTCGTACTGATCGGCTCAGCCATAGGTGAAGCGCTCGGATGGCAAGCACTCAATCCGGCAACGCACGAGGTCGTCCGTGCCCGCAGTTTACTCTCTCCGGCGGGCCTAAAGTGGGTATGGCTTCATTTGGTCGAAAACTTTGTGGCGTTTCCACCCTTGGGGGTAGTCCTGGTAGCCATGATTGGTATCGGAGTGGCGGAGCATGCAGGCCTCATCGGGGCTTTACTGAAATCGGTGGTCGTTATTACTCCGGAGCGTTTACTGACACCGGCTGTCATATTTGTCGGCGTAATGAGTAGTATGGCCGCCGACGCAGGGTATGTTGTCTTACCGCCTCTGGCAGCGGCTGTTTTTGCTCAAGCGGGCAGGTCTCCCGTGGTTGGGCTTTGTGCTGTATTCTCGGGAGTAGCATCCGGTTTTAGTGCCAACCTTTTTATTACAGGTCTTGACCCACTGTTACAGAGTTTCACGCAACAGGCCGCACGGATCCTGCAACCCGACTACGTGGTAGATGTGCGTTGCAATTATTATTTCATGGCATGCTCTACGATTCTCATGACGTTGACCGGCTGGGCAGTCACGCATTGGTTCGTGGAACCGCGCTTTGGTCCCGATGACATTCGGGAACAGATCGATGCTGCGACCATGCAAGGACTATCAAGCACTTCAGCGGGCACCACTCTGACCCCGAACGAGCGCCGGGGGTTAATCACCGCCCTCCTTGTATTCGCGATTGCTTTCGGGGTTGTGCTCTGGATGATCCTGTCCCCCAACGGAGCTCTATCGGGAAAAATTGAAAAACGCGCGGGCGTTCACGCCGATGTGTGGGTTGACGCGATCGTACCTATACTGTTTTTCGTTTTTCTTTTACCCGGCATTGCTTATGGAATCGCAGCCGGCACGATCCGGTCCGATCGCGATATCGCTCACATGATGAACAAGACCATGGCAGGCATGGGTGCCTACGTCGTCATGGCGTTTTTTGCTGCACAGTTTATCGCCTGGTTCAATGAATCCAATCTCGGCAAGCTCATCGCTCTGGAAGGTGTGGCTCTTTTACGACAATGGCAGCTTCCGACACACTTGTTATTAATAGCCATAATCTTGCTCACAACGGTTATTAACCTATTTATCGGGTCGGCCTCAGCTAAGTGGGCGCTACTGTCTACAGTATTTGTTCCTATTTTTGCGGGGATGGGGATTCGACCCGAGCTAACGCAGGCTGCTTATCGTGTGGGTGATTCGGTTACGAATTCCATTGCTCCGCTTAATCCATATATGGTGATCATCCTTCTTTATCTAGAAAAACTCCGCCCTCGCTCGGGCATCGGCACCCTCATCGCTACCATGCTTCCTTACGCGGTGGCTTTCCTTATCGTTTGGACAATATTGTTATTATTTTGGACCGCATGGGAATTGCCGTTGGGACCCGGCGATTCTATCCTCTGGAGTCGCTCGTGATTGCGAACTGCACGATCTTTGGCAAATCAGCGATTTCACCGCGTAGAATCAACACTCGATTTTGGCTATTTGAAAATCCCTTTCTTCTACGACGAAACACCCCGCTTAGAGCAGGGTGCCCGAGTTAAGGTTGGTCACGGCGAAAAACCAATCTGGAACTATCTGCCGATCATGGGGGCATCGCTGCATACGACTGGCGAATAAACCAGTAACCGGTGTGGCGCATTCGCAAGCGGCGCTAACCCGTTTGCAGGATCGGAAGAGTTGAATACCGGCCACCAAGTATGCTGGAGCCATCCTTCAATCCGAACCAATGCTCCAGAATTGTGGCGTACACTTGTCGAAAATCGGTGTGGTATTTTAAGTCCCCGTCCTCCAGATCTTCCAGGCTTGGTAGGGGACCATGAACTCCGGCACGCACGGCAGGGCCTGCCAAGTAGACGGGAGCTGCAGCGCCGTGATCCGTACCTTCGCTGGCATTTTCCTGAACCCTGCGGCCGAATTCACTGAACGAGAAGAGCAAGACACGTGAGGCGTTACCCTGCGCGGCAAGTTCATCGAAAAACGCTTTTACGCCGGTACTCCACTGCTGCAAGAGACCTGCGTGCGCTGGAATCTGTTGAGCATGCGTGTCAAAGCCATCCAGCGTCAAATAATAAATCCGGGCCTTCAGCTCTGCGCCGATCAATTGTGCAACGGCGGCCAAGCGCTCTCCTAGCGGCGTACGCGGGTACGCACCTCGGGCTGCGTGCTGGGCACCGATTGTCGTTAATTGTCGTGTGGCTTCCAAAGCAGCCTTCGAGTTCGCTTGGACGAAGGCCAAGAGATCGTCGTCGCTACGGGAATCCTTTTCGAGCAGTGCTTCCAAGCGGCTTCGCACCCGATCAGCACCTTCCCATCGAAACTCGTCGAACGATCCGATTGAGGGAACACGCACCGTCCGCGAAGCCAGCGCCAAAGGTTGTTGTTCTTGTCCGATATGCAAGGCAGGCAAACTCCGTGGTATTTCGGATTGCTCCAAGTATCTACCGAGCCACCCATCTCGACGCGGTTGGTCTTTTCGTAAACACGTATGCCATATGTCCATGGACTCAAAGTGCGAACGGTTTGGTTGTGGGTAACCAACCCCTTGTACGATCGCTAACTGTCCGGATTCGAGCAGGTCAGCCGCCCCCCGCATCGAGGGATGAAACCCGAAGTGGTCATCGATCTTCAAGACATCCGCCGCAGGTATCGCCAGTTTCGGTCGACGGGCATAATAAATCGGATCCCGATAAGGAACGATCGTATTCAACCCGTCATTGCCGCCCGACAATTGGAGCACCACAAGGATTCGTTCCGACGAAACCGGTAGTGCCCCCGAGATTTTTTTCAGAAAGGCCGGTGCAACTCCGTTAAGAACCATTAAACCAGAGCCTGCAAGACCCGATCGCAAAAACTCCCGGCGATTCAACATGTGGTAGGCCCTAGCCATCCGCCAGCTCCTTATGCTCTTCTTACAGATCGGCTATCTCTTTACGCCCGCTATCGTAAGCGCTCAAGCTACACTTACTACCCGTGCCTCAAGTAATTCCCAAGACACAAACCACCATATTACCTCCAAAAGCACCGCTCGTTCGCCCGTTCGATTGCGGCTATCGAAGGTGCTTCTCATACATGCCGCGATCCTTGTAATCGTGGCCACACATCGCCACCACCTCACCCAATATTCGTGCCTGTAATCTCTTACCGTCGTCCCAGCCTGTCATATCTTAGGATTTTGACTGTTAGTTCGTTTCGCAGCACCTTCTTCTAACTGTTTACCCTATTCCGGATTATTGTTATGATAGAACATCGATTCCTTTCAACATCTCGGCTATATTAGTCTCGCTGCACCCTTTGTGGCTTAAAAGTTAACGCTATTTTGTATCCGCCCCCCCGGCTGGTGCACTCCGAAACTCGCCGGCCAGTGTCATGCCAACTGATATTCCGGCATTGTCATCATCAGGTATAGTACCTCGCGCAGGTTACCGGGCGAATTACTTGATTGCGCGACGTCAACCAACTCCTTGCGAGCCGCCGGATGCAATGGAATGGCCAATAGCAACTCGGCGAGCCAATCAACCCACTTTTCAGGTTGCTCTCCGGCGTGACTACGGGCCACATCCACGAGCTCGCGATCGTCGAAGCGCGTTGTCGAGTGAAACACGATTTGCCGGGCTGCGTTTGCCCGACCAACGACCGTGGCCGAATTGATCCACGCCCGGCCGCCTTCCCATCCTTTCACGTTGGGCGGCACGAACAATTTCTGTCCCAATTTGCCGGAATGTTCAGCGACCAACTGGACGTTGGTAGCTGCCCTGAGGCTGCGCACAGTAGTAACGAGAAAATCAATGGGCGAACGCACTTTTTGCCCCATCACCCACGGAGAGAAAAACAATTGGCTGGAAAGCATACGTCGGAGCACATTCGTGATGTTCAGTTGTTCCTTACGGAACTGTTCAACAAGCGGTATGAGTGCTTCCGCCGGCGCGGGAGGCTCGTCGGCGAAAAAGTATCGAAACCATTTTCGGACGATAAAAACAGCGACCTGAGGCTGTGCCAAAACTAGATCGATAGCTTCATCACCTGTAAAAGCGCGCCGTTGACCGAAGAGAGTTTTTTCCCCCTGGTCGTTCTGATACGGATTAAAACGAAATTGTTTGCGCCGAACTTCCCATCCGGTAAAACACCGCGCCAATTGTTGCACGTCTTGCTCCGTATAATTACCTTCACCTAAGGTGAATAGCTCCATTAACTCGCGGGCATAATTCTCGTTGGGATGCGCTCGTCGATTTGTCGCGCTATCCAGATAAATAAGCATGGCAGGATCGCGGGAAATCTCATGAACCATATCAGCAAAATTTCCCAAAGCATGTTTTCGAAGCATGCGATTTTGCTGATACATAAGTTCTACGTCGGCCACTTTGTCGTTGCCCGTAGCGAAATGCCCGTGCCAGAAAAGGGTCATACGTTCTTGCAATGGATAGGGCGAGTAGAGCATGCGGTGTATCCACCACGCGGCAAGGCGATCGATATCACTAGTAGCAAGAGCAAAGTTGGCTAAATCTTTCGACTGCTGATCAAAACTCTCCAAGGACGGAGGCGTTGCGAACAAACGCGCCACCACTTCTTGGGGTGACAATTGCACTGCTTCCTGAAGTTGTGCGGAATCGGCTCCGAAAGCCGCCCGGCGGAACAGATGTGCTGCCCGTGCTGTGTTCCATGGGGCTTCGCGAGTCGGTTCATACGGGCTCCACGCCCATTGGGGGTCGATCGAATTCCAGGGGATGGCCATGGCGATGCCTCCGCTACCTTCGAGAGCTCGCACACGATCAGACGCGAAAGCGGCCGATAGTCGTGGACACCTCGTCCGCAAGCCTTTCTGAAATCACTTACGCTGAATCGTCCCAACTACGGCTTGTCGAGCGATATGGTTCGAAAGCGTAGTTCCCACTCCCACACCAGCGCCTGCTCGGCCACCAACTGCATTCGGAAACCGTCGAATGCACGAAGTAACCCGAGGAAGAGGTCGAATTCCTGTTCGGCTTCCTGCCGGCTGCGCCCCCGCTCCAGTATTCCCTGCGAGACCAATGCATTGCGGTTGTCCAGCAGGATTTGGCAAAGCGGTTCAGGGTCGACCCAAACTGCTGTATTTGTACCTTGTGGAACGTCCAGAGTGGGGCAGTCCTGAAGCACCTGGCAGGCAAGAGTCGGTGAGGTAGCCAGTACGAACCGCGATCCGTGAAACCCGAGCGTCGGCGCAAAGTTGTAGTGTATCGAAACAGGGGCTGTCTGGCTTCGATCCGCTTCGCGGACGAATCGAGCCAAGACTAGATGCAGATCGTCGTCGCGCTGCTCATCGAGCTCCAGTTGTGGTTGGCCTTGCATCGCATTGACGATATTGAGGAATCCGATCAAACTTTGGAAAATGCGCCGTAATTCGCGCCGCATCGTATCGGGCTCACGGAGCGTCCCTACCAATGCCACCGCCGGTAATCGCACAGTGGGTATGGGCTGATCGGGGCTAAACTGCTGTCGAGCCACCACCAGTTGGAGCTGTGGCTGGAAAGCCCCCAGAATATCGCGCCCAAAATCATGTCCCGAGAAAAGTGTGGTCAGCATACTTTCGGCTTGGGCGAGTTGGTCGTTGGTTTCTTTATCGAAAAGATCAGGGGCGCGTAGCCAAAACTGGGACAAATCACGATGCGTACTGACCGAAAGGACCGTCCCCGCTGGGCGCAGGAGCGGCCCGGCCTGGTGGGCCAAGTGGCTCCCGAAAAAGTACTGGCGCGGCTCGGAAATCCACTCGGTTTTTAAAGGGAGGTAAACTCGGAACGCCACGCGGCTGTCTTCCCACACCCAATCAGCAGCCGCATAGGGAGCATGTTTTAGCGGGTCTAGTAGTCCACCTACCAGCAATTCGGCAACCGGATTCTCCGCCTTACCGGAAAATAGCTCGCTTGCCGCTCCAGATCGTCGCAAACCGTCTAAATCCGCGAATGCCCACGCGTCGGATCCTGAACGGCGAACCTGCCGCGCTTCACGAAACGAGGTTTTTGAAGCGAACGTACGCGTGTTCTTATCCAAGTAGTTGTCCAACACCGCCTTTCCTAATTCGGAGCGATTCGTGACGAGATACCATTCGTCAAAAACAGCCACTTTCACCTGGTTCACCTGATGTGCGATGATACCGCGATATTCCGCTGAGCGAATCGGATCAGGCTGCCCACGCTCCCGAGCCTGATACCGTACTAAGTCCAGTACCGCATCCCGAAACCGCACCGGTACTGACGGCTCGTCTGCAGAACCCAGGATTATCCAACCGTTCGTTTGGGGATCGAATGCCAAAACTTGGCCGCGACCGGTCATGGCGCGAAGTATCTCTTGCCACGACTTCTCGAGTCGTGCCTCGACAAACGTCACCGCCGCTCGCAGTTGGGTGAATTGCGCGTTCGCCAGAGCCTCTTGATACTGCGGCGAAGCTTCGATGCGGCGCACCAGCGGATGACTCATAACCCGATCAACTAACCGTGCGGGCTGCCACTCCACGTAAACTAGCGTGGATTCTGGTAGTAGTTCCGCGGCACCGGGAACTTGTCCCCACAGCTTATGCGTTGCCCACAACACGCTCCATAGAATCAAGGCGCGTATAACCTGAAGAGTTCGCACCATATCGTTTTCTCCCCAGCGGTGATTTGCCGATGCCCTGTTTTATCGCTTCATCAGAAACTGCATATGGCCGCTCCCTAGTGCTTTTTACCGCACGAAGCCGCTTCTTTCAAAAAATACCTCCGTCGTTTCGGCGAAGTTTCGGCACCGCACGCAACCACGTTCGGTGTGTTGAAACCCGGTTAACTTCCGGCGGAGCATCCGTCCACCGGTCAGGCTGCTAGCGCCGGACGGGTTATCGAAAAAAGTACGATCCGAGTCGATTTCGCTCGGGTCCTGCTGTGGGAAGCGCCTTGCCGAACAGAAGCAGACAACGCAAAGGCGCTAAGACGCAAAAAGATTCAACGGGAAGGTACAAAGACGCAGAGGCGCAAGGCGATTTAAGGAAACTCTGATCAACCGACTACCCTGCAAAATGTTCGCTCGACGGCGTCTCTTGCTGGCGATACGCTCCATGCGGCGGTTCCCGTTCCGCCGTGCCCCTGTGTGTCTCTGTGGCGCAAAACTGCAGCGTACACACCACCGGCCACGAAAGAATGTACCTCTTGTCTTCTTGTCTTCGTTGCGCCCCTGGGCTATTGCGCTTTTGAGTTGACTTATTCTGACGCTCCCTAATCGTTGCGGCTCTGCAGAGGTATCCAACTTCGGAAGCGATAGGGAGAACCCGGTTGATAGCCAAGGCGGTTACAGCCATGTCGTACCTACCAGTAAGACGCACACACTGCGCGGAAAAAGCTAGAAGGACGTCTAATTCAGACTGTCTCCGTTACGCTTTTGCGTTTCTATTTTTCGAACACTTTACTGTGAGTCGGATAATAGCGACATGGTAATGGGCAAAACTCGTGGTACGGCAGAGGTGAGGCAGGGCAGTAGTGGCACTCGTGCGCGCCGATCGAATACAACCCATGGAGACCCGCGCAACCGCTTGCCGCTGCCAATAGAAGCACAGCCGGGAAAAGGATCCACCAGATATTTCGCTTCATGGGGCAGCTCCCGAGTCGTCCGCGTGGCGGTCTTGCTCAGCAAGCAGTCCGCCCACCAGGCGTTCCAGCGACGCCAGCGTTTGACGGTATTGACTTTCGGTCTGGACCAAAGCGACCCGATAAGCAAGCAGTTCGCGAAACACCGCCAGCAGGTCGGCAAAGCTAACCGTGCCGACCTGATAGCCTTGAACTGCTACCTGATAGGCTTGCTCGGTTTTGGGCAGGATCCCAGTTCGGAGCAGTTGAAGGATCTGACGCTGGGTTTCGATTTCCACAAACCGTTGTTTGATGTCGCGGAGCGTTTCATCCCTCAATCGGTCGTATTGTCGCGCGGCCCATACCACATTGGCCTGAGCCTCGCGTACGGCCGAGTCTAATCGACCTCGATAAATAGGCAAGTTAACGGACACTCCGATGGTCACCATATCCAGGCCATCTGCCACGGGCGATAGAGAGCGGCGTGTGGTCATTTCGGCCCACCCAGCGCGAAAACTCGGCTCGGGTAGATAATCAAGTCGGGCCAATTCCACGCGGTAGCGTTCCTTTTGCACTTCCGCAAGCTGCGCATGTAATTCGGGGCGTAACTCCAGAGCACGTTGGTAGAGCTGATCCAGACTCGTAAGATCGGATTCCTCATCGAGCGGGTCGGCTGCAACGAAGGGCGTGTCGGGGGATAGGTGGAGCAAGCGCGCCAGCTCAGCTTGCGCCGACTGGCGCTCTTTGACCCATCCAGCCAGCTGTATGTCAATCTGATCCAACTCAGCTTCCATGCGCAGCACCTCCTGCTGGGTTGCTTGATTAGCACGATAGCGAGCCAGCGCCAGATCACGGAGCGACTCGAGGGTTCGCCGATCGGTTTGGAGAATCTGCGAAATACGCTGTGTGGCATAAAGTTGGTAATAGGTTCGTTTGACCTGCTCGACCACTTCTAGTTCGACAGCCGCACGTTGCGCGCGAGCTGCTTCCAGTTCCTGGACCGATGCTGCCACGCGAGCTTCTAACTTTGCCAACCACGGAATCCGCTGTTCGACCATAATCTCAGCAGTCATGACACCTGCTGCCGTCTGGGGTACGTTGGGAAAAAACGGCCAGCCGTTTACCGCGAGCATCGGATCGTCAAGGCTGCCAGCCTGTGCGAGCTGTGCAGCGGCAGCTTCCAGACGCTGCTGGGCCGCATGAATGGCAGGATTCTGCGCTAAGGCCCGGTCGAGAAAAGCCTCGACAGGTTGCGCCGTCAACCAAAACGGATCCGGAGCCGGCGGAAGAGCTTCGTTTGTCGAATAGTCGGCCATCGAAGCCCGCTGCAGTGCCCAATCGACGCGCCGATAGTTCGGCGCTGCCTCCGGAAGCCCACACCGGCACCCAGCACTTCCTAGCAGGGCACTAATAATAACCAAATTGACCCAATGACGCCGTTGTAACACGGACACGCGTCCAATAAAGAACTAGACTGGCTAATACGGCTTTTCCAGCAAAGGTATCGACTTCCGGCATTTCGAACCTAGTGCTTTTTCGGCAAAAACGCTACAGCCTTCGTAAGCCGAATGGCTGCCCCGACCCTCAAAGCTGTTTCACATAGAACGCTTTCTGAGGTGACAGCCCTCAATTCCCAGTAGGCTTAATCGAGTGCGAGCCCATCCGGGCACCGAGCGGTGTGCGCATTTCGATTGTAGTTGGGACGCAACGGTAACGCAGCTAGCGATTACATGGACTTGAACCTAACGCTTGCGAACATCGCTATCTCGACCGAGCCGCGACCGTAAGCGAGCGGCACTTTGCGAATCGGGTCAGGTTCTTTCACCGGGTCGGCTTGTGAATCGGCTCCTACACGTCGTGCGTTCCCCGGGTGCACCAAGTTGAGGGCGCCACCGCCGGGGAAAGATGTACTTACGCCGTAGGCTCTCCGAAAAACGCCCGAATTAGTGCACATGCTGCTCCGATGATACACGTACTTACAGTCACGATCGCAAAGTGCGCCAAAGGCCAGTCACGTCGCGGGCCGAATCTGGGGCTAGCAAAACGCGCAAAACAACGTGTTCCGAACGACAGCGTCGAACAACCCCAAGCAGCCTTGGAGAACGACTGAAACCATCTGGGCCCTCGTTCGCTAACCTATCCGGACAATGGCGGTTTTCGTCACCTTACTGTGGAACAGGCTGAAAGTTTCTCCAATATCACTGCTCTTCCTAAATTACTAAAATAGTCGATGCGTCTTGTTTCTGTGATCTTTTTAGTTGTCGCAAATTACCAAAAAAAATGATCTCGGTGCCTGTCCCTGGGGTGGCGGAGCCCGTCCCCCGGCTCGGTGCCACCCTCTTTGATTTACTACTATGATTATCGACATACTTATGTATGGAACGTTTTGCTGGCACGGTTACGGTGGTTTAAAACACCTTGCCCCCCGTGGTGCACGATGCCGACGCTGTTGGACACGGGCAGTTGGAAACCTCTTTACTATCGAGATTGCTGACAGGCGGTGCTGCTTATCGGCGTAGATAATCGCTAGCGGCCAAAGCCCAACAACATGTTGTAAGACGCGAGCAAAAGAACCGCTACCAAGTCACTGCACGGGAGCTTTCCGAAGGGGAATCGGCGCCGAGGGCTAGTGGTTTAGGTAACCGTTGAGCGCCACCGCGCGATCGGTCCACCATAACAGTTACTTCGATACGTTGCTCGACGGTCAACGTTGCTCAAAGCCGAGCGTCCTGCACAACCGCCAGTTCTGCACGGATTGGCGTACAGACAATTACAGACAGACAATTACACGTAGGCTTTGAACGAATTGGGATACGCAAAGACGTCGCGCTTCACGTAGGCCATCAAAATGACGGTACATGCAGTCTGCCTTGCGCCTGTGCGCCGTAGCGCCTTTGCGTTGCATTGGCCGGTCCCTTACGGTTGCGGTTCTGTCGAGCCCTCACTTGACGCAGCGCCTTTGCCAAGACGCACCCGCAGCGGCTCACATTGGGTTAGGCCGAAAAAAGCACACCTACGCCAAACCCAGCAAATGACCTAACCATTTCATCGACTTAAAACAGTTACCTCGTTTCCATTCTTGCCGCGGAAAACAGGCAAACTTCCGTCAGGACCCGCCGTTTACTTCATGATCCCACCTACAATCGAAGTGCACACACAGAAAGCCGCTTAATCCTTTGCTCCTTTCAGGGCTAAGAAGGCACTCAAAGAGGGATTCGTTCGATGGCGGTGTAACCCACTTATGGGCTACTGCGCACGAACGCGATCGATCATTCGGCGCTCGATTGCGAAGGGGCGACTGCTGAGGCTATCGAAACATCTGTTGCCGTTTTATTTTTCAAATAGGCCAGCCAGGCTGCTTCGAGCGTCTCAATATTTTCGATCCCGTAACACTCATAAAGCGCTCGATCATAACCAATCTGTTCAGCACGCGAGGCAAACTCGATAAGTTGTCGAGGGGTAGTACTATGGTCGAGTAAGAAAGCAACTAGCGACAGGCTCTGCCCATAAAAGGTCGGCATTTGTTCGCGACTTACGACGCGGCTTCCATCAAGCAGGACGCGTAGTCGCAAGGCGCAGCCGAATTCGATCGCTGTAGCACCGTCCACCCAATGCCTCTTCTGTTTTTCATCTCCGTCAGCCAACAACGCCAAACCCTCATCCAACCAACGCGGTGGCCGAGTACCATTCCAATACCCGGCTAAAGCTAAATGCGTAAGCTCATGTGCCAGTGCGCTCGGACCATTTCCGTCGACTAACAAGTCGATACGGCGCTCTACGATCTTGCCACCGGTCATCTTGATCCATGTACTTCCCACCGATCCAAGACTATTCGGAACAGCTCGAGCATAACTATCTCGGGTACCGTGCAATACGATGGAGCACGGCGCATCGCAAGTGCGCGGGCACTCAGGCCCAAACAACCGGCGACAAATCTGCTCATACATCTCTTCTACCGTGTCCAGGACGTGCTGAGCTGAAGGCCCAGTGGGATACGAATAGACGACAAACTGTTGCGAGGACGCTACCGTGCGCGAACACCTCGGGCAGCATTGACATTGACAGGTCTGAGCACTAAGGCCTGGCGACCAGGCTATAGCGCCCATGCACACCAGCCACCTGACCCACCGGTTCCACCACCATGACGAATTGACCGGGCAGCCAAGCTGACACAAAGTTCTTAAACGAAGCGGCCTGACCATGCTTCGCACCACTCCCGACTCGCGATTCAGGTCCGATGCCAAACTGCCTAGCCGCGCAGTAATACACACCGTGTGCCAGTTGGGTAACCTGGTTTTCGCGCAATGCTATAACCGATTTCGTGGCAAGAGATTACGCTAGGTGGTTTCTTTAGGGTTTCGTGTGGGGCTCCACGGATTGCTCAAAGACTAAGCACCCGTTGCCTTCCAAGTCGTCAATCCTCGAGAGCAAAATCCCTCCGAGGCGTGTTAGAGATTTGCCGCCGCGGCACGACAATTGCTCTAATGTCAGCCAGAGTTAGACTAGGAATTGCTAGCTCGTATGTCACAAAGGTCCAGCGGCCGAAAAAGCATCGAGAGACGAATAATGTCTGATGGGAATACGAGAGGCACTCGGTTAGTCGTTTTCGAGGGGCTAATTAACAAACAAAAAATCAATTAGCGCTGGTGAAAATCGCAACCGGGGCCGTGTAAAATAACAAGTGGAGCAACGGGGCTGGCAGAAGTGTGAACCACGTCGTCTCGTCCCAAGTTGGTGGCGACAAGTCGGGAGGGTATGATATGAAAAAGCATGTAGCGTGGGTGGCAATTGTGGCGTTATTGGTCGGATGGTTGGCGATCGAGGGTTGGGCGCAGCGGGATGCCGGTGCAAAAATCCGAGGAGACTTTGGGCCCGGATTCGGCCGGCGCACGACGACGGAACGGAATGCGGTTCGCCCGAGCACAGTGGAGCGCGAAGGATACCGGAGTTTTTCGTACGAGCCGATCGGCGTCAAACCGGGAGATCTAGTAGCGGCGGCTAAGGATGGGGCACGCGTCATGCTGGGGCGCGAGCTATTAGGCACGCTACCGAAAGGTACCCAGTTCAAAGTACTGAAAGTCATTAACGGCTGGGTCGGTGGTCAGATCGAGGTGGATGGAAAACAGCTCAATGGTTGGGTTTGGCACGCCGACTTGGCTAACGCTACTGCCAGCAGGGAAACCCCGTAATAGGGCCCAAAGGGCGCGGCCTACCCGCGGCTAGATCTTGCCTAAGAAGAAGCCCGTTCCATCAAGTGAGCGAGCTTTCTTTTTTCGTACGTTCACGTCAGATCTTCTCTGGCCCAAGCACGGTAACGGATTACGGACGTGCGCGAATTGGGGTGGACACTCGCGCTGTTCACCGCCTCGTGCCATGGCTACGCACAATCATGGCTCCACCTACGCGGCGCACCAGGTGTTTGAGCTCCAATTGCACCAGTGCAATGAGTGTTTCCCGAGGTGTTAGCCCACTTGTGGCAATCAGCTCATCGAGCAGCGACCCATTGGGGTCAATAGCGCACCAAAGACGTTGCTCGCTGGGAGTGAGTGTTACAGCAGGGTCCATTGCCGGAGAATTGGGTGGGTCGGTGCCTACATTTGATTGGTTCAGCACGGCAGTCGATTCGACGAGGCAAATCAGGGCATCCAATTCTTCGAGAATGTCATGTACCGACTCGACCAGCTTCGCCCCTTCGCGAATCAGTTGGTGGCAGCCGCGTGCCGTCGGGTTTTCCACCGAGCCCGGTACGGCGAACACTTCACGACCTTGATCCGCGGCGTGGTGGGCCGTGATGAGGGCGCCGGAATGGATTCCTGCTTCGATCACAACCACACCCAGGCTCAGGCCGGAAATGATGCGATTGCGCTGCGGGAAATTCCCACTTCGCGGAGGATGGTCGGGAGGCAATTCGCTGAGGAGTACCCCATGAGCGGCGATTTGGTCGGCGAGCATGCGATGTTCGGCTGGATAGAGTTCCAGCAGGCCACCGCCCAAGACAGCGATCGTGTTTCCTCCGGCTGCTAAGGCCGCTCGATGGGCAGCACCATCGATACCTCGTGCTAAACCACTGACGATCGTGTATCCAGCCTCGACCAGTTGCCGTGCCAACCGGTCGGCTTGCCGCAGTCCGTAAGCCGTCGGATAACGAGTGCCAACGATGGCCACTGCGCGATGGTGCTGGACTTGGAATTGCCCCCGGTAAAACAACAACACCGGCGCATCTTGCAATTCCGACAACAGCCGTGGGTAGTGTGGATCCCCGAGGAAGACCCATTTTATGTTATGGCTCTGGCACAGTTCTAACACCCGCTGCTCACTAGCTCGATGGGCAGCGTCTTGAATGCGACGAGCCAACGTGTTTCCGATTCCGGGTATTGCCAAAAGTTCCCGATAGGAAGCCCGAAAGACGCGCTCCGCGCTTCCGAATCGCTGGAGAAGCATCCGGTAACTTTTCGGACCGATCCCCGGAACGAGAGCCAATCGCATGGGGAAATGCACCGTTGCCGGAATGCACTTACCGGCATCGTTCAGCGACATCTACAACCACCCTCTGGCGGCGTTTAGCCGTGTGACGGTTTCCCGCGCAGAGCTGACTTGGCCATCTTAGATCACCCGCGTACCCCAGATCAATCGTGTCTGGCCGACCGCTTCCCATCGATCCCACCGTTTGCCGCGTGGGGCACGACTACGCTACTGGGCCGAATCCTGCTGAAGAATGTCCCTGACGAGCTCTTGGGGAACGTTGTCCACCAACTCGACATGGCCAATGCTGCGAGGTAAGACGAAGCGGAGTCGGCCGGCCGCGACTTTCTTATCATGCTGCATAGCAGCCGTCCAGGTTTGTGGGTCAAAGCCGGGTGCCGTGACCGGCAACTCCATAGTAGCAAGCAAGCGATCTTGACGCTCTGCCGTTTGCGGATCGACCATGCCTAGCCGCACGGCCAATCGAACCGCGTAGTGCATACCGATAGCGACCGCCTCACCGTGCAGGAATTGCCCATAACCGCTGATGGCCTCCAGGGCATGGGCAAACGTGTGACCGTAATTGAGGATCGCTCGCTGTCCGCTCTGTTCACGCTCATCCTGACCCACCACCATGGCCTTGATTTGGCAGCTTCGGCAGATAATCTTTTCCAGGGCATGGGGGCGGCGCGCCACAATAGCAGCCGCGTGTTGCTCTAAGAACTCGAAAAACGCGGCATCGGCGATCATGCCGTACTTGACCACTTCGGCCAAGCCAGCTCGGTATTGTCGGTGCGGTAATGATTCGAGCGTCGATGGATCGATGATCACCAGCCGCGGCTGCCAGAAAGCACCCACCATGTTCTTGGCCTCGGGCAAGTTGACGGCCACTTTGCCGCCCACGCTACTGTCAACCTGCGCAAGGAGCGTGGTGGGTACTTGAACCAGTGAGATGCCGCGGGCATAAGTAGCAGCCACGAAACCGGCTAAGTCACCTACCACACCGCCGCCGACGGCGAAAAGCCAGCTTTGCCGATCCGTCCTGAGCTTCAGCAAGCTATTCCACAATCGATCCGCCTCGGCTACCGATTTGCTCTCTTCACCGGGAGGCACCTCGATCAAATCCACACGCCTGATCACGGCTCGCAACGCCTCGGCCAGACGCTGCGCGTACCGATCCGCCACATTACGGTCGCAGACGATAACCGCATGAGCGATTGACCCGAAGGATTCCAAAAAACGGGAAACATCCGCCAAACAGCCCCAACCGATCAGAATGCGGTAACTGCGTTCGCCAAGCGGCACGTGAACCTGGATCGGCTCGTTCACTGACTAACTCTCCCGGCGGTGTTGGTCGTTCCACCCCGGAGCCCAAAGGCGCGGCTGTTTTGGCTCCCTCGTTACCTATCGGCTATTGCGTTGCCGTGGGCGTAAACGGCACTCCCAACCGTTCCAGATCAGCGGGAGTAACCACGATTTTCCGGCAAAATCCCGTATGGAGCCGAATGTACTCCAAGTGAGCACACTGTTCTGGATGTGCATGGAGCTCCGCCTCATATCGTTCGCGCTCCTGGTCGGATAGCACTAGATCATCCGGCCACTCGGTTAACGTTTCCAGCACGAGAGCTTCGCGGTAAGGATCGAACTTATCGGCCATGGCACAAACATCTCCGGTTTACCGCCGGTGGTCCACATTGCGCAGCAAGGCTGCTAACGGCAACGGACAACTAGCCCCTTTCACTTCTCAAGTATACTGTTGTCGATGGTTCCGACTATTCCCCTAAGCGGCAAGGAGCACGGGTTGATTCGCGGCACGTGGGTGGTTGTTGCACTGCTGGGCATCGGACTTTTAGCGGCCAGCGCTGCGTGGTACTCCCGCTACTTTCAGACGCACCGATCGCTCGGTTACTGGGGATCGCCAGCCGTGTTATTGATTCGAGCGGGCCAGCCAGTAGAGCTGTGGCAACTGGAGCGCTTGCCAACCGAGCCACAGGGCGATGGCCCGCTCAAAAACGGAGAAATCCTCGAGTGTAACGGACGGCGCTATCGTATCACTGCGCGCAAAGACGTCACGCGCGCACCCGGATTGCTCCACTTGCGCGCGATGTTGCTGAGCGACGATAGTTTCACCTGGCAAAGACAATTCGATGCAGTCGAACACGACTCCCGTAAGTTGGTTGTGTTGGTATTCCACCAGGACGCGCGCCAGCTAAAAGTGTGGCTCGATCCACAAACCGCACGCATCGGATCACCGCCGGACCGACCTTGGCTAGATGCCTCGCCGAAATCCGCATTTTGGAAACGTTGGCTTTCCGAGCAGATCGATACGACGGGCGATTAATCGTCGAAGTTTCGCCAACGATTTACTGTCACAACCGTCCGCATCACTGAGGAAGCTTTGCCGGGTGCCTCCAATCCATTGCCATAATCGCGTTGTTGCACAGCCTCGAGTTCTGAGAATTCTCGTGCCCGTGCGCCTTCGCAGACCGATGTGACACGACACGCGGTAACTGCGTGATTTTGGGTACGAGGAAGTAGCTGGAGTGATGCAACGCAAAGGCGCCAAGACGCCGTCAGTCGGTGGACGCAGGATGTCATGGTCCTGGCCCCTTCGCGCTGTAGCGCCTTTACGTTAAATGATTCTCCTTCTAAAAGGGCAGGCTTCCAGCGTGGCACCTTTTCGATTGAGACGGAACTATCCCCCATATGGCTGGGGATCGGATAGAGAACCGCGGTCAACCTTGTTGGCTGGCATCGTCAACCGATTCACTGCCAACCAGCAGGTCGTGGAGCCGGATGTTATGAGCTCCGAGTTTTCCACCGTAGTTGCCGGCGCTAATGCGGACAATACCCGGTCCGCAGGCTGCACGGATGGCGGCCGCCATAGCTCGGCGCACATGTTCGGCATCCACCCCATCAATCACAATTTCGTAAGCTGCGTGAGCATCTGGGTGTAGACGTGTTTGTACCACTCCCCGCAATGTGGGACAGAATGCGTCGGCTGTCGAGGCTTTAAGTTTCCGATATCGAGATCCCACCTTACTGCCGCTGCGGACCACGCCCCCTGGGAAGGGCATAATAACGCCTTCCAAGGGTTCAACGGCTTCGACCGCTCGGCGGGCAGCGGCAAGAGCTAACGGAGCGGTTTGGCCTTGGATGATAATATTGCCTCCGGCAACTCCGCGACCCACATACGCTTCATCCACCACCCAGAATTCGCCATCCATGACCGGTATCCGCCAATAGCGACGGTCGATGAGTATTTTGCTTTGCTGATAACCGTCGCCAAAGTAGCGCACATGACGGCCTACTTTGATGCGTCGATCCGTGGGTTCCAGTCCGTCAAACACCGCCGTAGTCGGGCACGTCATGACACACTGTCCGACACGTCGAGGGGCCGCCTGTTGGAGTGCATCTACGGAAAAGGCAAATACCAGGACCAGGGCCCCGGGGCGGCCATCGGGGGTCTGGTCCGGCTGCAATCTTCGTTCCACTCCAATTTCGGCATCGCAACCGATGACCGACGCACTATCCCCACAGAACTCGCGCAAGGCTGCGTCCAACCAATACGGATCATGCGCCGTAATCAAGAGGCGGCAGAAGCGCATCGAAAAGGCTTCAGCAAACGTGTCCTCGATTTCGGTGCTGTTCAGTATCACGGTTGCAACTCGCTAACAATCGATCAACGCACGGACATCGGTTCTTCGTCTTTGCCTTAGTTTTCGGACAGTCCCCGACGTTCCGTTAGCCCGTATGCTCGGGGCACCGGCATGGGGCTCAGCGGCTTTGCGTTCTGGCAGAATGGGATCGTCACGTTACCCGATTCGGTTTTTACCTACCCAAGGCCGTAGTGCGTCTGGAATGAGGATACTGCCGTCTGGTTGTTGGTAGTTTTCCAGAATGGCGATCAAAGCGCGACTAATGGCAATAGCGGTGCCGTTGAGGGTATGCACAAAGTGCGTACCTTTTTCTCCTCGTCGCTTGTAGCGGATGTTCAAGCGGCGAGCCTGATAGTCAGTGCAGTTCGACGTACTGGTTACTTCGCCCCACTCGCCGTTTTCGCCTCGCCCGGGCATCCAGGCTTCCAGGTCGTACTTGCGGTAGGCTGGTCCTCCCAACTCACCAGTTGCCGTGTCGACTACCCGATAAGGTATGCCCAGCTCATCGAAGATGCGGCATTCCAGTTGGCGGAATTCTTCGAGCATCTGATCACTTTGATCAGGACGAGTGAACGCGAACATTTCGACTTTGGTGAATTGGTGGACGCGATATAAACCGCGGGTAGCGCGCCCCGCGGCGCCGGCTTCGGTGCGGAAGCAGTGACTTATCCCGCAGAGCCGAATAGGGAGTTTTTCTTCTTCGAGTATTACGTGGCTATACATTCCACCAAGTGTGATCTCCGCTGTAGCGACCAAATTGAGTGGGCTGTTTTCGATACTGTAGATCTGGGTCTCCGGACCGCGCGGTATGAATCCGATGCCTTGGAGAATTTCTGTGTAAGCCAGGTCCGGAGTGATGACCGGTACATAACCGTGATGGATCAGTAGGTTGACGGCGAATTGCTGCAGAGCAAGTTCCAGGAGAGCCGCTTCGTTCTTCAAGAAATAAAAGCCGTGTCCCGCGACTCGAGCTCCGGCCTCGAAATCGATAAGGTCGTGTTTTTCCGCCAGTTGGACATGATCGAGCGGACGAAAGTTGAATTGAGGTATCGGCCTCTTACCACGAGCGATCTCGCGGTTCGCAGACGCATCGCCTACCGGTGCATCCGGATGCGTCATATTAGGGATTTGGGCTTGGAGAGCGAGCACCTGTTCTTCCAACTGATCATGTTCCTTTTGTGTAGCATCGCGAGCTTCGCGCAATTGACGGCCCTGCCCAATACGCCGTTCGCGTTCCCGTGGGTCCTTCGTTTGGCCGACCGACTTCGCCACCTCATTCGCCTGCCGGTTAAGCTCTTCGACTTGCCGCAATTTTTCCAGGCGTTGCCTTTCCAATTCTGCGAAGCGATCGACATCCACCGGGACGCGCCGCCGTTGACAGTTCTCTTTGACCTGGTCCAGATGTTCCAATATGAATCGCCGATCCAACATCGTCTCTTGTTCCCTGTTACCAAGCCCAACCGTCGCTCGATCGTAAAAGTGTCCGAAATGGGAATCGTATCGAAACCAGCCGCCCTGGGGGATAACCGGTCATGCTGGAAGTACAACTATCGAGTCTCTTGCCCCGAGCCCTGGATCCTGGTTGCACCGACCCTCGGATCACCTTGCACTCCGCACGAATTTTCCGGTAAAAGCCATCCCACGTCAGTGGACCTTTGCGGCTGGGCATGCCGCCAATTCTTGCCACAAGCTGGCGCTGGCTCGGATCCCGCGGTGAAAATCTGCCAAAGCGAAACGTTCATTGGGGCTGTGCGTATTGTCATCGTGCTGCCCCCAGCCAAGGAGCAATGCGTCGACCCCCAATTGCCGGCGAAACAGGGTTACGATCGGAATCGAACCTCCTTCGCGGATCATCACAGGCCGGCGGCCGAAGCCCGTTGCGATGGCTCGAGCTGCAGCTTCCAAATACGGGCTATCCAACGGAGCAAGGTAGGGTAAACCACCATGCATTTGAACCAATTCCCATCGGACGCCCGGAGGACATATTTCGGCAATGCGCTCGCGAAGTTTTTCCCCGACGCGCACCGGGTCTTGATCCGGAACGAGTCGAAAGCTGAATTTTGCGGCTGCTCGCGCGGGCAAAACCGTCTTGCTACCCTCGCCCTGATAACCACCCCAAATTCCGTTAATGTCGAACGTGGGGCGCGCCCAACATCGCTCCAACGTCGAATATCCTTCTTCACCTCCCAAGGCCGGCACACCCAATTGGTTGATGAACGCCTGTTCGTCAAAAGGTAACTGTGCCCACATCGCCCTTTCGTTTTCGGTGAGCGGTACGACGTCGTCGTAGAAGCCAGGGATTTGGATGCGTCCTTTTTCATCGATCAATCCACTGAGGATGCGGGCCAAAACGTTCACCGGATTGACCACAGCACCACCAAAAACCCCGGAATGCAGATCTTGGCGAGGCCCCTGGACACGCAGTTCAAAATAAGCAATCCCACGCAATCCGTAGGTAATGGCCGGTACGCCCGGTGCAAACTGGGAAGAATCGCTGATGACGATCGCGTGGCAAGCAAGTTTTTGGCGATGCTCTTCCAGATATGTCTCGATACTGCGGCTGCCTACCTCTTCCTCACCTTCGATCAAGAACTTCACTTGCAACGGCAGTTGGCCTTCGACACGAGTCCACGCTTCGACACTCTTAAAATGAGTAAACATCTGTCCCTTATCGTCCGTGGCCCCACGGGCATAGATGTACCCGTCGCGCACCTGTGGTTCGAAGGGCGGCGAAATCCACTCGTTGAGCGGATCCGGCGGTTGTACGTCATAATGACCGTACACAAGAGCAATCGGAGCACCAGGCACTGGCGGGCTCTCGGCGTAGACCAACGGATGCCCCTCCGTTGCAATAAGCTCCGTAACCAATCCGAGCGACTCTAAATGCGAGGCCACCCAACGGGCAGCACGCTCGACATCGGCCGTATGGCGGCTATCGGCACTCACGCTGGGAATCGTTAATAACTCGAATAACTCACGCTCAAACCGATCGGCGTATCGGTCCACGTAGTCCAAAACGCCTTGCATGGGTTTGTCCTTTGCACAAAGGGAAACGGTCTCTTATAATATCATGGTTGTCCCACTTTTACCGCGGGGGAAAGGCCTGTCGATTATCGAGTCGGCTCGGCCTTGGGTTTTCGCTGGCGGTATGGCTTATGCTACATTACCTGTGCGTGAGTTCACCGTATGGCAACGATGCTCGCAAGGTATCCCCGCTACAGGCTAGGGCCCTAACGAGCGTCGCGTGAGTGCTGGGAGGGGACGCGATCGTGTCGAAACAAGCGAATGTAGCGGTATCGGAACCGGAAGTTATCACGAAGCAAAAAAAGCAGCCTGAGCAACGTCCGCGCAAACAGCCGCGCTGCAACGTGGTACTTTGGGATGACGACGACCATACGTACGATTACGTCATCCGTATGATGCGGCAAATTTTCGGTTATTCATTAGAGCGAGCCTATGAAATCGCTTGCGAAGTGGACACGGTAGGGCGGGTCGTTTGTCTGACCACGACCTTAGAGCATGCTGAGTTAAAACGGGATCAAATCCATGCTTTTGGAAAAGACCCCTTGATCCCGCGCTGTAAAGGATCGATGTACGCCACGATCGAACCGGTCGAGGAGTAATGCGGCCGGCCATGGCTACTTTGCGCACCTATACGCTCGGCTGCAAAGTCAACCAGTACGAAACCGAACTGGTCCGTGAGGGCCTAATGCGCATCGGGTATCGTGACGCCCAAGCCAATGAGCCGGCGGATTTGTGCGTCATTAATTCGTGCACGGTCACCGCGGAGGCGGACGGGAAAAGTCGCCAAGCCATTCGCCGAGTGATCCGCCAAAACCCCGGCGCTCGTGTCGTGGTCATGGGTTGCTATGCCACGCGAGCCCCGCAGGAAATCTTGGCCATTCCGGGGGTAAGCGAGGTCATCGCCGACAAGCGGGAAATCCCCGACTGGTTAGGCCGCTTCGGGGTGAGGGACTTGCCGGATGGTATTAGCCGGTTTGGTCAGCGTCATCGAGCTTATGTCAAGGTACAGGACGGTTGCTACCTCCGCTGTACGTATTGCATCATCCCTCAAGTGCGCCCCCATGTCCTGAGCCGGCCTATTGATGAGGTGGTTCGCGAAGTTCGTCGGCTCGTGAACTCCGGCTACCGAGAAATCGTCCTGACCGGAATTCATTTGGGGCATTACGGGGTTGACAAGAATTTCGGTAAGCCCAAACAGCAGTGGACCCGATTGTCGACTCTTTTGCGAGCCCTGGTGGCATTGCCCGAACCGTATCGGGTACGGCTATCGAGTATCGAAGCAACTGAGGTCACCGACGAACTGTTGGATGTCATGGCCGCCTACCCACAACGGATATGTCCTCATTTGCACATCTGTTTACAGAGCGGTTCGGATGCTGTTTTGCGCCGCATGCGGCGACGATGGGGAGTTCGACGCTTTTTGGACCGAGTCCGTTATGTACGGTACGTCCTGGACCAGCCATGTCTGACAACCGATGTGATTGTTGGATTTCCCGGGGAAACCGAAGAAGACTTTCAAGAAACTCTTGCAGCATGCCGTGAAGCTCAATTTGCCAAGATCCACATTTTTCCCTTTAGCCCGCGGCGGGGCACTCCTGCCGCAGATATGCCCAATCAAGTGCCGGCTGCTGTGTGCCGCGAGCGTATGGGGCGCCTCGCCGAATGCGAGCGCCAGTTGCGGCATTCGTACCTAGAACAACTCGTCGGACGCCCTCTCGAGGTGCTTGTCGAATCAGACTGCAAGCTTCCCCAGGAAGGTAAAATCGGGACGGCATGCCGCTACGTTCCGGTGATGCTACCGAGGACCGAGGTTCCGCTCGGTGAACTTGTCCGCGTCACGCCAACCGGTGTCGAAGGGGGCATGCTCGTTGCCTGAGCTGGACTTTGCCATTCACGAGGCGTCCAACAGACGCAAGGATTTAACGCACGGGCGCAAAGGCGGAGGGACGCAAGAGGAAAAAAAACTTCGCTGGCACGATACGCCCGTGTGTTCGAGGGACTTCTATAATCCCGCTTGGGCCAAGGCAAAGCCCAGCAAGTCCATACAGTACTTTCTCTACGGTAAGGTTCGGAAGTCGCTCCTCGGTCCAAGAGAGTGGTCACACGCTCACCGGCTCCGTTACCATCGTTCGTCAAAGCGCCATAGTCCAGCCTCTTGTGCAGCTCGATAAGCTTCACTGATCTCCTGCGGAGTGGGACGGCGGTTAATCTCCTGGTATTTGATGGTTCCATCCCGTGCGATTTCGCCGACTTCGTATTCCGGGCGATATTGGCCCATGATATTGACGTATGTATCTTTCGAAACCTCTTGGGCCAGCCATTGAAAAATCTGCGCTGCTTCATCAACCAAACCAGGCATGACTAAGTGGCGTACGAGCACACCGCGTCGAGCCAGACCGTCGGGGCCGAAACGCAACACTCCCACCTGGCGATGCATTTCCAAGATCGCCTCTCGCGCACGTTCTGGATAATCCGGTGCTTTCGCTAAACGCTTTGCCGTTTGCGGATTCCAAAACTTAAAATCAGGCATGTAAATGTCCACCAATCCTTCCAGAAGCCGAATCGAGGAGACGGCATCGTATGCACTGGTGTTATAAACAATCGGTACGCATAAACCTCGGGGTACGGCGGCTGCAACGGCTTCGATGACCTGCGGCACCACATGCTCGGGTGTAACAAAATTGATGTTATGACAGCCATGCTCCTGCAAATACAGCATGAGATCTGCGATCTTTTCTGCAGTGCATTCTTTTCCCACTTCGACCTGACTGATATCCCAGTTTTGACAAAACACGCATCGCAGATTGCACAAGCTGAAAAAGATCGTACCGGATCCGTTCCAACCACGCAGGCAATCTTCTTCACCGAAATGCGCAAAAGCGCTAGCCACGCGCGCATACCGACCCGTATGGCATACGCGCGTTTGATTGGCAAGACGGTTTACGTGGCAGTTTCGAGGGCACGCACAGCAGTCGGCTAGTTCTCGTAAAGCCAATGCCGCACGGTGGGCAAGTTCACCACGCCGATGCAACTCTAAATACGCTGGCTCGAATGGATCGAGCACGAACCGTGGATCTAAATTGCGTGGTGTGCGACGTAGATGAATCTCGACCAATCTCATGGCTCACTCACCGTACAACGATCGTTCCCTTAGATGCCTGCCCAAGCGGCAACCCACATTTGCGTCGACAATCAATTTGTAACGACGCGCCTTATTACACCACTTGTTTCGTCCGACTAATAACTCGTGGAGCGACGTACGGGACCTTCACCGCGGAACCTGGCCTTGTACCCCCGCCCCCTCGTCCCATTGTAGGCGGCGGTCAATCAAGACCCAAGCTTCTTGCGGCTCGTAGCGATCCTTGCCCCCAACAGACAGCCTATTCAAGGTCCCAGAAAAGAATCCATTCAGGCCGTAACCATCGTAGAAACCGAAAGGCCACCGGGATCGCCCCGCAATCCTGGCCAAATGGCCTCTACGTGAACCGAGACACGTCCCACATTAGGAGGATTCTTACGGGGAGGTCCAGTCTGTTCAAAGTTATCGGCATCGGGAATCTAAACCAATTTCACGTAACAACTGTCGTGTGAGTGAAGCCGAGAGTGTTTTCTGCCGAAAGCCAATGCGTGCCAAAATCGGCACCGTCGAGAACGACCGAAGATATCGGCGATTGCTCGCCGCTGAAAGATCTTGCTCGCGGACCGGTACAAGGTCATTGAGAACCACTCCCAGAATTTTCAGGCCACTTCGCTCTACGGCCTGCACAGTTAACAACGTGTGATTGATAACCCCCAACCGATTGGCGGCCACGATGAGGACCGGGTAGGCAAACCGCCGAGCAAGATCGCCGACCAAATCCTTATCGCTGATCGGGGCAAACCAACCGCCGACCCCTTCGACCAATACTACGTCACAGAGCGGTTCCCATGCCGCCAAGCCGGTTTCGAGCAGGGTACGGTTGACACGTTTTCCTTCCCGTCGCGCCGCAGCAGGCGGTGCCAGCGGAGCGCGGAACATCTGCGGGCAGACCAGTTCCAAAGATCCCGGACACCCGGCCGCTTGCCAAAGCCGATACGGATCCGACTCAGCAATTTCCGCAATCGGGTCGAAACCACTGGCCACCGGCTTATACACGCCGACCCGGTAGCCCTTTCGGCGAATGGCTCTGGCCAATAAGCAACCAACATAGGTTTTTCCCACGTTGGTGTCGGTACCCACTAGGAATATGCCTCGACGCGGTCCGGGAAACATGTAGGATAGGGTAGCGAAGGTTGGCCGAAGGGCTAGAGGTATCTTACGTAAAGGGATTGGCCGGCTATGTCCATGAGCCAGGGTGTCATGCGCGTTGCGCTGATCCAGATGCGCTGTTCTCCTCAGAAGACGGATAATGTAGCCACAGCCGTGCAGCGGATCCGTCAAGCCGCCAAACAGGGCGCCCACGTGGTGTGTCTACCGGAACTATTCGCAACATGGTATCCCTGTCAGCGCGAGGATCATGAGCGTTTTGCCGACGCCGAACCGTTGGATGGCCCGACAGCTCAAAGCATAGCCCGCGCAGCCGCCCAATATCGCGTTGTCGTAATAGCACCGCTTTTCGAGCGCCGCGCGCCCGGATTGTATCACAATACGGCCGTGGTATTCGACGCCGAGGGACGGCAGGTCGGTGTTTATCGAAAGATGCATATTCCTGACGACCCCTACTATTACGAGAAATTTTACTTTACGCCGGGCGATCTTGGTTTTCGCAGTTTCCCCACCAGTGCCGCACGAATCGGCGTGTGCATCTGTTGGGACCAATGGTTTCCGGAGGCAGCACGATTGACTGCCTTAACCGGTGCTGAAATCTTGTTTTATCCAACGGCTATAGGTTGGCTGCCGGATGAAAAACAAACCTATGGCCCCAGTCAATATTCGGCTTGGGAAACGATCATGCGTAGCCACGCCATTGCCAATGGTATTTTTGTGGCAGCCGTCAATCGCGTGGGCTGTGAGAACACACTGGAGTTCTGGGGTGGCTCTTTCGTAGCCGACCCTTATGGCAACGTCCTGGCTCGCGCCGGACACGACGAGGAGTCTGTCCTTATGGCTGAGTGTGATTTGCGAGTGATCGACGTAGTCCGTACGCATTGGCCGTTTTTGCGTGATCGCAGAATCGACGCCTATGGCGGGCTACGGGAACGTTACCTAGATAAGTAACCGTGTACAGGGCAGACCGATCGGCCATCGGATGCAGGAGCTTGGCCATGCGTCTTCATCAGAGGAAGTTCGACGTGTTCGTTGCTCTGGTTTGGTGGACCACGAGTTGTTTTGCGCTGGTGGGCTCTCTGTGGTCGCAAACCACTCGTCCGAACATCCTGTTGTTCCTGGTGGACGATTTAGGCTGGACGGACCTGGGATGTTACGGCAGTAGCTTTTACGAAACGCCGCATGTCGATCGGTTGGCACGTGAAGGGATGCGGTTTTTGGCAGGCTATGCGGCCTGTCCGGTGTGTTCCCCAAGCCGCGCTGCGATCCTTACCGGACGCTGGCCGCAGCGCAGCGGGATTACCGACTATATTGGCGCTGCGCAGGGACAAGCCTGGCGTCGCAACACCCGGTTGTTGCCAGCCGAGTATCAGACGGCGCTGCGGCTCGAAGAACTCACGTTGGCCGAGGTGCTTAAACAACTTGGGTATGCGACGTTCTTCGCCGGTAAGTGGCATCTGGGTCCGGAAGGATTTTGGCCCGAGGTGCAAGGATTCGACTTCAACCTGGGTGGAATCGACAGAGGTGGTCCGTACGGCGGCAACAAATACTTTTCCCCGTATGGCAACCCACGACTACCCGATGGACCGCCCGGCGAACACTTGCCCGCTCGCCTCGCCCGTGAAACCGCGCAGTTTATCCGTTCGCACCGCGGACAACCCTTTTTCGCCATGCTCAGTTTCTACTCGGTGCATACGCCGCTAATGGCGCGCGAAGACTTGCGACAAAAATATGAAGAAAAACGCCGTCGTTTGGGTTTACAAACCCGTTGGGGAGTCGAGCCGCCGCGCGACGTACGGCTCGTGCAAGACCATGCGGTTTACGCCGCTATGGTGGAAGCCATGGACCAAGCCGTTGGAAAAGTACTGGAAACCCTCGATCAACTCGACCTAGCCGACCAAACCCTGGTACTGTTCACAAGTGACAACGGTGGACTTTCCACGAGCGAAGGATGGCCGACATCCAACGTCCCGCTCCGTGCGGGAAAAGGATGGTTGTACGAAGGAGGAATCCGCGTGCCCTTTATTGTACGATGGCCAGGTCGCGTAACGGCGGGAAGTCACTGTACGGAGCCGGTTTGCGGGATCGATATTTTCCCAACCGTGCTGGCAGCCGTCGGATACCAAGCCCAACCATCGCTGGAGCTCGACGGAATCAATCTCATGCCCCTATTGGAAGGCAGCTCGTTTTCCAACGAACGATCCCTTTATTGGCACTATCCTCACTATGGCAATCAGGGTGGCATGCCGGGTGCGGCTCTCCGCCGCGGAAGATGGAAACTGATTGAATGGTTCGAGAACGACCGTGTGGAGCTCTACGATCTGGAGTCGGACATGAGCGAGACACATAATCTAGCCGACCGCTATCCAGACGTTGTCAAGCGCTTGCGTGACGAGTTACATGCCTGGCAACAACAGGTCGGTGCGAAATTCCCTGCACCGAACCCGCACTATGATCCTGCGAAACCTGACGGTCGGATCGCCGTGCGGCGTTGAACGACAAGCAACCGGTGCGCCATCGAGCCTCCAACGGCCCTCGACCGGTTCGCTCAGGTCCGCCGCATCAAAATATACCATGCCAGCGGTCGATAACTTTGACCTTCCAACCCAAAACGAAATCGCTCGAGTTCGAGGATTTCAAAAATCGATCCCAGTTCGCTTCTGATCTGCTCCTCGGTAACCCGCGGTGGGCCGCCTTGGTCGGGTGGAGGCGTTTCTTCTGCGTTACCTGCCAACGATAGATAATGCGTACCCGGTTGGCTGACCGTCCGCAAGACTTCTGCAAAATGTTCCCAGTTGGAGCGTCGTATGTGATGATAGACGCCCCGATCAAACAATACATCGTACGGTCCACCGAGATTCAACTTTAATAGGTCGCCGCACAAAAACCGTACTCGCAGCCCGGCTTGTTCGGCCAATCGTTCGGCAGCTTGAATCGCCTCGGGAACAAAATCCACCGCCGTTACTTCGTAGCCTCGCCGCGCCAATTCCACGGCGTTGTGACCCGTACCGCAACCAAATTCCAACGCCGTGCGTCCCGGGAGTTTTCCGGCATCCAGAGTCCTCACAAGCTGAGGACTCGGTTGCCCCAACTCCCACGGTGGCGGAGCATCGGATCGGTAGTAGTTTTCGAACGAGTTGCGGTCATCCATATTAAGAGCGACCTTGTGCGAATTGCGCGACGACAGCCCGACCGTGGCACCGCCGCCTGGCCTACGGCCATTTTAGGTCGGCCGGCCGCACCCCACGGCGAAACCCATTGAAACGATAAGGCGAGGGCTCGTAATCGCCAACTAAGTCCACCTTGCTCATAGGCGGAATTTGTTCCTCCATGCCCAATGCCCAGTAAACGGCGTTGACCACTAGCCGCCGAAACCCGGGACTCAACAAATCCTGTGATGCTCCCATTGTCGTCGTGAATACTCGACCAACTTTCCCATCCGTCGTCCGATATGTCTTGATCCAGGCAATGGGCATCATGGGCTGGTTTTTCGGACCCTCGACCGGCGGATCCTCCGGCCGAAGACCAGCTACCACCTGACCCAGCACCAGCGGCACACTATCACCCGGCAACGGCAACCGCACGGTATACACGTCGGTCACTCCAAAAATGTCGCCATTGCCGATGCCGCGGAGGATCGGGTGATTTTCAGCTCCTGGTGCCAAAAAACCGCGAGTTCCCTCGCGTCCATGCGCTCCGTGGTGGCTAACCCACGTTTCTCCCAAAATCTGACGGCCAAACCCGCCGTCCCATTCCTTGCTTTTCCAGGACCAATGGGCATAAGCCGAATCGGTTCGCAAGTCAAACGCATGCGTGGCGGTCCTCAAGCCAATGATCGGACGCCCCGATTCCACATACTGGACGATGTGTTTCATTTGATCATCCGGTAAATCGCGGAAACGGGTCGCGATAATCATCAAATTGGCATCCTTCAACTTTTCGAGCCCCGGAATGTTATCACGGCGATTCGGGTCAATGGTGCCGGTCCGTGGATCGATGGCAAAGAGCACCGTGCAATGAAAACCGTGATGAACGGCCAGGATCTTCGCCAATTGGGGAAGCGCTTCCTCCGAACGATATTCCTCGTCACCACTAATCAGCACAATTTGCTTGCCGGTCCCGGGCCCGGAACCTCCTGTATACTCGACCCACAAAGCCTCCTGCCCCAAAACCGTTGCGCTGAAGAGAAATATCCAAGCTGTTGTGCTGTATCTCCACATGTTCCACCTCCTGCTCGGCTATTTCGAGGAAACTTTGTGGCTATTGAGCGAGCGACACACAGACCAGTTGGTTATCGTTCCGCACATA
Organism: uncultured Pirellulaceae bacterium; assembly: GCA_964425225.1. Taxonomy (GTDB): domain Bacteria; phylum Planctomycetota; class Planctomycetia; order Pirellulales; family Pirellulaceae; genus BPJU01. The sequence continues at coordinate 37,371 of CAYRMD010000013.1, read as the reverse complement.
CATCGACCGATTGGCAAACGCTGGGTGGCACCAGAGGACCGGCCGCCCGAACGCTTCGTTGGTGGGCTCCAAGATGTGTGCGCGATCTATTTCGTGGTAGCCCTCTTTGCTAAGGCGCGCAATGATTAAATCGCCTTTCTCACTAAAGAGAAAAAACCGTTCACCGTTACGTACCACAAAGGCACATGCTGAGCTAGCACGATCCTTGCCTGTCGTCGGAGCAAAGGTTTCCCACAGGCGTCCACCCGTTACTAGGTCCACGGCCCGAAAGTGGCCTTGTTGACAGGAACCGTAAAGGACTCCTTGATAGCAGATCGGTGGCGCACACACCGAGTAAACGCTGGTCCGCGGCGTCCCTCGATAGACTTCGCTAACCGTGGGTTCGTTCTGAGCCCACCGCAACAGCACTGACTGATTGCCGATTCCGCTAACAAAAAGATAATTTTCCCAACGTAACGGCGCCATGATCGACATACCGTACATCGGCTCGATGGGCACTGACCACAGCTCTTTACCGGTATCCGGATCGAGCCCCACTACGGCATGCGGGTGCCAGAAGACCAATTGCCGGCGTCCATTGATCTCAAAAAGCCGCGGAGTACTATACCCCAACTCATTCGCCTGAACCGCTTGCCAGAGAGGCTGACCGGTTTGAGCGTCAAATGCTGTGAGAATACCCGAACGTCCTCCCGTTAAGCAGTAAACCTTTTGGCCGTCGCAGAGCGGATGACAGGTAAAGCCCCAGATGGGAGTTTCCACTTCGAACTCTTTCTTTAAGTCGTGTTGCCAAATAACGGTTCCCTGCTTGGCGTCCAAGCACAATAACATCCCCTCGGCACCCAAGGTGTAGACGCGCCCGTCGCGCACCGTAGGAGTGGCTCGTGGACCAGCCGGATACGATATTTCGTAGCGGCACGCATACTGGTGCTTCCACACAAGTAGCCCCGTCGCGGCATCTAGACACAGAACTCGTTCTACGCCTTGTCGTGCGGCCCGATTGCCCGGATCATTTTGCCGGGGATCTTCGGCAATAAAATCGGTTACGTAGACACGCCCGTCGGCCACTGCCGGCCCTGCATACCCACCGCCTACCGCGGCACTCCATACTTGCCGAGGGCCGCCCTCGGCGAATCGCTCGATGATTCCTTGTTCTGGCCACACTCCATCCCCGGTCGGTCCCTGCCACTGCGGCCAATCATCTGCATAGCTAGGCACCGGCCGGATGCACAAGCAAACCACATACCCGATCATCACCGCCGACATTGCCGAGCGGCTCGCAGTTGTGTATCGAAAGTTTGACGAGCCTACCGACACTTTCCAGGTTCTACCAATCATCATTTGTTACCTCACTCTAAGTGAACCTTCGTGTGGAACAAACCGATGGTTTGCCCTATCTAACCGATTGTGCTAGCGCAACGCCCTATTGTCGTTAAGTGCTCTTATTGTTAGCAACTGCCGCATGTTTATCCACCATCGCGCCCTGCCAGCCACCTTTTTTCTCACCGTTTTTACACTTTCACCAGGTCCAAGTCGTCACTATCTCATAAAGTACGGGCAATAAGAATGCCGGTTGGTGAGAAAACCACGAAATGAGAATGTTTGTGCGTGTGTCACATTTGTAGGTAAACCGTTTTAACGCAAAGGCAGAGAGGCATAACGAAGACAAGAGGTACATGTCAATCGCCTACTTGGGACTTTGTGCCTCTGCGTTAAATCTCCCTACGCTTTTGCGTTGCGTTAAATTGGCCGCTCCCTTACGGTCGCATCTTTGTGGAGCCCTCGCGCGACGCAGCGTCTTTACCGAGAAGCACTCGCAGCGGTTCACATTGGGTCGGGCCGAAAAGGCATACCTCGTCAGGCCCGGTAAATGACCGAACCGTTCCATCTACCATTAAGACAGATACGTCGGTTTCCCTTCCTGAAGCGGAAAATAGGTAAACTTCCCCGACGGCCGGCCTTTGACAGTGAATCCTCACCTACAATTAAGACGCACGCGCCGTTATGCCGTAGTGTTTTTTTCGGCTTTTCTTTTCGGCTTTTCGGTTTTTCGGCAAAATTGCTCTTGACAGGATTTTGCCAATGCGACATGATCCCCACAACCTGTAAAAGCGCTTGGTGAGCGAAGTAGTGCAAAGCACCAAGTCCCGCCACGATTGCTTCTACGCGCGTAGTCTGACGTTGTTGCAGCAAAAGCCGCTGGCACGAGGGCTTTGGGAAAATAGGTGGATCTGGTGTAAAGGGTGAGCCCGAAGTGCACGGCAGGACCCATACACGGACCATAGTATCAAAGGAGGAAGACATGTTGGTGTTAAGTCGACGTCCCAGCGAGCACATTGTCATTGGCGAGAAGATTCGCATCACCGTCGTCCAAATCACGGGGAATCGGGTGAAGTTAGGCATCGAGGCTCCTCCTGAGGTACCCGTGCATCGCGAGGAGATTCATCAGCGGATTCAATCGACCACGCTCGTTTCTGAGCCAGAAACGGTCCTGAACCGATAAAACAACAGCGCCGCGGCTCACCAACGCAAACCAAAGCGTTCACCTCCCGAGGGACGATCCAAACCACCTTTAAGCGGCGGGCGTTCTTGGCGCGGCGGTGGTTGCACGGCAGGATTGTCGGCGGGTTTAGGTTCTTCTTCCTTCGGCGGCGGTGGGGGGCTAAGTGCCTTTAACGAGAGCCCGATGCGCTGCTGCTCAACATCCAGGGCAATGACTTTCACTTCGACTTGTTGACCTTCCTGCAACACCGCCGCTACGCTCGGTACACGCTGATGCGACAGCTCCGAGATATGGAGCAACCCTTCGATCCCCGGTGCCAATTTGACAAACGCACCGAACTTCGCCAAACGCGATACGGTTCCCTGCACAATTGCCCCCAGCGGGAATAACTCGGCAGCTCTGGCCCACGGGTGTTCTTGTGGCATGCGCAGGGAAAGGGCGATCTTGCCGGTTTGCCGGTCAATCGCTTCGATCCGCGCGCGGACTCGCTGACCGACCGACACGACTTCGGCTGGATCCTCCACTCGGTCCCAACTCAGTTTGCTGATATGGATCAATCCATCGATTTCTCCTAAATCGACGAATACACCGAATTTCTGGATACTGCGAACCACACCTTCAACGATATCGCCTTCGTTTAATTCATTGAGCCGTGCGCGCCGCGCCTCTTCTTTTTCGCGCTCCAAAATAGCGCGCCGACTGAGCACTAGATTGCGTCTCTTGGGATTAACCTCGGTAACGACACACAACATTTTTTGGCCGATATATTCGGTCAAATGTTCCACGCGATACAAGGCGATTTGGCTAGCAGGAATAAAACCTCGAATGTGGTTTACCATGCATTCCAAGCCACCGGTGTTCGCCCCAGTGATACGCGCTTCGACCACGCTACCTTCGACCAGATCGGACCAATCCGTCACACTTTGCGCCGCACCCGGCACGACCACCTCATACAAATCATCCTCCTCGTTGTACGAGCGGATCACAACTTCGACTCGTGTGCCCGGCTCAGGAGCAGAAACGAATTGGCCCAACGGCGCAACACCCTGGTAAGGACCTCCCAAGGAGAAAAACACATGTTCTCGATCACACCGCAACACTACGGCCATGAGTCGCGAATCGACTTGCAATTTGGGAAGATCCACCGGCACGGTACCCATTAGCTTTTCGATTGGCTGATCGCCAAGAGCCGCCTGTAATTCGGCCTCTAAATCCGTTTCGAGCTGCTGCGGATCCGCAATCGGCGCCGCACGCGTCGTAGCGGCAGTGACGTCCGGCGGACTGTGACATTGCTCAGTTTCTACATGAACCGTACTGGCCGATACCTCGACTTGCATTACCTCATTAGGCGGCTCGCTGCTCGCTCGAGCCGACAATTGCATTTGCTGGCCGATATCCGCTGGGGATGCTGCAGAGCTTGCTAACCCGGCGTCGGAACTCGGAGCCTCGGCCGTCGGTTGACGCCCATCGGTTCGCAGCCGGCGCACACGTGCCCTCAACGGTCCGCCTTTTAGGGCTTGTGCTGTGGACGTGTCAGTCGAGTTATCACGCCCCACCGAGTCACGACTTTCTAACGCGGGCGACAAAGGACGCGGTTCGCTGCTCATACTATAAAACTCGATACACCTAATAACGCACACTTTTCTTAGACCGCTCCTTCCATGGTACGCTGGACCGAAGGCTCTGCCTATCGGGAAACCGATTTTTGTTTACCCACAGCCGACAGCCTGTTGGTAACAATGATCGAACAACAGTTGCCATTCTAACCAACTGACCCATCGGCACCAGGCTTGCCACATACTGTGGGTTTGCGCTGCACGCTGACAAACGTCCACAAAGGCCAGCGGATCGAATGTCGATCGGCGTACCACGCACTGCGCTAGGTTTTGAAGCGCATCGGCTGGAGGCAAAGCTGTACCCGTGGCATGTACGCGCATTTGTTCGGCCAGGTTGTCCGTCTCATGCCATTGGATCAAGCGACCCGCCAATTGTTCAAGCACTGGGTGCGATCCAACGCTGCGGAACCAGTATTTGGCATTCTCGTAATCCGGCTCGCGACGATGCATAATCCCATGCCAAAAACTACCGTTCGTGTCGTGGATGGTTTGGCTGATCTTATGGGATTCATCCAGGAAGTTATGCAGGAGCCACAATCCGGCAAGGCAAGCACGGGCGGCTGTCTCATCCAGGAGTTTTTGACCCACAATCTGCCGTGAATCGAGTTCTTCAAGCGCCGCGCGCACCGCCAGACGAGGAACTCCCGGACCATATTCGTACCGGTCCGCTGCCTGAATCAATTTGCGTACGGCTTTCGGATAGGCTGCAACCCGCTGCGGTTCCAACAGGGGAAGCGGCGTCATTCAACCGAACTCCACCCGCTTTGATACCCAAAAACGATCACCCATCTTTTCTATTGTGACGCAATCCCACTGCTGATTCCAGGTTTCCGGCCCCGTTGTGTCTACGCCGGAAAATCTCGTAAAATCTGACCCGCCGCATTACGGCCTGCCGCACCCATAACTCCGCCGCCCGGATGCGCTGCGGCACCACAAAGATATAAACCCACAATCGGCGTACGGTAGTCGGCAAAACCGAGCACGGGTCGCAAGAAAAACATCTGATGTAGACTCATGGCCCCTTGCATGATGTTTCCGCCCGTCAAGCGAAACGTACGTTCCAGATCCAATGGGCTCAATACCTGTCGGTATTCGACAGCACCAGGCACATTCGGAGCGTATCGCCCCAGCAACTCCAGGCAGCGATCGGCAAAATCTTCCTTGATTTCGTCCCAAGAACGACTACTCAGTCGATACGGTGCGTATTGAACAAAAATGGACATAACGTGTTTACCGGCGGGAGCCAGCGAGGTGTCCAGGCTGGTCGGGAGGGTGATTTCCAAAATCGGTTCGCTGCTTGGCCAACCAGCACGTGCATCAGCATAAGCCTGTTCGATGTAATCCATGGTCGGCGCAATATGAATGGTTCCGCATAAGTGTGGTCCCATGCCACGGCCGGGCCAACACCGAAATTGAGGGGGTTCAGCAAGTGCCAAGTTGATCTTCGCGGACGCCGACGAATAATCGATCCGCCGGATGGCTTGAAGGAACTCGGCAGGTAGCGCTTCGGCCGGCAGAAATTTACAAAACGTCCACGAGGCATCGACACTGGAAGCGACCACCGGTGCCCGGAGTACTCGATGGTCTGCTAGCGCCACACCTACGACTTTATCGTTATCGACAAGAATCCGGGTAACTTCGGCTTCCCGGAAAACATCAACTTTCAAGTCGGCACAGGCACGAGCTAAAGCCTCTGCCAGTCCCCCCATGCCACCCTGAACATATCCCCACACACCCCGAACACCGGTAGCTCGGCCCATGACGTGGTGCAACAGCACGTATGCAGTACCGGGAGCCGATGGCGAGGCAAACGCGCCAATGATGCCGTCTGTTGCCAGCGTAGCTCGCACGACTTCACTTTCGAACCAACGCTCCAAAAACGGTCGCGCGGCTCCCAATAACAATTCCATTGCCTCGGGCAACTGTTCTTCTAATTGCCCCAACGCTTGGTACCAGCGCCACAACATCTGCGCATCACGAAGCCTTTTGCGCAACGAGATCGATCGCCATCGGCCAGGTACCGGAAACGGATCGGGTGCCGGTTGCATCAAAAGCGGCTCTATCGTGTCGGCCACTCGCTCCAAGAACTGCTGATATCGAGGATACGCCTCGGCATCCTTGCGGCTAAACTTCGCTATCTCGCCGCACGTCGCTTGCTCATCCGGTCCCATCAACAGGTACCGGCCGTCCAATAGGGGAGTAAACGAGGACGGATTGCGTAACAAGATGCGTAAGCCGTAGTGTTCTAACCGCAATTCGCGAATGATTTCTGGCAAAAACAAGCTGATGACGTATGCGGCTGTCGAAACGCGATATCCGGGCCATAACGACTCGGTTACAGCACATCCACCCAGCACGTCACGACGTTCCAGGACACACACGCGTTTTCCGGCACGCGCCAAATAGGCAGCGCAGACCAGTCCATTATGTCCCCCGCCGATGACAATCACGTCATACTGTATTTGGTCCCCACGCATAGCTACGACTCAGAGAGTGGTTTCTTCGTTGTAAAATCCTCATGCCGACCGACGGTTGACCCAATGGCGGTATGCTAAACCCGTTATGATGAACAACCCACCGATGATCGTCCAGATAGACGGTGGCTGATAGGATGGATGCCGGCCCCACGCAAGAAAGACCCACACGGGTACCAGCAACGGCTCGATCAGGGTCAACAACGAAGCTTGATGGCTGGGCACGGTTTGCAACCCGCGTGCCAAGAACAAATAGGGAGCTCCTAGCTGGAGCATGCCGAAAGCGGTTAAATAGAGCCATTGAATGCCCTGGGGCCAATAGCCAGACGTCCACGCCACGGGAAACAGTAAGAGGCTAGTTCCCACGTGGTTCAGCGCCACGAGAAACGCTGGTTCATGGTTTCTTAAGCGTCGTAACGACAGGATCACGCCGCCGTAAAGAGCGCCGGAAGCCAATCCAAGCCACACCGCATTCGGCGCCGCTTGCCGCACCTGGTGCTGTACAATAAGCCCGACCCCAGCGCCACAAAGAACCAGCATGAGCCAATCGCGCCGCTCGACCGGTTCGCGTAGCAGGCCGATCCCAAACAAGAACACCCAGGCCGGAGCCGTATTCTGCAGCCAAATGGCTACGGACGCCTCCGTTCGCTCCATCGTCATCAAATACGTAGCATTCATCAGAGCGAAAATGATCACCATCGGCACCAGTCCCCACGACCAACTCAGCCGGCGAACACACAGCACCAGCAGGAAGATGGCAAATAACGCGCGCCAAAACGCCAGTACTGCGCCAGGCCAACCCTCAAAAACAGGGGCCTTGGCAAAAAACCCGCTGGTGCTCCACATCACGGCCGCCAACACTACCCAGCCATAGCCGGTAGCTCGCTTATGCATTCCTGCGCTTCCTCATCTGCGCGACCCCGTTCTCCAGACCTGTCACAACGCTCGCTTCAGCCCGTGTGCTTACATGGTTGAACGCAGAACACACAAGGCGAGCCATCGCCAAGCTGCCCTACTGTTTCGCTTTTGACAGACACACCGAGCCGCTCCTAAGCCCGTGCCGAGCGTCGAAAAAAATGTGCATATCTCAGCCACCTTCGGCCTACAACGTATCACCTTTCTGACCGAGCACTGGCTCCGGTACCGCTTGAACCTTCCACCGCACCCACGTGATACTGCGCAAAGAACGTGCGCGCGTCAAATGCATAGATAGGCCATCACCGGCGACATCCCCGGCTGGACATGTGCATCGGCTGCCATCGGACGAAGTAAGTAGGCTCGTCGACCGTGTGCCCCATTGAAGCCGGTCACGTCGCTTCACGCACGTCGAACTAGCAACACCTGCAAAAAAATCGTGTTCCGATCGACAGCACGTAATAACGGCAACGCGCCTTTCCCCGTCGCCTAAGTCGGCTCGGCACCAATACGCTGAGCAATCCGCCGACCAAGGGCGTTTCACGACAAATTACAGCGGCTTGGGCGAAACTCTTTTCCAGTCTGCCATTATCCTCTAAAGCTATCAGTCTGCCTTTTTTCCCAACTTTTGTCATTAAGCGCAACTTACTTGATTCAACGATCGGAGGGCCTGTCCCCGAGTCCTACGAGCCTGTCCCCGGGCCCGGTGCCACCCTCCTCAGTTTTTGACCATGTTTATCAGCATAGTATTGTTTGGCACCTTCATCTCAGGTAGCCGGGCAGCGTTAGAACATCTCGCTGCGTAGGGCGCCCATTTGGACCGTGCTCGAAACGGGCGCATGAAAGGCTCTCGTATAACTTGCCAACGGGCCACACGCTATCGGTGCAGACCTGCCAGCAGTGAAAGTTGTATAAGGTGGTTCGAGACGCTAGCAAACGTACCGCTACCGAGCGGCACCACGTCAGGTTTCCGAAAGGAAATCCTCACCCGCGGCGACGGATTCGGTAACCCGTTTCGAGCCTTCCAAAAACCGGCGGGTTCTTCGGACGAGGCCCATGGACAACGCGAACACAACCCACTGTAAGGTTAGGTTCCAAAGCGCGACGCCTGTTGCAAGTACGCCGCTGGGACAGCCGTTTTTTCTTATTGAACGCCGGTGGCACTTTTCCACAGCATTCGACGCATTTGCTGGTCAAAATCCGAGTTGGGCACGGGCGATGTCACATAACGTATCGTGCTACAGGCGTAAGTAGAACGGCTGATGATCCTTGTGTTATCGGCAGGTAGTCTTGCCAACCATTGGTCACTTTTTCAAAAGGGCTATGGATCGTGCGGCAATCAGAGCCAATTTACGGATAGGCTTTGCGCAACGCTCTAGTTGGTTCCACGCAAAATAGAGACTATGGTATGTTTTCATATGCCATGTTCGACGCGTGACTTATAGATTTTGGGAGACGAGCCGGTCGATGGACAGCGAGCCTTTTAAGCCGGATATTGTGCATCGCGACCGCCAGACGAGCGACCTTGCACTGGACGGAATGGATGGCGGATCTCGTTTGCGTCCGATGCCGCGGCGGCGCGTCGTGCTCCCGTTAACGCTCTTTGCTCTTACGTGCCTATCGACTTTTTGGGTCGGCGCCAGCCTTGAGCCATTGCAGTATCTGGAAACCAGCCTCCAGAGTGACAGCTTGTTACCAGTTCGTAAAGTTATTGTAGAGCGATATCGCGATGGTCTTATTTACATGGCGGCACTGCTCGGAATTCTTTTTGCCCATGAAATGGGACATTTCCTTATGACGGTCGCCTATCGCGTACCGGCCTCGTTTCCCTATTTTCTGCCGCTTCCCATCACTCCGATCGGCACTTTGGGCGCGGTGATCAGCGTGGACGGGCGCTTGGCGAACCGCAAACAGATTTTCGACATCGGTTTAGCCGGTCCGATCGCCGGTCTTATCGTGGCAGTGCCGCTGATGTTTTATGCGGCGGCCCACTTAGAATTGGCCATCAATAACGGGAAAGGTGGATATGCCTTAGGCATGCCCATAGGTATCTGGTTAATCCTCCAGTGCGTCGCGCCTGAAAACATCGACCACTACGATGCCTTCTGGTTGGGTCACTTGCAAGGCAATCCGCTGTTTTTGGCTGGGTGGGTAGGTTTTTTGATCACCGGATTGAACATGATACCGATCAGCCAATTAGACGGCGGACATGTGATCTATTGTCTCTTGGGACGTCGATCCTATTGGGTTGCGCGAGGCATTCTGCTGGCTGTGGGCTTCCACGTGGTATGGAGTTTGGCAGCACGACGGGAGCCTTCACCTTGGCTGGTGATGGCGTTACTGGTTCTTGTAATTGGACCGTACCATCCCCCAACCCGTGATGACTCTATCCCCATTGGACTCTGGCGGGCGGTTTTGGGTATCTTGTCGTTGACGATCCCCATCTTGTGCTTGCCGCTCCATCCGCTACGACCAGTGGAGTGGTCTAGGTCGCAACCCGCTTTACAGACTACTCTTCGGGGCGTGCCGTGGACCATCGGGTCCATGGGGGACAGGCAGGCGCACGTGTTAAGCCATCCGGGTCGATGGTTAGGCGAAGGGACAGATTATGTCGATACGGCAAGTGGCATATCCGGACCGGGCTGTGGGTGGTTGGGGCAAGAAACGTTCGTCACATCGAGCCAAAGGTCCACGGCGGCCCATTTTCAGCGACGCGATGCGGTGGCTCGCGCTGCTTGTAAGTCTTTCCGGTACGCTGTTGCTGGATCGATCGTTGCCAGCCGGGCCGCCTCGGGTACTTGTCCCGCACGTTGCGCTCCACTTATTTGCTGAGCATCCGCAGATTGTCACTCCCATAGCCGCTACGTTTGACCACCGAGGGCGGCTTATCGTGGTGGAATGCCACACACATTTTCCGCCACCAGACTATGGGGGCCCTGGCGTGGACCGCTTGCGCATCCTGGAGGATACCGACCGAGACGGACGCGCGGATCGCATCCGCACGTTTTGGGAAGGCAGTCATGCCACGATGAGTCTACGCCGAGGGCCGGCTCCTTGGATCTATGTGGCCACGCGGATGGAGATCTTTCGTATCGCGGATTTGGACCACGACGACGTGGCCGAAACGATCGAACACTTAGTGGAATTGAAAACTCCCGGCAACTATCCGCATAACGGGTTGTGTGGTCTGGCATTCGACTCGATGGGCTATCTCTATTTTGGACTGGGAGAGAACCTGGGGGAGCCTTACACGCTGGTGGCGCGCGATGGCACGCAACGTACCGGTCAAGGAGAAGGGGGCAATATCTACCGCGTGACAAGAGAGGGTCGACAGCTAGAGCAAATCGCAACCGGGTTTTGGAACCCGTTTGGCATCCATGTCGACGAGTATGGACGTATCTGGGCTGTGGATAACGACCCGGACGCCAGCCCTCCGTGTCGCTTGCATCGCGTACTGCCCGGTGGTGATTATGGTTACCAATTCCGTTACGGTCGCACCGGACGCCACCCGCTACAGGCTTGGAACGGTCAATTACCGGGCACGTTGCCGATGGTGGCCGGTACGGGCGAAGCCCCGTGCGCAGTTTTGCCGCTAGCCGGTCGGCTGTGGGTAACCAGTTGGGGAGATAACCGCATCGAAACGTATCGCCTCATTCCGCACGGCGCGTGGTTCGGCGCGCATCGCCAGATCGTCGTGCAGGGCGACCACCAGTTCCGGCCGGTCGACTTTGCATTATCCCCAAGCGGTGAGCTCTTTATTACGGATTGGGTAGACAAGAGCTATCCGGTCCACGGCCGGGGCCGTATCTGGCGGGTGGTTTTCACTGAGCCGCATCCGTTCCAAGATGCGCTCGCCGGCAATAGTGTATCTGATCACTTGCCACCGCCAACACCCGAAGAATCACGAGCCATGCAATGGCTCAAGGCGGCTGAGCAGGGACAGCCCCTTAACGAAACCGAGTTCGTGGACGCCATCCGCTCAGCCGACGTCGGCTTGCGCCAGGCTGCCGTATGGAGTGACCTAGTTCAATTTAACGACATACCTCCCTGGGAAGAGAACGTACCAAAAGAATGGAAGATCGCTCGCTTGCAACAAGCCCGTTGGATGTCCTTGCACGGCAAGGAGCCGTCTTCGATGTGGTTGCGTGCTGCGCTGGCCGATCCGGATACAGACGTACGGCTAGGGGCAGTGCGGTTGGTGGCGGAGCTCGGCCGCAAGGAATTGCGCCCGATGCTCGAAGCCATGCTCCTCGACCCACGACTGTCACCAGAGCTTTTCCAGGCGCTTTTAGCAACTTTCGAATGGCTGGACGAGCAGAAAGTATCGTTAAAGGGCGAGCCGTCGTATCAAGAGTATGGCTTGCGAGCGCTTCGCGAGTCATCCACTTCGGACGAACTACGCGCGATGGCGTTGCGTTTACTGGATCCAAACGAACCGCGACTGGATTCGCGCCAACTAGAAAGGTGGGCGTACAGCTCGCACGCGCTTTTGCGACGCGAAGCAATCCGAACGCTTGCCTTGCGCTCTATCGGCAACCCAACCAAGATCTTGATCCGCTTGGCTCAAGAAGAGAATCGGGATGTCCAGGAACGTGCTGACGCTATCATGGGGCTAGAAGGCCGCAGCAAAGCTTTTGTGGGCACGCTGCGCCAATGGGCGCAATGGGCTGACAATCCTCCGCTGGCCGACGCCGCACGACGCGCCCTCGGCTCACCCAATGCACCGAGCGCTTTAGCCGACGCACCGAGCGAGCAGCAACTGGACGAGCTGCTCGAACGCCTACCCCATTCCGGCGACGCAAACCGCGGTTGGCGATTGTTTTTCGGCCACCATGGAGTGCGCTGCTCGGCATGCCACCGACTGGGTGGGCGAGGAGCTTCTCTTGGACCGGACCTTACCGGCATCGCGTCGCGCCTGTCGCGAAAGCAGCTTGTCCTTTCGATCGCTGACCCCGCTCGCGAAGTCGCTCCGGCCTACACACCGTGGATCATCACGTTGGAAAACGGACAAATATTTACCGGCATTTCGCTTCCCTCCACCGAATCCAATGAAGAACGTTTCCTCCTGGCTGACGGCGCTATAACAGCGGTGCCGGTGGAACAAATAAGTGAGCGCCGCGCGGCCCCAGGATCGTTAATGCCTACCGGTTACTATCACATTCTAACACTGCAAGATTGGAGCGATCTACTAGCGCTGCTTGAGGCATTACCGTAGCACGGAATCTAATAAAAACATTACAAATCAATTACATGACACCGTTTTTGGTGACAGGAGATTTCCATGCTGCCGTTGAATATGACAGATTATTTCATTGAAGACCCTGGCCAAATACTATCTCCCGGACTCGTCATATTCCGGCGACTAGTACGACGCAACATCGATCAGATGATTGCTGTGGCCGGTAGTGCGGATAGACTCCGACCTCATTGTAAAACGCACAAAATGGCTGCCGTCACCAAGATGGAATTGGAAGCGGGAATTCGTAAACACAAATGCGCTACAGTAGCCGAAGCCGAAATGCTGGCGGAAGCCGGAGTAAAGGATATCTTCCTAGCCTATAACCTGGTGGGGCCGAATATTCACCGCGCGGTCCGTCTGGTTCAGCGTTATCCGGACATCGCACTGCTCGTAACGGCCGACCACCCGGAGCCGGTTCGGCAGTTAAGCGAGGCTTTTGCGGCGGCGGGGCTTTCCATTGGTGTTCTCCTGGATGTGAACACCGGGTTGAATCGTACCGGTGTCGATCCGGAATCGGCCGAAGCAGTTCGTTTGTATCAGCAGATTCACACCTCGCCGGGACTGCGTGCCGAAGGGATGCATGTGTATGACGGCCATAATCATCAGACGGATGTCGAGGAGCGGCGAGCGGCCGTGGCCCGCGTCTGGCACAATGCGGCTCGCTTGCGGGACCGGTTGCTGGCTGCCGCGCTACCGGTTCCGCGCATCGTGGCTGGCGGAACCGGATCGTTTCCTATTTTCGCCCAAATCGACGACCCAGCGATTGAACTCAGCCCCGGTACCACGATCTTTCATGATTGGGGTTACGGTGTGACGTTTCCCGATTTGCCCTTTGTGCCTGCCGCTCTGCTATTGACTCGCGTTATCAGCATACCGACGCGCCATCGGCTCACGTTAGACCTGGGCAATAAAGCCGTGGCCGCCGATCCGCCATTCGGTACGCGCGTCTATTTTCCGGAGCTACCCGAGGCTCGCCAAGTGTTGCATAACGAAGAGCATCTGGTGTTAGAGACGGATCAGGCAGAACGATTTCGCCCTGGTGACGTCCTATTAGCCGTTCCTCGCCACATCTGCCCCACCTGTGCTTGGCACCAAATGGCTTGGGTGATCGAAGATGGACGCGTGGTGGATCGTTGGACGATTACGGCGCGCGACCGTTGGCTCCATGTATAAGGCTGCCCGGCCCGATCTGCTGGACGTTACCACGAAGCGACCATAGACTCACAGTTGTCTCGGCCAGATGGCACAACTTAAGCCGCTGATCCACACGCCTCATGCCCCGAGGCGAACCCTGGCTTTGCTCAGAGCTCGCTTTGCGCTATTCCGATCGCTCCCAATTCAGGTCGCGTCGTTGGCTAACCAATAGGGTATTGGCGGCAATATTCGTACAATGCCATGTCAACGGCGGCCGCCGCGTTATAGCTGGCCGGGCGTCCGTACACGGGTATTTCCACCACAGCATCCATCATCTGGAGCGTTTGCTCGTCGATACCTTCGCGTTCGTTTCCCACCACTAACACACATCGCTTGGGAAACCGGAACTCGAATAAGCTGATCGAGTAATTCGTCTGTTCCAGACCGACGAGCGCGAACCCTTCGTTACCCAGCCGCCGTAGTACCGGCGGCAACGTCCGATGTGGCTCGACGCAGACAAACTCCAGAGCGTCGCGCGTGATTTCGGGATCCAGTTTGGGCCGCCCACACACGATGACGCGCCGTACACCGCAGCAACCCGCTGTTCGCACTATCCGCGACAGGTTAACGTTGCTGCGCATTGGGCAGCATGCCACAATCAGCGGACGAGGCTCGGTCAGCGGCGTTGGTGGCTTGTGACGCTGCTGCTGTATCTTGTTCATAACACTTTATGCGGCGCTGTCGAAGTGCTTCATCTAATACGAACTTCACATCCATGAACGGTTCGTAACTAATATCATGCCAAATACAACGCCTTTGGGGATCGATAAGAAAAGTGCCATGTAATGGTTGTCTTTCGAAATCATCATAACAACGGTATTTCTTAAACACCTCCAGCGAATGATCCGACAACAGTGGTATCGAGAAACTGCCATTTTGATAGTTTTTAACGGCACGGTGCAGTTCTTCTTGCGAATCTGTACTTATAGCGACCAAATCGATCTGATGTTCACGGAATTTCGAGGCTTCGGCAGCGAAAGCTTGCAACTGCTGCATACAATGCAGGCAACCAGCCCCTAAATAGAAAATAACGACCACCGTTCTGCCTGAGAAATCTTTCAGACTGCGAGGTTGGCCCGTATCATCCGGAAGCGTCCAGGATTCGGACAGCGGCGGTTGCCAGCGGAACGGGCCAAGTGTCTCTAGCGGTGGACGCGGGCCCAGATCGTTTTTGGCCGGGCGGGCCAGCCGCCAATCGGCTGGATAGCCCAGCTTTCGCGCAATCGGTTCCAAACGAACCATGGGCGCAAAAGCCAGGTCGGCATCCGCCGCCCAAGTTCGGAGTTTTTCGAACTCGGCGCTCACCTCCTGCCATCGCTCAGCCTTCGCCAACAAATAGATGAACCATGCCAGAGGTTGAACTTCCTGGTCATGCTGCTGTACGGTCCGGCGTGCTTTTTCGAGCGATTCGTCGACCTGACCGGCTTCAAGCATCCAGAGTGCAACTCGCATCGAATCAATCGAAGGAGCTTTGGCAGCGAGTTCGACGGCGCGTCGGTAATCGCCGACAACGGCTGCTCGGTGTGCGTCGACTTCCGCCAGGGCACGCTCCAATTGATCGATCCTGGTCTGAAATGGCTTTCGTGCTTCAGCAATGAGCTTCTTCCGTTGTTCCGGATCGTGACCTTCGGCTTCCCCTTTCTTGGCTGCTTCTTCCGCGGCTTCGTCAGACTGCCGTTTCTACGTGTCTAGAAGCGTGTGAAGCGCGTCACGCAACCGACCCGCTTCTTCACTCTGGCCAAGTTGGCATCGAGCAATAGCCAAGTTGGTCAGCCGGCCTATCTGCTCAGACTCATCGGACGTCGCCTCCAAATACGGTGTTTCCGCCAACTGCACCATTTCTTCCCACAATTCAAACGTGCGCAGCACGTCCCACATTCTTTGCCGACCATACGACGCGCTACATCCGGAACGTGTCGGCAGGTTATATTTCGGGTGCCGCGGCAATTCGAGCATATTTTTCGCCAGAGCCAGGGCGTCTTTAACGCGCCCGACGTGGATCAAATTGCGGATGAACCATTCGTTATTGTGCGCAAAATTGTGAATTTGATCTGGCAAGAGTCGATAGCGCATCATATGGGCGTGGTCGACCCGGGCGGAGGCTTCCTGTTGATAACAGGCGTCGTCGTAGCGTTTTAAGCGCGAGTAGATATGCCCCGGCATATGCCACATATGGGCAACGCCCGGAAGACTTGGACCACAAAGGGCCGAAGATAACAAGGCCTTTTCGGGTTTTTCTATGTCCCACAAATGAATACGATAGTGGTGTGCCGGATGCATCGGATTGACTTGGAACACCTGATCCAAAAGGGCGTCGACAGCCAGGTAACTTTGGATCCTTTCACCGGCGTTACGGCTATTCCACAGGTGAAGGGCAAGAAACGCTTTGGCCTCCACATCGTCCGGGTATTCGTACAACAGCTCCTCGAGCGCTCGAGTATAGGCACGTGTGCGTTCCAATTTCTTGTCTTCACCTGCTTCCCAATATTTAGCTAAAGCGTCGATATACCGCCGCTCGCGATCGGACACTTTGTCCTTGCGCTTTACCGCCTCCGCGATAAACCCCTTGGCCCGCTTCTCGTTGCCCGGGTTCGACATGGCCATACCCCAATAGGCCATCGCACAGTCCGGGTCCAAAGCAGCTACTTGGCGAAACGACCGCTCCGACTCGAAATACCAAAATCCATGCAATTGCGCTATTCCTTGGTCGAAAAATCGCTGGGCCAACGGTTCGCGAGTGGTTACAGGAAAGTGAACATTCCCCATGCCGTCCAATAGTTGTGCGGCTTGTCGCGGCCCTTCATTGAATACTTCTCCGTGGAACGAATGACCGGCAGGCAACATGCCGGATGACGGGCTCGCCTGGAACGGGGAGTCGCCGGATTGTTCTGCCACTGTGACAAGCCAGATATTCATCCCAATCAGGATGGCGCAAATGGCACGGAGCATAGATCCGTTCCCGCGCTGGAAGGGACTTGCAGGAAAACTCATAATTTTCTCCAATCTGGCCACTATTGCCCATCTTCTATCCACTGGCCGGAAAATGGTAGCCTATTTATCAGGAAAATAGAAAGCAATAGGTACGGGTCTATGCAATCCTGGCAGAGCGCTGGCGACAGGCGTGCCTTCTGTGAACTCCGTTCTGACAGCGGTATCCTAATGACTGCGACTTTGTGTACGGGGAAAAATCGGCGGCGAATCGGAAGACTTCGCCTATCAGGTCGGCTGTGGGGAGACCGGATCGGGCTATCGAAGTTCGAGCGGTTACAGTGGTGGTCGGCACGGGGAGCTGAGCTGTGGTATTGATGTGTCGGGGTGTGCGAGGTGCCACGACGGCAGACCACAATACCCGTGACGATATTCTCCAAGCTACTCGCCAGCTACTGGCGTTGATGATTCGCTTGAACGGGATCGAGGCCGAATCGGTTGGCAGCGCTATTTTCACGGTTACAAGGGATTTGGATGCCGAGTTTCCGGCGCTGGCTGCGCGCCAATTAGGCTGGCTCGATGTGCCGCTGCTGTGCGCTTACGAGATTAGCGTACCCAATTCCCTACCGCGTTGCATTCGGATACTCATTAACTGGAATACCACCAAATCCCAGCGCGAAATTCAGCACGTGTACATCAAAGATGCGGCACGTTTGCGCCCCGATCTTTCAGCTCTGCCACCGGTCGATTTTGATGAGCTTGAACGATGGATCGAAGAACAAATGAAACTTTTCCGATCTCCCTCCGCCGAACGACCTCGCTGAGATGTTTCGCCACGGCGATTATCTGCGACCGAGCTCCGTGACAGAAGGATAGCGGGATGGCGATCGACCGGGTGTTCTTAGATTGGCATTCGGGGTTGCTCGAGCGAGCCGTACAGTGGCTTTTGGCGCGCTATGGTCCAACCCGAACAGCTTCCGGCGAATGGAACATGCAGCAGGTAATCGTGGTATTGCCGACGCGCCATGCCATTCACCAGATGCAACGCTTGTTGGAGCGCTGCGCACGCGAAGCACATTGCCCGCTGCTTCCTCCCCGCCTCGAAACGATCAGTCGCCTACCGGAACAACTCTACCCCGCACAGCGTCCCCTTGCCGGCGACCTTTTGCAGCAAGCGGTTTGGCATCAATTGTTGGTGCAAACTCAGGAAGGGCAACTCGATCCTTTGTACGGCGCAACCGGTCCCAAATCGCAGCGGACCTTGTGGGAACTTGCGCTGCGCTTGAAAACGTTGCACGCCGAACTGGCTGGCGAGGGGTTTCGTTTCGAGGATGTATACAACTTTTGGAAACAGCATTCCGAGGGCTATGCAGAATCGGTGAGGCGTCGCGAGCTGGAGCGCTGGCAGCTTTTGAGCGACCTACAACAACGTTACCTAGAAACTACCGATTCGCTCGGCTTATGGGATCCTCAAACGGCTCGACTTGTAGCCGTCGAAAAATCTGAATGCCGTACGACTTGGGACGTGGTGTTGGTCGGTTCTGTGGACCTAAATCGCACTATCCGGCGGATGTTGGAACAAGTGGCTTGTCGCGTCACAGTATTGGTTTTCGCCCCAGAGGGCTGTGCCGCCGGCTTCGATGCAACCGGCTGTTTGGATGTCGATTATTGGTGTGGCGACGAACTCTCTTTTTCCACCGACCAATTGGAACTGGTCGACGGACCGGCCCAGCAAGCCGAAAGGGTCGGCGAACTTCTGGCAGCCTGGGCACCCCGGCTCGGCCCTGACCAGGTTCGCGTGGCCGTCCCCGATCCAGCATTGGTTCCGTATTTGGTGCGCGCTATTGAGGATCGACAGGCATCAGTCCGTTGGGCTTTGGGGCGCCCTGTTTCGCAGACGGCTCCCGCCTTGTTGTTGTACGCTGCATTAGCCTTCGCCCAAGGCTACTATTTCACCGACCTAGCCGCCCTAGTGCGACATCCCGATGTTTCTGCTTGGCTCACTCGCCAACTTGGCACACCGCGCTGGCTGCTGGATTGTGACCGTTATCGTGCCCGCCATCTCGTCCCCCGCGCGACGTTGCCGTTGGCCGTTGGGCCGGCTTCGCAATCCCTCGTCGCCTCCGTTCTCCAGTTGATCCATGGCTGGCTCTCTGGTCTGGTTCCGGATCGCCGGCCGCCCCAATATTGGAGTAAAACGTTAACCTCACTCCTTCAAACCGTTTACGACCACAGCGAATTCGTTATCGATTCCGCCGAGCATCAGGAGAGCCTTGAAGCACTGTCGTGTATTAGAAATGTATTAGAAGACATTTCTCATCTACCCCATGAAATATTAAGCACCCTAGACTTAAATGAACTTGAGGAACTGCTATTTGAAATGCTTTCGGATCACACGGCAGCGCCGGCTTCGGATCCTTCTGCAATCGAGTTGTTAGGTTGGCTGGATTTACCGTTGGACCCAGCGCCATATGCCCTCGTCACTACGTACAACGAAGGTTACATTCCGGAGAGTGTCAACGCAGACTTATTTTTGCCCAATGCGCTGCGCCGCCATCTGGGCTTACTTGATAACCGGCGCCGACTAGCACGCGATGCCTACGCGACGCGGTTGCTTTTGGAAAGCCGAAAGGACGTGAGGTTTTTCGTGGCTCGCCGTAATGCTCTTGACGAGCCGCTAGCACCGAGTCGGCTCGCTCTGCGCGGCAAGCCCACACTGGTCGTCCAGCGCATCCTGCGATTCTATCGGCCGGCTCGTTCGGATGCAGGTACTTCTCCTGGTCCCCGTGTCGGCCCGGTGGCCGCTTCGACTAGCAACGTGGAGAGCCGGTTCCACGTACCGGCACCCGCTGGGGATACAGCGATCGACGAGATATCGGTTACGTCGCTACGGGATTACCTGCAGTGTCCCTATCGCTTCTATTTGCGGCATGTCCTTAAACTCGATTCAACCATCGACGAAGTTCAAGAATTAGATGCCCTGGCCTTCGGTACTTTACTTCACGCGGTCCTGCGGCGGTTCGGTCTGTCCCCTGAAAAAGACCAAACCGAAGCCACGCGCATCGAGGCCGTGCTGATGGAAATATTCGAGCACGAAGCAACGGAGCGGTTCGGGCACGAACGACTTCCGGCTCTCCAGATCCAACTAGCACAACTCCGTAGAAGGTTGACGGCTTTTGCTCAATGGCAAAGCCAATGGATAAGCAACGGGTGGCGGATTCAACATATCGAGGCCACGGTAACGCTACCGGTAAGTCGTATACCGGGCTTGGAAAACGTAGCGTTGCAATTGATAGGCCGCATCGACCGCATCGATCGCCATGAAGCCACCGGAGAATGGGCCGTTTTCGACTACAAATCGTCGGAACGAGCGGAAAGCCCTGACCAGACTCACTGCCGGCGTGTTACCGTAGAAGGAGTCGAAAAGCGGGAATGGGTGGACTTACAGTTGCCCGCTTACCGGTTTCTTGCGCGCCAGCTAGGCGTATCGGGCACTACACAACTCGGTTACATCAATCTCCCCAAAGATCCTGCCTCGACGCGCCAGCATTTTGCCAGTTGGGGCCCCAAGGACCTTCGCGAAGCAGACGAACGCTTGTGTCAAGTGCTCCGAGCGATAGCATCCCAGCAGTTTTGGCCTCCGCAGTCGTTAGCCACTTCGTGGGATGATTTCGCTTGGATCTGTCAAGAAACGGTTCTGCAACGGAGACTTTCCCGGTGAATGACAGAGCTTGTCCGGCAGCAGGCACGAGCAGCAACGTGGTGATTCGGGCCTCGGCAGGCACGGGGAAAACCTACCAATTGACCAACCGCTATATACAATTGCTTTTCGACGGTGTGCCTCCGGAACAGATCGTTGCCAGCACGTTTACTCGAAAGGCAGCCGGCGAGATACTCGAGCGGGTGCTATTGCGTCTGGCGTTGGCGGTCCAAGAACCCGGGGCACTCCGAGAATTAAGTGCTGCTGTGGACCGGCCGATCACCGTCGAGCGCGCTCAACAACTGCTCGATGAGCTCGTCAGCCATCTGCATCGGGTTCGCATCACAACCCTGGATTCGTTTTTCTCGCGTATCGGCCACAGTGCAGCGCTGGAAGTTGGACTACCGCTGGGCTGGACCATTCTCGACGAGCATCAAGACGAGCAGTTCAAGCGCCTGGCGCTGGGTGAGTTACTGAACAGCGAAAACCCAGCCGACCTAGAACGCCTCGTACTGCTTATCAACCAGGGGGGCGCTGATCGCCCCGTTGCGGCGCGCCTGGAGCGCATCATCAGCGAATTGTATCCCATTTACCAAGATTCCCCGCGCTCTGCCTGGGACATGCCCATTGTAGGCCGGCGCATGTCTCACAAAGAGCTTGCCAAAGTGCACGAAACCCTCGAGCAATCAAAGTCCACAAGCGATAAACGTTTGCAAGAAGCGCTGACGAAAGACTTAGAGCGACTCGAAAAAGAACAATGGGAAACCATGGTGGAAACTGGGTTGCTCGCGGCTGTGCTGCGCGGGCAAACGACCTATTATCGAAAAGAGCTCCCCAAACCGATTTTACGCGCCTACCTTCAATTAGCGGATCACGTACGGGCACGCCTGACCGAACAGTGGCGAGCGCAAACGATGGCCACCTATGAATTGTTGGAACGGTTCGATCATCACTACCGACAGTGCATATACCGATCGCACGCCGTTGGATTCGACGATATCACGCTCTGTTTGGCCCGCAATCTTTCGGAGAATAAAGTCGACCTGGCCCTGTTTCGTATCGACTCGCCCATCCACCATCTGTTGATCGACGAGTTTCAAGATACGTCTCCGCCCCAGTGGCGCGTGCTGGAACCCTTTACTCGGTGGGCTCTGTCCCAGGGGAAAAACGGCTCATTTTGGTGCGTCGGAGACGTAAAGCAAGCGATCTATGGCTGGCGAGGTGGTTGTGCCGCTATTTTCGATGTCGTCCAGCAGCGCATCGAATCGCTGCAATCCCGATCGCTCACGACCAGTTATCGGTCGGCTCAACCGATCATCGACATCGTGAATCGCATTTTCCAAAACATCAAAGAGGCCGTAAAGAATCTCGGCAAGAGCGGGGAGGTATCCGAGCCTACGCGTCGCGCTATCGACGACTGGTCGCAGCAGTTCGAGCCCCACACGACCGTTAAGCGGGATACTCCCGGTTACGTGGTGATGGAAGTCAGCCCGTCCGATAGCGTCACGGACGATTCGTGCGACGAGACCGACGGCGCTGAGAAACCGGCCATTCGCCCCTCGCTCGTGCGTGCAGCCGAGTGTGTCGAACAGTGGCTGAAGCAAGCTCCGGGATTCTGCATTGGAGTACTCACGCGCACGAATCAAGCGGTAGCCGAGACGATTTACGAACTGCGCCGGCGGCGCATTGCCGCTAGCGAGGAAGGCGGCAATCCCTTGACCGACGCAGCTCCCGTCACTGTTATCCTATCCCTCCTTCAACTAGTCGATAATCCGGGTCATTTGCCGGCCCGGTATCATGTCGCTACCAGCCCGCTTGGGGCTGCTATCAAGTACACCGATTGGCGGTCTGATGAAGCAGCGTTGGATTTGTCCCAAAGGATCCGAGCGGACTTGTGTAACGACGGTTATGGCCCGGTAATGCGACGACTCGTGCAACATATCCTGGACGCGGTCGATGATCGAGAAGCATCGCGCCTCCTGCAATTCGTCAACGCGGCATACGAATTCCAGTCGCAGGCGACTTTGCGCCCTGCAGAGTTCGTGCAATGGATCGAACAGCGCCGAGCCGCCGATCCAAAGTCGGCGCCGGTACGCGTGATGACGATTCATCAAGCCAAAGGACTGGAATTCGATATCGTAGTGCTGCCGGAACTTGACTTTCCACTCAAGCAACGTCCGCCCTATTGCGTTGTGCAACGCAAAGACGGCACCGGACCGGTGGAACGCGTGTGTGTTTACCGCCGCGCGGAACTTCAAGAGATTCTTCCCGAAGCGTATCAAAAAACGTTTGCCGAAGATGAATACCGGCGGGTAATTGAATCGCTCTGCTTGATGTACGTAGCTATTACACGAGCCGTGCATGTTCTTCACATCATAGTTCCCCCACGCACTGGCAATCGAACGTGGGAAGCCACTCCGGTGGGCTTACTGCGAATGGCTCTGGTAGAAAATGCCCCTCTGGAACCAAAGCAAGTGGTGTTCGAGCACGGAGATGCCCGTTGGTACCGTCACACTGTTTCGGCGAAGGCCGCTGAATCGGTCATCGTACCCCCGACACCCATCCGCTTTGGTCGGGCACCTGAGGCTCCCTTATACACGTCACCTTCTCGCCTGCAAGGGCACCGGCGTATCAAGGCAACGCACGTGTTAAGTGACGATCGCGCCCGCGCATTGGCCTGGGGCAGTGCAATGCACGTACTGTTTCAATACGTTCACTGGTATGAAGATTTTCGCTATGACGAGCCTGCTTTGCGACGCGCCTTGTGCACGTTCGCCTACAGCTCCGGGCTGAAGCTTGACCAAGATCGCCTGCTTGAAGTCTTTCGCCATGCACTTTCTCATCCAGATCTACAACGCGCCCTGAGCCGTTCGTCCTATGAAGCAGCTCGCCCGTGGTGGAGCTCCGACCCCGATGGTTCACGAACAGTGCGATGGGAAGTATTCACCGAGCGCCGTGTTCTAGGCAAATGGCAAAATCAACTGCTCTCCGGCAGTATCGATAGGCTTATCTTAGGACGCCAGGAAGGACGTGTTCTGGCGGCTGACATTCTCGACTACAAAACCGATTCTCTTGAATCCGACGTCCCTGCTGCCGTTCAGCGGCTTGTCGAATATTACCGCCCCCAGCAAGAAGCTTATCGCGCATTGATTCAAGAGCTGTACCAACTTTCGCGTGCTGCGGTACGCGTTCGACTGTTGTTTGTTCCGAGCGGACCAGTGGTAACCCTGGAGTGAACTGAATGAGCTACTTTGTCAGTCACCTGGAATCGGCTATCGACGGCACTCGCTTTTCAGCCGAGTCGCTGCATACGACCCATGCCGAACGCCCGCTGTGGGTACGCTATGATCTTTCGGCGATCGCGAAGAGAATCGATCCTTCGTGTATTGCTCCACGAGCGGCCACCCTGTGGCGATATCGGGAATTGCTTCCCTTGCCGCCCGAATTCGAGCCGGTCACGTTAGGCGAGTCGATCACACCATTGTTGCCTGCTTCGCGCTTGGGTCAGAGCGTGGGAGTAACAAACTTATGGATCAAGGACGAATCGCGTTTACCTGGAGGTACGTTCAAGAGTCGTGGGATGACGATGGCCATTAGCATGGCCCGGCGATTCGGAGTGCGACGCGTCGCTTTGCCCACAGCGGGGAATGCTGGTGGTGCTGCGGCGCTCTATGCCGCCGCCGCGGGAATGGAAGCGTATGTATTCATGCCCAACGATACCCCGCTTGTCAATCAATACGAAGCCGCGCTAGCGGGTGCACGCGTCTACCGAGTAGCCGGTTTGATCGGTGAGTGCGGAAAAATCGTGCGCGAACTCGCGCCGCAACTGGAATGGCTCGACCTGTCGACGCTTCGCGAACCGTACCGGTTGGAAGGCAAGAAAACCATGGGATTGGAATTAGCCGAACAATTCAATTGGCACCTTCCCGATGTGATCTTGTATCCGACAGGCGGCGGCACAGGATTGATCGGAATGTGGAAGGCCTTCCAAGAACTGTTAGCCCTCGGGTGGCTAAAAAAAGAGAAGTTGCCCCGTATGGTAGCGGTGCAATCCGACGGCTGCTGTCCCATCGTGCGCGCCTTCGAAAGAGGCGATCGCTTTGCTGAACCCTTCAAGGAGGCCCACACCATTGCCTCCGGAATACGCGTTCCGTCAGCCATTGGCGACTTTATGATGTTGGACACGCTGCGTGAAAGCCGTGGGATCGCCGTGGCTGTACCCGAAGCCTCCATTAGCTCGTGGATGCGTCAAGCAACGCAATTGACTGGGATCCCGATCTGCCCCGAAGCAGCCGCCTGCGTCGGAGCCCTGGATGCTTTACGGGCGCGCGGATGGATCGAGCCCCATGAACACGTGGTGCTTTTCAATACGGCTACCGCTTTGAAATACACCGAAGCACTCGCCACTAAGATCCGTGATTGGGATGGCCGCCTGGAATAACCCTTTGCGGCCGGTCTTTCCTCTGCGCTCGGATGGAACCGAGCAAGTCGTGACCTCGGCATGATCCACTGGCCTTTTCTTGGCACATGCGCTAAGACCCGCCCCAATCACAGCCCTCTTTTTTTCTTGTCGGCAGCCCTAACCCAATCCGACGTCGGCAGGAATTTGCACCCGCTAGCTATTCGAGAACGAGAATAGTCCGTCGGATACCCGCTATCGCACCAACCAGACGGGCTGACTGAACGCTCCGTTGACCCCCACGTCCCATGCTTCGATTCGCACCCACAAGCGTCCTTCGAGCTCCAATGAGCGTTCGAGCACGGTGCGAGCGAAGGCTTTTTCACTACTTAGATCGATGCGGTCATGATACACATTTTTACCGTCACCAGAGCTTATTAATATGAAGCGCGGAGGAAACGTCCATCTTACCGTAAGTTGCAACGTTACTTTGCCATCCGGCGGTAGCTTAACCTCACCTCCGCCGGAAATCCCGTTTATCCGAAAATCTTCTATCAGTACTTCTCCCGTCGTTACAAAGAATCTCCCCTGGCGCAATACATCTAATATTTCTTGCCAGCCATTTTCATAGCGGGGCAATTTTTCTAATTCGAGATAATTAATATTCATATGGCCATACAGCTCGTGAGTATGATCGATTTTGAATACGTCGACTTCGCCAACAAGATATTTGCGCTGTCCCCAGTTTGCCATGTCATCCAACAAGTCGAGAGCCCGTATACCAAGTCGATCATGGGAAAAGTCCGTAGGCATAGCTTTCCAAGCAGCTCCTAGAAAGAAATCCGCAAGATAGAAGTCTTCATTTCGAAAAATATCGGGAGTCCAACTCGATGCTTTGATCCGCGGGTGGGCAACCCAAGCCAGACCTTTTTCTTGCACCAGCAAGCGCATCATTTCCTCACGACTGCCCACATGGTAGACAGGGCCGTACATCGGATGTTCTTCCAGGAACGACTGGTCGGGATTGCGGACCATCGTCCAGTAGACCGGTTTGGGAAATAGGCACATCCAATGTCCCGGATGTTTGCCCGGTTCGTTCAGACCCAGATGTCGATTGGCCTCTTCGCCGGGCAATAGCAGGAACGACGCATCCGACAGCCGGCGGCACTCGGCAAACATCATCTGAAGTTCGGGCAAACGCAGTGGCCCGGGATCCTGTGGGTGGCCGTCTCCGTGGAATTCCGCTAAGTGAACGACTTGTACGTTCATGCGTTTAAAGACGTCCACGAACTCCGGAATCCTGCCTCCTCGCCCCTGACGTTGCGCCTCCATTTCTGACACGGCCACTGCCATGTGGTAGTGGCTGGTAAAGGTTACACGGCCCGGCATTGTCGGGAATCGATCCTGGTTCGTATAGCGGAGGGCCTCGTTCCAGGCCGTTTGCCCGTCGTGCGGCGAAAGAAGTGCAAACAGGGTCAACTGCTGCTGTGTGCCCGGCGGGGCATTACACCAGGGAACCCACGAGCCCCCTCCTGTCTTTTCAGTACGAATCCCTACGGCATGCCGCGGCTCGAGTTGGTGGTATCCATGGCCGAACCACACATAACGTAGATTCGTGGTCAAGTCCCGGGCGAAAAAGTACTGATGCGGCGGCGGGAAAAGAGCCAGCGATCCTGCGCTACTTTCGATAACAATCGTTCGGCCGCGAACCGACAAGGGTTGCGCTGCTTCACCGGAACGAAGCGGTGCCTGTTGCCAGCGGTCTTCGGTATCTTTCCAGAGGACGCTTCGAGCCGGATGGATCGGCCCCGCCAGAGCCGCATCATAAAGAATCGCTCGATCGTCCTGGGTGGTACTTACTACAGCGCGAAAGGCGATCAAGCCGCAATCGGCATATAACTCGATCACCAACCGACCTTCGAACGGGCCTGCGCGACAGTGGCCAATGTCAATCGTTACTCGATCCGCATGACTGGTAACTCGCAAAAATCGCTCGGTCCACTCCGTACGGTAGGTCTGGTGAGGTCGCTGGGCAGGATTGTCGAAAAACGTAAGCCATTTTTGCCAGGATGGTTTGCTGGGAGGCATTTGACGAGTTCCCACGGTCAAAAAATAGACTGGCTCTTGATCTTGGAGCACCACAGCACGGCGCGAGTTATCGATCCACCCTAGCTCGAGAATCGGTGCCTGTTCGGCGTCGGCACTTAAGCGCAGGAATCCGTTATTACCCGGCGGAGAACCTAGCGGCCACACCACTTCCAGTTCATTGCCGACCGCACGGCATTCGATACGGCATGGGACTCGGTAGCCACTCAAGTCCACGTCGGCCAGAAGTGTCGTCGAATTCCAAGAGAAGATACCCAGCCACATGGCACCGTAAAGGTACACGCATCGATTCGTCGTCCATTGGCACATGGCAGGTCCCTTGTGTGGTAACTTAGGAGGCGACTGGAAACGAAAACGGTACTATGCGGTAGAAAAACGAGTCGCACTCCCGGTCCATCCTAACCGCGGCCGTCTGGGCAAGGGTTGTGTCCAACGCCTCTTAGCGCCTATCTTCGGCCACCCTATTATCATAGCGGAATTGCATTTCTTCGACGGGTGACCGTCTTCTTTGAGCTTCGTCAACAGGAGTTGAGGATGGAGCGACCGCTTCGCGTGTTGGTGTTTGGAGCGCATCCAGACGACGCCGAGTTCCATGCCGGTGGCACCCTGTTACGCCATGCTTCTCGTGGGACGGAGCTTCGCCTGATCTCTGTGACCAACGGTGCCGCAGGGCATCACCACATGCATCCTTTTGAGCTTGCGGTTCGACGCCGACACGAAGCCGAAGCGGCTGGCCGCATGCTGGGAGCTACCTATCGAACATGGGATTATCCGGATGGGGCGCTGGAATCGAACCTTGCGCTTCGCACCCCAATCATCCGTGAAATTCGTGAATTTCAACCGGATCTTGTGCTGACGCATCGACCGTATGATTATCATCCGGACCATCGAGCGGTCGGGCAGGCTGTGCAGGACGCCTGCTACATGGTGACTGTGCCGCTGGTGGTTCCGGATGCTCCCTATTTGGATCGCGATCCGGTCGTTGCCTACATGTGTGATCTTTTCACACGCCCGGTGCCATTAAGACCCGACGTCGTGCGTGACGTTACTGATGTAGTAGACGGAATCGTCCAACTGTTAGCCTGTCATGAGAGCCAGGTGTTTGAGTTTCTCCCACACAATCAGGGGTTGGAGTCACCGCCTGCGGACCACAACGAGCGACTGGTTTGGCTACGCCGGTGGTTTGAGCGCTGGATGATTCGGCGAGCCGATTCTTTTCGTAATGCTTTGGTTGAGCGTTGGGGCCAGGTAGGGGAACGTCTGATGTTCGTAGAAGTGTTCGAAATCAGCCAGTACGGGCGCCAGCCCACCGGTCAGGAGCTCGAGCTACTCTTCCCGTGATTATCGGCCACACTATCGTCAAGTGATAGCTCGGCAGGTGCATCACAGCGCTCTTCCGGCGGGCCTTCCACTGCGATTAGTTCAAGGCGCTTGACACGACGACTATCGGCTTTCACAACCCTCAACTCTTGGGCTCCCAACCGTATGGATTCACCCTCTTTGGCAATGTGACCCAATAGTTCGCTGATCATGCCCCCCACGGTATCCGCCTCGACCTCAGGCAGCGACACGTGACATTTTTCTGCAAATTCATCGATCGGACACAGGGCATCGATCGCATAGCGACCCGGGCTGGTTTGGACAATGGGAGGCAATTCTCTATCGAACTCATCGTAAATTGGTCCGACGACCTGTTCCAATACATCTTCGAACGTAACTAACCCGGAGATTACGCCGTACTCATCGACCAACATTGCCATATGCTGGCGTCCTCGGAGGAATTCACGGAGCAGGCCATCCAAGCGGATCGTTTCTGGGAAGAACTTGACCTCCTGCGCCAGCTCGCGGATCGTCGAGGGCGGACGGCGCGTAATGACTCGCTGCAATAACGTCTTGGCGTGGATCATGCCGATTACGTGATCCAAATCCCCCTCGCATAAAGGAAAGCGAGTATGTCCCGACTCAGCGACAATACGAAAATTTTCCTCCAGCGACCGCGTCGTGCTCAAGAAAACGATATCACTACGGGGAACCATCACCTGTCGAGCCCGTTTATCTTCCAGATTCAACACGTTTTCCATGATGGCACGTTCGCCCAGACTCAAGCTGCCGCCGGCCGCTAACTCGGCCAGAATCAATCGCAATTCTTCTTCCGAGTGAGCTTGTTCCTGGCCGTCCAACAACCGAACGCCCACAATGCGTAACATCAGATTACTAAACCCGTTGATCAGCGCGATGACCGGCTGAAAAACGATATGGAAGACAACCAGGGGGCCAACTACTGCCAATGCCGTACCACGTGATTTCTGGACAGCCAAAACTTTAGGAGCCTGTTCGCCGAGCGTAATATGCAGAAACGTGATTAAGGCGAAGGCCAGTGGCCAGCTAATATAATGGGCATGCTGCTCGTCTAACCCCCAGGCGCTAAAGGCAGCCAATAAACCTCGCGCTACCACCGGCTCGCCCACCCAACCTAAGCCAAGACTGGCCAACGTGATGCCTAGCTGACACGCCGATAGGTACGCATCGAGTTTCCCCAGGACATGGCGCACCCAGCGAGCCTTCCAGCTTCCATCTCTGGCTAGGACCTCGATTTGCGCAATACGGACTTTTACAAGTGCAAACTCAGCAGCAACAAAAAAACCGTTTGCCAGCACGAGGCTGCTAACAATAAGAACGTTTAACCATCCTGCCATTGTGGAATCCACGATACCCGTTACCCACCTCCTGCCATTGTACATGGGGATAAGAGTCGGTCGCAATGCTCGAGGTGCCTTGGCTCGGTGCCCATTTGGGGGTTCAGCACCGACGGGTTAAGAATTCCCCATTTCCGACATTCCGACACCGACAGTTGCCGTACGTATTTCGACAATTGCTCTATGATCCGTGACAGTCTCGATGAGCAGGGCACACTAGGGGAACAGCTCCTGCAGCTTGGCAGCGGCGCGCGGCCAGAGGCGCGCGGCTTGGCGAAAGTCCACCTCCATCCAACGCACGTCTTGAACACCAACCAAGTCCGGCCCCGCAGTTACGTTACTACCCAAAGGAATCTGACGGCTGGCAGCCTGCGCCAGCAACGATTCAACGGAAGCACTGAGCAGGAACTCGATCAAGCGCCGTGCATGGTCCGGATTGCGTGCTCCTTTGATCAGCGCCACGGTATTGGGGATCAACAATGTTCCCAGTTCCCCCGGGCCTTGATCCGGCCAAACAATATACACAGGCGCGCCCCTAGCGATTTCCATTGCCGCATCGTCTGTGTCCGTCAGCCCGAACGCGATTCGCCCGGCAGAAACATCCAGGGCCACTTGTTTGTTGCCCGAGTATATTGCTGCCTGGCGTGCCACGCGTTCGAAGAATTGGGTCGCTTCTTCCTCTCCCCACACATCGAACAGTACCGCCGCGTGTGTTGCGGTTGTACCAAACAACGGGCGCGCTAGCCCGGCGCGTCCTTTCCATCGGGGATCTGCCAATTCGCGAATCGATTGCGGGGGCGGCTCGCCACCCAAAACCTGGCGGTTCACCAGCAGCACCCGCGCTCGACCAGCAAATCCGGCCCAATAACCATCGGGTGAAACAAACTGTGCCGGAAATCGTTCGGCTTCGCCAGGCCGATAACTCGCCAGCAATCCTTGCTCCTCTAACTGCACCGTATGCATGATTTCATTGTTCCAAAAAACATCGCACAGCGGTTGCTCCCGCTCGCGAACAATCCTCTGATACAAGCCGACGGTCTTAGTTGACTCGATGTCATAAACCGCTCGCACCCGAATGCCGGTCTGGTGTCGGAAACGTTCGAGCACCGGTTCGGAAAACTCTTGATCCAACGCCGTATAGACGACTACTTCTGGCTGTGTGCCGGTACGGCATGCCGCTGCCGTTAGACCTAGCACACAAACGATCAACCCATGTCCCAGCGACGCAAGGGCGGCAAACTTCTTGGTGCGATTTGGCATGTCACGACCTTTCCCGCGGTAGAACCTTTTGATATTGCCCACTAATCTAAGATACATGTAGCCCGACACCTAAACGTAGCCGTAACTTGAGGTTGTAGGATCATGGGCCGATCCGTTGGCAGACTCCGTGTAGTACCTGCTGCTATTGTTAAGCCGCGTGTGGCTATTGGAATCGCGTTGATCGCCGTTTATCTGGTGTTGCCTTGCGTTGTTCAGCCGGCGACAAGCCAGGAGCCGGACGCACCGCCTAACCTGCCTGCCGACTTGCGGTACCTTTCCGGGAAACATCTGGAGCTTATTACCGATCTACCGCCACGAGAAGACGTCGATGATTTGCCCGCCGTCTTCGACGCAGCGGTCGTACTCTGGGCGAAGTATTTTGAATTACCCGATCCGCAGTTTCAATCGTTTCGGCCCCGTGCGTTTTTGATGAAAGATCCCCAACGATTTCGCAGGGCAGGCTTTCTCCCGTCGGACTTGCCCCCGTTCCCGACCGGTTTTTACCGCGACGGCCGAATCTGGCTTTATGAACAGCCGGTTGCCTACTATCGGCGACACCTATTATTGCACGAGGGAGTGCACGCCTTTTGCGAAGAACTGCTTGGAGGAAGTGGCTCGCCGTGGTATAGCGAAGGCATCGCTGAGTACCTAGCCTTGCATCGTTGGTTAGACAACCGTTTACAAGTCGGAATCAACCCAGTCGCACCGGACGAAGTTCCGTTTTGGGGGCGGATCAAATTATTACGCCAGGCTGCGACCTCTGGAAAGCCATTGCGTTTGCCCGAAGTGATGCAATTTGGCGCCGATGCCCACCGACAGCTCGAACCGTACGCATGGAGTTGGGCCGCGGTATTCTTTTTCGAGAACCACCCGGCGTATCGCGAGCCTTTTGCGCTCTGCCGCCAGCATCTTGCCGATCGATCGCCTGCCTTCTCGCAACAGCTCGTGTCCCGTTATGGTTCTAATTGGTCGCACGTCCAATTGGAATGGTATGTGTTCATCCACGAATTGGAATTCGGTTACGATCTTTCGCGCGCAAGTCTGCAATTCGAGCCGCCCCGCTCGGAGAATGCCGCCAGCTTTTCCGTTACTCTGCGCGCCGACCAGGGTTGGTTGATTACGGGCATCCATTTAGAAAAAGAGCAACCCGTCCAATTTTCGGCTCGAGGTCGCTATCAACTTGCCCAACAGCCTTCGATCTGGTGGTGCGAGCCGCAAGGGATCACATTGCACTATTATCGAGGAAAACCGTTAGGGGCTTTGCTGGCAGCTATCGTTCCAGACCAGGACCCCACGACGATGAGCCGGCCGGTGCTGGTCGGAAAAGGCTTGATTTGGCGACCGGAGCACAGCGGTCGACTCTGCCTCAAAATCAACGATTCTCCCGCTCTCTTGGCCGATAATGCCGGACAACTACAAATTGTGGTCCACAAACGGATAGAATCGGGCTCCGTTCCGTCGAGCCAACCGTAAACCCATAGGCACGTAGGTGGAGTGAGGAACTATCGGTCTCCTTGGAACCTATCCAAGAATCAGCCCATCGTACGGACAAGGTGCACGTACGACGCGAACAAAGCCTATCGTCGGGACCGGTTCCAAAGTGCGGTCCGTGTCAAAAGTACGTCGCTGTTAGCTTAGACGGTACATTTATTTGGGATCGCCGTGTTGCCCATCGTCGAGGCGACGCATGCGGTGGTTGCAGGTTGTCCTTGGCCCGCTAACCTGACGCGCCTCCTGATGCACCCAGCTGGCCTAACCACCGTCCACTTCCATCAGAAATAGCTTTTTTTCTAGCGCAAGTATTTCTAAAGGCACTATTATCCTGTGTCCTAAAACTGGCATTTGGAAGTTCTAACCTACCTATTGGCCGCTTTCGTGTCCCGGCTTCTCCCATGTTATTTGCCTTGGCCGGGGCGTAACGTAGACTTGTTGGGGGTAGAAACCAAGATCCGCTTGCTTCTCGTTAACGGCTACGCGTTCCGTTTTTTGCCTTGTGGCTAACTTTTCCGCTAGACCGTCCCAAATGCATGAGGAAGTAATCGTAGTAGGAGCACAGGGAACCTTTCTGTGTGACGCACTCCAGGCGAGTAGCAGAAAGCTAAAAATAAGATCTGTGTAAGGAGTAGTCGCCTCATGTCTCACTCTACAATCGGAGCATTAATGACAACAAGTCGGTTTCTATCAGTTTGTCTGATACTGTGGGTTTTCATGTCGACGCCGACGCATGCACAACACGCATACCGGCAACACCAGTATCGATCCCACGTTTACCGCAATCATACGGCCGAGTCGCACCGGTTCCGGTCCCATGTTTATCGCCAACACCGCTTTGGGACGAGCGTCGCCCAGACAGCAGCCGGAAACGCAGCCGGTTCCGCCAACACTGCTGGATCGCCCGCCATGTTGGGACTGCCCGGGCTTGCTGGCGGAGTCGGCACCGGTTCGAGCAACCTGTTGCCGGCCCTTCCAGGGCTGGAGAGCGGAACGTTACCCGGGGCTTTACCCTCGGACAAATCAGCAAATGTTCCCGGTCTCAATGCCGGCCTGCCGGGGTTACCGAGTGGCCCCTAACTTTTGTGTATGCGGCTAGTTGGATAGCGCTAAGATCAGCGAGGGCAATGGTCGTCTTTAGGGATAGACAGCTCTTTTAACGTTATTTCCAGCCGCTCGACAAGCTCGCGCAATCGCGACTCGCATTGCTGAGCATCGCGCAGCAACACTTGCAGTGCCCGCATCTTCGAATCCAATTCTGCTTTGGTTTCTCGAGCAATCTCGTGCATTTCGACTTGCCACTGCACAGCTTGCGGCGGAGCACTGGCAAAAAACTGACCCCGCCTAAAGTCTGGTTGCCGCGGCGTTTCGATCGCTGAATTCCTAGCACGCCGACTGCGAATTAAATAAAGACGAATCAACACGAAACTGGCCAGCACCACGCCAGCCAGGAACATCCAATTGGGTTCGGCCTGCCATTGTTGCCATTGCATTTCGGGGGATCCTCGACGGGTAAGGGATTCGGTCGATCGACGCCTTCGCCGGCAACCGTGCCGCGCAGCCCTCGCAAGCGTAGCATATGGTGGCCCGGCGTGCTTACACACCTTTGGCTATAGGACAATTACACTAGTCTGACTAGCCGGTGTATAGCGGTTATTTAGCAACGTCGTTAGTTGTGGATCGGAAGGCCCACTGTGCCGCTTCATAAACCTCGCGTAGCGCGATTCGGTGTTGTTCAGCAAGTTGACGGCAGGAGTCGTATTCCGGAGCAAAAACTTCGCGGCCGTCTGACCATTGTGCGACCGTGCCTTGGACAGGTCCCCACGGGGTGAGAACCGCGTGCAGACGGCGAGGCAGTTTATGTCGCTGGGTTGGCCAACGGCGAATACCGAGTGTACCGGTTTCTCGGAAAATAATGCTTTCAAGGCGTTCGACTACCGGGCCCTCGCACAGGACCGATAACAGGATGCCAGGGCGGTTTTTTTTCATGTAGATCGAGGAGGTAAAAACATCCAGAGCACCGGCTTCCAATAATAGATGAACGCAATGTCCCACTATTTCGCCGGGTATCGAATCCAGATTGGTTTCAAGCACCCAGATAACATCGCTGCGCAGTTCTGTTTCCGAGGCTTGCCCAACGAAGAGTCGCAATACATTCGGCTGCTCGGTTAAGTCTCGATCCCCGGCTCCATAGCCGATCGACTCGATGGTCATAGCCGGCATCGGCCCGAAGCGATGGACGAGCGCAGCGACCAGGGCCGCGCCGGTAGGGGTCGTCAGTTCGAACGGTATATTGGACGGTGCTAGGGGGATACCCTTCAATAACTCAGCCGTAGCCGGTGCGGGGACAGCGACGCGCCCGTGGGCGATCTCGACCGTGCCACCGCCAACGGGTACAGGCGAACAGCACACCAGTTGAGGATCCACGATATCCCAAGCGATGGCCGTAGCTACGATATCGGCAATCGAATCGACCGCGCCCACCTCGTGAAAATGCACCTTCTCGATCGTCGTATCGTGCACTCGGGCTTCCGCTTCCGCCAATCGCCCAAAGATCTGTCTGGCTAATGTTTTTTGCCGTTCGTTAAGCGACGACCGGTCAATCAACGCGGTAATATGATGTAGATGTCGATGCGATTTCTCGTCCGCGTGCTGGACACGGATTTTCGTCGCACGAAAACCCTTGCGTTTCACATTCTCCTTTTCCAATCGGCACAGGGGTAAGCCGAGCGAGTCGAGCCCGGCCTGGAGAACGTCCAATGGGACACCAGCATCAACGAGGGCACCGAGCATCATATCGCCGCTAATGCCACTTTGGCACTCGAGGTACACGACTTTCATTCGCTACTTCCTTTTCGTGGAAGGCACGAATCGATCGGTTCGCTTGAGGCGCTTGCCGGCTTGGCTTTATAGCAAGCCGGAATCACCTAATATAAGCTACACACCTACAAAAACCACTTGCCCCGGAGTCATCACATAGCCTCTGCACAGTTGAATGCCCTGCTTGAGCGGGCTTGCGAGTTTCTTTCCTTGCGCCTTTGCGTTAATCATTCCCATCTTAGAGCCGTCGAATTGACAAAAGCCAAGCTCAAGGTCGATGCGACTTGCTTCACAGGCTGCCTTTTTCGCTCAAAAAGCGTTAAGATGGTGCTCGTTGTCGAACGAACACGTGCTGTCCCCAGTGATAGGAGCGTTGTCGATGATGCGAGCTATGCCGTTTGTCAGACGCAATGGGTTGTGGATAAGTTGTCTTGCTGTTTTGACGGCTGTTCGCAACGTGTCGGCGCAGGATTCGGTGGTACAACTATTCGATGGCACAGGGCTGGATGCCTGGACGTATTATTTGCAGGATCCGAATTTCAAATTGGAGGATGTCTGGAATATGCGCAATGGGGTGTTGGTGTGCCGTGGGCGACCGGCTGGTTACTTGCAAACCAAAGAGGAGTTTTCCGACTACGAATTGCGGTTGGAATGGCGTTGGCCGGAGGGCTCTTCCGGCGGCAATAGTGGTGTACTGCTACACTGCACGACTCCCCGCGAGATTGGGGTTTGGCCCAAGTCGATCGAAGTGCAATTAGCATCGGGCAATGCCGGTGATTTTTGGGTGATTGGAACTGAGATCAAAATACCTGATGTGGAAAAACGCCGGATGGGCCGCCGACATTTGAACTTAACCGACGGTTCGGAAAAACCAATTGGCCAGTGGAATGAGATGGTGGTGATTTGCCGTGGGGACACGATCACCGTCTATGTTAACGGCGAACTGGTTAACCAGTGCACCCAAGCCAGTCAAACTAAAGGTACAATTGCCTTGCAATCGGAAGGAGCCGAAATCCACTTTCGTAATATTCGCTTGAAAAGGCTATAGAGAAGTTTCTATAGGCCGAAAACCCATGTGTGAGATTTTTGGGATTCGTCGGGTTTTTCTATTTGGAGCCTATCCCAAATTTCTGTTTGGTGAACGCGGCGCCGCGTTGGGAGTGACCGCATTGATGCGGGCCTTCTATTGGACAGCGAGCATCTATACCAGGCAGGCCAGTTCAAGCGCATCGCGGTCAAGATTGTCGATATTGGGGGATTGAGGGCTTAACGATCATGGACTAAACGAAGCAGGCTGATGGACTACGTGCTCACAGAACACGCCCGGGACGCTTTGACAAAGCGCTAGATCCCAGTCGCCTGAATCGTACCGATTTTGAGCCCGCCTGAAACTACCGAGGCCGACCGGGTGGATCCAGATCTGGAACACCACTTGGTGCGGATTCCCGAGTTTGGCAATCGGGTGTTGCGCGTCATCGTCTGTGACAAAAGAACGCCGCTCATGGTGGTGACTGTATTCTTTGATCGGAGATCAATCGAAAGCTACCCCATGAAACTGAAAGTGGACCGACAAGCCGACGCACTCTAGCTGAGTTGGAGCCAAAACCCCGCGGCTCGTTTCGAGGAGGTCTCACCCGGCATCATCGTCGATTAGGACGACCCGGATCACGTCGTTGGGATCGAGATGCTGTATTTGTCTAAACGTGCGCCGGAGACCGATCTTCAGGGGCTACCGTTCGAGTCCATTCCGGGAGTCTCTTGAAGTAGGCGGCGGTGATCGGGCAGGTTCGTAGCGCCGCCGGTCACCTGATTACCAACCCACCCTACGAGGAGTCGAACGTCCACTGGCGGCACGGCCGCTAGACGCGCACCTCCGAGCTGGTGAAGGGCGTCCAATAGGATACGCCGTGGCCACGCCAGGCTCCCCTTCTTTCGACGACCCGGGGATTTTCAAAATCGCCCGGGGCCGGACTTTTTGAAAAAGTGCGGTTTTTCTCCCGTTGCTCGTCCCAGCCGCCGGGTATGCCAACGAG